>CAVUHW010000001.1:0-27874 GCA_963741205.1 Nitrospirota bacterium
GGGCGTCTTTAACCTTGGTCTGCATGCCGCGGAACCGGTCGATCGTACCGGGCGCCACATTCTTTTCCTGCACCCTATTGCGGAAGAACGCGAGCAGATTCGACAAGTTCCCTTCATTCAGCGCCCGCGAGAGCCAAAATGACGTCTCTTCGGTGGCTCTGGGGAAAGCGCGGGCTAAGCGAAGATAGAACTCAGCGGTGCGGGTCCTGAGTGCAATTGCCCGTTCCAACGTTTCCTGAAGCCGGTCCCGGGGCCCTCCCTGAGGAAGGCTGACGTTTTCCAGCCAGTAGCGGTAAATATTCTCTAATGATCCGCGGACAACATTCCACGCATTTGTCTTGGAAATATAGCTGTTGGCCCCCAGCGAATATGCATCATTGATGATATCCTTTCCTGCGTCATGGGAAAGCACGATGATCGGGGTCATGCGCCATGCAGGGTCCGTCTTCACCTCACGGATGAGATCGAGACCGGTCCCGTCAGGAAGCTGCATATCCGTAATGACGAGGCTCAGGGGCCTCTTGTTCTCCGCCCTCTCGCCGAGCAGTCGCAGCGCCTCATTCACGGATACCGCAGTGAGCACGTCTCCCTGGAACCCGAAACGCATGAAGGCCATCTTTACGAGATGGGCAAGAAGAGGATCATCCTCCACATGCAGGATCGTCGATTCACGGTTGTCCATGCCTAGTACATGCCTTCCTCTTGAGAATCGCCCGGAGAGGACCAGCCCCTTCAGGTTGATCCTTTTCAGACAATCGACTTCGCATGTAGTACCCGCGGATCGACGTTATTTGACCTTCTACTAAAAAGAAAATCGGGGTGGAAAAAGACGTAGCCCTTTCCTTCCTGACCAACGCAGCGTATTTAATCCGACATCGCCTTCTTCCTGGCGGCTTCTTTGCCGGTTCTTTTCCGTCTCAGCCTTGTCAGTTGCCTTCATCGGTTTTACCTCGATATTAAAAAGTTAACCCGTGAACTTCGACTTCGCATCGGAACCGATGGACTCAACCACCGGCATGACGAGGTGAACTGTCACGGGCTTTATCTAGGTAAAACCGATGAAGGCAACTGACAAGGCTGAGACGGAAAAGACCGGCAAAGAAGCCGCCAGGAAGAAGGCGATGTCGGATTAAATACGCTGCGTTGGTCAAGGAAGGAAAGGGCTGCATGTTCTTTCCGCCCGATTTTCTTTTTAGTAGAAGGTCAAATAACGTCGATCGCAGTACATGCGAAGTCGATTGTCTGAAAGGATCAACCTGAAGGGGCTGGTCCTCTCCGGGCGATTCTCAAGAGGAGGGGATGTACCAGGCATGGACGATGAATTGACGATCCTGCATGTGGAGGATGATCCTCTTCTTGCCCATCTCGTAAAGATGGCCTTCATCCGTTTCGGGTTCCAGGGAGACGTGCTCACTGCGGTATCCGTGAATGAGGCGCTGCGACTGCTCGCGAGGGCGGAGAACAAGAGGCCCCTGAGCCTCGTCGTTACGGATGTGCAGCTTCCCGACGGGACCGGTCTCGATCTCATCCGTGAGGTGAAGACGGACCCTGCATGAGATCGAGACCGGTCCCGTCGGGAAGCTGCATATCCGTAATGACGAGGCTCAGGGGCCTCTTGTTCTCCGCCCTCTCGCCGAGCAGTCGCAGCGCCTCATTCACGGATACCGCAGTGAGCACGTCTCCCTGGAACCCGAAACGCATGAAGGCCATCTTTACGAGATGGGCAAGAAGAGGATCATCCTCCACATGCAGGATCGTCAATTCATTGTTGTCCATGCCTAGTACATCCTTTCCTCTTGAGAATCGCCCGGAGAGGACCAGCCCCTTCAGGTTGATCCTTTTCAGACAATCGACTTCGCATGTAGTACCCGCTGATCGACGTTATTCGACCTTCTACTAAAAAGAAAATCGGGGTGGAAAGAGCATGCAGCCCTTTCCTTCCTGACCAGCGCAGCGTACTTAATCCGACATCGCCTTCTTCCTGGCGACTTCTTTCCGGCCTTTTCCGCCTCCGCTTTCTCGGTGCCTTCATCGGTTTGGGTCGACCGTCACTTTCGTGATATGGCCCGTGAACTTAGACTTCGCATCGGAACCGATGGCCTCAACCACCGGCATGCCGAGGTCGATTCCCACGTCAGCCGTCTCGTCAGCCGGGGCAATTTTACCTCTCTTGTCTTGATGCAGAGCCCTCTCGCTGACCCTTGAGCCATGCGCGTGCAAGAGGCAATGCCAAAGCGGCGTGGACTGCTACCGCCGGCCACAAAAGACTCCCGACCCACTCTCTGCGAATACCCAGATATGCCAGATAAATCATGGCAAGCAGACTATAACAAAGCATTGCCCGAAGAGCCCCGGAAAGACACCTGCCTGCACCGCTGCCCGGCCAGCAGGCCACTCCAAGGGCGATCAAGGCGATGCCGGCCACCCGGCTCATCACCACCCCCGCGCCGGCGATCTCGGCGTTGAACAACAGCCGGACCACGACCGGGGGATACGCCAGCAGGACCAGGCCTAAGGCCGCTTCGCCCGCAGCGGCGAGGGCAAGCAACTTTTTCATAACCCTTCCTCCATGCCTAATGCTTCGGCGCCGCCTCAGGCTCCGGTTCGAGCTTGAAGGTCAGCTTGTTGATCTTGCCGGTGAACTTGAACGGAATATCGTAGCGATACTCCAGCATCGCAACGCCGGTGCGCGTGTCCTGGCCGATGTCGAAGGTTTCGTCCTCCGGGAACGTGATCGGGGTGCCGTGTTCCATGGAATTCCTGGCCACTTCCTTGCCGTCCACGGAGAGCACGCCCGTCCCTCCCTTGCCCAAGCCCGGACCATCGGACTTGAAGTCGAAGACGATGGTGTGCTTGCCGGCGCGCAACGAAGGCCCTGCCCACGTCGTGCGCTTGAGGTTGAGCAGGTTGTAGAGGAACACGGGCTTCCCTTTGCCCAGATCCAACGTCCGCGTGGCAAACACCGCAACCACCCAAAGCGATCCAAGCATCAGCATTCCATAGCCGATCCACAGTTTTCCGCGCGACCACGCGCGACGTTTGCCGACCCAGGTGAGAAGGAGGCCGGCGAACAGCATCCCCAAGCCTGCTGTCCTGAACAACCGGCTTTCGAGCCAATAGTTGTAGCTCCTGCTCAGGAACAGTCCATAGCCGCCGAAGCGCCCGCCCTCGGTGACGATCATGCCTTCCGCGCCGCCCTCGGGGATCTCGACCTCGGCGGTAATGGTGTAGGACTTGTTCAGGATGCTCGGAGCGGCGCTGGCCGGCACGCCGGTCAATTCGCCCGAATACGTGAAGACCGTTCGTCCCGCCGTGAGGCTCGGGCGCGGCGTATTCCAGCGCGCGAGCGTCGAGTTGTCGAGCGGCAGCACGTTGTACTTCTTCGCCTCGGAATAGAAGATGGCCTGCATCTGCTTGACCTTCTCCGGCATCTTGGCGGCCAGGTCGTTGAACTGGGTGGGATCCTCCTGGACGTTGTAGAGTTCCCATTTGTACCCGGTGATCACATCCGGCGGCGGGGCGCTGCTCAGCTCCCACGGGAGGGTCGCCGGGGTCGTGGCCGCCACCCACCCGTCGTGATAGATGGCGCGATTGCCGAGCATCTCGAAGTATTGCGTGGTGTGCCGGGTCGGGGCGTTGGCGTTCGCCTTGTCCCAGGTGTACACCATGCTCACGCCTTCGATGGGGCTCTGCTTGATGCCGTTGACCGTATCGGGCGCCGGGATGCCGGTCGCTTCGAGGATGGTCGGGACGATGTCGATGACGTGATGGAACTGGCGGCGGATGCCGCCCACGTCGTTGATGTGGCCGGGCCAGGACATGGCCACGCCCTGGCTCGTCCCGCCGAAGTGCGACGGCACCTGCTTCACCCACTTGAACGGCGTGTCCATCGCCCACGCCCACGCTGCCGCGTAGTGCGGGAAGGTCCGGTCGGACCCCCAGAACGGGTACCAGAGGTACTGGGCCTTGACCGGCACGGGAACGCCATTGAAGGTGGTGAACTCGTTCGGCGTGCCGTTGAGCATCCCCTCGGCGCTCGCGCCGTTGTCGCCGCTGATGTAGATGATCAGGGTGTTGTCGAGCTGGCCGAGGTCTTCGACGGCCTGGATGACCCGGCCGATCTCATTGTCGGTGTACGCGAGGTACGCCCCGTATACGTCGGCCTGTTTGATGAAGAGCTTCTTTTCCTCCCGGCTGAGCGAGTCCCACTGCGGCAGTTCTTTCGGCCACGGCGTCAGCTTGGCGTTCTCGGGCATGATGCCCAATCGCTTCTGGTTGGCGAAGATGGTATCGCGCAGCTTGTTCCATCCGTCATCGAACAAATGCATGTCGCTGATCTTCTTGATCCACTCCGGCGTCGGATGATGCGGCGCGTGTGTGCCGCCGGGCACGTAGTAGACAAAGAACGGTTTGTCCGGCGCGATCTCCTTGAGCTGCTTCATGTACTGGATCGCCTCGTCGGCCATGGCCGTGGTCAGGTTCCAGCCGGGATTGCCCTCGAAGGGGTAGATGGCCGTCGTATTGCGGAAAAGGTTCGGTTGCCACTGGCTGGCGTCGCCGCCGACAAAGCCGTAGAAATATTCGAAGCCCATGCCGATCGGCCATTGATCGAACGGCCCGGCCTGGCTGGACTGGTACGAGGGCGTGTTGTGCTCCTTGCCGAACCACGAGGTCGCGTACCCGTTCGCCTTCAGGATCGTACCGATGGTGCCCTTCTCAATCGGGATTATTGAGTCGTAACCCGGGAACCCCGTCGCTATTTCGCCTACCACCCCGAAGCCCGCCGAGTGATGGTTGCGTCCCGTGATGATCGCCGCCCGCGTCGGTGAGCAGAGCGCAGTGGAGTGGAAATTGGTGTAGCGCAGCCCGTTCTTCGCGATGCGATCCATTGCCGGTGTCGGAACGACGCCGCCGAAGGTGCCCGGCGCGCCGAAGCCGACGTCGTCCGTCATGATGAGCAGCACGTTGGGCGCGCCCTTCGGCGGCACGACGCGTGGGGGCCACCAGGCCTTCGACTCCGAGGCCTTTTCCTTGATCACTCCGCCGAACTTCGGATCGGGCGGCGGGAACTGTTTTCCGCTGATCGTGGTGGTGGCGCCGGGCGAACCCGGAACCCCGGTCACCTGCTGGGCCATAGCCGGTATTGCCGCCAGCATTACTGCAAGAATAAAAGCTGCCATTACGGAGACGATTGCTTTTGTCTTCATACGATGTTACCTCACTTGCCTGTCTCCTCGCTCCTTGAAGGCGATGCCGGCCACCCGGCTCATCACCATCCCCGCGCTGACAATCTCGGCGTTGAACAATAGCCGGACCACGTTCGGCGGATACACCAGCAGGATCAAGCCTAAGGCCGCTTCGCCCGCAGCGGCGAGGGCAAGCAACTTTTTCATAACCCTTTCTTCATGCTTTGCCGCTCGTATTTAAAGCCGTCCCGTTGATTTCGACGTTAGACGCATTACTGCACCTTCTTGACAGGCGGCAACTGGTAAGTGCCGTCAAGGATCTCTTTCTTCGGCTGATACACGCGGGTGGTCAGGTTGAACGGGAGGCCCGGCGGACAGGGCATCCAGTTCGCCTCCTTGTCCGGTCCCGGTGACTTGGCCTGGATGTACACGTCCAGCGAGCCGTCGGCGTTGTACTTGAGAGGCATCGAGGAGAGGATCCCGTAACGGTTGATGGAGTTGCGAACGTAAAAGTTCTCCCGATAGGGCGAAATGGACCAGACCCCGACATGTGAAGGGGGCACGCCGTTCTTCTCGAAATGCATAATGTACTTCTGGGCACCATCCAGCACTTTGCCATCGCCGTCCGTAAACGCAGAGGGATAGACGGCGTCGTCAGAAGTCAGAGCTCCCAGTCCGAACCATGCGATCAGAGCACGCGTCTGGTAATCGGTTCCGTATTTCCCGATGTTGAGAGCGTTCATCCATCCGTGCACCGTCGGCGCCTCGTAAATGCCCTGGGCGAACTTCAGCCAGACCTCCTCTGACGCCATGTTAATGCCCTTGAGAGTGGCTGCGTCGAGGCTGCTGGGATCGAAATCTCTGCCCAATTCAATGCCGATCTTCTTGAGCTTCTCGAGTGCTTTCGTGTCGCCTGGATAAGGCGGGTTGTCCTTTAGCAATGCTGCCAGCCGCTTGAAGAACATCTCGCCGGTCATCAGGCGTACCTGGTCATAAGGGGTCGCCGTGATATCGGCGGTGGCGTCTACGGGGACGTTTCTGGGCGGTGTGTAGGGTTTTCCCCAGGAGATGAGGGGTGTGACCTTAATCTGGTCCTGGAGTGCGTGGATCGCGGGATAATCCTGAGGTCCGCCCGCCGAAATCTGCACCAGCACCCACGCATACCGTGTGGAACACCGGAACACCGCCTTCACGTCCGGCGGTGCCGTACCGTTCCAGTCAGGCCCGGCGATCAGGTAATTGCCGGCGTTCGTGGCAGGGGTGCGGGTCCCGACCGAGGCAAAATCGTCGGTCCACATGTTCAGCGCCTGCATCACAATGTAGCGACCCTTGGTGTCCGGAATGGTCACGATCATCGGTTCCTTTTGGAGATCAAGGAAGCCGTGCGTCCAGAGCGAATTCACGCTGATGCGGACCACGTTCTTGAAATCCGGAGACACGACTGTGCGGATCCGGCCGAACTGGTTGATGGGAGCACTATATTCCCCGGAGTTCGGCGTTGCCGTCATCACTGCCCTGGTCACGTCCATCATGACCAGCGGAAAACCGTAGACGTACGATTCCATACCGTAAATATAGGCTTTTGTCTCTTCCACTTTCGTGCATGCGGCCAGGGACAGGGCGACCACAAGCAAGAATGCGATCAACCCAAACAGCATGCACTTTTTCATTGGACATCCTCTGTTTCGTGCATTTTGTGTCGAAAGCAGGAAGAAAGAGCGTGGCGCCTTTCCTTCCTGATGGTTGCATATCACTTAATCCGACATCGCCTTCTTCTTCATATCGTACTCTTATATTTACGACCTTGGTTCCTATTTTGATATTTCCTTGAGAAGCATTTCTGCATCTTTGTACTGAGGATGTTTCTCAACCAGCTCTTTCAATATTTTGATCGCCTCGTCCTTCTCTCCCTTCTGGTTCAGATAGAAGGCAAGGGTATATGCATACTTCGGTTCCTGCGGCCTGAGGTCCGACGCCTTCCTGCACCAGTTCACGGCTTCGCTGATACGGTCCTTCGCAGTGATGATGCAGAGGTTATAGGCTGCCTGGGCCATCTGGGGATCGGCATTAAACGCCTTCTTGAGATACTTCTCTGCCGACTTCGGATCATTCTTCTCTGCCTTTAGAAGTCCCATGTTGAAGTTCGCCGCTGCATTGTCGGGAGCCTGCTTGAGAGCCTTCTGCAGCGATTTTTCCGCCTTGTCATTCTCGCCCATCCGGGCGTAGGCGATGGACATATTCACCATCGGCATGATCGCCTGAGGATCGAGCTTCAGCGCTGCCTGATAGGAGGCAACAGCCTTCTTCGCTTCGCCGCGGCTCAACTGGTAGTTGCCCAGATTGTAATGGGACGTCCACTGATCCGGCCGCGCTGTTATGGACGCAAGATATTCAGCATTCGCCTTCTTGAGCTGCGCCTGGTAGGCAGGAGGCGCTGACATCCTTGGGAATGCCGCAATCCCGGCAGCAGCCCGGACCCGAACCAGCCGGTAATCATCTCCCGTTGCTTCGACCAGGGCCTGCAGGCTTTCCGTGGTCGGGATCAGGCCCAGAGCCTGGACCGCCGCGCCACGCACAAGGGGCGACGGGTCCTTTGCAGCAGAGAGTAAAGCGGTCAGAACCTTCTGGTCCTGCGTTGGAGGAGATGAGCCTGATGAGCGAGGTGGCAAAGACCTCATCGCGTTTGGGGTCATTGATATAGGCGAGCATCTCCGGCAGCTTTGTCCAGTCCCGTTTGCGGGCAGCATCGATAAGCGCCGCGCGTTTGAGCACCGGCGCCTGGTAATCGCGGGTGCGCCACTGCCGGACAAGCTTGTCTGCCCATTCTGCGTCCTTGTCCTTGTGGCAGATGTTGCAGGCATTGGGAGACTGGTAGACAAGAGTCGCTGCCGGCGCAGGAGGAAGCATCGAATGATCGCTCCGGTTCATCCGCGCGAAAGCGGTCATGGGCATGTGGCAGGAGATGCACTTGCTTCCCTCGCTCTCCGCGGGATGGTGCGTGTGTTCTGCCGGGTTCTTCACCTTGTCCTCATGACAGGGCAGACAGGCGTTGTTGAACTTCTCTTTCTTGAACCGGTAACGGCCGCTGGACGTATGGCAGTGGATGCAGTCGATCTTTCCCGACTTTGCACAGGGGCTCATGCTCCAGGAGGTCAAGGTATAATTCTCGCCCAGGTCGCGGCCGTCAGGATAGTAATCGGGGTCCTCCAAGCGTCACGAGATCAAAATGGTCGAAGAAACGTTCCTCAGGCTGATACGCAAGAGTCAGGGGGCTTGCCTTCGCGTGGCAGCTCGAACAGAGGTCGTTCCGCTGCTGCTTCGTCATGGTCTTGGTGCGGATGATCCGCATCTCCGGCAGAGGCTGGCCCTTTGGCGTGGCCTTGGCGATCTTGTTGTGTTCGATCGCTGAGCCATGGCAGGTCTCGCAGTTGATGCCCGGCTCAGCCCAGGTGGTGTGGTAGGTGGCGGTCTTCGGATCGTAGTTCGTCGAAAGCTGGCTCACATGGCAGCTGTAACAGGCGGTATTAAAGGTGTAGGGGTATTCCTTCCAGTTGACCGTCTCGCCCCGCTCCCCTCCCGGGAAGTGGCGCATCCCGCTGGCGGCGGTATCGAACCACTCCTTCTTGTTCACGTCATAGGCGACCGGAAGGGTCTGGAGCCGCCCCTTTGTGAAGGGTGTTAGGAAGTAGTAAACATTCTTGCCGCCGAGCACATGCTCGATCTTGTATTTTTTCGTCCCCTTCTGACTTGTCTCAATGACCACGCCTTCATTGATATCAGCGTGGTACTTCTCTTTCCCTATCACTATATCGCCCTGCTGAGGCGCGAGTTTTTCCTTTGAAAAGACTGCCGTATAAGGCTGCATGGCAAGTCCGTGCATCGATGTGGACCATAGCTGATAGAACTTTTCATGGCACTCCCGGCAACTGGAGGAGCCGGCATAAGCGGTGGGATGCTTTTCTCCCGCGTGTGCCTGTGCTGATAAAGATACACAGATGATGAACAGGATTGGGACTAGACGCATGTTGACATTTTCTCCGCACCGTTTCCGCATCCATCTCAATGTTCATTCCGTCATCCATAACGACTGGCTCCTGACAGGATCATGCCATCCGTCGTCTGCCCGATAACGGGGTCTCCTGCTTGCTAACAAACATGTTACTGTTTATGACGAAACTCCATGGTGCCGGAATCGAACTTCAGATCAAGATAGAGGATGCTGTTCTTGTCTCAGCCTCTGTCCCTCCCGCCGGGACTAACCCGAAAAGCACGAGGACGCCGGTAGCAGTACTATGGCTGCATGGATAAGCGTTTTTTCAAAACGACCCTTCCTTCTTTCTCGCGCTAATCGGGATTTCGTCCCAACGGTAAACATACTTATTTTTTCAGCCCCGTGTCCTGCAAGGCCTGCTTGCACCGCTTGCTGATCTTCGCATCGTTCTTCTCCATGCACTTGAGCATTCGTCCCTCGCCGGGTTTGGTGTCTTTGCAGAACTTCGTCAGATCCTCCCGGCACTCGTTCACGGTATAGTTCCAATATCGCCACAGCCCGCTCGAGCTGCGCCGCGGCGTCATAGAGCGCGTACTCGCACTTACCCGACAGCTTGTCGCTGAACGCGTACAGGCAGGCAAGGACGCGTCCTTCGCCCGGCGTCACATCCTTGCAGTACGTTTTCAGTTCCTGGTCGCAGCCCTTTGCCACGCTGTCAATCAGCGTCTGCTGGGCCGAAACACTCCCGTTGAACATCAACACCATACCGATTATCGCCACGCCAATCGCCGCATACCTCATTTTTACTCCCTCCTTTTATGTTGTTTGATAAAACCCCTTCCGGCTGCCATTATTGGATGTGGTGCCTTCGGGGCTGTTTCCTTACATACGGAAAATGAAGTCCATTTTCCAGATGTCGAGGTCAGGTGTACCCTTTGAACCGCGATCGAGCCACACCTTATTGTAGCTGGGCTGCAGACTGAACTGACGGCCAAGGTCGAACCTGACGCCAAGGCCGAGGTTGTAGCTTACATCACTCTCGGTCTTGGTCGAAGCACTGTTTCCGCACACATAGCCATACCAGGGGTCCCACCAGCACACGGTCGATCCAAAGCCGGTCGGAATGCTGGTGTCAAGATACGTTGCGCCGATCCCGCCTGAAACAAAGGGAGCGATGTTCCCCGTCAAAATGTAAAATATCCCGTTCAACGAAAACGTGGAGCTGTACAGAGTGTTGCTGTATCTTTGTTGAGTGCCGTCTGTATTATTCACGATCGTCGCGGTATAGTTTCGGGCGTTCCAGGTGAAGGCGCCGTTTAGCTGGAAGTGATCGTTGAAATTGTAACCGTAGCCGAATCCAAAGCCCCACGTCGCGTCCAGATCCACACTGGACCCTCCCTGGCCGTTCCAGTTCACAGAGGGACTATAGGTAAGCGGCAGGATGAACTCCCAGTTCCCGCCCCGCCCGCCCGGCCGGACTGCCGTGTACTCCTCCGCCTCGGCAACAGGGCTATAGATCGCGACCCCCGCAATTGCCGCCAATAATGCAAAACCTGTGATTATCACCCTCTTCATATTCCACCTCATGCCTGCTATCGACTACACCAATTGCCGTATACCTCATATTTATTCCCTCCTTTTGCGTCGTTTGATAACCCTTCCGGCCTGTCATCCGGTTGATGTAGTGCCTGCGGGGGTTTCCTTACATCCGGAAAATGAAATCCAACCTTAAAAGGTCGATGTCGGGTGTGCCCTTTGAGCCGCGATCGATCCACACCTTATTGTAACTGGGCTGCAGACTGAACTCGCGGCCAAGGTCGAACCTGACGCCAATGCCGACGTTGTAGCTAAAATCACTCTCCGTCTTGGTCGAAGCACTGTTTCCGCACACATAGCCATACCATGGGTCCCACCAGCACGCGGTCTGCCCAAATCCGTTCGGTATGCTGGTGTCAAGATACACTCCGCCGATCCCGGCTGACACAAAGGGACTGATTTTCCCCAGCAAAGGGTAATAGACCCCGTTCAACGAAAACGCGGAGCTATACAGAGTGTTGCTGTATCTTTGTTGAGTGCCGTCTGCATTATTCACGATCGTCGCGCTATAGTTTCTGGCGCTCCAGGCGAAAAGACCGTTTGCCTGGAAGTGCTCGTTGATATTGTAACCAAATCCGAATCCAAAACCCCAGGTGGCGTCCAGATTCACATTGGACCCTCCCTGGCCGTTCCAGTTCGTTGAGCCGCTATAGATGAGCGGCAGAGTAGAACTCCCAGGTCCCGCCCCGGCCGCCCGGCCGGATTGCCGTGTACTGCTGCGCCTCGGCAACAGGGCTATAGATCGCGACCCCCGCTATTGCCGCCAATACAAATGCCAAACTTATGATTATCACTCTCTTCATATCCCACCTCCTGAGATTTAGAATCACCATGGTCTTCATGCTATTTTTTCAGACCTCAGCGGTACATAGGTGCCGCCCTTCAAAACCGCTTCGACCGCCGGGACCAGATCATCCACCGCTTTGCGCTTGAGAACAACGCCGCGTGCGCCCGCCTGGATGCATTCTCCGAACGCAGTCGGCTCATCATGGATGCTCAGGATGATGAGCTTGATGCCGGGAAAAGCCGTTTTCATGCGCCGCACGATGTTGATCTCCTTTGTGACCGGCAGCGAAAGGTCCGCCACGATAAGGTCGGGTTTGAGCTTTTCAGCAGCCTCCATAAGTGAGGCTTCATCGGCGACCATAAAGACCGTCTCAAACATGTCCTCCAGGAGATTCCGGACGCCTTCAAGCATGTTCTGATGATTATCAGCCAGGAGCACTTTGCCTTGTTTCATGGTCCTCTCTCACGCACGTTTCGCAATGAAGTACGTGCGACGCCGAAGCGCTTTTAAAAGTCCGAACCGGAGAAACGGAATAGGAATGTATCTTACCTTGTAATGGTAGAAGAGCAGCGGGTGGATAGTAACTAGTAAAACTACCGGTTTTATGTAAACTAGTAAAAATACCGGTTTTGCGGGAGGCTGCCGTGAAGGTTTCTGACGGCAGGGAACGCTACTTCGTGATGATGCCGTATCGTACTGCGTAGTGGACCAATTCTGCGGAGTTCTTGAGGCCAAGGTCTTTCATGATGCGGTATTTGTGGAATTCCACTGTCCTCGAAGAGATGTTAAGCACCATGGCGATCTCCTTTGCCGACTTCCCCTCAGCGAGCAATTGCACGATCTCGCGCTGCCGATGGGTAAGCTTGGTGGACTCGTCACGCTGGTTGGCCCTCTCTTTGGTATGCTGCATAAGCTCGCCGGCAAGCAAGGGCGTCACAAAGGTCTTTCCCCTCAATGCGCTTCGAATGGCGGTGACCAGTTCCGTCGCAGCCGAGTGCTTGAGGACATATCCCGAAGCTCCTGCTTCAAAGGCGCTGACCGCGTAGGTCACATCGGGGTGCATGGTAAGGAAAACGACCTTGATCTCTTCATGAGCTTTCTTGATCTGCCGGACAGAATCAATGCCGTTCAGGAGCGGCATCGAGATGTCCGCCACGATCACGTCAGGCCGCAGTTTCTCCGCGGCGGCGAGCAGCGCGCGGCCGTCCTCAACGATCCCGACAAGCTCGAACTCAGGCTCCAGAAGGCCCTTGAGGCCCTCAGTTACGATCCGGTGATCGTCTGCAAGGAGGACGCGCGGCCGGCTCATGTGACTTCTCCTGTAAGACGGGACGCACACCTTGATCACCGTGCCTTTTCCGGGTTGAGATTGTATCGTGAATTCACCCCCGATGAGCTGCACCCGTTCGCGCATGCTGGAGAGGCCAAGCCCCGGCAGTTTACGCACCTCAAGAGGATCGAATCCGATGCCGTCATCGGAGACGCTCAGGCAGAGGGCATGGTCATCGCCTTTCAGGAAGATCTCGCAGTTCTTCGACCGGGAATGGGTTGCGAAGTTCCTCAGTCCCTCCTGGACGACACGGTAGAGACAGAGAGCGACATCGTCGGGGATCTCATCGGTGACATCCTCTCTGCTGAAGGTGATCTCTACAGGATACCTCCGCATGACGGCCGAGCATTCTGATTCTATGGCGCGCACAAGCCCCAGGTCGTCAAGGATTGTGGGATGGAGCTGGCGAGAGATCGTGTGTACATCTTCAGATATCTTGATGAGCTGTTCTTTGATTTGCGCTACCGTGTGAATGGTCTCCGGACATTTTTCAGGCATCCTGTTCAGGTCCAGCTCCAGCTTGCCGGCCTCGATCGCGAGAACCGCCAGCCGCTGCGTCAGGTCGTCGTGGAGCTCCCGCGACAGCCTGCGGAGCTCTTCTTCCTGGGCGGAGATCAATCTGCCCGCAAGTCTCTGGAGGTCCTTCTTGCTGTTACTGTGGGCGGCCTCGTTTTCCTTCATGGCCTCTTCCGCCTGTTTACGCTCGGTGATGTCCTTATTCACGCCGCGATAGCCTTCGAGATTCCACGCTTCGTCCAGAATAGGCACACCATTGGTGAGGAGGTAGATCCTTTCGCCGTTCTTTCCCACGTTCCAGTTCTCCAGGTCCTCGATGGGCGTCTTCTGTGATGCGATCTCGGGCAAGGAGAGCCTGGACTCTCTTTGCTTCGTCCGGCGGCATAAGATCGAACGGTGTTTTCCCGATAACGGGACCAAAGAGCTCGCTACCCTTCGCCGAACTGGTAGGTATAGACCCCCTTTTCGTCCACCTCCCACACCCAATCAGCCATGCTGAAGGTGATATCCCTCAATCGCGCTTCGCTCTCGCGGAGTTTTTCCGACAATTGCGCGGCCCGTTGTACTCACGGCTCATTTCGTAGGCCATCGCCGCAACGATGCCCATGAAAAAAAAACTCGGTGCGTAAGCGGCCAGTGGATCGATTTCCCAGAGCACGAGCACGGACTGCATGGTTCCGGCCAGCCACGAAGAACACGATGCTGCCACCCATTACCAGCGCCTGTCGCTGGTCGCCTCGTCGCCAGACGGTGATCGCGGCATCCGTGACAAAAAACACAAACAACAAAAAGCTCAACTGACCGACGAGCATCCAGGGATTAGACACACCCTCGCCGACAGAGACGGATTCGCCGAGGAACGGGATGTGTCGGAGGGCGGTGATCTCGCGGTAATTGAGATTCGGCCGTGTAAGACAAAATTGAGGATCAGCGAGAGCAGTGCGCAGACCGCAGACCGCCCACGCGAGCCAGGGTCGACCAGCCTCCCGCATGTAAAGCCGTACGAAGCCGACCAGCGAGACGATGATCACCCAGGCCGGAACATGGAGCCAGCGCAGCGCCAGTGCCGAATTCTGCGGGTGTCTCGGCCCGCATCATCGAAAGCTCACAGAATGCGCAGTGGCGGCCGTGCCACAGCGGTCAGGAAAAGAGCAGGTTGGTCCACTCCGTCCGCTTCTTGAGCCAGACGAGCAGATGCATCGCCGCCAGCGTGAGACACGCGGACGCGATCATGGACCAGATGATGGTAACCCAACTCATAAAGTGACGAATCTCCTCTGATTGGAACCGATGCTTTTGCTGCCTGTTTTACGGCCTTCTTGATGAGAATATTTTATTATGAATCCGGAAAATCCGCAAGGTGTGATCCTAATTGGGAAGCTATTTCGGAGCCGGTGAGGACTCTGAAAAATATCTCTCCTGCGACGTTCATTGGGATAGTCTCTAAACAGCGCGCTGCTCAATTGCCGGCTCTGCCGCACAACAGAAGGAAAAACTATCCGCAGGATGACCGGATCGCCCGGATGAACCACTCCATACCATGAGCGTAGTGACGGCCGGCAACTCCGTCACTACGCCACCATTCTGAAGGAAGTTACATCAGCTTCCTGCTTTGGTCATTTCACTCTCCAGGCTCTTGTCGATCAGCATGATCTCGATCCGGCGGTTCTTCTGGCGTCCTTCCGGTGTGTCGTTCGGGGCCACGGGATCGTATTCGGCTCTCCCGGACGTCACCATGCGCTCGGGAGGAATACCAGACTCCTGAAGGTAGCGGACGACGTTGGTCGCCCGGGCAACTGAAAGCTCCCAGTTCGACGGGAACGTGGCCTGCAGGGATTTGGCGACCGGCACATTGTCCGTATGGCCCACGACCCGGATGATTTTGTTCTCATATCCCTTCAGGGCGTCGGCAACCTTTTTTAATACTTCCTTGCCCTCTTTTTTCAGGGTCGCACGGCCTGAATCAAAGAAGATCTTCTCAGCCAGGTCCACTGAGAGCATGTTCTTATACTGCTTCACCTGGAGCTGGCCCTTCTCCACTTCCTTCGACAATCCCTGCACCAGCTCATTGTATTGCTTCTGCTGCTGCTGGCTGGCTGCGAGCAAAGAGGCCTTCTCCTGCTCCAGCGACCCGACCTTATCCTGCGCGGCCTTTTTGTTCTGCTCCAGGGACGCTATCTGCTGATTTAACGCCGCATTATCCTGCTCCAGTTTGCTCTTCTCCTGCTCAAGCGCCTTTTTCTGATTTTCCACGGTTGTCTTCTGTTGCTGCAGTGCCGCGATCTCCTCATTCTTGCCCGCTTCCATCTTTTTGAATGTACCGCTGCTGACGCAACCACTCGCGATGATCCCCGCCGCGAGAACGGCAATACCGGTGTGCAGGTGCTTCCTCATGTTGCTTGCCCTCCTTTGTCCTTTTAGTGATTATCATGGATCGATCCATGATCTGAAAAACTTTACCGACCACTGAGTGTCATTCCACGAATGTTCCTATCGGGGAGTCAGAAATATACGGTACTGAAGCTGGATTCCGCTCAGAATCGCATCGGGAATGACAATAGGATATGCGCTCCGAGACTGTTCCTCTACAGCACTTTGTAGAAATACCGGTTCAGATCGAAGAGCCCTCCTCTCACCGGTTCCTCCTCCAGAAAGCGCTTCTGGAACCAGTCGTAGGCGTCCCAGAACCGTTCGTCTGCCCTGTTGATCCCGTACCTGGCAAGCCTCGCCATGTCCTTCGGGCTCTTGTTAAAATGGGCCAGCAAGTCGAAAAAATCCGGCAGGTCTTCTTCGCGTACGTCGAAAAAATAGTTCGGGTACGATCCGATCAGCTGCGGAATGAAATCGGCGCTGTCCCTGGACGGATCGAGCCGCTTGTCCTCGCTGTACAGGTACGCCACGTTATCGTGCCATCGGTTGATCACGATGCTCCCCGCCACATCCTTTCCGTCGGACATACGGATCCGCAAGAAGGCGAGATTTGCGTTGCTGTTGTTGATCAGGGAAAAGAACGGTGTGCCGGGACTTGCCAGTGCGCGGAATCCCTGCATATAATCATCCCTGGTCCGATAGACAGACGGCAGTGGATAGATCGCATGCGCCGACAGGTAGTTCAGCCGGTCAAAGGTGATGTTCGTTGCGGGAAGGATGTGCCGGTTCACGACCTGTTCGATGAATTCGCGCTTGGGGTCGTCGGTGGCAAAGGCGATCTTCGCCGGCATGGCCGACGGGTAATAGCGGATATCCTTGAGGTCCTCGCCTTTGTACCATGACTGCATGATTTCCTGCCGCTTTGCCGGGGGCAGGTAATCGAGGAAGTAGCTCTCGCCCTCGATGCGCAGGCCGTCCATGTAGAGCCGCACGGCCAGTTGATGGCCCGCGTTGCCGTACACATCGAACCCGGCGACGAGCGCATAATAGATGCGTTCGAACAAAGGATAGTCGATGACCCACATCGTCTTCGGCAGATTGCCCAACACACCCTTGTGCACGGACGCGCTGTCGAAGTGGCGGTACACGGTAAGAAGCGGCGTATCCGAGGCCTGGTTTCCCTTCCAGATCGACTCAAGCCCAAGACCGTTGTAGTTGTGTGACATGTAAAAGTCCTGTCGCGCCCGGTAGAATTCCTCCTCCGCCTTCCGGTTCTCGTCGGTCAGGGCGGTAAAGAGCAGCACGTTGCTGCCCCGTTCGATGGGCATGCTCAGCCTGTCCTGATGCAGCTTGAGAAATGCCGGATAGCGGACTGCCAGATCGTGGTCCGGGTCCAGGAACATGATCCAGAATTGATCATCGATCACGTTCAGGGCGATCTGACCCTTGCAGACCGGTCCGTGGATGAACGTCATGATCACGTAATTCGCGTTGTCCAGCAGGAACTGGTACCGCGAGCGCGGCGGGATCTGCTCAAAGGACACGAAGGGATTGGCGCTCAGCTTCGGGTCGTATCCTACGAGGTGCGGAGGCTGCAGCCATTCTGGAACGATGAAGAGTTCCTCGATGCGGTGCATTTTGGCGTCATCCAATTCGACCACCATGTGGGTCTTGTGCACGATGGTGGAGTGGATCTTCCGGAACCGGTAAAAGACCCGCTCGACGCCCGGTGCGTCATAGGGCCGCACAGTCGGGATGATGTCGACAGGCCGGCCCGGCGGGGTCGTCGAGCGCACCAGCTCATAGAACTCGTTTGTCGGCGTTCCGAACTTCAGGTGGGCCAGGAACAAATGCTCGTAGAGGTAGCGCGACGTCATCGCGTGCTTGGCATCGTCCCGGTTCAGGAATGTCTCCCACTTCACGATCTCACGGGCGTCATCCTGCTTCGGCGCCTCGAGCGCCGCCTGCTGGAGCGCGTCGGGTCCCCGGGCGCCCTGGACAAGCCAGCCGGCTATGATCTCGAATTCTTCCTTTTTGAGCGGAGGGAAGCCGTAGGGCATTCCGCGGTTCGGATGCTTTTTCAAATAGCCGCCCACTTCCTTCCGATCGGTGGAGCAGGTCAGTTCATCCGTTTCCGGATTGTACTCGCCCGTGCTCTCCGGGTTCTTCATCTTGTGGGAAAGCAGCTGGATCATGATCGAATCGTTCAGGCCGTTCGAGACCGTGCTGTCGGTCACACTGAAAAAGTCCTTTTTCCGCCACTCCGTCGTGGACCGGGCATCGATGAACAGCCGGGTCGGGTCCATGGATCGCAGGCGCGCGCCGTCGTAGACGGCCTTTTTCGTCGCGCCGCGGTCCAGGCCTTCGAACTCGCTCAGTTTCAGTTGGCAGGGGGAATTATAGCAGGAATGGCAAACCACGCAGCGTTTGTCAAGGATCGGCTTCACCTCGGTCAGGTAGTCGATCGGCCGCGACGGGACCGGAAAGGCCACCGGAGGCAGTGCTTTCACGGCGCAGCCTGCAAAGAGGACGGCCAGTGCCAGCGCAATAACCCGGGTATATCTCATGAAAGCTCTCTCCGAATGTGAAGGTGGAGTGGATGATCCTTTGAGCCTTCGGCTCAGGGGAAAGCTCCATCCCAGCCGCGCCCTTGTTACTTCTTGTCAGATTGATAAAAAACGCTGCACCGGGTTTCCCGTGCAGCGAGCAAGCAACCAGTATTTGTTTAAGGATCAGACGGACCGACCTTATGGTTTTTTCACCGAGATCGTCACGATCGAGGTGTACTCCACAACGACCTCATCGCCCTTATGGATCTCATTCAGTCTTTTCACCTGCGGTCCGACCGTGAGATTCATGATGTTCCCTTCGGGCAGTCTGAGTGATACCTCGCGGGTCTCGTAGTTGATATTTTCTACTTTGACGGTCATGATACCCGTGGTATGCTTGGTCCCCCCCGGCTTCTCTCCGAGTTTTGCCCGTGTCATTGTTGTTGTTTCCTTGTTAACCGGCGCTCCTGTTGATTTCCGCACTTCGAGCGCCACTGATTGGGAATTTTCAATGGTAACGAGGTCGCCAACCTTCAACTGGTCGAAGTTCCTCGCCTCCTCCCCGACCTGCATCTCGACGAGGCCGCCTTTGGGGCCCTTGAGGACGACCGTGCGATACTTGGGGTTGATTTCCACGACCGTGGCCGTGATGCTCGAGGCCTCGGTCAGCACACCGGAAGGCCTATCTTTCGCCGTCTTTTCAGCGGCTCTTGCAGGCATTTGCACCAGAACAGCCAGTACCAACAGAAGCACTATTACTGCCCATACTTGTTTCATTGCACTCCTCCTCGCACCATATGATTGAATTTGTAACGCCTTTTTTCTTAAAACGGGGTGGAAAATAGAATACGCTCATGGTGAATAGGTACGATTCTATCATATAAAGACGACGGCTGTCCATATTATTGGCGGATTGTTATTCGTGAATATCACATTATCGGATATGGAGGTTTGCAAACAGTGCCGTAATTTCGTATAATCACCATGAGAATACCGGAAACCGATAACAAGCCCTAGTATTTATTAGTGCCGGGTGGTCAGGGTAAAAGGACATCCATGCAACCACCATCACGATCATTTCGCCGGATCGCCTGGGCAGCGATCATCATCATAACCGCTCTGATCCTCGTACTGCTGCTCGCCCCCTGGTTCATCACAACAGCGCCGATCGAGAGCAAGATCAGGTCCCTGGTAGCGAAGCACACCGGCGATGCCGTCACCTTTCAAAGCGTTCGTCTTTCCCTGTTCCCCCGCCCCCAGCTGATTGTCCGCAAGGCCGGCATCTCATTCCACGGTACGGCAACGGGAATGCTGAAATCGGTGCGCATCTATCCCGAGCTTCTGCCGCTTCTCCTGGGCCGGATACACGTCGCACGGGTATATCTGGAACAACCGGACCTCGTCCTGGAGTTCTCCGAGTCCGGTGAACGGATACCGGAAAAAGGGCCTGTATCGCGGGCAGAACATCAAAAAAAGATTGCCGCAGCGATCGCAGCGATCCGTTCCTTTGCCCCTGAACTGGTCGCCGAAGTGGATGAGGGACGTATCGTCGTTTCCGTCGACGACAAACAGGTAATGCTCGTCAGCAACCTGCGGATCCGCTGTGCGCTTCCGCCGAATGGCTTCGACATCGAGGCCACCGGCAACACCGACCACTGGGGAACGGTATCGGCAAGGGGCCGGTTCCTGTCGACCGGCGAGGACAGCCTCGAGATAAAGAATCTTTCCCTGTCAGGGGGCCGTTCGTCACTCTCCGATCTCTCCGGCCGGCTTAGCTGGGGAAAAGCCCCTTCTCTCGAGATCACATCGGGAAGTTCCGTGATCTTCCTGCAGGATCTTTCGGAACGGCTTTCAACTCATGAGATGATACGGAACGCCCTGAGGTCGGTCAATGTTCTGAAGGGCACCATTAACCTTACCAGCTTTACCTTCGCCGGCCCGCTTCTCCATCCCGGGAGCGGGACTATGGAAGCAGTAGGGAGTGTTGAGAATGTCGCCGTCGATGCGACAATCCTTCCTGGTCCCGTGAAGGTCAACAGCGGCGCGTTCAAGGCAACGATGGACAGCGTTTCCGTAACTGATGCCCGAGCGTCAATCCTTGACTCTTCGTTCACCACATCAGTCCTTATCTCAGGACCCATTAACGCCCTACGTTCGGTGGATGTATCCCTGACAGGGAAAGTTCGGCCCGGAAACGGTCCGATGGGTATCAGTAAGGTTCAATGTGCCGTCTGAGCTGACCCTGCGTGCCCCCCTAACGCTTTCGCAGACACGTCTTCGTTGGCAAGTGGACGGCAAAACATCGCTCCGCGGCAAGCTGCAGGTGCAGGACGGCCCCCTGGTCTCTACGAATATCACTTGGGATCAGCAGGAGACGGTGGTCAAACAGTTCGACATCCGGGACGAAGGGTCCAAGGCCTCATTCACGTTCCACCGCCGGGACAAGCTCCTTGATGTCTCATTCGCAGGAAACATACACGAACAAACCCTGAAAAGCTTGTTCGAGCAGTCCTCGTTCCGTCATGGATGGATACAAGGCGACCTTAAGGCCCACGTGGTGCTGGACCGCCCGCAGGAGTCACTTGTCCAGGGAGAGATCGAGGGCAAGGACCTGCTTGTCCCGTGGGCACTCAAGACGCCGCTTGAACTCAACAGCATCCGTCTGAACGCTCGCGACAAGACCATTACGATTGAATCGTCTGATCTCACACTGGCTGATATGCATTTCACCTTTGCCGGGACCTTCACCGCATCGGCGCAACGATACCTTGTCGACGGAGATCTTGGCGCATCAGCGGTCGCCATCGAGACATTGCAGAGCGCGCTGGGTGAAGAGGTGAAACAGGATGCTCCCGGAGAGAAACCGGACAAGGCGCCGCGACAAAGACCGTTGCCCGTGCACGTATCGCTCCGATTCAAAGCGGACAGCCTCTCTTACGGCAAGTTCGTTCTCAATCCCGTACAGGCGACCATTATCCTGGCCCCTCCTGAGTTCAGGGTAGAACATTTCGATACCGTATTCTGCGGGATCACCATGCGCGGCGGTCTTTCGCTCGCCGGCAAGGACATCAGCGTTGATCTCAAATCCGAAGCGAAGGGGCTTCAACTGGAGCCGGCGCTAGCCTGTCTCGCCGGCAGGGAGCAGAAGATAACCGGTGTCTTCGATCTGCACGGGTCTCTCTCTGCTCACGGAAAATCTGATGCCCTTGTTTCTTCTCTCCAGGGATCGGCAGAGTTCACGGCCCGGGAGGGCCGCATCTACGAGCAGCTCACGCTGGCAAAAATCCTCTCGGTGCTGAATGTATCGGACTTGCTGCGGGGAAAACTGCCAGACTTCAGGACCAAGGGGCTCCCCTATCGCTCGATCTCGATCAAGACCGGCCTGCGGGGCGGGGAGATCGCACTGCGGGAAATGGTAGTTGACTCTTCCGCGATGAATATCGCCGGCCAGGGTGTGATCGATCTGAAGGACTCCACGGTCCGCATGACGGTGCTGGTTGCCCCTTTTACGACCGTTGACCAGGTCGTCAGTAATATCCCTGTGGTGAATTATATTTTCCAGGATACCCTTGTTTCCATACCCGTGACCGTGAACGGCAGGATGAACGACCCTGATGTGAAGCTCCTGCCCGCATCTGCCGTCGGTGATGACCTGCTCGGCATCCTGAAGCGGACATTGAAAGCTCCGGTCAAGGTCATCGAACCGGTCCTTCCGGGAGAGAAAAAAAAGAAGGCCGGCAAAGAATGAGCAGGGCTACAGGAGCATGTTCAATGAGGCGTTTGGGGGGGAGCTAACGAAATGGTTTTCCGCTAAGCAATGTTCTGGCGAGTGCTATCGAACCATTTTTTCCTGAACTAGCTTTTTCACAACAGTTGTGGTGAACGGTTTGATCAGCTTAGTGGGCCCCTGCTGGTAAGAGGTCTGGGACAGTGCCGACCAGATTGGTTTGCGTGTCGCGGTCAGGTAGAGGGTTGTTTCCATGCTGATCACGTTGTAGTCGTAGGATATGTCCCGCACGCCTACATCAGACGTAACGCCGCCGTAATAACTGTCATAGCTGGTTTCGAATCCCTGCGGAACGGCATACCGGCGGAGAGGCGTGTACGTGCCCCCCATATCTTTCTTGAGGAACTTCACTGCGATAATCTCATCGGCGCCGAGTTCCTGTACTTTGGCCAGGACCTCTTCCTTGCTCGGGATTTCACGGCCCGGGATCACGGTATAGCTTGCAACGGCGTCGTTCCCGCGCGCTTTGAGCTGACGGACGAACTCGTCTTCAACCAGGCTCCGGGGACCGCGTTCCTTCGACAGCCCGACGACGAATATTTTCGCCGGATACCCCTGGTGCTCCTCGTCCTTCCACTCGAGCGACCAGCTTCGTTCCATAACAGGAGGCCAGAAGACCAAGCGATATGATCGCGATAACCAAAACCTGTATGAACCTGCTTTTCATGCTGTTCTTTTCTCCCTGGGGCTGGACCTTTCCCGGGCCCCGCTATTCGGTCGTTACTTTACCGGTCCTGCCGCAATCACCTTCTGGCCTGCCAGATTGTCACCGATGATCTTGGTGAACGACACTATCAGGCTCGGGCTTTTGTCATTGATCCAGGTCTCCGACGCGGCAGTCCATATAAGTTTGTCGGTCTTGAGATCATACAGGTTCGTCTGCACAACAGCATATTCGTCCTCGACAACATAGCCCGGGCTGTAGGAATAGTAGCTATGCCACCCATAGCTCGCCGGCTGGGTGCCGGGCATATAGGACGTCACAGTTTTTTTGTCCATCAGCCGTGAAATGAGCACGGCATCAGCCCCCAGTTCATTCATTTTCGCGGTGATCGTTTCCTTGTTCGTTTCGACCTCTTCCGGAAGAACGGTATAGCCGGCAACGGCGTCAGTGCCGTGGGCTTTCAACTGCTTCACCATCTCGTCCTCGAAGATACGCCGGTTCCCCGGTGTCTTGAGCATGCCGATGACCAGGATCTTCCGGGGATGGTCCTGGTATGCCTCGTCCCGCCACACAGAGGTGAGCCTTGTGGTCGCGCAGGACGGAAGAAGAAACAAGGCCAGCACGAATATGGAAACAACATAACGGTACACTGGTATCATCGTTTTTTACTCTCCTTTCAGCATAAGCGCGTTCAGGAATGCTTCCTGTTTCGCCCTCATATCCACAGCGTTACGATGCCGACATAATAGCAGAGACCAAAATCTTAAACAAGGGGAAAAGGAGTCTTTTGTCTCAGCTTTACAAAGCCAGAGGGCGATGATATGCTAGTCATGACTCTGCGCGGTAGAGACCGCTGGAAGAACGTAGGATACATGTACTATTTCTGAAAAGAAAGAGATCCCCTTGTCACAATATCGCTTTCCTATGATACTCTTGAAAAAAGACTTTATGGATACGGGAAGGAGAGGATAAGACATGGACCGTGACATCATGCAGGATATCGAGGATTTGAAAAAACAGCTCCAGGCGCTCGAGGCAGCCAAAGACCAGGGAGGCGCGCAGGCCTCCTCGGAGGAGTCGGAACAGGGCCCGCGGGAAGAGACCGGAGGAGAGGCGGGAACCTGGCTCCGTGACATTATCGAACAGGCCAAGGCACTGATGGGCGATCTCGACATTCAGTTCAAGGACGTGCCGGCGAAGACCGCGCTCGTAATCTTCGCGCTCGGAATCCTCACGGGTCGGCTGCTCAGCCGCAGGGGGTAGAAGTATGGATCTATTCCTGGTAAAGTTGCGTCTCTTACTGAAGGCGGAGATGATCCTCTTTCGCCTCCAACTGCGCCGCACCGTCCAGCAGGCCGCGTTCTACATCGCCGCTGCTCTTCTGGCCGTTCTGGCTGCGGGCATGCTGAATATCGCCCTCTATCTGTATCTCGTCCCGCGTCTCGATAATGCCGGCGCTGCTCTCGCAGTTGCCATCGTCGATATCGTACTGGCCTCGGTGGCAGTCGTTCTTGCCGGCCGTCTGCAACTTGGCCCCGAAGTTGATGCTGTGAAGGAGACACGCGAGGCCGCGATCGCAAGTCTTGCTGCAGATGCGGAGCATGTCAAGACCCAGATCGCAGACCTGCAAGACGATATTAAGCGGATTCGTACAACCGTGACCGGCTTTATGAGCTTCGAGGGCTTCAATTTTGCTTCGTTGCTCCCGTTGGTGCCTGGGCTGCTCCGCCTTCTGTTGCGGCGGAAAGACCGGTAGCATATGGTGAACTAGAGGAATACTGTGGGCTGGCGCGGTATTGGGGGAATGTTCAATGCTATCCAGTATCGAACGGCCCCAGTATTCTTGGACACGATAAGCTATGCTGATGGGATTAATGGGATTATCTGTACGAAGAGTTCTCATTTCCTTTTTTCCCCTGCTTGTTTTGTTCTTCGTGGGCTGCAGCTCGTTCTTTTTTTATCCCCAGAAACAGGAGCAGGATAATCCCCTTGCCCAGGTGTTTTCTCCCGAGGATATCTACTTCAAAACCCCCGATGGGATAACCTTGCATGGCTGGTTATTCGAGGCTAATCCTCAGCCCTTGGGAACTATACTGATTCTTCACGGCAACGCGGAGAATTTAAGCACGCATGTGAATGGCGTCTTGTGGCTGGTTAAGGAAGGGTTCAATATATTCATCTTCGACTACCGCGGTTACGGGAGGTCTGAGGGAAAACCCAGTCTCAAAGGCGTTCATATCGATGCAGAGGAGGCCCTTAAAACCGTTCTTAACCTGCCGCAGACAAAGGGCGGAAAAGTAATTGTTCTTGGCCAGAGCATCGGCGGGGCGATCGGGGTTTATACCGTTGCGAATTTCCAGCATAAAGACCGAGTTGCCGCACTTGTCATCGACAGCGCATTTTCAAGCTATCGTCTCATTGCGAGAGAAAAGCTCGGGCAATTCTTTCTTACCTGGCCATTCCAGTACCCGCTGTCGTTTCTCTTTAATGATGATTACAGCCCTCTGAGGTGGATTAAAATGGTGACGCCTGTGCCGGTTTTAATCATTCACGGCGCAAGTGATCCGGTAGTTGCTTCACATCATGGTTTCATGCTTTATGAGGCGGCGCTCATGCCCAAGGATTTCTGGGAAACACCCGTACCAGGGCATATCACGGCCTTTGCGGATGAAGAAGTCAGAAATAAATTCGTGCGCTATCTCTCTGAGCATCTGAACATGCCGTGACGTCTCTCGCCTGTCGTCAACAATTATTGGCTTGACAATGATAGCGGATATTGCTTTAATATCTACGTTGTCATCAAATCCTAAAGGAGGGCTTATGAAAAAGGTATGTATGGTAATGGTTGTTGTAATAGTTTCTCTCATGCTTGTTGGTTCAGTGTTTGCGGGACAGGCGACGAGTAACACTGGTTGCGGGCTTGGCACCTTGCTGTTCAAGAACAACGCCGATAATTCTATTCTTCTCCAGGCGTTCCAGAGTACGACGAATGCCCTCTTTCGGTAACCAGACCTTTGGAATCACCAGCGGTACCTCGGACTGCCAGCAGCCGAAGAACTTTGTGAGCAACGACAAGGCAAGTGAGTTCATGGCCGCCAACATGGACAATCTGGCGAAGGACATCGCGCAGGGCCGCGGAGAGACCTTGGACGCGTTCGCCGAGCTCCTTGGTGTGCCGACGGAAAAACGCCCCGAGTTCTATAGCCTGCTCCAGTCCGGCTTCGCCAAGATCTTCACGTCCCCGAACGTGAAGATGGCAAGCGTTATGGACAACATTTCGACCGTCTCCAAATAATGGCAGTGCATATGTCTCGAATTGCCGGGGCATGCAGAACTTTCCGTTCTGTATGCCTTTTTCTTTGCCTCCTGGCTGCAATCCTGCTGCCGGAAACGAGTCCGGCCGCGGAGGGCTACTTAAGCGAGCTGCAACAGCAGGCCCGGGAGAAGGGGCTCGCGCGGGCTCGCACCTGGGAGGTCCTGCTCCACTACAAGCCAACACGTTTCGGCACCCTCAGTCTTGTGGACGATCCGTCGTTCTTCAACGCGAAGGACGGGAAGAAGGATCCCCAGGCTGAACTCGATGCCACGCTCGCCGCCTTTTTCCAGGTGGGCGTGCATGGGGATGAAGAGCATCCCCGGTGCAGGTTCATTGCCCGGTATACGTGGCTGCACGACGAACTTGCCATCGATGAGCAGCGCCTGCCGAAGGCTGACTGCGCTAAGTTCGAGAAAGCACTGGCGGAGGTAAGCCCAAGGTCGCTCGTTCTCGTCTATCCTAACACGTTGCTAAATAGTCCTTCCTCCATGTTCGGCCATACCTTGCTCCGGATCAATACAAAATCAGAAAGTGATTTGTTATCACATGCCGTAAGCTACGCTGCAATAACGGGTGAGGAACCGGGGTTTTTTTATGTGTTAAAAGGCCTTTTCGGATATTATAAGGGCCGCTATTCCAATCTGCCCTATTTTGAAAAAGTGAAAGAATATAGCGATCTGGAACAGCGAGATATTTGGGAATATCATTTAAATTTTTCGCCAGATGAAGCCTATAAAACATTCCTTCATACCTGGGAAATGAAGGATTACTATTCTGATTATTATTTTTTTGATGAGAACTGTTCGTTCGAGCTGTTGTTTCTGATCGAAGCGGGTCGACCATCGCTCAGACTTACCGACGAGTTCTATGATAAGTGGCGGTTCTGGGTGATTCCCGTTGACACGGTGCGTGTGGCGCAAAAATCCGGAATTGTCGAGCGTATGACCTACCGGCCGTCGAAAGCAACACTGATCCTTCGGATAGCGTCAGAGATGGACGAACGGCTCAAAGAAATGACCTTCGAGGTCGTTGACGGAAAGCTGCAGCCAAAAGATGTCCTCACTATGGAGCTGCCAAGAGCGAAGAAGCGGGAGGTCCTGGACCTTGCTGCGGAGCTCACGCAGTATCGTTTTTCCAAAGGCAAACTGGAGGAAGAAGGCTACAAGAAACAGTTCCTGGACATCCTTTCGGCGCGCAGCACCCTCGGCACGCCTCCCGCGGACCCCTATCCCATTGTGACTCCTCCGCCGCCGGACCAGGGACACCTGTCGGCCCGCATCCGGACGGGTGGCGGATACCGGACCGATTCGTGGTTCGGCGAGTTCGAATGGCGCGCAGCCTACCACGATATCACGGACCTCGACGAAGGGTATGTGCGCGGGGCCCAGATCAACTTCTTGGATACGTCCTTACGCTACTATTTCAACGACGATAAACTGCGGCTCCACCGGTTGAGGATCATCGACATCCTGTCCCTCTCGCCGTGGAACGGCATCTTCAAGCCCATCTCCTGGAAGGTGAATGTCGGTGTTGAGGAAATCCCGCTTTCCGACGGCACTGACCATCCCATCCCCCGTCTGAACGCCGGAGGAGGAGTGAGCACCGCTGTCGGCAAGACGGGTCTGGTCTATCTGCTTGCCGAAGGGGACCTTATGGCGAGCACGCGGCTCGACCCGGACTATGCCCTTGGTTTCGGAGGCACCGGCGGCATGATGATGAACCTGACCCGCGACTGGAAGGTGAATATCTGGATGCAGGGTTTGTTCTACTCGATGGGGGACA
>CAVUHW010000002.1:0-6938 GCA_963741205.1 Nitrospirota bacterium
CGACCACTAGGGCGGGATGACAAGAGGGGCTGCGCTCACGAAACGGCTCCTCTACCGCGCATTGTAGTAATACCGGTTCAGATCGAAGAGCCCTCCCGCACCGGCTCCTCCTCCAGAAAGCGCTTCTGGAACCAGTCATAGGCGTCCCAGAACCGTTCGTCTGCCCTGTTGATTCCGTATTTGGCAAGCCTCGCCATGTCCTTCGGGCTTTTGTCAAAATGGGCCAGCAGGTCGAAAAAATCAGGCAGGTCTTCTTCGCGAACATCGACAGAAATAGTTCGGGTACGATCCGATAAGCCCGGGAATGAAATCGGCGGTGTCCCTGGACGGGTCGAGCCGCTTGTCCTCGCTGTACAGATACGCCACGTTGTCGTGCCATCGGTTGATCACGATGCTGCCCGCCACATCCTTTCCGTCCGACAGGCGGATCCGCAGGTAGGCGAGATTTGCGTTACTGTCGTTGAACAGGGCAAAGAACGGTGTGCCGGGACTGGCTAGGGCGCGGAATCCCTGCATATAGTCTTCCCTGGTCCGGTAGACGTGACGGCAGCGCGGATAGATCGCATGCCGCCGGCAGGTAGTTCAGCCGGTCAAAGGCGATGTTCGTTGCGGGAAGGATGTGCCGGTTCACGACCTGTTCAACGAACTCTCGCTTCGGATCGTCGGTGGTAAAGGCGATCTTCGCCGGCATGGCCGACGGGTAATAGCGGATGTCCTTGAGGTCCTCGCCTTTGTACCATGACTGCATGATCTCCTGCCGCTTCTCCTGCGGCAGGTAATCGAGGAAGTAGCTCTCGCCCTCGATGCGCAGACCGTCCATGTAGAGCCGCACGGCAAGTTGGTGGCCCACGTTGCCGTACACATCGAACCCGGCGACGAGCGCATAATAGATTCGTTCGAACAAGGGATAGTCGATGACCCACATCGTCTTCGGCAGATTGCCCAACACACCCTTGTGCACGGACGCGCTGTCGAAGTGGCGGTACACGGTGAGAAGCGGCGTATCCGAGGCCTGGTTGCCCTTCCAGATCGACTCAAGCCCAAGGCCGTTGTAGTGGTGCGACATGTAAAAGTCCTGCCGCGCCCGGTAGAATTCCTCCTCCGCCTTCCGGTGCTCGTCGGTCAGGGCGGTAAAGAGCCGCACGTCGCTGCCCCGCTCGATGGGCATGATCAGCCTGTCCTGATGCAGCTTGAGAAATGCCGGGATAGCGGACTGCCAGGTCGTGGTCCGGGTCCAGGAACATGATCCAGAACTGGTCATCGATCACGTTCAGGGCGATCTGACCCTTGCAGACCGGTCCGTGGATGAACGTCATGATCACGTAATTCGCGTTGTCCAGCAGGAACTGGTAGCGCGAGCGCGGCGGGATCTGCTCGAAGGACACGAAGGGATTGGCGCTCAGCTTCGGGTCGTACCCCACGAGGTGCGGCGGTTGCAGCCATTCGGGAACGATGAAGAGTTCCTCGATGCGGAGCATTTTGGCGTCATCCAATTCGACGACCATGTGGGTCTTGTGAACGATGGTGGAGTGGATCTTCCGGAACCGGTAAAAGACCCGCTCGACGCCGGGCGCGTCATAGGGCCGCACGGTCGGGATGATGTCAATGGGCCGGCCCGGCGGGGTCGTCGAGCGCACCAGCTCATAGAACTCGTTCGTCGGCGTGCCGAACTTCAGGTGGGCCAGGAACAGATGCTCGTAGAGGTAGCGCGCCGTCATCGCGTGCTTGGCATCGTCCCGGTTCAGGAACGCCTCCCACTTCACGATCTCACGGGCGTCATCCTGCTTCGGCGCCTCGAGCACCGCCTGCTGGAACGCGTCGGGTCCCCGGGCGCCCTGGACGAGCCAGCCGGCTATGATCTCGAATTCTTCCTTTTTGAGCGGAGGGAAGCCGTAGGGCATGCCGCGATTCGGATGCTTCTTCAGGTAGCCAGCCACTTCTTTCCGGTCCGCGGAGCAGGTCAGTTCGTCCGTTTCCGGCTTGTACTCGCCCGTGCTCTCCGGGTTCTTCATCTTGTGGGAAAGCAGCTGGATCATGATCGAATCGTTCAGGCCGTTCGAGACCGCGCTGTCGGTCACGCTGAAAAAGTCCTTTTTCCGCCACTCCGTCGTGGACCGGGCATCGATGAACAGCCGGGTCGGGTCCATGGATCGCAGGCGCGCGCCGTCGTAGACAGCCTTTTTCGTCGCGCCGCGGTCCAGGCCTTCGAACTCGCTCAGCTTCAGCTGGCAGGGAGAATTATAGCAGGAATGGCAGACCACGCAGCGTTTGTCGAGGATCGGCTTCACCTCGGTCAGGTAGTCGATCGGCCGCGACGGGACCGGAAAGGCCACCGGAGGCAGTGCTTTCACGGCGCAGCCTGCAAAGAGGACGGCCAGTGCCAGCGCAATAACCCGGGGATATCTCATGAAAGCTCTCTCCAAACGTGAAGGTGGAGTGGATGCAAGACCCATCCCCTATCTTCTATACACATTGAAAGAACCGCGGACCATCTCAGCTAGTTCCCCTCGATCAGCAGGAACCATGTCCTCACGTCTCATTGTTCACAACCAATCGGTCAGTAAAATGCCGATCCCAAGACGGTTCGTGCGCGCGTTGTAGTCGATCAGGCTCTCTCCATATCCGTAGAAATACTGGACATAGCCCTTTAGCTTTCGGCTCAGGGGAAAGCTCCACTCCAGCTGCGCCGCGCCCTTGTTATCGCTCCACCGAAAGTTGTTCCGGACCATCAGCCCAAAAACAGAGGCCTTCCTTTCGTAGAACACCCGGACCTCTCCATAACCGAGATACTTTTCGATATCAGGGTTGTTATCGTTTTCAGCCGACTCCTTGAAGCGGTACCACGGTTTGATCGAAATCGCGAACGGGCCCCGGTCAAGAGTGAACTCTGCGTACGCCCGGTTCCAGCTTCGCGACAAAGGGTCCTGCCTGCCGTTCGACTGATGATCCAGACCGAGAGTCAGCAGCCGGTTCCGCAGGCCGAGTACAGGCGTATTCGTGTCGAACCGCAGGAACGCCTCGGGTTCGTAGTTCGTCTCGCGGAAGGGTGAAGAATGTGCTGCATTGTAGGCCTGCCAGAACGACAGTTGCGTGTAGGCAATGAAGAAGTCCCCGTTCTTTCCGAAGATGTCCTCGAATATTACCGCCTTGAAACTGATCTGGAACTTCATCTCTACCGGCTCCAGCCATTCGCCTTCGGGCCCATACGGCGCCCGGTTCACGCTCCAGTTGTAGGTGAGCGGCAGAATGTAGTTCGGTCGGTGGGGTTCTATCACAAATTCGTTCTTGCGTATCTCGTGCTCTTTTTCCAGGTGACCCTCGAGAGAGGACTGCTCCTGCGGAGGAAGCACGGCAGCGGGGTCCTGGAGGGTCGTCGTCTCTCCGGTTACGAGCTCTTCCGCGGACACTGCTCCTCCCAGCAGAGTGAGACTCGAAGCCAGCGCGACACAAGCGTTTTTCCAGCGGAAAGAGAAAACTCCGGGCCTCCTCATGAGCGATGGACAAAACCTATCCTTGCACGATCGTTTGCCGCTGCACCGCTTCCGTTTATCGGCTTTTTCAATCCTCTCGAAGCGGGTTTCTGCAGTAAAGGACAACGTCTTGTCAGATTGATAAAAAACGCTGCACCGGGTTTCCCGTGCAGCGAGCAAGCAACCAGTATTTGTTTAAGGATCAGACGGACCGGCCTTATGGTTTTTTCACCGAGATCGTCACGATCGAGGTGTACTCCACAACGACCTCATCGCCCTTGTGGATCTCATTCAGTCTTTTCACCTGCGGTCCGACCGTAAGATTCATGATGTTCCCTTCGGGCAGTCTGAGTGATACCTCGCGGGTCTCGTAGTTGATATTTTCTACTTTGACGGTCATGATACCCGTGGTATGCTTGGTCCCCCCGGCTTCTCTCCGAGTTTTGCCCGTGTCATTGTTGTTGTTTCCTTGTTAACCGGCGCTCCTGTTGATTTCCGCACTTCGAGCGCCACTGATTGGGAATTTTCAATGGTAACGAGGTCGCCAACCTTCAACTGGTCGAAGTTCCTCGCCTCCTCCCCGACCTGCATCTCGACGAGGCCGCCTTTGGGGCCCTTGAGGACGACCGTGCGATACTTGGGGTTGATTTCCACGACCGTGGCCGTGATGCTCGAGGCCTCGGTCAGCACACCGGAAGGCCTATCTTTCGCCGTCTTTTCAGCGGCTCTTGCAGGCATTTGCACCAGAACAGCCAGTACCAACAGAAGCACTATTACTGCCCATACTTGTTTCATTGCACTCCTCCTCGCACCATATGATTGAATTTGTAACGCCTTTTTTCTTAAAACGGGGTGGAAAATAGAATACGCTCATGGTGAATAGGACGATTCTATCATATAAAGACGACGGCTGTCCATATTATTGACGGATTGTTATTCGTGAATATCACATTATCAGATATCGGAGGTTTGCAAACAGTGCGGTAATTGCGTATAATCACCATGAGAACACCGGAAACCGACAACAATCGGCCGGCCGCCAATTTTCCATAAACACATAAACGGGAAGAAGATCAAACACACTATCGCGAATGGATGAAATACGCGAATAGTAACCGGGTTTATTCATTGGAATTCGGAGTCCTAGTATTCATTAATAACACATTTCTCCTTTGTCCTCTCCCCAGAGGGGAGAGGGTTGGGTGAGGAGGGACTTGCCGGGATGTAACATTATTTATTTCGTTCGCATTAGTTCCGGGTGGTCAGAGTTGGATATGGTTGGCAATTATATGCCCATATATGGTATAATATAGCCATGAAACTTAGCATATGGGCACGTCAGCAGGGGTTGTCCTACAAGACGGTGTGGCGGATGTGGAAGTTGGGCCAGTTGCCGGTGCCATCGGAGCAGATGCCGACGGGAACGATTATTGTTCACCCTCCAGTATCGTCCGGCGAGGGCACCGCCGTGCTCTATGCCCGGGTGCCCTCCGCTGACCAGAAAGCCGATTTGGACCGGCAGATAGCGAGGCTCAGCGAGTATGCGGCAAACCGGCAACTTCGCGTTGTCGAGGTGGTCAAAGAGGTTGGTTCCGGTCTGAACGGACATCGCCGCGCCATGCTTCGCATACTTGAGAAACCCGGGTGTCAGCACTGTCGTCGTCGAGCATAGAGACAGGTTAATGAGGTTCGGAATTGAGTACGTCGAAGCCGCGCTTACCGCTCAGGGTAGAAATCTCCTGGTCATCGATCCTGATGAGATGAAGGACGATATCGTGCGCGATCTCCACGAGGTTATTGTATCCCTGTGTACAAGACTATACGGCAAGCGCTCGGCAAAGAACCGGGCCAAACGCGCAGTTGAGGCCGCCACCGGAGTCAAAGAATGAGGGTGCATCGTACCTACCAGTGCCGCGTCACCACAGACAGCGATGCCGACGCTGCTCTTACGGCCTACGCAGCGCTTTACAGCAAGGCTGAGAGAACGCTTTTTGCCAAGCTACGGTCTGGCGGCAATCTCACCGACCTTAAACGAGAATTTATACCGAAATTCGGGATAACCGCCAGGCAGTTCAATGCAATGGCGGCGGTGCTTAAGGGTAAGATCGCATCAATTAAGGAGCGAAGAGCCGGACTTATTCAGGAGATGGAGCGAAGAATTAACAAAGCGGAGAAGGTGCTTGCCGAAATCACCAATCCCGCCAAGAGGCATCAGAAGAAGCGTCGTATCGCAATCCTGGTGGCCCGGCTCGATAAGCTCAAATCCGATAAAGAGGCAGACAATGTCCGCCTCTGCTTTGGGAGCAAAAAGCTGTTCAGAGCACAGTTCAGTCTCGAGGCGAATGAATACGTTTCCCGTGCCGACTGGAAGAAAGACTGGCAGCAGTCCCGGAGCAGTCAGTTCTTTGTAATCGGATCAAAGGACGAGACGGCAGGATGTCAGGGTTGTGTTTCCACGGCTGCAGAACAACGGCAGTATTTCACTCAAGCTTCGGATGCCGAATGCTCTGGCGGGGAAGGGCAAATACCTGGATATTCCTGGGCTCCGTTTCAGCCACGGCCATAATGCTGTAGTTGCCGCCATTGGCAGAAGATTGTCCGATGACAGGTCCCAATGGCAGGCGATCAACTACCGCTTCGTGAAAGACGCCAAGGGATGGCGGGTGTTCGTCACGGCATCTCTGCCTGAAATCCCCTGTGTCTCGCAAAAAGGCATCGGGGTGGTCGGCATCGACATAAACGCCGACCATCTGGCTGTTACCGAGACGGACAGATTCGGCAACCCGGCTGGGTATTTCACGATTCCCTGCGTTACATACGGTAAGACCTCGAAGCAGCGGCTTGCCGTAATCGGTGATGCCGTAAAACAAGTCGTTGAATTCGCATTCCTGAAGCAAAAACCGCTTGTCATCGAGAAGCTGGATTTTGCCGAAAAGAAGGCGGCCCTTGAGAAGGAATCCCGTAAATATGCCCGGATGCTGTCCTCGTTCGCGTATACCGGGATTCAGACAATCTTAAGGGCCAGGGCGTTCGATTCCGGGATAGAGGTTCATGAGGTCAACCCCGCGTACACGTCGGTAATAGGAAGATTCAAGTTCAGCGCCCGATACGGGATGTCTGTGCATCACAGCGCGGCGCTCGTAATCGGACGGAGGTTCATGGGACTTCGGGAGACGCTACCAAATCAGCTTCACGGCACCCTGCCGCTATCCGTGAGAAATCGCGGCAAGCATGTGTGGAGCAAGTGGGCGGCCGTCTCTAGAATCTCTCAAGCAGCGCTTGCAGCGCACGGACGGTCCCGTATTCGTCGGGATCCTCGCCGTCACCTGGACTCCCCGCAGGGAGCCAAAGCACGGCTTGCGACCACACCGTCTGTCGCCGGTGAAATCCCGGCGGGCGAATCGTTACCAGCACTGTTCGGGTGACGTTATGGACAACAGGAATATTTGTCCATAGTTTAAGGAACGG
>CAVUHW010000003.1:0-18812 GCA_963741205.1 Nitrospirota bacterium
GGTCGCGGGTGTCGCAATGACCAATCTTGCAGCGCGAGCCGTCCTCACTCCGCCTCATCCTGAGGAGGAGCGAAGCGACGTCTCGAAGGATGGGGCGGCCACCGGCTTTGCGGCCATGCTTCGAGACGCATCGCTGCGCAATGCTCCTCAGCATGAGGCCGGGAGGGGCGGGTTGAACCACGATCTGAATCGCGGCATCCTTCGCGCCATGACCGATCAGACCGCAACGATCGAAGTCGACAAAGCCACCGCGGACTTGCTTGAAGCCCGCGCCGCCGAGCGCGGCATCAGCGTTGCTCAATTGCTGACCGAGATTGCGCGTGAGAGCGGACCGGTTCCGGCTGGCGCAGGCGAAATCGCCGAGCTTGACCGCCGGTGGGCCAAGGTGGCTGCGGGTGAAGCGACCGTGTCGCATGACGATGTGGTGCTGCCGCGCTCGACACCTGGGGCACACCCACGTTCAAGCCGTTCCGCGAGCAATGAACGTCGAGTGGTCACAAGACGCTCTCTCCGACCTTGATCGCTTTGCCGCTTTTCTCCATGACAAGTATCCGGCGCTTGCACCGCGCGTGGCGCTGGAGATCAAAGCCAAGGCGCAATTTCTTGCCGACTTTCCGCGATCGGGCCGTCCGCTCGCCGGCCATCAGGAGTACCGCCAGATTGTGCTGGAGGTGCTCAATGCGCGCTATGTCTTCCAGTATCGCTACGACGGCAGCCGGTTGGTGTTACTGGGTGTCTTCCATGGACGCGAATCATCTCGATGGGGGACAAGCACCAAAGCGTGACGGCAGCACTGCAGCAGAACCTCCGCTTCACGACAAACACCAGCCTGTCTCTGGACGCGCTACGGGAGCGGAGCTTTGGTGTGTACAAGACCGATATCGTGCTGCGCGGGAACTGGTATTACTGAGCTGGCGACGCTGATCAACCGCCCTTCTTAATCGTATACCTCCAGATACGCATTAATTAAGTTTTTAATGAAAACGTTTAAAATAACGAAAAACTTCACATAATAGGTGTTATGTGGATTTCCACATAACACCTATAAGTCTGTATCGATAATTCTGAAACAATGGTCAATATTCCCTTCTCACCTCCCGAAATTAAGGAAGAAAGATAAAGCTCACCGGCGGCAATAGAGTAGATCGAAATTGCCGTCGGTGGAGCTTCTAGTCGGACCTATCTCCGGTTAAACCGCCACTGGTGCCGAAGTTCTGTTCACTACCGAGTAAGCGATATATCGATGCGCCAATGAGAGCACCAACAATTGGTGCCACCCAGAAAAGCCAAAGCTGTGAAATCGCCCAATTGCCAACAAAGACGGCAACGGCCGTACTTCGCGCAGGATTCACTGACGTGTTTGTAACCGGTATGCTAATCAGATGGATGAGAGTCAGGCACAAGCCAATTGCAATCGGCGCTAAACCTTGTGGCGCCCGTTTGTCAGTGGCGCCAAGAATGACAATGAGAAACATCATGGTCATGACCACTTCAGTTACGAGGGCAGCCAGTAAACTATACCCCCCGGTGAATGGGCACCGTAGCCGTTTGAAGCAAAACCTGCGGATAGCTCAAAGCCCGCCTTTCCACTGGCGATGAGATACAGGACACCGCCTGCAACAACTCCCCCCAAGACCTGCGCAACGATGTAGGGCAGCAGTTCTCTGGCTGGAAAACGACCGCCGGCCCAGAGACCAAACGATACTGCCGGATTTAGATGACAGCCTGATATGTGGCCGATGGCAAAGGCCATCGTGAGCACAGTCAGTCCAAATGCCAGTGCAACACCAAGAAGCCCGATTCCAACATTTGGAAACGCAGCAGCTAAAACAGCACTACCGCACCCACCAAGAACCAGCCAGAAGGTTCCAATAAACTCTGCGCCATACTTGTTCATAGTTTCCTCCTTTGCCTCGTTGATTAGCCGCTCGACATCTTATTAAGCGACACATATATATGTGCCACGCATACCGCAGTCAACAGCTGTGCCTGTTAATTATTCTGGAGGCGCATGCTACTCGTCTACTGATTCTTGCCCGGCACGACCTGCTCGCGTGCCTTGTTCTGCTTCGCCTGGGCCTCGAGCATCAATTTGTAGGCGGCATAGTATTTGTATATGTTTCGAACGTAGGTCGTAGTCTCGATGCCTATCTTCTGCGCGGTCACAACCTCAACGTTGTTAAACCAGGTGTTCGGGTCGAGTCCGCGCTTTTCAGCTATCTTGCGCATCCTCGAGATTTTAGCCGGACCGGCATTGTAGCTCGCAAAGGCGAAGAGTGTGCGGTTCTGCTCGTCGAAGTCGGCATCGGGAAAGTAACGTGTCATGAGCTGGTTCATGTATTTCGCACCGGCCTGAATATTGGGCTCAGCTACCTTGATGTCTCCCACATTCAGTTCAGCTCCGGTTTCCGGCATGATTTGCATGATGCCTATGGCGCCGGCTTCGCTGCGCTTGCTCTGGTTCAGGGTGGACTCCTGGTAACCCTGAGCAGCAAGCATCAACGGGTCAAACTGGTACTTGTGCCCATACTTTTCAAACAGGGCGATTGTCTTTTCGAATCGCTTCCACGCCGCGGTGCCTGTAGGGTTCTTGAGCTGCTTAACGCGCTTATAGTATGACTGCAGGCGGTAGGCGATGATTCCCTGTTTCTTCACATAGTTCTTGTTGAAGTCACGGATTTCAGCTTCGAGCTTAGGACTGCCTTTTCGGACTGCCCAACCTATCCGTCCGCCGCTTCGGAACACGATGTCATCCCTTATCTTAATCTTCGGCAGGACTTGCGCCCAGATTCTTGCCATCCAGTCATCGACGACGATGAACTCAAAGAGTCCGGCGTTGAGCATCTCCATCATATCCTCATCCTCAAGGGCATCGGGAACGAGGACAATCTTGACCGGTTCTTTCTTCTCCTGCTCAAAACGCCTGTTGAGGGACACAAGGCTCTCGTAATAGCTTGAGGACCTGCGGACGTAGATCGTCTTGCCGGCAACGTCATCAAGACCGCTGACAGCAGGCGATGTCGGCCCGGCCACCAGGACCTCGTTCACGCTCGGCAGGTCCTCCGGCACGACAAAGTCCACCGTCTCCAGGCGATCCTCCGTCACGGTGAGGTTGCCGGCGGCTATGTCAGAAAGTCCCTTTGCCAAGTCTGTGAGCAGTCTATCACGCGTTTCCGGAATGATAATCACTGTCAATGGACGTTTGCCGATTTTCTTTTTGTATTTCTTGTTGAGGTAGTTCTCGAAGTCGCGTATTTGGTCCGCAGTAATACCGCGTTCGCGCCCCTTATCATTGAAGTATAGAGTGCGGGTATACGGCACGAACACCCGTATCAACCGGGACTCCAGCATCATGTCGAAGTCCCCTGTTTTTTCTTTGTTAAGGAGCGGCAAGCCGCGCAGTTGCTTTTGATCTTCCTTGGCCGGCATCGCGGGCTTGCCAGCCTTTTGACCAAAAGTCGAGGACGGTACGACGAGGGCGACCAGAACAGCAAGCCCAAATAGCAATCCGTATATGCGTCCTTTGCTTTCCACCATAGGTTTTTCCTTCCACGTTTGTCGATTCTTTGGAACGATACTTTTCACATAATAATAATTATCTAGAATAGATATTTACTGAGATGGACATCGTAAATTCATGCTGCTGGTTTTGTAGTTTTGTAAATAGGAACAACAAAGATTCAGAAAGTTATATATTACCGAGAGACTCTATACATTCAGCAGTATAACAGAAATAATTTATTTTTTGTAATCTACTCAAAACAGCCCCCCCTGCTAAGGATATATCCCGTTAACCATCCTCTTTTAGCGGCGATGCGTCGTTTCGTGCTTTTAACTCAATACCTCCTGGATCTTTCGTAATATACATGGTCTGGGAAGGAAAGGCGAAACTGGTCCCAGTGGATTCTATAATGCCCATCAGACGGATGAGGAGGTCTTCCTGCACCGCCAGAAAGCCTTCCCAATTCGGCGTCAACACATATGCGAGAACATCAATATCGAGCGAAAAATCACCAAATCGAACAAAGCGTGTGCGGTGAGTTGCAGGCTCCACGCCGGGATATTCGGACAGCATTGTTCGAATCTCCTTAAGGACATGTTGCAGTTGCTCCGCCGTTGTTTCATACCGCAAACCGAATTTATGACGGAAAAGAAATTTATCCCGGTGCGCCAAATTCTCGATGTTCATTGCAGAGAATTGACCATTTGGAATAGTGACAAGGGTACGATTGAGGGTTCGGATGCGGGTGGAGCGAAGACCGATACTTTCCACGGTTCCCTCGATGTCGCCCGCCAGGCAGAAGTCGCCCACTCGGATGGGCTGGTCAGTGATCACCATAATGGTGCCAAAGAGATTCTCGATCGTCTTCTGTGAAGCGAAAGCAATGGCAACTCCACCGATGCTCAGTCCTGCAATGGCAGTCGTTAATTCGAAGCCTAGCTGCCTCAAGATCAGCAGCAGGCCAAATACCACCAACAAACCCTGTACAAGCCACGTAATTATTTCAACGAGAATGATCTGGTTCAGTAACTGGGTCTGTTTAATCCGGGCAATTTGTACTCTCCTCGCGAGCTTCGTCAATCGACTCAATAGCCACGTGAGAGCCATTATCATCAGCACGGTGCCGGCGCCAAACCAAAAAATGCGTAAATGAAGATATGCGCTTAACGGGGACAGGATGCGGAGCAAAAGGGCAAATATCAACACCGTGATCGGCATGGTCAACCATGCTGCATCGCTCTCGGTGAGATTGTTGATACGGCGCAGGACCGGCGGGCGAACAATTCTGACAATCACACGGGCGAGCAGCCACGAAAACACCAGCAGGAGCGGTAATATAAACAAGATGAAGATCCAATGAGGGAGCGGTAAAAACGCTATTCGGGTTCCCCAAAACTTCTTAGGAAATATCCTTTCGACGAGGGGCGGATTGAGTTGCTCTGCCGCTTCGGGTATGCTGCGCAGAGTTTCAGAAGAAAACAACCAGATCGGTGCTGCCCCTTTTTGATCAACGCGGTGCAGCAGAAGATCCAGGCTTTCTTCCTCATATTTTGCCGTGCCCACCTTTTCCAGATTGGGGGAAAGACTGTCGTCCAGATTTCCCTCCGGCTTTCTGCTCAAGGTGTCTGGGTTGATATTCGCGCCACGGTTCAATACGATGTTCAGAAGGCGGACAAGTTCTTCTTTTTTATCCTTGGACAGCCGGCTCTCAAGGTACTCGGCGGCACGCTGATAATCCTCCTTTTCCGCTGCCATGAGAAAACCCATGACAGTACCGAAGGGCGTGCTCCGGCCGAATGGATCCTCACTCACTGCTTGTGGTTCTGTCGGCTTATTGACCGGGCCTGATACCGATGCCGGGACGGGGGCCGCAAAAGTCCTTTCCGTGAAGAAAACGGTTAATAAAAACGACAGGATGCAGAAAAGGAGAGCGACGGATATAAAAGGTTGGACTATTTTCAAAAGGCGTTCACTGCGCGAAATGCGCCCTGTTTTTTCCCCATCGTAGCCGGTTGATATTCGCTTTATTTTACTGGAGTTCATTTGCTTTGTTTCCTCCCTTTTCTAAAATTACGCTGCAGGTCCGGTTCTGCTGTACTGTCTTGCTGCAGAGCAGCTAAATACGAGGGGTACTTCGGTCTAAGTGATTAGAATATAGCAAATACCACGAAAAAGTGCTGATCATAAGATAATAAATGGGGGTGCTATTAAGCTATATAAGTGCCGAGAGATCCATGCAATAAATACAAGATGCGACGTGCACCATTGATTGTTGCTACGAATTGAGCCTCCCCCGATTTGATGAACATTCCGGAAAGTTTTAACGTCGTACAAGGAGGCCGGCATGGGAGGAAAGATAGGTCATCGTCAGTTTAGTAGGGAGTTTAAAAGAATGGCTCTTCAACTGGTGATGAGAAAAGGCGTTTCCATGGGGAAAGTAGCCCGGGATCTTGGTATTCATCCGAATTTGATTCAGCAGCCGGTGGTTTCTGCCACATAACCGTCAAAAAAAAGACCTATTCAATCGTGAATAGGCCATTAACCCTTGATTTTATGGTGCCCCTGGGGTGACTCGAACACCCGGCACGCGGTTTAGGAAACCTGATTCTCTCATGCAAATCGTTGATTTCTCATGCTGGAAGCCGGCCGAGTTAGTCGGCCAGGATGTCGGCTTCCCCGGTCGCCGAAATCGTCTTCCACAGCGTTACCTCTTGGAGAGAAATCAGATAGGGTTGCTGGACAGCAATTTGATCCGCCAGCAACCCGGCGCGGCCGGTGAAGTCGGAAGCCAGGAGTTCGTTATAGGTAAGTTGGGTCGTAAGAATCGGATCTGTGAACGGCAAAAAAGTACAGTAAGATCTGTTCCCGCATCCATGTTCTGGGTCATGACGTCTACCACGCGCTTGTCGCTGTCGGCTACCGCAGGCGAAATGGTCAAGCTGAGCGTGAGGATCGCGATTAACAGCTACGCGTCGACCTATCCCCAGTTAGTGTACCAAGTGGAGAGTTGTATTTTGGGCTTGAATTGCCTCTGGAGCCGGGCGTTCCACCAACAATCTGGCGCGCTCAAGAACCTCGGGTGATACGGCAGCCATATTGTCCATTACACTCGACATCTGAACATCTGGGGATGTATAGATGCGGCTGAAACCGGACTGCAGTTGCAAGTAGAACTCGGGGCGCTCTTCCGCCGGAATCCTCAGTAGCTCGGCGAAGGCATCGAGTGTCTCGCCGCGGCCCTGGGCGATATCACGGGCCAGATTGTCCATGTTGGCCGCCATAAATTCATTTACCTGATCACTGCTTGCAAACTTCTTTGGCTTCTGGCATTCAGCCGAACCAGCAGTAATGCCAACAGTAGGTACGACAGACAACGGCGGGAAGAAATTTAAGAATGCTTGGACCGCCTGGAGCAGAGCTGAATCATTGGCGTTGTCCTTGAACAGCATCGTCCCGAGACCGCATCCCGTGTTGTTCTGTGCTGTTCCTGCGGACGCCACACTATCAAGCATGATCGAAACTACTGCAGCTGTCAAAAAAACCGCGACGATAAGCTTTTTCATATACGCCTCCTTTGCATTGGATAACGATAAAGACATTGAAGCAAGACTGACCGTAGTTGTAAAGCCATGCTTCCCGGACCGTGTGCGCATGTGAACCCATCTCACAAGGGGTTTGGCTTTATCGGGGTCTAACAATTGACGGATACTGAGAAATTGATCAGTAAAATATAACACAAATCATAAGCGGGCATCGATAATTAATGAAGGTATTTTTAGGGGATTGCACAAAGTGGTAATATGTAGCAGATGAAACTTTGATTATTGCGAAGAATTGAAACTCCAACATTCCAGGAAGACTCACGCGCTGAATGTGAAGATAGACGATATCGATACACCGGGTTGATACTAATCCCCGGTCTGCGGTGTTACAACCGCGTTCCTCCATAATTTATTTAGTTGATATTATAGAGCATTTTTGCAATTTTTATGATTTCATGGCAGTTTCTGCCACATTATTTCCAAAAAAAAGACCTATTCAATCGTGAATAGGCCTTAACTAATTGATTTTATGGTGCCCCTGGGGTGACTCGAACACCCGGCACGCGGTTTAGGAAACCTGATCCTCTCACACAAATCATTGATTTCTCATGCTGGAATCTCGTGGGAACTGATGGAATTTATCGTTTTTTAGCGTAAAGATGGCAGAAAAGTGGCAGAAACATTTGTTACAATATTCTGCAGTGACGATATCTTTTTAGCAACCCATGAACGCATCATTCGAGCAGCTGGCGAAATAACTTAACCCTTAACTTAAATCAGTAGTGTCCGGTTATCGTTTTTCTAATGTGTGATAACTCACTGTCATACAAAGATAAAAAAGCCTATATGCAACTTTTCGATTTGAACTCAATTTATCCAGAATCATCTTATAATCCACCTCATCACTGCATGAGGGGGGACCAGGATGAATTCCGGGAAAACGATCTTCGCTCAACTGATCGAGCATCTACCACGATACGAGTTCAATCAATGCGTCCTTCGTTACCAAGGCAATCACAAGGTCAGGAGTTTCTCGTGTACGGATCAGTTTCTCTGCATGGCCTTTGCTCAACTGACCTATCGAGAAAGCCTACGCGACATCATAACGTGCCTCAATTCCCATCGACCAAAGCTCTATCACATGGGATTCCGAGGGAAGATCGCAAAGTCCACGCTAGCAGACGCCAACGAGCTTCGGGACTTCCGCATTTATCAGGACTTCGGCTATATACTCATCGATATCGCCAGCAAACTCTACCGGAACGAGGAGCTTGGCCTCGATCTGAAGCTCGCGGTCTATGCGTTGGACTCAACGGTTATCGATCTCTGCTTGTCCACATTCCCGTGGGCGACGTTTCGAAAAAAGAAAGCAGCCGTCAAGATTCACACTTTGCTCAACGTGCAGGGATCAATCCCGACCTTTATTTTCGTGACTCCCGGCAGCGTTCACGACGTCAATATGATGGATGCCGTTCCATTCGAAGCCGATTCGGTCTATACGATGGACCGCGCCTATCTCGATTTCGAGCGGCTCTATCATATCAATCAGCTTTCGGCGTTCTTCGTTATTCGAAGCAAACACAACACCAGATTGCGCCGCATCTATTCCGCATCAGTGGACAAAACCATCGGCGTACAAGCCGATCAGACAGTTCTGCTCGTCGGCTACAAATCGCGTATGGCCTATCCCGATCCTTTGCGCCGGGTGCGTTATCACGATGCCGAACGAGACAAGCGTCTGGTGTTTCTAACGAACAACTTCTTACTCCCAGCCAAAACGGTCGCCGATATTTATCGATCCCGATGGCAGGTCGAGCTGTTCTTCAAATGGATCAAGCAGCATCTTCGCATCAAGTCGTTCTTTGGAACATCACCCAATGCGGTCAAGACTCAAATCTGGACTGCGGTGAGTGTTTATCTGCTCGTGGCGATTGTCAAGAAGCGATTAAACCTTCCCGGCAGTCTCCATACGATTCTACAGATTTTGGAGGTCAACCTTTTCGAGAAAATACCCATTTCTCAGCTGGTTAACGAAACAATCAATCACGAAAACGAACATCGTGATGATAACCAATTGAATCTATTTACGTAACAACCGGACAGGACTGAACTTAAATCAGAAATGATCAGAAATAGCTGATTGAATCTGCAACCTGCACCTACTACTTTCACGTCCGGCACTACGATTGGCAAAGTGTGAAATACCAGTTTTGAAGTCAACAGAAGTATTCACTTTTTGTTTAATTTGCTCGACTTTATTGAACTGTGCATTGGAACAGCAAGCTCAGCTTTGCGAAGCAGCCGGCTGCAGGCTGGGCGAGCTGACTGCATAGAAAGGCACCATGGCACAACCATTCCAGAATTGGAATGCATTATTTCATGGTGCCTTGAAAATTTCCCCAACAGGACATCTCCACGGAATGAACATCGGGACCATGTTTTGATAGTGACGATAGCTCTCGCCAAATTCAGCAACAAGATCCTTCTCCTCAAGGCAAGAACCGAGAACGATCCAGAATGTCCAGAGCAAATTGAAGAGTAAGCGGTCTAAACTCAAGGAGGGAGTTGCCCAGATGAAAACCAACATGAAGAAATACAGTGGGTGACGAACCCAGAGATAGGGGCCTCGAACAACCAAGTGCGGCGCCTGCTGCTTGTTATTCAAGTGCGTTAAAATGGAGAGCCGGCCAAAGGGATCAAATTCTCCAAGCGTCCGAACGCCCCACACAAAACCGGCAACGGCAAAGAGGAAGGCGGCACGAAACGGTATCCGCAAAAGCCCCTGGACCTCAAAGAGAGTCGTGTGCGATGGCTTCCATAGAAGCACCACGGCTGTGAGGACTGTGCCGGATGCGATTGCATACGTTGCTGAGTAGTAGTGGGCGGGTATAATGGACGAAAACCAGGTACGAAATGACGATCTTATCACCCCGCTATGCTGAAGGAAGAACACTGCGGACAGGAACCCGTCCCATAGCAACGCCTGCGGTTCCGAGATGTTCAAGTGGATAACGGTAAAAGGCCCGGCGATCAGGAAAGCACCGAAGATTAGCAACGAGCCACCGCCAGAAAGAGTGGCTAGGACGATTACCAAATAAGCTGCAAATCGATTCGCTGACTGCATCAGTCTGTCCTTACGTGGCCCAATGTGGTAATGGGGGCAGCTTTCACGGCCCCTCTCGACCGTGGATGAAGGCCGTCCTTCTGCATTAGCTGGTTCGGCTTGTCCTGATACCAGTCGTAGGTGAGACTGCTGTTAGTTCGTCTTTCCCTGACTGCATGACACAATAGTTCCTGATCGGTACTCAAGCACTCGAATCACACTGGTTACTTCAAGCGATATAGTACAAGGGAGTTGAAACGACGGAATAACATTCATGATGCCATCAACTTCCATACCAGGGATAATCTTACACGTAGCAGATTCTATACAGTCCTCGGCGGTCTTTACAGCAGCACCACAGCCCAGTACTATAACAGCGTCGAACCCCGATGCGCGTTTTTTTAGGTCTTGCCGGCGTCCTGATGTCCACATGCAAACAACGAAGTGATGAGGCAGCCTGCTGTAAAATACTTCTGCTTTGATGCCGGCATGCTCCAGGCGGGATTTCAATTCCTTAATATACGATTCATATGCTTCGGTTTTTAGAAATCTGCTAAATAGCTGTATGAAAGGTTTCTTCTCTCTCACAGAGAGACTGGCAGCCGGGCAGAATCTGCAAGGTACAATCAGAGCAGAATGAACATTAGAGATGTCAGCAGATATATCACGATCTTTAAGAGAGAATGGCATTTGCAATACCTCCTCATACCGCCCGTATTAGGTGGCGGTTGCGCGTTCTTTCTCCTTAATCATTACTGCCCGGGCATAACCACCTCCGTTTGTTTCGAATCACGCTTCTTTCTGATCCTATAGACGAAACGAAGAAGGGTGCAACGTGCCGGATGTTCATATACCTGCTCTATTCAGCTGCAACCGCAACCCGATTCTGTTGCTGGCCTCGGTGCAGCGCCCGGGACGGCAGCCCTACATCCCGTCTCCGTCGCGGACACAGCGGCTAGCACTGGCTCTTTTCCCAATTCTGCCAGGACGATGTTCGCCACTTTTCGCGCCGTCTCTCTGCGTTCTGTTTCCGGGACGGAATCAATATCAAAGAGGTCGGTATACTTCCCGTAAAGAGAAAGGGCATCGAACTGGACCAGGTTCTCTTTCCCGACCAGATTTTCAAGGATCCTGCCGTGACACCTGAGAAAACATCCGTCTATGAGCACGATTTTCTCCGCCTTCTTGATCCACTGCGCCAATGCCGATTGGGGTACGGAGAAAAGTTCCCCGTGGCAACCCCGTCGGTACGGCTCCTCCTTGGCTACGAGGTTTGCGGCAAGACGCGCGATCTCTCCTCGTATGCACGCCCCTTCGCAGGACAGGACCGGAATTTTCCCTTCTTTAAGATTTCTGGATCCGGCTATTTCTCCCGTTGGACAGCTCTTGCTGGTTCTTGAAACCTCAAGGGTGAAACTATTGATTAACTCTTTCATTTTTCTCCTCCTCAGGCCCGGTATCCTTTGTTGTTGGCGCACAACAGGATTGGCTTTTCATTTTCTTGATCATGCCGTTCATTATGGTTGAGCAGTCAGGAAAGTCTCCTTCACCTGAGCAGCATTTTCCCATCATATCCAACATCCCGGACCTCATTGGACCCGAACCTTCCGATTTCGTCTTGTCTTCCTTCTTGTTTGATTCTTCAGCAGTCATTTCAGTTATCCTCCTTGCGATTTTTAGCCGACTATTATGTGCGCCCCGCAATGCCTTTTTTTTTCTCTTCATACTCCTGCTTATTAATCTCTCCCTGATCATTCTTTCTGTCCAGAATATCGGAAGGACGATCGGATGTACTTTCGCCGTGGCTGCCCGATCTGCCGAAACCCGGGCCGCACATCATCGAACCCGCATGTCCTCTCATCATGAAGATGCAAAGAACCATCATTGCGATCATAATGATCGGAAATATCCACCAATATCCGTAGCCAAAAGCTAAACACGGAAACATATGCCTCACCTCCTTTCGACCATATAGACGAAGGGAGGGAGAAAAAAGATACATCTTATTTTTTGAGGAATTTTAGAGGAGTGGTCTTGCGGTCGCAGGAGAGTTCGTTTCGTTCATCGCGGTAGAAATTGCATTTCGCTTCAAGTGCCTTTCTGAGCTTCATCCTCGCGCGGTGCAGCCTGATCTTTACCGTGTCCAGAGATATGCCGATGACTTCGGCAATTTCCGAATTCGTCAAACCTTCGAATTCACTCAAAACGAGCACGGTGCTGTAGTCGTCAGGAAGGCTGTCAACAACGCCCCGAATACAATCATTCATGTCCTTCCGGATCAGCAGTGTATCGAGGAAAGGCGTGTTGTCGATGGGCCCGGCATCTTCATCTCCCGGAACATCTTTTTCTTCCGTGGGTCGCACTGATCGCTTCGAGGAGGGCCTGCGGAGATGATCCATTGCGGTGTTTGTTGCAATCCGGTAGATCCATGTGGACAGACTGGATTCACCACGAAAGCTGTCAAGCGAGTGATCTATTTTTACGAACGTTTCCTGAGCCGCGTCTTCTGCCTCTAACTCGCCAATCAGCCTTGTGAGATATCTGACGATCTTCGGATAATACTCATCGTATATTGTAGAAAATTCCTGTTTACTAAAAGACATGGTCATCCTCTATTTATGCATTTGCAATATCATAACGCTTTGCTTTGTTTTTCGCCAGTGGGTATTGTCTAAAAGTTGATGATCGCGGCTCTGGGCATGCCGTGCGTGCTGCCAAACGATTCAATAGGTCTTCTGCGCTGAGATTGCGGGACAGCTCGGTCGTCTTCCTGAGGAAGTTTTCAAGTATCTCCCCCGCTTCGATGAAGAGGACTTCGAGTAGCGTAATCCGGCAGCGTTCAAATTGCCGGGCAGAGGGGAGTTGCGAGGCAGGTTCATCAGATCGTCCGGGCCGGCAAGGGCGGCCCAAAATGGCCGCCCTCACAGACACGGGAAAGGTTAACTCTTAATGCCCCGCCTTCAACTCCGCGGGAGGAAGCTTCTCCACTTTCACCTCGGGATGCATCTCCCGGTGTTTGTCGCCCGTGTACGCATACCGAAGGGTCTCCTTGAAGAACTCGAAGTGCTTCGCGTTGTCAAACATGACGTCGCCGAACTTGTCCCCGGGCTTTGCCGGAGCGACGGATGCGACGGTGTCGTACCAGCCCTGCGAGCCGCCGATCGGGTCCGCGGAGACCGGGATCACATAGTTCGGGTTCACCCCTTCGGCCTTCCACCAGATGTTCTTCAGGTCCGGCTCCTCCACACCGCCCCACATCGGCATGGGAGCGTCCTTGTCAGCCATGGCGACCCTGCCGAATTTCATCCCCAGGGTGTTGGAAACCGCCACGACGCGGGGGTGGATTCCCTCGGTGACCTTCGCGTAGGTCACCATATATCCCACGGGGGTCGTAATCCTGATCAGGTCTCCGTCCTTGATCCCGAGCTTTTCGGCGGTATCGGGATTGAGCCAGGCGGGATTCTTGTGCACGATCTCATTCATCCATTTCAGATTGGCCGTCCTGCTCTGCACATGGACGTTCCACTTGAAGGTGGTCAGGATCATCTGGTCGTCCTTGAGTTTTGAAGAGCCGTTCTTCTCCCAGTGCCACGGGTGCGCTTTGAACGTCGGAAGCGGGCTGAACCCGTATTTCTCGTAATTCGAAACATAGATGTTGATCTTCCCGTCCGGCGTGCCGAAACCCTTGCGCTTCTTGCCGCCCACGGTTACCTTACCGTTCGGGTCTTCCTTCATGTAAAGGCCGTACTCCGGCTTGATCAGTTTGCCGTCCTTGCCCATGATCTTCCCGGTCGCGGGATCGAGGGTGCCGTATACGGGCCAGACGCCGTTCTTCTTGAGAAAGTCGTAGCCGCCCGCTTCCTTGAGGCCGGGAATGTTCTCGAACTGTCTGCGGAGATAATCCTCGCCGTCCTTGAACTCCCAGTACTGCCGCATGCCCTTCTTGCCGTCAGGGTCCACTTTGTGGATGATCATCTTGAGGATTTCCCTGAACTCGATCGCCTCTCCGAGGGGCTTCACGACAGGCTGCCTGATGCCGACCCACGGCCACAGGCTCGACGGCATGCTCTCGGGATCGTGCCGTTCGAGGTAGCTGCAGTCCGGCAGGACGAGGTCCATCAGCACGGTGGTCTCGTTCATCTGGTTCGAGAAGGTAACGCTGAAGGGGATGAGCTTTTCGTCCAGCAGCACTTCCCGCCAGTAGCTCGCGGCAGGGTTGGTGAACGCCTCGCAGGACATGTAGTTGAAATACATCCCGATCTTCTGCTTTCCCTCCTTGATCCAGAAAGGCGTCAAGTGGCTCACCTTGTGGGCGCCAGGGGATAATCGGGCGGCGTGGAAAGGTAGCTCGGCTCCTTGGCCTTCGGGGGCGTGGGCTGGGGCTGGTCATAGCCCATGCCTCTCGGCAGGCAGTAGCCGCCCTTTACCTCGATGTTTCCCGTGATGATGGGAAGGAGCATCGTGCACCGCTCGTTGTAGGAGCCGTACAGGTGCTTGCACGGCCCCCGGTAGGTGTAGGTCGTCGCCGGCCGGACGCTTCCGAACTCGATGGCGATCCTCCTGATGTCCTTTGCCGGGACCCCGGAATATTTCTCCGCCATCTCGGGAGTGAACTGCTTCAAATGCTCTTCGAGCTTGTCCGCGGGATAGTTCGTCCAGGTGTTGATGAAGTCCCTGTCCGCAAGCCCTTCCTGCATGATGACATTAGCCATGGCGAGGGCCACGATGCCGTCCGTGCCCGGGAAGAGCGGGAGCCACTCGTCGCTCTTCGCGGCGGTATTGGAGAGCCGCACGTCAAAGGTGACGAGCTTCGCCTTTCCGTCCACGAGCGCCGTCCATGATCCGCTGCGAGTAGGGGTTCATGAAGTACCCGGCCTCGAGGATGTTGCTCCCGAAGTTGAGGATGTACTTGCTGTTCTCAAAGTCAGGGGTCTCGATGTCCGGCCCCCACGTGGGCTCCATGCCGATCTTCTTGGAAGCTTCGCAGGTGGATGTGTGGTTTACGATCGTGTTGGAGCCGAGGGTCGCCATGAACCGTTCGGCCGCGCCCCCGGAGCGGTTCCTGCCCCACTTCATCATGATCTCATTCGGATGCCCGCTGTCCTCGATCGCAGTGATCTTTGCGGCCACTTCTGCGATCGCCTCGTCCCAGGAGACCCGCTTCCACTTCCCGCTTCCCCGCGGCCCGGTCCTTTTCAGGGGATAGAGTATCCTGTCCGGATCGTAGATATGCCCGATGCCCGAATTGCCTTTTGCGCAGAGCCTTCCGCGCGTGGACACATGCTTGTCGTTACCTTCGAGCTTCTTCACCCTCCCGTTCTTGACAAAGGCGAGGCCACCGTCCTCGATGTTGCAAACGAGGCAGGTGTAGGGAACAATCTTGTCCCATTCCTCGCCGCTCACCTTGTCGTCCTTCACATGCACGCCCCGTCCGCCGAGTTCGGGTTCTCCCGCCTCGGCGAAATTGCTCATCCCGCCGGCGGCAACTGCGCCGGCCGCCATCCCCAGCTTCATAAAACTTCTTCGTGTGATATCCATGGCTAGCGCCTCCTATAGATATTGGGTGAGAATGCCCTTCTCGAAGTCCTGGGGATCCACCTGCCTGTTGCCCCTGATCGAGTCTATCTGGTGGCCTTCCGCGCCGATGTAGTACACTAGGCCGTCAGCGCACAGCTTTTTCGTCGGGTTCGAGGCGATGAGCTTTGAAACCACGCTGTCCGGGTCCGAAAGATCTCCGAAAACCCTCGCCCTCGGGATGCAGGTCTGGACGCAGGCCGGGACAAGCCCTTTTTCCACCCGATGGACGCAGAAAGTGCATTTCTCGGGAAATCCGGTGATGGGGTTCACGAAGATCGCCTCAACCGGGCAGGCGGATATGACGAGGTCAGCCTCCGCCTTGATCTGGGCCGGCGTCTTCCCCTGTAATTTCTTGTAGTCGAAGACGACGATGCCGTCCTCCCTCCTGGAGAAGCTTCCGAGTCCCGCGCCCTGAGAGGCCTCGGCGCAGTTTCCGCAGTGGTTGCAGATCCACTGGAAGAAATACCGCTTCGCGTGGGGATACTTGCCCTTCTCGTAGGTCCTGATGTGGGTCCGCCACACGCCGAGGGGCACCTCGTTTTCCGCCTTGCAGCCGACGGTGCAGGCATGGCACCCGATGCATCTCCTCACGTCCATCACCATCGCCCAGCGTGGTTTTTTCGGCGTCTCGCCTGGACCGCGCCGGCGGAAGCGACAAGCGCGGCCCCCGCTGCCGCGGATAGTGTGAGGAATTCCTTCCTCGTCAGCTCTTTTTTGTCTTCACTCATGGTTTTCCTCCTTCTCGGTCTGGAAGTCCGTTGAGCACGTCCTTCGCCAGGCTGTTCGCTCATCTTCCATGTAAGGTGCCGAGATGTTCTTTCTCTGTTTCCAGGAACCGTACGGTCAGGGAACCCAGCGTCTTGTAAAAGGGATGAAAGGCCAGTCTCTCAAGATCCCGCAGAAAAGCGAATGCCCACGACTGATATGGCTTTGAAAAAACTCCCTCTGTAATCCGAACCATTTCGCGGCCTCTTTTTCGTCCCCGTTCCTCCGCGCATCCCCCTCCTTCCCGGCCAGGTACCCCATGAATTCGAGCTCCATGCCGATATGGTCCGGCAGCATGCGGCTTTCCTCCTTGACCACAAGTCCGCAGCGCCGGTAAAATTCTTCCACCTCCCAGGAGGGTTTCTGGTTCAGCATGCCGTGCAGACGAACGGACTCGTAGGGAGGAATGCCGCCCGGCACGATGAACAACGCCGCGTATTCTTCGGCAAGATCGTTCAGCAGGATGTCTTGAGGTGTGTCGGGCAGCGCTCGGCCCAGGTCTATGCCAAGTTCCTGGAGCGCGTCCGCGGCCGCTTCGCTTTTCAATATGGCGAGGAACTCCGTTGTTACCTCTTTCAGGTAGGCCGCGGCGAGGAGATGGTAAACGCCGCTTCTGCCTTTTGTTATGCCTGAACTTTCCACTTTCTTTTCAAGCATGGTTCCTCCTGAAGTTTACAAATCAGGAGCCCGTCCTTTCCGCCCATAATAATACTTTGGGGCAGAACCTGGGCAGTTATTAGCTAGAAGGAATAAAGAAGGACAATAAAATAAAGGCTATCACCGGGCACATGGTTGTCAAGTGAGATGCTGGGATGCGAGGTTATATTGAAATGGCAATTGGCGGCACGTCGACATGAGCGTGCAGAAAGGGTCGCTTTTTTTATCCCCCGATCTGCGACATCGAAGGAGTTGGCAGGATGGACTGAGGAACCGCCCTCCAAAGCACGCGGGTCGCTGAACAAAATCGCTGAAGGCTTTATTCTGATCCATCGATAAATTCGATGATGTGATTTTCATAAAATCTATCCCAGCTTCCCGAAGGGACAGACCGGGTACCTGCACACGTCGCATTTCATACACAGACCCCCATGGCCGAGAGCTCAACCTCTTTCCGTCCGATTTTCTCATTGGCAAGAACACGGGGTAGGATCAGATCGAAGATCGTGGTTTTCGCGTACATGCCGCAGGCGGGGATGCCGATTATCGGAATGGAATCGAGATAGGCGATAAGGAACATGGCTCCGGCAGAACGGCAGAGCCATAAGTATATCCGCAGCGCCGAGTTCCCTGATCGCGAACCGCGTTACGTCATCGGGATCAACGGACATTCCTCCCGTGGTGATCAACAGATCAGCCCCGGCATTCAACAATTCCCGGAGCCTGTCTACGATGAAAGCCTTATCGTCCGGCGCGAAGTAGACCCCGCCAGCTCCCCACCGACTTCTTCTATTTTTTTCGTAATGACCGGTGCGAATGCGTCCTTGATCCTGCCGTGATAGACTTCATTCCCGGTTATAACGACGCCCACACGCGGTTTGCGAATCTCCCTCACCGCAATGATACCGGCCTGACGCGAGTGACGAGCAGTTTCCCCGATTCGAACAGCCTGGTCAACCACATCCTTCTTTACTACCAGAGGTATTGCCCTGGTGCCCGCGACTGTCCGGCCTTTTTTCACGACGGTATTGTCATGGAGTGTTGCGCACATGACCTCGCCGAGCATATTGAACTCAAGGAGGGCCTCCCGGTCTATCTTGAGCAGTCCGTCCCGCTCGGCGACGATGTTGATCTTCCCCTCCTTCGGCTCGCCCTTGATCGCTACGCCATCGCCTAGGAGCGCCCTGGCGAGAGCGTATGCTGCGTCGTTTTCGTGCATTTCGTCATCAGCGACCTGAAGCACGAAGAGGTGTTCCTTGCCGAGCCGCTGAAGGTGACACAGGTCTTCTTCTTTGATGATATGCCCTTTTTTGAACGCACGACCTTTGAACTCTCCGGGACGTATCTCCGTAATGTCGTGAGCGAGTACTGTCCCCACGGCCTGGCTGACGGGTATTGCCTTCATGGTGGAACCATGGTTTTCATGCGCGTCATCACACATGGGACCCTCCCTTGAATATCGTCCTGAAACGTTCATCAACGAACTCTTGAATGCCTTTTTCCAACGCTTCGTATTTCTTCAAAAACTCGCGAGCGTCATTGGTGAGAATTGCACCGCCGCCGTTCTTGCCCCCGGTCTGCCGCTCCACTAGCTTGACGCCCAGCCGGTCCTCCATCGCTTTTATATGGCTCCATGCCTTGCGAAAGGAGATATCGACTTCCTGCG
>CAVUHW010000004.1:0-30867 GCA_963741205.1 Nitrospirota bacterium
GCTCATCATCACAATCAAGGTGACTCAAATCACATATTTATCAATTATAAATGCTCATAATCAAGCATGCCGGCAATAAGAGCTTTACTATGTTTTTAAGTTCATAGTTAGGGCTGAGGAGGGTCAGGGTCTGGTCCTTTTTAGGATATGCACTCTCTGTCATCTGGCCAAGCGCCCGGGCTATACTTATCAGCTGTTGGTGCCCAGCTGTTCAAGTACAGCACCCAGAAGCCGCTGGGCTACTTCCAGAGCTTTCTTCACTAGGGCATAGCCCTTGACCGTCAATTCAACTCTCACGGCATTGTCTAATGAAAAGTGAAAGTATGTACAATACGAACCTGAGAAGGAGCGAAAAATGCCGATGGTCTATCAGAAACCGCCTTCGGTTGGATACTATCCGATGCACATGATGGAATGAATGGCTCATGGCCTGGAGCCTTTATCATGATGTAATCACATTTCGAAGTTTAAAAATAATCAAGGAGGTCAAGAATGAAAAGATTCGCACTGATCATGCTCGCGGCATTAATAGTATGCAGCATAACGGCCACAGCCTTTGCAAAATCCGCGGGATCATCGTCCTCGCAGGGCGTGGAAGTAGACGGCTCGCTCGCCATAGCATCGGCACCGGCATCGGGATTCGATACTGGATTCGGCGTTACATTCGGCTTCGGAACGATGCTTAAGAAGGATATTCAGGGCAGAGTCGAGCTCTCCTACTATGAGTGGAGCGCTACCGAGTTCGGCGTGGATGTGACGTACAAACGTGTACCAGTTGATATAGGCGTACGGTTCTTTCTCCCGACCCAAAGCGGCAACCTGAAGGTTTTTGTACAGGGGATGCTGGAAGTTAGCTTTGATACAGTGGAAGTGTCGAGCTTCCCATTCTCCGGCACAGCCTCGGAGAGCGAGACTCATTTGGGTTTAGTCCCCGGTGCAGGAATAGAACTAAAGATTAATCCGAGGCTTAGCTTCGTCGCAGACGCCAGGTGGCACATCATAACCGACGACTACCTCAGCCTGCAGGCCGGCTTGGCGTATCATTTCTAGGGAGCGACTTCGTTTTGCGCCACGTGGATAAGCGGTGTTCAGTATGACGCCATTGAGTTGCTGTATATTGGCGACAACATCTTCATGATCCTGAGCAGTGAGGGTATCTTACGGTGCAGTAGATTTTGAGAAAAGCGAACCGGTAAACGAGAATGGGGGGATCTAAAAGATTCTCCCATTTTTTATTTATTCCAAAGAGGAATCAAGCTTTGGGTATGGTTTGTTCACATTGCACAACTTCCGCTTCGGCGGCGGGAAATTATTCACCGAGCAGATATGTATGATTCACTTGACGGTAGAGTCGAGGATCGTGGCTTCCTTCAGCCCGCAGAAGAGTTCCTGGAAAGTCGCGGGATATCGCCGGTAAAATGCAGAAGATTGATGGTGTAAAATCAGTCTCCGTTGTTACTGGCCCTCATGACGTGATCGCCTATGTCGAGACGACGGATCCCAAGGCACTCGGCGATCTTCTGATATCAAAAGTTCAAAAGATTGACGGGATCGCAGGCACGCTGACCGATGTGGTGATCGACTAATCCAGTCGCGGCCTAAGGTCTGTTAGCTGCGTACCGGGCACGATTAACGCGCGATTTCAACCCAGGTCGGGGTCCCGTCCTCCCATTTGTTGTGGGTCAGCCGGACGACCAGGCCGTCTGCCAGGCGCATGGGCGTAGAGCTCCCCGTAGGGCTGCGGGTTGAAGACCGTGATGAGCGGCTCCTCGTCGTTCAGTCCGCCCCGCTGGGACGAGAATACCAGCCATTTGCCGTCGGGCGAGAATACCGGGTGGGTGTCGAAACCGGGGCTGTGGGTGATGCGGCGCGATGCTCCCGGTTTTCCGTCCGGCCCGAGGTCCAGGGTGTAGATCTCGTGGTCCCCGTCGCGGGTGGAGACGAAGGCGATCTGTTTCCCGTCAGGCGAGAAGGAAGGCATGGTGTCGGTGGCCTCGTTGTCGGTCAGACGCCGCACGTTCGTCCCGTCGGAGTTCATCAGGTAGATCTCGTGGTTTCCGTCGCGCCCGCTCCGGAAGACGATCTGCCGGCCGTCGGGAGAAAAATAGGGGAAGCCGTTGTTCGCTCCGAGCCGGCGGTCAGGTTCGCTGCCCCGCTGCCGTCGGGCCGGAACTTCCAGATGTCCGCCCGGTCCGAGGGTTTGCCAAAGGTCGGCCCCACTGCGCAGGCGATCCACTGCCCGTCCTTCGACCAGTTCGGCCGCCAGACCGGATCGCGTGCCGGGCTCGAAGATCACCCTCTGACCGCTGCCGTCCAGATCGGAGGTCATGATGCGTTCGAAGTGTTCGGCGAAGGCCAGCTGTTTCCCGTCGGGATCGAGGGTGGGAAAGGTGCCGCGCACGGCCCAGAGCTCCAGCATGCGGTCGGGCAGACGCACCGCGCCTGGTTGTCCACCAGGAAGGGACCCGGAATGGGGGACTGCGAGCATAGGCTGCCTTGCCCAGATCGCCGGTGCCGTGGCAGATCATGCGGCCCGTCTTCGGATCGAAGGCCGGGGCCCAGTACTCATGCTGCCTGTCGCTTTCATAGCGCACATCCTTGCCGTCCTCGTTCGCGGAAAAGATGATCCACCGGCCGTTCTGCTGGGCGGCATAGGCCACGCGGCCGTCGGGCGACACGGCGGGAGAGAGCGCGGGACCGGCGACGATCCGTTTCTGCTCGGAACCATCGGCCTTCATGCGGTAGATGCCGGGAGCTGGCGTCCCTCTGGGAATAGAAATAGATCCATCTCCCGTCCAGGGACCAGGCCGGCGAACCGTCCCAGCCCGGAGAGTGGGTCAGTCTTCGGACGTTCGACCCGTCAGCCTCCATGACATAGATCTCGCTCTCCCGGTAATCCGTCGCGGTCGCTGGAAAAGGCGATCTGCTTTCCGTCGGGCGAAAAGGCGGGGTTGAAATCTCCGCCCTTGTGACGGGTCAGGTTCCTCGGCCTCTGCCGAGGCATCCGGCCCTTCGGGCCGGAAGGGCATCACGAAGATGTCGGCGTTGCCGTCGCGGTCGCTGACAAAGGCAAGTTGTTTGCCGTCAGGCGAAAAGGCCGGGGCATCCTCCATGGCATCGCTGTTCGTGAGCAGCACGGGCGGGCCCGGGTTCTGAGATCCAGGGCATAGAGGTCCGGATTACCCCTCCGCTCGGAACAAAAGACGACCCATCTGCCGTCGGGCGAGAAGACCGGGTTGTAATCGAGCGCAGGGTTGGCTGCCAGGAGTCTCGGCGCTTTTCCCGGGGAGTCGAAGAGATACAGGTCCATATTGGCCGGCCGCAGAGCAGCATAGAATATGCGTTCCCGGAGTTGATCTTCCTGCCATCCCCGGTGCTGCAACGACAGAAAGTAGAATAGCAAATCCGAGTCCTATGCTGACTAACAATATCATGATATACCAAATTGAAAATCGTTTCATAACCATTGTTATGCCTCTTTTGAGAGTCGCAGCATCTCATCTCATGAAAGATAGTTGACAATTCCGAAGACCGTCTTCTATTCGCTCGGGATTCAATCGATAATTTGATTGTAGCGCCAAACTGCGGGTGTGGCTGGAGTCATGATGCGGGCCTTTCTTACACGTGGATCGATCCGCTGACAAATCTGTCGAACAAGCTGTCAGGCAAGACTTTCTTGAGAAATGCCTGAAGTCGCACATTGCGGCCAACAAGGCACCTTGATTTCGGTTTCTTTGCCGTAAGGGCGTGTTCAACGACTTGGGCTACAACGCCGGGCTCGATACCTGATGCCGCAGCCTTCTCCGTTTCGGAGCGGAATACGGCGATCATCGGCCCGTAGAGTTCGAACGCCTTCGGCGGAAAGTTTTTGAACCTTTTCCCCGCGGCAGCACGGGATTTTTCCCATATTGGCGTCTTCACGGCCCCAGGCTCAATGATAGCGACCTTGATTTCCCAGGGCAAAAGCTCGTAGCTGAGGGTGTCAGTAATGGCTTCCAGGGAGAATTTAGAAGCGGAATAAGGGCCGAGGAAGGGCAGGGCTATTCGGCCGGAGATCGAGCCCATGTTCACGATACGACCTCTCGCCTTCCGGAGAAGGGGAAGAAACGCCTGGATAACTGCTATCTGTCCCATGACATTTACTTCGAACTGCTGACCTATTTCGGATACGGGGAGAAACTCCAGCGGACCGCTTATTACGATGCCTGCGTTATTCACGAGACCGTAAAGTCCCGCGGTTCCGACCGCTCTGGCCACCTCGATTGCCGCGGCGCTGACGGAGGCGCTGTCCGTCACGTCCATGAGAAGAGGTACGATTCTTCCCTTGGATTCGCGTTGAATCGATTCTCCGTCCTTGCTTGTTCTGACCCCAGCAAAGACGCGAAATCCGAGTCTGAAGTCGAGGGCACAGGCCCTTCCGATTCCCGTGGAAGTCCCTGTTATCACGACCGCGGCTCCTGAAAACCCCGGCTTATCAATCATGATGATCTCCTTCTGTGAAACAAGTAAGTCAACATGAAACTCTGTTCGAGAGTCTCTTGATCATGAATGCAAGCGGCGTTTTCTACTGGATTCACGGGCGAGATATGCCTGGTTATCCGGCTTCTCACGGCTGCATCGGGTTATACGATGAGGATGCTGGAGCATTGCTTGCGCCTCCGGAGAAGAACCTTATTCGCTTGCGATCTTGTGGGGGTGGCGTACAGGATATTCGGAGGGATGCTCCATAGGGCCGGTTCGATCTCATACTCTTAAGAAATATTGCATTTACCTATTTTGATCGGCTTCTGCAACAAGACATTCTCCCGCCAGTAAAAGAAAGGCTTTTGCCCGGCGGCGGCGTGGTCGTTGGCGTGCATGAATCGCTGCCTGTCCGCTCCGGATTTACAGCTTGGCACGGAGGTCCCGGTGTTTACCAAAATCCGTCTGTGAGACTATGTTATGAATGCTCAGAGAGCCGTTTATCCATTTTTACCGATTCAGCCAGGAAACCCTCGGTCAAATTTCCCGTGCGTCGCTCCCAAGAGACTCCGTATTTCTTCCGGGTTTACGAAGGGCTTTATTTACAATCCGCTCGAACTCGGCTTTACCTAGCGGTTTGTTGACATACTCTAATACGCCGAGGCTCATTGACCTGAAATAATTTTCGACGCTCCCATATGCCGTCATCATAATCACAGGCACATTTGGCAGTATCTGGCGCAGCTCCATAACAAGGTCGAGTCCACTCATCTCGGGCATGCGGTAATCCGTAATAACCAGGTCGATATCAACGCCTCTTCTTATAACTATAAGAGCAGATGAGCCTCCTGTTTCGGAAATGACCTGATATCCCAGATCTTCAAGAATTTCGGTGACGATGCACCTATTGCCGTCATCATCCTCGACCAGAAGGATTGATTTTTTATCCTTATCCATGTATGCCTCGATAATGATAGATATTCATGTCTATCAAGATATCCCGCTACAAGTGAAGGGTTTCGTCTCTGCGGTTTTGTTCTCTCTGTAAAGTTAATATATGTAAATAAGTTACATTAGTTGAAGCTCATCTGTGAATTCTTAAAACCTAAGATAATAGGGAGAGAAATAAACCCGGTGAAATGATTATTATACTAAGAGAGGAAGAAGTCAAGACAGGTAGCGAATTATCGACACTGACGTACTGTATTTCGAAACCCTAGGCGGCCGAGAGCACGGAGTGGATTTCGTACTAGAAAGAGGGAATAGAATCATCGGAGTCGAGGTCTGGTATGAATGTGAACAGAAGGCAACTGATGATGCGCTTCGGAAGCGGCAGAAGGCATTTAGTTGTTTGGTCTGAAGTGATGGAACTGTTAGTAATATCTGGCTTGTTTGCTTGGAATGCTTAGGCAGGTTAACAAAGTTATACCTTGGGTTTTGAGTATCCGAGGTTGATTCCAGATTTTTTTTACCTCGGCAAGCGTTTCCTTCCTCTCTGGAGCATTTGAGGGCTTGCACACTACATCTTGCGTTAGGTTAAATAAAAGGTGTTCCCTCCGCCTCAAAATCCAAGGTATTTGAAAAATTAGTGTCTATATTGTTTCCTCCTTTTCAATATTTTACTCACGGTTAATTTAAACATAGCGCATGAAATCCTTGTCGTCAAGGGATGAAAACCCCAGATACTCCTCGCGTCGTATCATTAATTATGTTGTAGTAATTCTTGTGGGTAATTTCTGCATACGGAACTATGAATGAAGGGTAAGAGCAGCTGACCTTGGCGGGGAAACTATACGCCTGTGCCGCTTCGATCAACGCGCGCCGCGCATGGCCGTTGCCTGTTTTGGTAATCCCACCCCGTTGGCGGTTTGGCCGCTGGAGATCTCGGACGGCACTAGGCCCAGATAGGCCATGAGCTGCCGGGGATTCTCAAACTTCTTCGGTGATGAGGTCGGGGGTTTTGCTGTCGAAATGCTCAACGAACAATCGGACTGCGCGTGTGTAACTTACCTGTGTTCGGTCGCACTTGCCGCTCAGTTGCAGGGCTTCTTTGGACTTCTCGTACCAGTTTTCCATGACCATACTCTCCTTGTGCAACAAGATTTAACTGCATTGGAGATGTATGGTAACACGGAGATTACTCAGGAAATGTCAGATGAAGGTGGGATGGGCGAGGAATACATGCTTTGCCCTTCTGCCGCGGAGCGGCTTACTTGAATCAGAACTATAGCTCAGTATTTAGCATGATGGTGAATACACCAGATGTTGTTGCTATTTGCCCATTTAAAATTCGGGCCTCAAATTATAACAATCAAACATCTAATAATTGTGTAAAGTTATAAATAAACTAAATATGGGTAACCCTTTGCAATTCTTTATTATTTATTGGATCTGCATTTATCCTTTTAGTTCATGCGATAAAAGTATATAGGTGGCATAATTATTGCTTTAAAGTAAGCATTGGCCAGTTATGCCAACACTTATCGATCCAATTTTATTAACATATGAATTATTCTAGGGGGGATTTTATAATGAGAGTTAAGACAGGAGGATTGTTACTGGCTATTCTCTTGGTTGTACTTACGGCTATTGCAGCTTGCGGCGGTGGCGGAGGCGGTAGCGCTGCTGGTAGTTCCGTGCACTCTGGCAAATCATTTGCGACAGGCACGGTAACGCTTAGTTGGGATGCTCCCACAACAAACACCGATGGAACGCCTCTTACTGACCTTGCGGGTTACAAAATATACTATGGAACAACGCCCGGTAACTATACGACCGCTCTTGATGTCGGCAATGTGACGACGTTCGTAGTAAACAATCTCACCAATGGACTTACCTATTATTTTTCGGTTTCCAGTTATAATTCCGCACGTGTTGAAAGCAGCTTTTCAAATGTAGTCAGTAAAACGCTGACTTCTCCTCAATCTACCCGTGACGTCCTTTGTTATAACAGCATCGGCAGACATCGGCGGCACGATTACACCTTACGGCACAACAGGGGTAAACTCTGGTGCGAACCAGACGTTCACCATAGCACCAAACGCAGGCTATAATGTCGCAACGGTGCTCGTCGACGGCGTGTCACAGGGAGCAGTCACCACGTACACTTTTACCAGCGTAACAGCGAACCACACGATAAGAGCAACATTCGCGCAGAACCCCATCACGGCAGGTAATAATTACGACACCTCCACGGCGCCCTTTGTTATAACAGCATCAGCAGACATCGGCGGCACGATTACGCCTTACGGCACAACGGGGGTAAACGATGGCGCGAACCAGACGTTCACCATAACACCAAACGCAGGCTATGATGTCGCAACGGTGCTCGTCGACGGCGTGTCACAGGGAGCAGTCACCACGTACACTTTTACCGGCGTAACAGCGAACCACACGATAAGAGCAACATTCGCGCAGAACCCCACGGCAGGTAATAATTACGACACCTCCACCTTTGAAACATCTGATGATGGGTGGGCATGGCATGCACTTGCAGGCAGCGCAGTATCTTTTTCTGGCAAGACTAATGTCTATGCTCATACAGGTAATTATAGTTATCAGTTGGATGGTGCGGCAGACTACCCTGATACGGGTCCGTGGTATGACACTTTTATGGTGAAAACCCTGAATTTACGACCAGGGACAATGACGTTTTGGGCAAGGTCAGAAACTGGCATAGATCATATTAAGGTGACCATAGGTAATACGACAGTATTGGATTGGACTGCCGTGGGGACATCATGGGTGCAACAATCTATAACTGTTACACAGACGGGTCCATTAGAAGTCCGTATCTATTCGGAGTATTCAGCAGATCCCTCTGTCCCGTTAGTTGATGACATTGTGATACCAGTACAGTGAGGATGAAATGGCTCTCTCAGCAACAGTAAAAAATAATGGCGGCATTGAACTGAATACCTCGCAAGCGGGAAGCAGTTTTGCGTGGTATAAGAGCGTGTAAAATAGTTTGTGTAAGTGGCCAGAGTCGGTATAATCGACCGAACGGGAGGACCCAATGGCCACGACTTGTGGTAGCAGGAATGTGTATTAGGCTGAGGCTGTTTCTATAGAATTCTTCCATGAAACCCTGGGTAGATAATTGACTCAGGGTTTTTTGTATGGTCCGAGTCTTGCCGTCATTTGCTTTCCGCCGAAGGCGTGTTGAAGTCACGATCGATAACTATTCCAAAATCTGAGCTAACCAGGGTACATAATGAAGAATCTTTCCGGCGGACAAACGGCAGCAGATCGGAAAGCCCGATAGGAGTCCTTTAGAGTCCTTCGGGTGCACTACCCGAAGGCCTCCCTCGACTCGACACAGGTCTACACATCCGTCACCATTACGGACCTGAAGGAGGTCCATTCCAAGTGCCATCCGAGGGAGAAGGACCGGGACTAAAAAAAGGGGCTGTCGCATTTGTGCCCAAAAATAGACCAAAACTCATTGTCTTCATTATTTTAGGTGCTGAGTTGCCTTGGCGACGCTTCCTCGAAGTATGCAGTCCCTCGATATAATCTCAGACTGTTTCTCGTGATATCAAAAGACGATTGAAATGATATCATATATGTGATATAGTAAAACGTGGTTAATGGGACATAGATAGTAAGGAGGCTGGTCATGTCACGTACAGTAATAGACATTCAAGATGATCTACTGCGAAAAGCGCAGAAAATCACGGGTATCAGCAAAAAAGTGGAGATCGTCAACTATGCCCTTAAACGACTTCTCGAACAAAAGGAGTTCGAAAAGGTTCTGGAGTTGAGGGGAAAGGTGAAATGGGAAGGCAATCTCGATAAGATGAGAAAGGATCGTCGTGGTTCTCATTGACACTTCTATATGGATTGAATTTTTTCAGCATCCGGTCTCACCGCAAGCCGCAGGGCTCGAAGAACTCATTAGGGAGCATAATCGCGCCGTCCTCTGCGGCATTATTCTCCAAGAGGTTCTTCAGGGAATTAGAGATAACAAAAGCCACGCTGCAACGAAAGAACGGTTGACGAAGCTCCCTTATCTCGACATGAGCAAAGAAATTTATCTTGCTGCAGCGTCACTGTATCGCTTACTGCGAGCAAAGGGAATAACAGTGCCGTCCGCCGATACCACGATAGCAGCGCTCGCGATTTTCAATCATATTCCGCTTTTTACTAAAGACGATCACTTCAACATTATCGCAAAGCATACTAAACTCGAACTCTATTCGCAAGACATAGATTAAATCCTCTAATACTACACGTATGATATTTGAAAAAAGTGTCGAAAAATAAGGAGTATCGCAGGAGTATGCCATCCTCAGAATTCCTTTTGTCCGTTTATTAAACGTACTGCTATAAAGCGGTGTCTCGCTGAGTGAGGATTCATACGCAAGGGGAAAAGGACAGCATCAGACATCTCGCCCGGCCATGCAGTGATCGTGTTAGAATATGAAGGGGAATAGCCCGGTTGTTTCCCTAAGATCTGTGCATACCCGCCTTGTATAAAACGGAGACATATTTCGCGCAACGGTGACCAGATCATCGCACCTTCCGGTTCCTTAGTGACTTGAATAATTCGAGGTGAATTGTGTATTCATGCAACTGCCCCGAATTTCTTCGATGGGATGTAGTGTAGGGGAGGGGATGGGATGAGATGGTGGACGCTTTTGAGCTGCAAAACTGCCAAGAACCTTCAGGCGCACTTCCCAAGGTCACCGTGGATTGAGGAACCGGTTGGAACCGATCTTTGAGCCTGTATTCGATGACGCCAACTTCGGATACCGACGCGGACGATCGGCAAAGGATGCGATAAGTGTAGGCGATGGGGTGATTTTGGAAACGTGACGCAAGTGGTTACAAAGCCTTATGCAGCTTCATGCCGGATATGTCCTTGAAGTGACTGTCAAGCGTGAAGAGGGAAAGATTGTTCTCCAGAGCAATGACTGCGATGAGAATATCGGAAAGGGGGATCGTAAAGCCCTTCTTTCGAAGTGACGCAGACAAGTCGCCAGCCTTGAACCAATGGGCTTTGGACATCTCAGCGTACTTCAGTTGGGAGAGAGTTGATAGGATTTTCGATTTTTCATCGTCCGATTTCACTCCCTGCGCCAGCTCGAACAGCACGACGCCGCAAGTCCATACTGCGTTTTCGAGGATGAGGGCTTCGAGCTCGTCTCCGGTCCCAGACCGTTGTTTGAACTAAAGTCCGCGCATTCCCCCTGCTAGGGGCGAAGCGCCAGGAGGGGGTCAAGCGGACTGATTTGGGCGTGGATTGGTGCGTTGTCTGTGCTACGAAACGATATGCAATCTTATAATATAGTACCGATGGCTGCAGCGTATTATTGAGTTGCACTATCAGGATTCATCACCTATATTAGAGATATGGCGATTTAAAGCGGCATAAAATTCCGTTGCTACCCGACAACGGAGCAGGCTACTACCCTCTCGGGATGGATGGGTTGCCAACGGCTTATCTACAACGCTAAGGTTGCCGAAGAGCGTTATTTCCGTACTTTCCGGAATCATTCGCTGTCGCTAACCGGACTACAGCCGCCGATTGATCAGCAGTACGCCCAGTTCAAGGACAAGGAACTCACCCCGTTTCTCTACGATGTGCCGTCTCAGATCCTAAGGAATGGCGCAACCAGGTTCATGGGCTCCTGCAAGAGGTACCTGACAGGACTAGCTGGTCGCCCTGCTTATAAAAAGAAGGCGGGACGGCAGTCCGTCTGGATTACCAGCGAGCTATTCAGGTTCGTTCCTACTGGAGGCTCAAAACAGCGGCAAGACAAAACAATATATGAGCACCGGCTGATGCTTGGCACGAAGGCGGTCAAACTGGGCGAACTTAAGTTCAAGGCTCATGATGAGTACGAAATTCCGGCGGCTATCACCATTACCCGGGAGTCCGGGAAATGGTATGTCTCCTTCTCCTATGAGAAGCAAGGCACGGTTATGAGCGAGCAGGATCTTCTCGAACTTTACGGCGGCATGTCTTCAGAGAGTCTCAATACCGTTGCCCTGGGAATGGACCGAGGGGTTGAAATCCCGCTGGCAACGAGCGACGGATTTATGTATGACTTCTCCGGCATACAAAAGGAGCGACTGGCAAAAAAGGATGCCCGGAAGAAGAGATATCAGAGGCAAATGGCGAGGCGGATCAAAGGATCCGGCCGCTTTAAGCAATCAGCAGCGAAATCAGCCCGGTGCCAGGCTGTATGCTGCAAATGTGAGGCATGATTTCGCGCATAAGGCCAGCCGCAAGCTCGTGGATTCACCCGCGGAGGTGTTCGTCTTCGAGGACCTCAAGGTCAAGAACATGACCAGAGCGCCAAAACCTAGGAAGTCAGCCGGCGGGACGTATATCCCGAACGGGGCAAAGGCCAAGGCCGGTCTCAACAAGTCCATACTCGAATCAGCGTGGGGCAAGGTAAAACTCTTTACGACGTACAAAGCCTCGCGACGCAATAAGCTCGTAATCGCCATACCGCCGCACGGCACCTCACAGGAGTGTTCGAAGTGTTCGCACACTCACCCGGACAATCGCCAGTCACAGGCGGTGTTCGATTGCCAAAGCTGTGGCTTTACGGAAAACGCCGATACCAATGCGTCTCTCGTTATCAAGAAGCGCGGCATAGAAATGCTCGTGTCTGACGTAATTGCCGTAAAGCATGAGAAAGCGCGCCATGCGGTTAAGGAAGAAGGAAACACTAGGCCGGGAACCGGCCGAAGTTACGCACGGGGAGAAGCAGATAAGACACGCTTGGGAACTACTCAGGGACTGCATGCTTCTATGATCCGTGAAACCCCCACTGCAACCATGTAATTGGTTCAGTGGCGGGTATTCAGAATTCAATCCAAACGCTCGTGTCGGCCAGTACCCCGCTATCTTTTTCGCTCAAGAAGTTTCTCCCGTTCCCGTTGCGCCTTCAGTTCTCGCTCCTCTTCTTTTTTCCAATCATAGTCTATCTTGATTTTCCCACGGAGAGCAAGCAAATCCCCGATTTTTTTTTGCCGGATGTATTCCTGGATCGCGGCGGTTATGGCCTTGGTCTTGGATTTTTCACCAGTGGCCTTTTGTGCCTCGGCAATGAGGTCATCGGGTATGTTCAATGTCGCACGCAAAAAATACACCTCCTAAACATGCAATTATTATATGCTAATAAAGCGTGCCAGTCAAGAGTTTCTTTTTCGGAGGTGGGTAACAACTTCCGAGCGAAACTTGGTTTGCGTCTTACATCCTCTTATGTTAAAAGTCAAGCCGGGCACAAACTAAACAGGCTGGCCGATAGGTTTTCCCTGTTTGTTATTTGTTTTCGTTAATGGTCATTAAAAGTGTACCAGTCGGAGGATTCTCCCCCTGCATTGATCATTTGTGAGAATTTTCTTTGTTGGTGTCAGAAATAGGTTCTCACAAATGCCCCAGGACCGATTTTCCCGGGGCAGTCCATATCCTGATACCCCTGTTAGCGACGGTGATTTCGGGGACGATTCTGACGGCGGCGTCCCCGTGTAGGTGGCAGATGGTTTGTGCCGTTGACTTCCTCTTAAAAGCCAAGATTTTGTTTTTAGCAGTTGTCTTTGTGCTATATTGCAGATTTCGGAGATAAAAGGACAGTTATTTCGGACGAATTCGGACAGTTAATTCGGTTACAGATGCGCTTCTAGGTATTCAGTCATCGTGACCGCGAGAAATTGGAATTATTAACGTGATTTACTGTCCATAAAAGGGATATGATTGGATGCAAGTTTGCGCATGAACCGCCGGTCGAAGGTAACGACAATGGCCCCCTTTGTCGCCCGGGCGCTGGCGGCCACGATTGCGTCTCCAAAATCATCAAAGGCTTCGGGCCAGATGGTAAGTACGGTATCAAAATCAGTCCTCTCGGCGATCGTGACGCCGGGCATTGCGATGAAGTCCGCTACGATAGCTCTGATAGACGGTTTCGGCTGGTAATATACAGTATCCATGACATACACGAATTCGGCTATGACATTTTGAGGACACAGTATGGACGCTTGCGCTGCCGCGACCTGCTCGAAGACGCCAGTCATAACCGCCTGCTGCGCAGTGTTACGGTCCGTCACAAACGACAGCAGGGCATTCGTATCTATAACGTAACGCTTCACCGCCGCCCCGAGCGGACAAGCCGAGCTTTGGCAATATCGGCGGCAATATCGCCTTTGCCGGTTTTGACGGCACCCCTGCGCGACAGGAAGGTTTGCTGGGTGGGAGATACAACGGCAACGTTTCCGTTGATCCGCCACTCAACAGCGTCGTGAACGGAAAGCTTCAGCGTTTCTCGTATCTCCTTTGGTATCGTGGTCTGATACTTGGACGTTATCACTGATCTCATTTCCAGCCTCCTTACGAAAATATAATAACGTAAGGAGAACAATTTGTCAATATCAAGAAAACATGTGTCCTCTGTACGGTCCAAAATAGACCGAAACAGGTGTCCGTCATACTCCGCAATGGCTGTCCGAACTTGACCAAAATGGCTGTCCATTTTACTCCGAAATCTGCACTATATTGCTTCTCACCTTATGCTTGGAGGTTCTATAGAAATACGCGTCTATTTTGTTCCAGATCCACTACAGCCTTGTAAATCAGCTAAATAGAGACCGTGGCATCGGAGAACGTTGCTCGTTATTCATGTGCGTCTTTTTTTAATTCTCAGCGGGGACATGGTCGTCAGAATCGTCCCCGTTCCGGCCGTCGCCTACATACCCCCTCCCGTAGGATCCTTTCTCGGGATTTGTTCGCAGAACGGGCAAATCTTTAAAACCACGCTTTTACCAGCAGACATGCCTACCATTGAGTAAAACCGCGAGCTACTCCGTGAGGCCCGTTCGGGCGGGATGGTAGTTTTTTGTCATGCTCTGTGGCAAAGTCCATAGAAGCATCAATTTAACGGAAGCTTCAAGCGGTCGGGCAAGTGATCTTGATGGCCTTACTGACCTTTTGCGCCTACCATGGCTTCATGAGCACAGAGACAGGAGATTAAATTAGAGGTAATAGAACGGCTGGGCAAGAAAAACCCTGAATATCTTTCAGAGAGTTATTCAGGGTTAAGAATGCTGAGGGCAGGTAGTCCTATGATGAGTCAAAAACAGAGGATCGCAAAGGTCCCTGGCGGCGTGGATGGAATGCGTTGATCTTCCTACGCGAGCCGAGAATCACGATCATAGCCCTTCGGGCGAAACGGCCCGAATGAAATCGTTCCGGGGCTGTAAAAAAGCATTCAAAGGCCGCACTTGATGCCCATAAGACGGCTTGCCAGGTTCTAACTTCTTGACACTTGTAGTCAATTGTAGTATATTGTTTACATGAAGATTGTATTTGATTCTTCTACACTTATTCTCCTGGCAATAACAGACCTGCTTCGGGAAGTGTCGAAACAGGTTGGTATAATTATCCCTGAAGATGTAAAGAGAGAATGCCTTATAAAAAAGACTCCAGACGCGGAACTTATTTCCCTTCTTATTCAGGAGGGGAAGATCAGCGTGCAGGAAGCAGTTGATGCCAAGGCAATCAAGAAGCTCCAGGTGGATTTTCGGATTGCAAAAGCAGAGGCGGAAGCGCTCTGGCTATCAAAAAAATACGAACTTCCGGTAGCCATTGACGACGGACCGGGAATAAAGGCGAGCAAGGTACTTGGGCTGCGGTTTTTAACGGCAATACACTTCCTGCTTCTCCTGTCAGCTCACGATACATTGTCACCGAAATTAGCGCAGGAAAAACTTACAAAATTGGCCCAGATTGGGAGATACAACACGAGAATCATCGAGGATGCGATGAACCGTCTGAAAGAGGGGAGGAAATAACTATGAGCGTTATAAGCTTGCGGCTTGAGAATTCGGAGTTGCGGCGCATTGATGATCTTTCCAGCCAGGAACACAAGGGACGATCGACGATTGCCCGTGAGCTTATTCAACAGGGCTTGCAGTTTCGGATGCTAAAACAGTACAGGGAGGGTAAGCTGTCCCTCGGAAGCCTGGCAAAGAGCCTTGATATTTCTGTCGGTGAGGCAATCGATATGCTTGCCGAGTTCGGGATAGAATCGCCTGTTGAGTATGAGGATTATCTCAAAGGTTTTGATGTAAAGTGGTAATTATAGTGTGTACACGAAGGCGTCGTCGAGCCCTGCATCCTGCCCAAAGTGCATCAAAACGAGGATGTCTTTTATTCCGTCTGTTTTGTTTAGTAATGAATATCAATATTTATATCGAACCCAGATTTGCAACAAAGCCGTATTTCTTTATGCTCATGACATTTTGGAAGGCTTTAAATGATGGGGGATTATCACTCAGCATGCCGGCTACCATGGTTTTCCCGCTCTTTGCTAAATCTTCTCCAATGAGAGCGCCATAATATAACCCCAGGGCCTGATTCCGATACTTCAAATCCAAAACCATAGTCATGCCAACATAATTATCCGGCTGTGGATGCAGCAGGGCGGCGCCCACAACGGTACCGTCTTTCACTAAAGTCTTGTAATAATTTTTTTTCAGCGCCATTTTCACCGCATCTTTTGATTGAGCACCGTGATGGTAAGGGATAGAACCCATCAAGCTTACTATTTTATCCGAATCACTCTTTGATGCATCACGGATGATATATCCTTTTCTCGGCGTGAAGTTTTCCAGGCGATTCCACATATATAACGGGGAACCAACTCTCAGCATGAGGCGTAGTTTCCAGACAAAATCGTAAGCGTCAATATCCGATGTATCAAACCACATCATGCCGCAGCTCTTTTTACAAAGTTCACTCAGAAGTTCTCTATATTCCGCTTCAACCCCCCGTAGAGGCAAACTGAGTTCTATGATATACTTCGGCATCAGCGAGGACTCCGGTGCGACAATGAAATATCCATTTTTGTCAATCTTGTAGGCGGTACTCTCACTGATCATTTGATCGACAGAATTAAAGTATGGCGCACTTTTTTTCCTCTTGATTTTTTGTATATCTACCTGCGCGATTTTCCAACTCATGATTGCCTCCTTTATGTGTGCAGAATACTCATTCTTGGAAGTAGTGATTTCAGACGAATGAAACGCTGTCCCATGAATCCGGATTTTGTCATTTTTCCGGAAGCACCATGTCAGTCATGGAACCGTCAAGCGCCGCTGGATTTCGTCGCAGCATAAACGGATACTTTTTCGCAGCAGCCGTTTAACTTGTTATTGGATATCATACATAATCGCACATGTCGGAAGCATCCTGCCTTCCTGATAGAAATATACATTAGTATATTGTATCCTTCGTCGCGGGTCAACCGTTGGTTTATAATGCCAAAATAAAAAAAATTTATAACGCTTTCTAGGTCACCATCCTGAAGCAAACGACGATTGCGATCTTTGGAATTTACGGCCAACACGAAAGGACGAACTCGCACAAGCTGCGTCCTGCCTGCTCTCCAACAACTTTACCACCGGCGCTATCTTGGACGTAGATGGAGGAGGCAGACTCCAATGAACAACGAGGTAAACCGAAGGGCGATCACGATGAGTTGGTCATAGAAGAGGTTCCCCGCGAGTGTGCAGGGTCTTCGTTGCTTTATTCGCCGCTTTCGACGTATAATGTTAACGAGGTGGTGCATGGCGGCGTTTGGTGTGGAAACGGTCAACAGCATGTGTCCTTATTGTGGCGAGCCTATTGAGCTCCTTGTTGATTGCTCCGTAAGAAAACAAAATTACATTGAAGACTGCCAAGTTTGCTGTAAGCCGATTGCTGTTCACATAATCGTCGATGACGATGGGTTCCCGTCCGTCCAAGTTTCACAGGAGGACGAAGTGTAGCGGGAGCCGGATCTCGATTTTACTGCGGTTATATGTTCAGGAAAACTGATTACATGCCGAATGCGGAGACATGTGAGTTTTAAGCAGACGGTAACCAAGGTCGGTACGGCCTTGCCCTATTTTCAAAGATTTCAAATGGAAATTAGCGATGATTAAAAAAAAATCGAACGAAAATATTCTGCATTCCTCCAGGAAGATATCATGAAGACGCGCAAGTCCCCGATCCTTCTTTTTGTCATGACATTTCTGCTCGTCATCGCTTCAAAATCGTTTGGAGCGAACAGCGACGTGCTGCGAGCAACGCTTGCGAACGGCCTGCATGTGGTGATCGTCGAGAACCCGCTGGCCCCGGTGGTGACTACGGAGGTGAACTATCTGGTCGGCTCCAATGAAGCTCCGGAGGGGTTTCCGGGCATGGCCCATGCGCAGGAACACATGATGTTTCGCGGGAGCCCCGGCCTGTCCGGGGACCAGCTCTCGAACATCATGGCGCTGATGGGCGGCGAGGTTAACGCCGATACGCAGCAGACCGTGACCCAGTATTTTTTTACGGTGCCGAAGGACGACCTGGACGTGGCCCTGAACGTGGAAGCCGTGCGCATGCGCGACGTGCTCGATTCGCAGGAACTGTGGGAACAGGAGCGGGGCGCGATCGAGCAGGAGGTGGCGCAGGATTTGTCCAGCCCTGATTATCTTTTTTCCAGGCAGCTCATGTCGGAATTGTTCGCGGGAACGCCTTATGCTCATGACGCGCTCGGCACGCGCCCATCATTTGATAAGACAACGGCTTCCATGCTGAAGCAGTTCCATGATACCTGGTACGCCCCGAACAATGCCATTCTTGTCATCGTGGGCGACGTAGACCCTCAGAAAACTCTGGCCAGGGTGAAGGAGCTATTCGAGCCGATCCCCCGTCGGTCCCTGCCTGAAAGACCGGCAATCAATCTGCGACCCCTCAAGGCAGGGTCCATCGCTTTTGAGACAGATCTCCCCTACGGGATCGCGGCCGTGGCCTATCGCCTTCCCGGATACGACAGCCCGGATTTCGCCGCAGGAACGATCCTCGCTGATGTGCTTGACAGCAAGCGGGGGAATCTCTACGCCCTGGTCCCCGAGGGAAAAGCGCTTTTTACCACTTTTGACGGCGACGCTCTGCCTAAAGCGGCTTACGGTTATGCTCTCGCCGCGTTTCCTCAGGGAGGGGACGGAGCAGCGCTCGTGAACGCGATAAAGAACATCATTGCCGGTTACATCAAGAACGGCGTGCCGGCTGACCTTGTCGAAGCATCCAAACGCCATGAAATAGCAGAGGCGGAATTCCAGAAAAATTCCATTGCAGGCCTTGCGTCCGCCTGGTCCGATGCCGTTGCAATCGAGGGCCGCAGCTCACCTGATGACGACATCAATGCGATCAGGAAGGTGACCGTAGAGGACGTGATGCGCGTGGCCAGGCAGTACCTGATTAATGATACGGCCATCACAGCCATTCTCACGCCGCACCCCTCGGGCAAACCCATAACTTCGAAAGGCTTCGGGGGAAAGGAGTCCATCGCACTGGGCGACACGAAGCCGGTTGAACTTCCCGCCTGGGCCAAAAAGGCAGAAGCAGTGCCGGTCCTTCCTACGTCGAAGGTGAAACCCGCGGTGAGTTTCCTCCCCAACGGCGTCAAGTTGATCGTTCAGCAGGAGAGCATAAGTTCCGCTGTAAGCGTCGTAGGTCAGGTGAAAAACAACGACGATCTCGAGGAACCGATGGGCAAAGAAGGGGTTTCGGATGTGCTGGGAAGCCTTTTCTCGTACGGTACGACGTCTCTTGACCGGATTGCTTTTCAGAAGGCCCAAGACGACATTGCCGCGGATATAACGGCAGGTACGTCGTTTTCACTCAGGGTCCTTTCGGACCGTTTTGAGCGCGGCATGGAACTCCTTGCGGACAACCTGCTGCATCCTGCGCTGCCCGAATCTTCGTTCACCGTGGTCCAGCAGGAATTGATCGGCTCCCTCCGAGGCCAAAACCAAAGCCCCGCCTATTTATCGAAACGAACGCTGCGCGAAGCGCTCTATCCCAAAGACGATCCCGTGCTCCGCGACGCCACACCGGAGTCCGTGGCAGCTCTCTCGCTGCAGGACGTTAAGGCTTATTACAAAAAGGCCTTCCGCCCCGATATGACGACCATCGTGGTGGTCGGTCAGGTGACGCCTGAGCGGGCGCGGGCTGCTGTTGAAAAATATTTCGGCGCCTGGAAGGCAGTGGGGAAAAAGCCGACAGCGGACCTCCCTCCGGTGCCGCCGAACAAGCCGTCTGTTTCCCTCATACCCGACGCGAGTAGTGTACAGGCCCAGGTTACGCTTGCCGAGACGATCGGTGTGACGCATTCACACCCTGACTACAATAAACTCCAGCTCGGCAATCACGTGCTGTCCGGCGCATTTTATGCGACGCGGCTGTACCGCGATCTTCGCGAGAAGGCCGGCCTGGTCTATTCGGTGGAATCGTTCATCGAGGCGGGAAAGAGCAGGTCCCTGTTGGGCGTGGTCTATGCCTGCGATCCGCCCAATGCGCCCAAAGCGCGGGCACTGGTGGAACGTAACCTGCGCGAAATGCAGACGACACCGGTCACGCAGGCAGAATTACAGCGCGCGAAGACGCTTCTCGTAAAACAGGTCTCGCTTGAGGAAGCGAGCATGGACAACATCGCCGGAACGCTGCTTTCTCGTTCGCTCGAAGATCTGCCTCTTGACGAGTCAGTCCGGGAAGCCAGCCAACTCCTGGAGATCACGGCGGAGCAGGTCCGCGATGCTTTTGCAAAATGGATCCGGCCTGCGGATTTCGTCCAGATTACGGTCGGTCCGAACCCGGAGTAGCATGGCAATGCGTGTTTCCGACGGAGGAAACGGAATGGGAAAACCGGGTTTAGGGGCGACGGTTCCGACAAGTTCTCATAGAGAACCATATGAGTTCACGGGTGCTTGTTGTGGTCTTAAACTGCTTCATCAGCCCTTCCCTATAATCTTTAGAAAGCTGCGCATAACTCCTCCATGTCCACTTCAAACAAACCCAGTCGGGCCACATGATCAGTCTAAAATAGTTGCTATCCCCCCTTAAAGAATAACGATCGCTGAACTTACCATCGCCCGATGCCTCGCGAGGCTTGCTCCCGCATCTTCTCAGGATCTCTGTACCTGTGCAGCGAACGAAAATATATGTTGATACTAAAAATAGCTGGAACCACTTAGTTCCCCGTCAGGACCTCATGATATAAACAGACCAGAAAGAGAGATCGATGGGAAATTGTTTCTATTGCTGGTTATGAAGGGAAGTGATCTTATGACGACTCCAAACAGAGACAACCAGGAAATTAGATGTTCGGGGAATTGCAGTTATTGTGAGAACGGGTTTTTCTGCGATCACAAGGGCGAGCCCAGGGTAAATGTTTGCAACCTAGGAGTACTAGACTTTAACCTAAATCCGAGTACCGACTCAACTAAAGGGAGCTATGATCCCAGGCCTATGAAGATTAATATGTGCCAGAGGATGTCGTTATCCGGTTTGGCGGTAATTTTCTTAGCTTTATTCGATGGTTGCGCGAGACTGCCACTCTATCCCCCGGATGCTTCCAATCCGATCGTCAAAGTTGCGGTCTTGCCAATACATAATTTTACTTCAGATATGAACGGCCCTGTATGGATTAGAACCGGCATCAACGATATGGTCCTAAGCAAACATTATAATGTCATTCCAAATGATCAGGTCGATCAGATATTGTGGGAGAAAATGTGTGTCACTCTTGGCGGACAACTTGATTACAGGAATCCCGCCACAGGGGCGCCGTCTCCAAGCGAGGTGGGACAGACCCTCGAGGTCGATGGGCTTATTTACTGTAATCTTGAAGATTTTCAGAATATATTCACTGTGGTTTTTAACCGAAGAAAACTAAGATCAAGTGCAGATTGGTTAATGTAAGAAGCGCTGAGGTGGTATGGGAGGAAGAAGAGGAAGAGAGCCATTTTGAAATTAACTTGTCAGCAAAGGACATAGTATTAGCCCTTATTCATAAATTGCAACCCAATCCGCTGGACGTAGAAACGGCCGCAGTTATTCAAAAGATGAAGAACACCATTCCATCCGGCCCTGTTGCAGAGGAGCCGATAACCGTAGCACATCAGATAAAATGATCCTGCTTGCGGCTGAAGAGGGCGATAGATAGTAATGACGGAATGAAATAAAGAGCCGCAAACAGCCAAACTTATTCAATATCAAAGAACCGGCTGTATGATGTAATTTTTCTGTAACTAATTGCATGCATGGAAGGGGACATGAAAATGCGCAAAAATTCCAGAAGTTTTATTTTCTTAAGCTTACTGCTGATCTCACTGGTCACGGGTTGCCAAACAGCATCCTACCATAAGCAGCAGGTTCAAGATGACGCCGGCGATCGTGTAACCGTCGGCAAAGTGCAAAAAGAAATCCGAGTCGGCATGAGCGGTGCTGAAGTCGCAGAAGTCCTTGGTTCGCCCAACATAGTTTCAACCGACGAGGAACGTCGAGAGGTGTGGATTTACGACAAGATTGCCACAGACCGCGCTTTTTCAGAAAGCAGAGGCGGCGTCAGCGCACTTATTCTCGGCTTCGGGGGCAGTGCTGCAGCCGCTGCCAGCGGTAATGTGAGTTCATCGGCGGGAGCATCCTCCACGAGTCAGCGAACCCTTACGGTAATTATAAAATTTGACAAAGAAGGCAAGGTTCGCGATTTCGCCTATCACACATCAAGATTCTAGAATAAGATGAAGATATCTTCGATACTATTGATGGCGTTTCTTGTCTACGGATGTCGGGCCACGGCGCCTCAGCATGTTTTTCTCGTGACCCCGGATATGCTTGAGCAAAGGCAGTTCGAAACCCGGCGCTTCGACGGGATCAAAGAACCAGACCTGATTTCAGCTTGCGCAAATGTGCTTCAGGACCTGGGCTTCAATTTGGAAAACTCCGAACCGAAGACTTGGCGTGCTGACTGCTAACAAGCAGCGAGGGGCCTTCGAGACAAAAGAGATAGTATTAGCGATTGTCGTAGCCATGTTGGGCGGCCATCCAATCGTCAGCAAAGACCAAACGATTCGGGTATCGCTCGTGGTTCGTCCCGTGAATGACAGCAATGGCAACGCACAGCCTGACAACCATTATGTCCGGGTTACATTCCAGCGGATGGTCCGCAAAACAGACAATAGCGTTTACGTTCAAACGCTGAGTGATCCCCTCCTTTTTCAGGTTTTCTTTGAACGGGTGTCGAAGTCAGTTTTCATTGAGGCCCAAAAGATATGAGACCACTTTGCGCAATAACGATGATGACTGCTCTGATTCTCATTGGATGTGCTACGACAAATGATCGGGTACTTGACACCGGTGATGAGACTCAATTGCAAAAACGGAGTTATCAATCCCGTATCTTCGACACAGCGGACAAGGAAAGGGTACTTCGAGCGACGATTTCGACGCTGCAAGACCTTGGCTTTGTGATTGATCGAGCGGATTTAACGCTCGGTACGGTAAGCGGGACGAAATACGAGCGTTACCAAATCAAAATAACCGTATCCATCAGGTCAAAGGGGGAAAATCGCATGCTGGTGCGTGCAAATGCCCAATATGATGTTTCGCCGATTAATGATCCAGAGCAGTATCAAGATTTTTTCGCGTCGCTTGAAAAATCACTCTTTCTCGATGCTCATGCAGCCGAATAAAGCATGTTCTGATATAGTTGACGCACACAGGCTTACGCTCGCGGGTATCTACTGACGTCATCCACCCATGCGTGCGAAGTTGATAAGTACAAGAAAAGACAGAACAGGCATATCATTCTGTCCACCTAATGATATACTAATATCTGTCTGTAAATTCCTGCATACGGGGGCGATAAATGAAGGTTAAGAACATTAAAGACGCAGCAAAGAAAAAAGCAACAAAGACTGGCAAGGTTGTAGACATCAAAAAAAATGTAAAAAAGGCGGAAGTGTCCTCCGAAAAATTGACACTTCAGGATGTCAGAGCGATTGCGGAAAAGATGGGGGTGGACACAGGCAACTTGAATAAAACAGAGCTTATAAGGGCAATCCAAAGAGCCGAGGGTAATAAAGATTGTTATGCATCAGCGCAAGTTCAAACCTGCGGTCGGACGAATTGCCTCTGGCATCAAGACTGTGCCTTATGCTGAGGTTGTTACGAGAGAAAGAGATTTGCGGGTTGTGCGGCTGATGCTTATTTCATTGAATGTAGGCCAATCATATTTCCCTCAGTATCGACAACAAAAGAAATAAAGCCGTACTCCCCGATGGAAAATTTATTCTTCTCGATGCTGCCACCAAATCTTACAACGCGCTTTTCCTGGATTGAGCAATCTTCGCAGCTGAAATAAACAATGGTGCTGTTACCACCAGAGGGATAACCCTCCATTTTGACCAGGGCTCCGCCAGCACCCCATCGGTTTAACTCCGACGGGAAGCCCCATAGTTCGATTTTTGGGTTGTTTAGCTTCATCAGTTTGACTTTGAATACGGACTCATAAAACTTCTTTGCGCGTTTGAGGTTTTGTACATAAATTTCAAACCAGCCCACGGGATTGGATTTCATCATGGCATCCTTGTTAGCTTCTTCTATGATGAAATTCAATATTTCAGAAGCAGCCTTCTTGGTAATCGATGCCTTTCCCGCAATATTCGCAATCAGCTGAGATTTGGTCATAGCCTTTGCCATTGATATCCCTCCTATTGCGGCAAGTATAACCCATCGAGATCCTGATGACAAGGAGAGGGACCATGACGCTGCGGGGGGACCACTGCTAACATAGTGAAGAAACTTGTGCCCTACGATATTGCCCTAGCACGCCGGCGCCCTCACTGCGCCCTTGTCCTCTCCAAATTCTCGATATATGCCTTTGCAAGTTCCTTTGAGCGCCAAACCGAGACTGTAATCTACCATCTTGACAGAATATCAGCTGTACACGATGGTCGTACATACGCCAGAACACCCACCCGTATGACTTATTGAATAAATATCTGTCACATTAGTTGTCCTTTTGCTGTTTATTCCCGTCCTGGCCGCAGCAAGCGCAGAAAAACCTTCAAGCCAAAGTAATGAAAGTATCAGAAGGGGATACCATTGTTGTCAGCTCCATCGAAGGCGGCGAGTTTTTTAAATGCAGTCTTTACGGACAAGTTGGTTCTTTGTTTTCTCAGCCTTGTTTACGAACGCGCTCGGTTGCTTATCAAATTCCGATATTGATGAAAATATAGTTTCGGTCATTCAACTCTCCTGTATATCAGGGTTATACCTAGTGGGTTTTGGGTTCAAGAACCAGTTGAGGAAACAGATTTTCAACTGCCTTATGAATTTCCCCGGATGTGAATGGCTTTGTCAAAATACCCTGTACCAGGGGCAAGACTTCCTGTAAATCTTCATTTCCAGTTTTTCTCAAGATGACCGCAATTATCGGGATATTGATGAATGCGTCCTGTTCCTTAACACGGTTGATGAACTCAAGACCGTTCATATGAGGCATATACATATCAACAATGAGGAGATTTATGTCAGGGTTTTTCATAAGGAGATTCAGCCCCTCCTGTCCACTGATTGCTTTGAGAACGGGGCATTTGTATCTCGCTAATGTTATCTGATAAATCTGATGAAGCGCAGCCGAGTCGTCAACGACAAGAATTTTCTTTAACACAATGAGTGGAATTCCTTTCAAGGTAGCTGCGAGCGTGACATCATATGATTATTCGGTGAGGAAGTCAATAACAGGCCGGGGCCTTCCGTTAGGGGGGAAATGTTTCCTCAATAGATATCATGTTCCTTACGTACTTCTTGACATGAGCATTCAAGCCGATAATCACAGGCTTATTGTCAATAATAACGTCTGTTTCTTTGTTCCCTCGCGTGCTCGCTACAACGAGCGTTTTCGCCGATGCACTTGGCATTGGTGTTTAGAGGTCAGCGGTGATAATTAGTTTATTGCCTTCTATTTTTGCGGTGATAGCTATGAGAACCTCCGACGTTGGGATGGGGGCATTATATCAGAGATGAAACCGTTTCGTGAAGCAATTGTGGATTAAATAAGGAAATCTACCTACTCACCTCATGTTCTTGACAATCATTTCGTATTTAGCTTATAGTTACACATGATTTTATTTCGAGACCGAGAATTCGCAAAGATAAACAAATTCGACTGCCATATCATTGATTTTGCCGACAAACATGGCAGCAACTATTGTGAAGTTTTGCCGAGCAAAGTCAGAATAAGAATGGATGACCGATTTACGCATTTCGACATTACAAACATTTTGGGGAAAATGGAAACTGTATCCATCGGACATGAACATTCTGCTGAGATTAAAGCGGCAATGGAAAGTGCGAAACGATGTGGTTTTTTAGGGTGATGTCTCGAAAGTAAAAGTCTATCCTAGAAACATGCAAGTTGATAATAAGCTAACCTGAGTTATTCCTTACCTTCATAGTCTCTTTCCGCACTTCAGTCCTTGATAGCTACCCCAACCGTAATTGTAGATTGCACTCAAAGGCACAACCCCGCTCTGACAGATGCCCGGAACGTCAAATCCTTACCGTCAAGGGATGAAAACCGCAGATATTTCCCCACACGTGACCTTACTTATGCTATACTGGCCCTTGTTGGTAAATTACTGTATATGGAGGCTATGAATGGCGGTTAAGGGCATCAAAGCAGCAGCTAAGAAAAAATCAGTAGAGACTGAGAAGGTTCAAGACATCAAAAAGGCAGCAAAAACGGCAGAAGTGTCTTCCGAAAAGTTGACACTTCAGGGTATCAGAGGCATCGCAGAAAAGATGGGGATTAACGCGAGGAACTTGAATAAAACAGAGCTTATAAGGTCAATCCAGAAGACTGAGGGGAATGCTGACTGTTTTGCGTCTGCGCAAGTTCAAACCTGCGGTCAGACAAATTGCCTTTGGCATCAAGACTGCGCATCGTGCTGATGTTGTTTCGATAGATTCATGCCTGAAACCCTGAGTATGATATATTACTCAGGGTTTTTTGTATGGTGCAAGTCGTGAAGTTACATGACCTCTGTTCCCATTCTGATAGGGCATCGACCGTGATAATGGAAGGTGTGCGGGAAGGGATATAAAAGGAATGAGGATCTGCCTGCGGCTTAGATCAGAAGTGGGAGAGGGGAGGTCGAACCATTCAAGGAATCTACCAGTCCTTTGGGGCCCATGCGGTACATAGGTCAATCTCACGCTGGAAATGCTTTTCTTGATAGGCCTGACCTGGGAATATTCAAGGAATCTACAAATATATTTCCAGTCGAAAGCAAAAAAATGGGAAAATATTTTATGACTATCAGTTTTTGGATTCGAGAACCGCTTGGGGAAATAGCTTTAAAACAGCCGAATGTATTTCCGTTGATGTGAACGGTTTCTTTAAAAGACCCTCTGCGAGTTGCAAGGCTTCCCGCCACTCGTCTTCTTTACCTTTCGAGATGACCGCAATAATCGGGACATTCTTGAATGCTTCCTGTTCCTTAACACGCTTGATGAACTCAAGACCGTTCATGCGAGGCATATGGATATCGACAATAAGAAGATTTATGTCAGGGTTAATGGCAAGCTGATTTAGTCCTGCTGCTCCATTGAGTGCGGGAAGAACGGGACATTTGTATCTTGCCAAGGTTATCTGATAAATATGGTGAAGCGCAACCGAGTCGTCAACAACAAGAATTTTGTTTATCATAAGTTTATCGAGTGTATGAATCCAGCCGTTTGCTCTTCATATAAACGGCAAAATGAGTGGGGCAGGTACACATATGCCCGCTGCTGCTGTGGGTCATATGATAAGGACAAGATAGATCAATTGGTTCGCGGGGTTCAACAAAAAGCATATTTTTATCAAAGTCACCCAGGACTTTGCATTTTGATGGATTACAACAAAGACCGGTGCTGAGACACGAGAAATTGTGAGCACATTTTGTAGTTTTGCTTTTGACTACTTCGGATACGGGAGACATTATCGGTTATGTCCTTATCAGTTAGAGAAACACTATTATTTTGTAGGTCGGCATACTAAACTATAGCTACGCTAATGTCAAGAGCCATAAGCATTTAATTCTGAACATGATCCCTCAGCTTGATGATTGTCCCTGGGGGGAGCACAGATCGATTACCTAATAGGCTTTTTCTTGCCGAATCTGTCAGGAAAAAAGGAGCGGGGATGAGATGCTTCTGCTTGGGGGTGGTCACACCAAGGTCGTCGAACGATCGGGGATACAAATCTCCGTGCTGTTAACACACAACGATTACGATAAAATCTTCATCTTGTAGAGGCGGCAGAATATTGCGGCTTGAAATCACGCAGCTTGCTGCGTGAAGATTCATTTGATTTGACTGTGTGGGGTGATCACGCAATAGTGCACAGGAGCAGGGGGTACTTATGAAAATATTAACTTTGATAATTTATCTTATTGCAATCGGTGTGGTTTTCTATGCACTGCTCAGAGCCGCAAGCCTGAATAAAAAGATCCCGGGAGGCATTGTCAAGGAATGCTGGCGTCTCCTGTATTACCTGATAGGTGTTATGGCGGTAGGTTACCTCACGATGCCGCTGTTTCCGAGTTTGCCGGAATCATCGCGTGATATGGTTGTCGCCATCATATATCTGGTAGGGGCCGTGTTCATTGTCAAGGTCATCGATCTATTGCACAAAATAGCAAGAGAGGTAGGTTTGTGAACGGAAATGAAGATATAAAGTCAGGCCTGAAGAACGTTTTTGTAAGAGCAGACCTGTGGCCTGTAGCCCACATATCGCGAGGGATAGTCCCTGTCGCAATCCTTAACTACCGGATCATTCATATTCAGGTTCTTGATTCCGTCTGGCAGGATAACGCGAAGCCTTTCTGCGGATTTTCGGGTCGAGTATTTTCCGGCCTTTTTTCGTTCTCCGGGGCATATTTCATGTCTTCATTTTTCCGGACAATACTCAAACTCCCGGCATCTTCTTCGCCGCATAAGCGGCTTGACGACGCATCCGGTTATCTGTGGAAAAAAAACCAAAAGTGTATATAATACCGCCATGAACGAAGTGCCGGATAAAAAAGAAAATCCATCCCCTCATCCTCAGCGCGCTGAGCGCGAAATACCGCTTGATACGCAGCTCCTGTCCGAAGCGGTGATCGAGCTGAACATCTCCCGCAAGAACGTCGGCATTTATCCTCCTGGCCATATTCAGATCACGAAGAGCATCGAACGCGCGTTTGCGATTCTCGAGCGTTTGTTCGAGATTCGTTCTGAGATGACCCTGGGGGTGGCCAAGGACACCCTGCTTGTAGGACAGGACTATCTTGATCAGAAAAATCCCGTATATTGCGACTTCGCACTGTCGATGAACCTGAGAGGCATTGCGGCGGTAACTTTCATCCGTGGGCTGGAAAAAGAGGAACTCACATGCTTCCATCGCATTCTAACGACAAAACCAGACGAGATAAGGTCAGCCGGAGGAATCGAAAAAGTTATGGTTGGATACGACATCCGGCATGTCAGGGTCATGGCCGTCGATTACGGCAGCTTTCATGTCACCGAGGAGCAGCAGATATTAAGACCGCAGGCCAAGGCGGATGAAAGAAAAGATCTGAATTTGTGGCAGGACTTTGTGTCCCACCTTTCCGCGGGCACGCTCGCTGCGTCTGGACAAGGTGTGCCCCTGAAGGACGTCCGAACACATCGACCCGTTGGAGCTCGCCAGACTCCTGAATGAACGCAAGCTGGATTCGAATGCCGCGCTTCAGAGTTACGACCGGATCATTTCAACCCATATCCGCGATGTTGCAGAAAAAAAACAACTCACCTCGGAGCAGTCGAAAACGCTGGAGAGCCTGAACGCCCTTTTACGGGATCTTCATCCGGACCTCCGAAAACAGTTCCTGAGCGTGGCATTCGATCGAGTATCCGCCCACAGTAATACTGCTGGATCAGAGGAGATTATCGGCGGGATAGCCGACGATATGGTGATCGAGATGCTTACTCAAGCCAGTGCCGAAGGCAGGGAGATATCCCCGACTTTGGCGGGTCTCGTCGGGAAGCTTGCCAGGGCACAGCACGATTCCTCAGCGGGGGCTTCCCCGGGAAGGCGAAGCAGCCGGCGGGGCACAACGCGCCGGTCATCCAGCCCGAACAGCTTCAAAAGCTCTTTGACCGGGAAAAGTACGAAGAGTATGTTAGCGCGGATTACGGGGCGATGCTGAGACGGATGGCTGAAGGGCCGGATGTTGCGGTAGAACAGGCGCCATTACAGGAGTATGAGAAGTCACTTGAGGACCAGCATCTTGATTTCCAGATCGGCCGGGCCATTCTTGCATTCATGGAAGAAGACATCGAAGAGGATGACTACCGGGAATTTGCCCGGAAGCTCGTTGCGATCGCACCCGGTTTTCTCGAAACGGGCAATTTTGAACTTCTCTGGGATATCGCCGAAACCCTTCGAAGGCACGCGGAGGAAAAAACCATTCAGGGCATCAGGGACGTCGCCGAGGAATCGCGCAGAATATTTTCCGATCCGGAATTTATCCTGAAGGCGCTGAATTCTTTCGAAATTTGGATGAAGGACAAAGGCCAGGAGGCTGCTGGGCTCATTCGATCTCTGGGGCCCACGACCATCCCCGGGCTGATGGACATTTTCAGCAGGGATGAAGCGTTCGGCGGCAGACGCGTCCTCTTTAATCTTCTCTGCATGTTCGGTGATCCAGCTGTACGCGAGGCCGAGAAGCGTCTCACGGACGAGCGACCCTATTATGTGAGGAACCTCCTCATTCTTATCCGGCGTGCGGGAAGTCCGGCGGCTGTCCCGCATATCAGGCCGCTTCTTCGCCATCAGAGCCAGATGGTGAAAATGGAGGCCCTGAGCGCGTTTTTAAAATTCAAGGCACCCGAAGCGGTGAAAGAACTTCGCGACGCGATTCATTCCGACGACCCCGATGTTGCCGCCCAGGCTGTTTCCCTGGCGGGACAATACCGCGTTTCTGAAGTTACGGAGGATGTCCTGTCCCGGATCAAACGGGCCATTCTTTTTGAAGCGGATTATGCCACGAATGAGGAGATCATCAGGGCGCTGGGCGATATCGGCGACCCCCGAGCCATCCCCGACCTGGAGAAACTCGCGCGGACCGCCTTCTCGCTTTACCGGCAGAGCAATATCCGGATGAAGGAAACGATCTATGAATCTCTCGCGCGATATCCAAAAGAGCGGCTTACAAAGCTTATCGGGATCGGGGAAGGATTGCAAAGCGACAAGATCAGGAGAATCTGCAGGAAACTCGCGGAAAAGGCGGGATAGAATTGCGGATTGCGGATTGAGGATTTGCACATCTGCAGGGATAAAAATCGGGAGCGTCATGGACGAGCGTGATTTTCAGGAAGGGCTGTCACGGGTGATCTCTCAGCTCACCGCTGCAGTGACGAATACCGGTCTGTATTCATGGGACCATCCCCAGGTGGCGCAGTACGTCGAGAAGGCGTATGCCGCGCTTGTGGAGATGCTCCAGGAGAGGCCGGAAATTACCGTCATGCTGATCGGCAATGATCTCGTCGCGGAGAAAAGGCAGATGCCCTCAATC
>CAVUHW010000005.1:0-61043 GCA_963741205.1 Nitrospirota bacterium
TTTCATTGCCTTCTACTGAGCGACCGCAGAAAAAGCTTTTGCAGACCGAAGTATGCGAGAGCGGCAGGATCGTCAACTAGGGCACACCTTCGGAAATACGAAAAGACGAGCGATTGATCGCCGCCTATCCGGGGTAGGGTGACTTCTGGTTGTACTATTCAGCGCGTTTTCCATCCTGTAGTTCACGCTAAACACAAATCGTGGATCTGCGCACTTCATGTCGTGAGTATCAACACGTCGAATCTCCTGTACTATTGGTGTTCTTTCTTTGGCAACGATCAATACTTCTACATCTTATATTATTTGCTTAAGGTTTACTCGTTAAAGTCCAGCATAAGGAGCCAAAGACTGCAATCTGGGCACCCATCTCCACATGTGAGATGGAGATCCCCTTGACGGTTTTATTGACTCTGCTGAACTAAGCCAGAATGCCAGCATTGCTTTTCCGGTTCAATGCCTATCCCTGATTCAAGCAGATGATGCGCAAGCCCGAGTCTCTGTAACATACCCGAAACATCAAAAAAGGGCAGCCACGCTGGAACCGCGGCTGCCCTTCCTCATTTCTTATTGCCAAGGAACTGCCTCTTATTGAGTCTTGTAGCTCCATACAGCACTCGAAGTCTGGCCGCCTTTGCCGTCGTCCGCAATGACCTTCCAGAAATACGTCGTGTTCGTCGTGAGGCCGGACACCTGGGTACTCAACTGGTTGGCCGTGGCGCTGATCGGTGGCGTCGTCGCGTTGTCGTTGCTGCTTGAGTGGCAGGACATGAATACAACTCCAGAGAGCAAAAGGCATGTGATGGTAAGCATCGTCATCCTCGAGCGCTTTGATCCGCTGCCCGCGATGAAGCCGATCAAAATGATCCCCGCTCCGAAACTCCCCAGGCCGGCAAAGAACAGTCCGGATGGCGCGGCTGCCGTAACGTCGGCATTCGTGCAGCCCGTCGTCATGGCCTGATCTGTACAGTTGTTGAAATGGTATATCACCGCGTCGCCATCGGGGTCCGCCGACTTGTTCCAGACGAACGTCATCGTAGCGGGGATCCCGGTCTGTCCGTTGATCGGCGAAACAAGGACGGGTTGCCGATGGGGGATTGTTTCCGGCCGCGGATATCCCGGCCCCGCTCACCGTCATGGTGACCGACGGCCTGTCCGGCCTCGTTGCTCGGAATATCGAATGTATCCGAGAGACCGCTGTTGGCGGTCGGCGCAAAGTGGACCGTGAGCGTGACAGTTGGCGGCCGGCGCAATCGTTTGACCGGAACACGGGTCTGCGGTGATGCTGAAAGGAGCGGCGAGCGGATCTGCGCTCGCGATCGTGCCGATGACCAGATTCGCGGTTCCCGTATTGGTGATGGTGACCGTCGCATCGGCCGTAGTTTCCGATCGCAGTGCCTGCCGAACGGTACCGCGTTATCATTCGCAGGGGCAATGGAATCCGTGACCGAGATGATCGGCACCGGCGACGGCTGTGCCCGTGCCGCTGAGGGCAAACGACGACAGTCGGCGTAGCCGGGTCATTGCTCGGGATATTGAAAGTATCTGCTCGAAGCCGCGGCGGCGGTCGGCGCAAACCGCGCGGTTATCGTGCAGCTTCCCGCGCGCGGCAGCGTCATGTCCCGAACAGAGTGTTGGCCGAGGATGCTGAACGGCGCTGCAAGGGGATCTGCAACGGCGATGGTGCTGATGATAAGGGCGCCGTCGCCGGCATTGCTCAGGGTAATCAGATGATCAGAGGTTGTCCCGGTGGTCACGGTCGCCGAAATCGAAGGGCGGCGCGAGCGTAACCGTGATCTTCTGGGGCCTGAACTCGAATGCGCCCATGTCGCAGGTTGCCACGCCGTCAAGGGGAATGTTGCCGTCCACGGGCCGCGGGATTCCCCGTGCGTCCGTGGGAGGACAGACTGTTGCCGAGCCCTTGTCGATGGCCGGGCTTCCCGCGGGTAGAGCAGTGGTTTGAAGAGCCCCCCCGTTAAGGGCGAGCGCGCCGAGCAGAGGGTCGGTATTAGGCAGGTCGCCTGGGCCGGCAAAGCCGCAGGTATTGCCGTTGTCAAGGTTGTTTCCCTGTGACGTGATCGCGCCGCCGCAGTTGGCGGGCGTATTACCCGAGATGATCGTATTTCTGACCGTTACGATACTGCGGCGATATTTCGAATGCCGCCGATGGCAGCAACCGCTGCAGTGGACGTATTGCCGCTTATCGTGACATTTTGCAGAGTGACGGTGCCGCGGTGTTGTCGATGCCCGCACCCTGTCCTGCCGAGCTATTGCCGCTGATCGTAATGTTCGTGAGCGTTATCGTGCCGTTGTTTTGGATCCCGCCGCCGGTGGTGTTGCCGCTCACTTCGCCGATGGTCCAGGTGAGCACTCCGGCCGCTCCGTTGTTGACACCGCCGCCGGTGGAGTCATTGTTCGTTACCGCGACCGTGTTCATGGGAGGGTACCGGAGTTGTCCACTCCGCCGGCTCCGGGAGCAGCGCCTCCGGCCTTACAGGCCGTGACGACAGCATTGTTCAGCGTAACCGTTGTACCATTACCTACATGAATGCCGCCGCCCAGCCCGACGATGTTATTCCCGTTGCGGATGGTTACGCCCGAAATGGTCACATTAGCGCCTACCCGGGTCTCAAACACTCTGTCGAGCGCGCCGCCGTCGATAATCGTCGTGGCCGCACCGGCGCCGGTGATGGTAAGCGCGCCTCCGAGTCCGGTGATGTTGAGGTCGCCGGTTGCAGCCGCATTTTCACCTGCTCCGGGAATGGTCAGCGTATAGGTCCCTGCAGGGAGGATAATGGTGTCGGCAACTCCGACGGAAGCATTCGCCGCCTGGATGGCCGAGCGGAGCGTGCATTGCCCTGCCCCGCTCACGCAATTGGCGGCAAGGCCGGCCGCGTCGAGCCGTGCTGTTGACCGTGAAAGTGTGCTGGCATGACCCTGGACCGGCCACAGGAAAAGCAGCATGAGTCCCAGTATGACGCCCCTCCCTGTTGGATTGAAAAGCTGTTTTGTTGCATGTTCATATCGTTTCTACCTCCTTAATGGGTTTTATGTACGTGATTATATATGAGTAAACAAGAGCTCATGCTTACAGTCCAGATAAGCGTGCGTTAGATGGTAGAACGATATCAACGAGGATACGTGATGCGGATGATTCACGCTATCATTCATCCCATGTAACTAGGGGAATTGCTTGGTTTTCGGATAAGAACCACACTTTTTCTTATCGATAGATATTAATATACCACAATGATGCAAGATTTTATTAAAGCGGATTAAAAACCCGGTTTTTATGTACCAGCTTAATACTGTCTCGATATTGGGACCCTACTTTACTTTACGTTAACGATGAACATTCTGTCCCCGATTCGGAACAGTTCCCGCTCCATGCGCAGGACATCCGGCGGGACCTCGCATATCTTCCGAAGCTCCTTCTCGAACATGGGGACCAGTTTGTCATTCAAGCGAGCTCCATGTCCATGAGGAAGACGGCTATGTTCATGTTGATGGGGGATATGGAGAGGCAAAGATTGCATTCCGAAATTAATAGTCGATGAGTTAAAATATTAGACCATCATGATGAGGAAAAGTGAATAAGAAAGCGTAATGAGCTGCAAACATGGTGCATATGATTCCCGATTTGCTTTATGAATTAAAAAAGAATTCCAGATGGATGTCTATGCCCACTTGGAAGATCTGGAAATGATTTTAATCGATCCAAAAATACTCATTTTGAGAACTCGTGTCTAACGGACGGGATGGACGACCAGCCCGGATGCCATTTGACTTCAGACCTGAACTCCGATTGACCGGCAGCAGTATCGAGTTTGCCGCTTTGTGTTCCGCCTCCACGGCAATCCATTTCAATTCAATTTCAACTCTCGATTTAATCGCAATCGAGGACGTGCCATCGGGCTGAAGCGTCCCTTCGACTTCAAGCGTGCATTCACGGCTCCATGCCACTCGACGGCACTGTACCTCCAGAAATATCGTTGCGTTGTTAGAGCTTTTCCTGTTCAGCTGCCCCATTCGGCACCATTCATCGTGAAGGAACCGATAGCTGCCAACGGCAATGCTCTGGATACTGACGTTATCTGCCGCTCTTTCTTGACACCTTCGCCAACTCCCATGGTTGCCTTATTCCCTCAATGGCGTCGCGGTAATCGTTATTGTCTTCCGTCTAGGGTTCCTTTTACTTCAACATCGGCCCCAACAATGAGGTCTGCCGTCGTCAGATCGGGCATGTTCATTGTTACGGTGCGTTTACCACCGACGATTGTTCCCGATGGTCAAGCCGTTCCCTGTCACCGACGGTATTTCCGTGAAGCTCGGCCTTGCCGCTTGCACAAATGCATTTCTCTGAACTGAAATCCGTGTGCGCATGAAAAACACCCGAGTTACTGCATGCGGCCGTGAGCCTCGACTCCGGGATGCGTCGTGCCCGGTGAGCTTGGTTTGCAGCCCGGTTCAGCGCATCGGATACCCTTTGTCTTCAAATGATGGCGGTTGCCCTCGTAGCAACCTCCATGTCCCATGATCGATTAGCGTACCAGTGGTGCCGCTTACGACAACATTTGCCGCGGGTCCCGAAGTTCCGGCTGGAACTCAATGGACTTGGATTCGCCCTTTTTCGTGGTTGCGTCGACAGCCCCTTTGACCGTGACATCATTCCGATCTTGAGGTCAGTTTGCACATGAGCTGTATCGTCGAATTTGAATGTAACGGATGCATCGGGTGCATCCGCTTTCTTCGAAAATTCGACACCTTTGACGAATACGCTGCCGAAACCTGTGATGACGCCTGTGGTTACTTACGTCTTTGCAGCCATAACGGCCGTGCCGCTGTTACTGCTTGTACCATGACACCCAATAAAGGGCAGCGTCATGGTCAGCAGTACAGTGAGAAACATGCTTCTCCTGAATTTCGCGTTAATGATTCGATCTCCTCTAGTTTTTCTATTCTTAATTGAACATTAGACGAACCACCGGTCAAAAGGTTACAGCGAAAAAACTTTCCAGAATACTTCCTGTACTATGCACACGGCCTCATCGTGCCGGGAGTGTAATTTTCATGTCGTAACATTCAGCGAGACCTTCATCCTTTTATGTTAAAAGTCAAGTCTGGTGTAGACTGGACAGGCTGGCCGAGGTTTTCCCCCGGGTTTTAGATGTTTTTTTTAATGGTCATGAAAGTGTGCCAGCCGTAGGGGGATTCCCCGGTGCATTCATCGTTAGTGAGACTTTTCTTTGTTGGGACAAAAAACGATTCTCACAAATGCCCCAGGATCAATTTCCCCGGGGCAGTCCATATCCTGATACCCCCTCCGTAGGATCCTTTCTCGGGATTTGCTCACAGAACGGACAAATCTTTAAAACCACGCTTTTATCAGCAGACATGCCTACATCATAAAAGGCAGCTGCATTTCCTTGATCATGTATTAAAGTTGTGGGTCCGCAGTCTGTAGTAGTGCAGACACGCTTCATGAGCCGGCTGCAGGATGCAACAAAGCGGTACCCACGATGGATCAGGTTCTAAGATTGGCCGCTCTAACGTGGTCCCGTTTCTTATTGTATAACCGCAGGCACATACTCCTTCTGGTTCTTCAGGACGTATCTGATGCGGTTCAATAGCTTTCTAGCGATATGAACGATGGCCCTTGTTTTTGGCATGTTCTTAGAGAGGCGTTCAAATGCCATCAGCAACGCCGGGTCTTTCCGTGTAGCAATCCACGAGCTTTCAATAATCAAATGCCGAAGTGATTGGTTGCGTCGGTTGGTAATGCCTGTTGTTATGTCCTTTTCTCCGCTGGAGTCCGTATTGGGGATGAGACCGACATAGCTCGCAAGTTTGTCGAGTGATCCAAACCGATCGATATTACACAACTCCGTGAGAAACGTCATGGCGGTGAGTGTGCTGATCCCCGATACGGTTTTTAACAATTTCACATTAGCTTTATATTCATCTGACCGAGAGAGGACGCGAATGTTCCGATTCAATTCGACAACGATCCCTCGGATATGGTGTAACTCTTGGAGATGCACCATAAAGGAGACATTGCCACTAGCCTTTTCCATGCGGATCGCCTCAAGCCATTTAATGAACTTGCTTGACCAGTTACTGGTAACAATGTCAGTGGGTAGATGAATGCCATAAAAAGCGAGCATGGACTTGATCTGGTTCTTGCACCGGGTCTGCTTCTTGACCATGTTTCGTCGGGTTCTGATCAAGCTGCGATCTTCGACCTTTATCCGGGTGGGAACATAGATTCCTACAAGCTCTCCGTTTCTATGGCATCGGGCAAGTTTGCGGCAATCTACCTTATCGGTTTTGCCTGCCCGTTCCTTGTCTGTTGTCGGAATGTCAGCAGGATTTACCACTATGCAGTCGATGCCTTTTTCTCTTAACTGGTCGTGGATCCAGAATCCGGAATAGCCGGCTTCATAAACAGCGTGATAGGTTGCGCCAGGGAAGTTCCGATTCAAGTAGTTGGCAAGAACCGATGGGTCCGGCGGTTGTGTAAAGGTCTTATGTTCAAACTGTTGAGTCAAGATGCATACACTCCAACTTTTCTTATGAACGTCCAAACCGACATAAATATGTTGACCGCTGAAATCGAGTTTGCTAATGTTAATCATGGCAAGTCTCCTTTCGGTGTATTTTGGTCGCCTAAACGAAAATATACCTTAAGTCAGACTTGCCATTTTAATCATAAGGTCTGAAGTTCACGCCAGAGACCAATCGCAGTTTTGCGCACTTCATATCGAATTTATCATCCCAATCAGCCCTAGAAGAGACTACGAAGAGCATCGGCACAATTTCCCATTGTTTCCTAAAAGCGGACATTTCTACTTTGCTAAGAATAGGACATTTCTACTTTGGCTTGACATACCCCGTCGATGCCGTTGACAACTTTTTAGAACAGGCATATATTCGTCGGAAGATTTAAACCGGCTTGGCATTATCATTGCTAAACTGGTAAACATCGAAAATCGTTCTTTCCTACCCGGTTTATGGGTAGATAATCATTGGTTGAACAAAAGGGATAGACACAACCAAGGAGAGGCCACCGATGAAATGGTTTTCAGTGCTGTTGGCTTTTGTGGCAGGCGCGGTCCTGCCGCTGCAGGCGGGCATCAATTCCCAGTTGAAAGGATATGCGGGCAGTGCTGTCGTGTCGACATTCATTTCATTCCTCGTAGGGACCGTGGCGCTGTTTGCGCTGACGCTCGGTTTGCGGCTGCCGTGGCCGTCCCTGTCCGTGCTTGCGCAAGCACCCTGGTGGGCATGGACCGGCGGCCTGCTGGGAGCCGTGCTCGTCTACCTCGCAATCGTGCTGGCCGAGAGCCTGGGTGCGGCCGTGATGGTCGCCCTTATCATAACGGGACAGATGGTGGTCTCTCTCATCCTGGACCATTATGGCCTGGTCGGGTATGCCAGGCACCCCATCAATCCCGCGCGCGTCCTGGGCACGGTGCTGCTCCTGGCTGGGGTGTTCCTGATACGGTATAAATAGGCTGAAACGTTGAGAGAGTTTCGAACCATTTTTACAGAGAGGGAAAGTGACCTGCCCCGGCCGTGAAAAGGGGGGCTGATCTTTTCTGGTAGAAATGTTCAGTCTCAATATCATCCTTTTATGTAGTTCACGCCAGATACAAATCGTGGATCTGTGCACTTCATATGGTAATCCGAAGCAACTACCCATAGTACCTTGAAGTAGGCTCTACGATTGAGTGCATTCTACCTTCTTTTCAGCTGGCCAATACGGCTGGCCCTCTACTCTGCCCATGCAGTCCCGCCGCCATATTCCCAGGCAGTTTCATAGAGCAGATGCACGTTAGAAACGCTTCATCACCCTTTTCCCCTCCTATGTTTTACCCATGCCCTCTGAGAACAATTTCCCTTGAACCTAAGAGTTTATGCGGATATACAAAAAACCCTTCTTTTGATAAGGTTTATCTAACGGTAGAGAGAAACATATAGAGCGTGAAAGGAGGGAACACATCATGCTTACACTTACTGGAGGACAGGTGGTCAAGAACGGAACGTATTGGGATATGACAACCGGATTCAGGGTAGATATGGACCAGGAAGGCGCTTTGCCCGGAGGGAAGAACGCAAAGTACGTCAAGACTTCGTCGGGCGTGATCATGCTGGCCGGTCCCATTCTCGGGCTCGTCTACATCATTGCCCTGCCGATCCTGGGAGTCGTAACGGCCTTCGGGCTCCTGCTGCAGAAAACGCTCGGCGGCGTGTTCAATTTCGGCAGAACCATCGTCTCCTTCGGATGGAGGCCCGCCGAGTCCTATCTAAGGGGAAAGAACAAGAAGAAAGAGGATGCTGATGGGGCCGGGAAGCAGCCGAAGACACGCTAACAGGGAATGGCCTTGTCGATGAGACAATAACCTTACTATTCCACCCCAAGGAGGATGAAACAATGAATACCATGTTTGATTTCGTAACCCATGTCAAAGGAATCGAGTATATCCTGTCTCTTGGCCTGATCGCCGGGTATCTTATCGTCTGGGAGGCGCTGAAACCGAAGCCGTTCCGCACGGTCAAGGAGGTTGGGCAGGAAGATCTGGCGCATTTGAAACGCAGAGGCATGCCGGAAATCCTGAAACTGGCCGGCAGAGTCGTTTCCGCGCCCTTTGTCGGATTGTTCTATATTGTCACACTGCCTTTCAGCATGGTCGCTGCCCTAGCCTATGCGGTTTACACGGGAGTTGCCGGAAAGGGAGCATCCTTCTCCTGGCGGCCGGCGGAAGCCTATCTTACCGGCAAGAAGAACAAGAAGCAGGAACCTTCGGACACGAACCGGCCTGAAAAGAAATGATCTGCCCTCGAGGGAGAAGCTTTTCCGGGACCGGGAACGCTTCTCCCCGTGATGGAATCGTCACGAGCTGACTGTGAAATATTCGAATTCCAATTAAAAGAAGGCAGCATCTTTCCATCCTATCTCTATTGTTCTTACCCGTTCTCTGCGCACACCATAAAGTTTAACCACAATGTTTGTAGCGCTTACCCTAATAATACCACGCCTAAAACATTGACAAATCTTCATATCGATGCTTTTATCTATGTAGTTCCCGATCAAGCCAAACCCTTCGCGAGAGGGGGACGGAAAGCGGCGGGTCTTAAAAGACCAAGATGGCCGAGCTGCCGAAGGATAATCTTTGTGCAGGTCGGCTTTTTCGTTTGGTAGAGGAGGGGATATCTACAAGAAGGACAGTCCATACTAGAATCATGCCACTTACTGTTTGTCAGTTCCCAGAATGAGTATTCAGTAAACATTGAAAGGAGTGAATCCATGTCGATCATTACTATTTCAAGAGGGTCCTACAGCAGGGGTAAGGAGGTTGCCGAACTCGTGGCTGCTGCGTTAGGGTATGAATGCATTTCGAGAGAAATTTTGCTGGAAGCCTCGGAGGAGTTCAACACACCGGAGCTGAAACTGGTCAGGGCACTCCATGACGCGCCTTCGATTCTCGACCGCTTCACGAACGGAAAAGAGCGCTATGTCGCATATATCCGGTCCACGCTCCTAAAACATGTGCGGAAAGATAATGTTGTGTATCATGGGCTGGGGGGCCATTTCTTTTTACAGGAAATCCCTCATGTCTTTAAGGTCAGAATCATCGCCGAGCTCGAAGACCGGCTCATGGAGGAGATGAAGCGTGAGAAAATATCCGCGGAAGAGGCGCGCTATATCCTGAAAAAGGATGACGACGAGCGCCGCAAGTGGACACTTCATCTGTATGGGAAAGATACAAGCGACGCAAGTCTTTATGACATGATGCTGCACATCAAGACGATGAGCGTAAGAGACGCCGTCGAAATGATTCAGTGTGCCGTGAAACGCCCTTGTTTCCAGACCACGCCACAGTCTCAGGCCGTTCTGAACAACCTGGTCCTGTCGTCCCAGGTGGAGGCCCAGCTGGTAAAGCAGTTCCCGTCTATTACCGCGTATGCGGAAGAGGGCGTGGTTACCGTCAGTATTAAAGCGCCATTGAGTCATGAGGATGAAATAACAGCACAGGTTAAGGAGGACGCTGGCAAGGTAGAAGGTGTCAAAACCGTAAAAGTATATATTTCTCCTTTGCCCACTGGCGATTAACAACAGTACGTGGGGAGGGCTACGATATATCTACAGAAGCACAAAGGAGGACACGACCATGACGACAAAGAAGTCACTGCGGGTTCTCGTCGGCATCTGTGTGATCTCCGCCTGCGTGCTTGGGGCGACCATGCAGGCGGGGGCAGAGACCCTGAACTACAAGACTTACACCTGGGTGATTAAATGGGAGAGAGCGCCGGTCGGCGATGTGGAGGGGCATGCGGTGAATCTTGTGGTGCGCGGCGGATTTAACGTATTTGAAAACGGGGAGGTTGCGACGGCTAACGCTGTCGGAACAAATGATTACATCAACGGGGCAGGCCCGTTCATGCAGTATGTCACCATCAAGTTTCCCGATGGGTCTACCATTATGTACAAGAGTCAAGGGACGATGGGAGCAGGAGGGGGAGCGGGCGCATATACCAGCGAAATCATCAAAGGGACAGGCCGATTTGAAGGAATCAAGGGGACGCAAAGCGCTAAACTGAAGTACCTTCCCCTCGAACCAGGGGAAGCTGGAGCACGGGGATACGGGGAAGGAACGATCACCTACACCCTCCCGTCCAAGTGAACGGCGGGTGAGAGCCGGCTAACCCCCGCATCCACACCGACGCGTGCAAGATCGGCGCGCATGGGTGATGCGGACCGTTCTAATGCACCTTCAACTCGTATTTCACGCTTTGCAAATCGAGTGTGTCCGCGTAGTTGTAAGTGACGTTGATGCCGGCCGAAAAAAGTCAGTCTGATCTTTTCTGGTAGAAATGTTCAGTCTCAACGTCATCCTGTAGTACACGCCAGATACAAATCGCGGATCCGCGCACTTCGTGTCGGAGATCACGTCCTTAAGCGTGTCGTCGCCCTCGCCGCTGATCAGCATGTTGAGGGAGTAGGTCTCCCGCGTTATGATGTGTTGAGATGCGATGAAGCAGCTCAACCTTTCTGGATAGTCGTAGATCATAAACCTGGAGAAGAGTGCAAGAGCATGGGACCCGTTTCAACTCATTGAAAAGTCATAATCCGCGAGATGTCCTTCTCAGCCGTTATCGAAATTTCAAATCTAAGATGCAGTTCATGAAGAACGTATAAATTCTTGAAACAAGAATTATCTATAATATCGAACGATCAAACAAAAGTGAATTGACAAAAATCCAACTCTCCACCAGGTTCAATAACTGGGGGACGTCACTCAGTCCGGCGGCTTTACCGGGTGTTCAGATCTTCCCGGTGCATAGTATGCAAAAGTGTTTCTGCCCGTTTCCTTAGCGTAATACAGTGCGCTGTCTGCATATCGGAAAAGGGCATCGATATCTTCAGTGTCGTCAGGATACACGCTGATGCCTATGCTAATCGTGATAGAAAGGTCGCACTCGGCGACGACGCACTTCTCCCTGAACTCGTTCAGGATCTTCCGGGCAATTCCGGTGATGTCCTCCCGCTGCTCAAATCCGCCGAGAAAGATGGTGAACTCGTCCCCCCCGATCCGGGCAAGGGCGTCCGAATCCCTTATCGCAGCTTTCAGACGCGCCGCGACCGTCCGGAGCAACTGATCGCCCACTTCATGTCCCTGCGTGTCGTTGATCTCCTTGAAGCGGTCAAGGTCAAGGAACAACAGCCCCGCTTTTTTTTGATTGCGGTGGGTTTCTGCCAGCCCGAACTGTAAGAGTTCCATGAAAAGACGCCTGTTCGGCAGACCAGTTAGTGAGTCATGATTTGCCATGTGCCGTATCTTTTCTTCCAGCAGTTTGCGCTCCGTGATGTCCACGATGAAGGCGATGCCATCCGGCTGGCCTTCGAGCTTTGCGGCCCCGAAGAGACCCCAGCGTCGCGAACCGCCTGGGCCGATATATTCCGTTACATAGGGTGTGATACGGCCGCTCGCTTTGAACGCCGCGGCAACTTTGAGCATGTACGGCATCCACTTCACCGGCACCAAGCGGTCCCAGCGAACTTTGCCTGTCAAGAGGTCCTCCCGGTTGTGGCCAATCATCAAAAGAAACGCGTCATTGGCCTCAGTGATCCTTCCATCAGTGTCGAAGTAGCCAATGCCGATTATGCCGCTCTCGCTCAAACGCCGGAAGCGTAGCTCGCTGCGCTGCAACGCCTCGACATCCCGTTTCCGCTCGATGGCATACCGAATGGACCGCGCCAGGAGGCTGCCGTTGATCTGCCCTTTTACCAAATAGTCCTGAACGTCCAAGTGCAGTAGCTTGATTGCCACCTCTTCATCGTCCTGGCCAGTAAACACGACGATCGGAATCTCCGGCGATTGCTTTCTGACCGCCTGAACTACCTCGATTCCATCGCCATCGGGAAGCCTCAGATCAACGAGAGCCACATCAAAGCCGCCCTGCTTCAGGAAACAAGCCCATCGGAGAGCCGAGGGGCATGGACACAGGAAAAGCCATGCGGCTTAACCATAATGCGGATGAGTTCGGCATCATCAGGGTTATCCTCGATGGTAAGCACTTTTATGGCGGACTTTATCATAGCGCACCCTATCTATATTACTGTATTCTCACCCGGCAGGGAGATGATCCTATTTATACATCTAAAATATCACTGGCTGTAAGTAGCCTCTGTGATTTAAGTTACATGGGGCTCAGCATCTCATATGTATCGGTTTCCGTTGCAACATTGAAGGTGCTTCGCGGAGTAACCGAATCGTGGATTAAGTAAAGAATATCATATCTAGTTTTCAGTTATGCCTACTTCCTGAACGTCGCGCCTGACACTTTCCTTTCAAACGTTACTTTCATGCCGAATTAAACGTCATTCTTAATATTGTGCTGACGTATTCATGAAATCTGCCCATGGGTATTTCTGCCTATAGACAGGCCTTTTCCCCGCTGATAATATACGGCAGTTCCCTGAAATGGGATTAATCGCCCAAGGATAGGTCTTCAACGACCGATATACAGCATATCATAAATGGTTCTCAAAAATTAGGCGCATTTTTTAAAGAGACATCGTCAAGAGCTATGTCGGAGCTGGGGAATGGAACGAAAAGTACTCATTATCGATGATAATGACGATGACATCCTGATAACGAAGTCTATTCTTTCCAAGATCGGGTTGGGAATCACGATTGAGGTGGCGTCAAGCGGTGAAGAGGGGCTCGCGCATGTCCGGGAGGGAACGGTTCTTCCGGCGCTAATATTGCTTGACGTAAAAATGCCGGGGATGAGCGGCATTGACGTGTTGCGAAAAATACGCAGCGAAAAACGACTTGCCTCTATTCCTGTGGTTATGGTCACCCATTCAATTCTTGAATCTGACTTCGTGGCGTCTTATAAGTCCGGCGCCAGCAGCATCCTTCTCAAGACAGCAGACACAGATAAATTCAAGAGATACATGCTGAATCTTTTTGAGAACTTCATGGCAAAGTAGCCCGGCATTCGTCAAGATGATACGACTCCGTGATGAAAAAAACAATATCAAATTTCTCACGGATATCCGATGAAGAGGATCTACGATCAACTCGATCCGCGTGGTAAGATGCGAGTAGATGATGATTTGAGTGCCGTGCGATCAGAGAAAGGAGAAGAAATGTCACCTGATAAAATTCAAGCTATTCGTGATTATCTGGGTAAACGCTTCCCACACTCAAGACATGATGATGAAATCGATTTCGATAGATATGGACACAAATTCCGAATCGTTACAAATGACTCGGTGTTACTGTTTTCTGTCTCTGCATCATTTATCGAAGATAATGAGATAGACATACTGGCCAAGACACTTGATAGACTTGAAATAGTTAGCCAATTAGAAAACAATCAAGAGTCAACCGTTATAGTCAGAAAATCTGGCATATCAGTCGTTCCGAGAAATTAATTGACTTGACCTGCAAACGAAAGTATCGCATATCAAGGATAACTTAAGGACACTGTTTCTAACATTGTCTTGCATCCGACAAATCAGTTAGATCAAAGTTTATTGATTAGAAACAGCCTCCTCAACATTCTCCCTTCATACCACAGGCTTGTGTTGCACATTAGTAAGTGTCGTTGATGCTGGCCGAGAAAAGGTAGTCTGATCTTTTCTGGTCGAAATGTTCAGCCACATTAACATCCTGTAGTTCACGCATGTCGCTTATCGCGAGTCTGCGTACTTCCCGTCGAATTTACCAATTCCACAACGATAAATCTCACGTTGACCGGCATTGATGTTTGCTGTGGACCTGAATGCTGTGTTGATTATTGCACGTCTCTATCTATTATCCTCAGAGAGAAAAATATTACCCAATTTTCCAGATTTTGGTATCATAAACTCCTGGCGTGCACACATGGATATTTAGCGGGGGGTATCCCTAATGAAAAGGATTGTATATACATTGGAAGCAGTATTGTTTCTTCCTGTGATCATGGTGGTTCTGAGCTGCGGACCTGATGGGAAAATAATCAGCCCATATTCTCGAATAACGTCCCTGTTGCGAATGCCGGGCCCGACCAGAACGTGACGACGACAACGGTAGTAACACTTGATGGCAGCGGGAGCAGCGATACCAACGGCGATGCGTTGACATACAGTTGGTCATTTACGTCAAAACCTGCTGGGAGCACGGCGATGCTATCCAGCTTGGCGGTGGTCAATCCAACATTTACCGCGGACAAGGACGGGGCGTATGTACTCAGCCTCGTGGTCAACGACAGCACGGCAAGCAGCACGGCGGATACGGTGACGATCAATGCAGCAACAGCCAACTCGGCGCCTGTTGCGAATGCAGGTCTGGACCAGAACGTAGCGACGACAACGGTAGTAACACTTAATGGCAGCGGGAGCAGCGATACCAACGGCGATGCGTTGACATACAGTTGGTCATTTACGTCAAAACCTGCTGGGAGCACGGCGATGCTATCCAGCTTGGCGGTGGTCAATCTAATGTTTACCGCGGACAAGGACGGGGCGTATGTACTCAGCCTCGTGGTCAACGACAGCACGGCAAGCAGCACGGCGGATACGGTGACGATCAATGCAGCAACAGCCAACTCGGCGCCTGTTGCGAATGCAGGTCTGGACCAGAACGTAGCGACGGCAACGGTAGTAACACTTAATGGCAACGGAAGCAGCGATGCCAACGGCGATGCGTTGACATACAGTTGGTCATTTACGTCAAAACCTGCTGGGAGCACGGCGACACTATCCAGCTTGGCGGTGGTCAATCCGACGTTTACTGCGGACAAGGATGGAGCGTATGTACTAAGCCTCGTGGTCAACGACGGCACGGTAAGCAGCACGGCGGATACGGTGACGATCAATGCAGCAACAGCCAACTCGGCGCCTGTTTCGAATGCCGGTCCGGACCAGAACGTAGCGACGACAAGGGTAGTAACACTTGATGGCAGCGGGAGCAGCGATGCGAATGGCGTATGCTCACTTACGCTTGGTCGTTTACATCAAGGCCAGCCGGAAGCATGACAGCGCTTTCAAGTTCCACAGTGGCCAAACCAACGTTTACGGCTGACAAAGACGGGGCGTATATACTTAGCCTCCTGGTCAATGATGGGCAGGTAAACAGCGCAGCAGATACCGTAACAGTAATAGCTTTTAGACCAGTCCCTGTACCTGACACTGGCCAGTCGACTCACTATACCGCTACGTTTGGTGAAGACGCCGACTATCTCATTAACCCGCAGTCATTTGCAGACAACGGGGATGAAACAATCACTGACAATATTACTGGGCTTGTGTGGCAAAAGCAGGATGACGGAATAATCCGTAACTGGTCGGATGCGAATACGTATTGCAATAACAATAGCCCTGGCTTGCCTGGTTCTGGTTGGCGACTTCCAACACGTATGGAATTGTTGAGTATTATAAACTACGGTAAAGATAATCCTGTAGCTGACATTTCATATTTTCCAAATACCAAATCATTGTCGTACTGGACGTCTATTACGACCCCAAATAATACGACCATTGCAAGGCTCGTTGGCTTCGATTATGGCACGACGGGCATCGGGAATAAAACCGACACTTCCTACGTACGTTGCGTTCGGGGAGGAGCTGCGTTAAAGAGCATCATAGACAACGGAGACGGTACCATCACCGACGCATTCACTACTCTCATGTGGCAAAAACAGGACGACGGGACTACGAAGACATGGGAGGGTGCAATAGCCTACTGCGAAGGCCTAGTCTTTGCCACATATTCAGACTGGCGACTGCCGAACATCAAAGAATTGAGTTCCCTTGTAGATGACGGCAGATATGTGCCGGGAATTGATACCTTCTATTTCCCCAATACGCAATCTTCGGTCTATTGGTCTTCTACAACCTCTGGATGTACGGTTGCTGGATGGGGTGTAAACTTCTGGGGCGGGGATACAGATGCCTTTAGTAAGGTCAGTTCCTATTCTGCTCGGTGTGTTCGCTAAGGAAAATCGCAAGGCATTACTACCAGAAAATTCGCAGTTTTTCAACCGACCTCAGACGAGAACTTGTAGCTGGTCTTGACGCAGCCCAGAGAAAAGATGACTGAACTATTCTGATTGAAAAGTTCAACCAAACGAACATCCTGACGTTTTGTTTTCATAATCTTTCCCTTACCGCACACTACATCTGGAATCTCTTATTTCATTCCTTATAGCGACATCAAATATATTTGACATCATAATTGAAGAGGCATAGAATCGGATCGATAATCGCATAAGTTCTCTGATCCAGTGTTTTCGATCTTGGGGGAGGTTGCCACAATGGCATTTTCCCTGCTAAACTCTTAACACCGGAAATCCGATGTTGAGTAGTTCAGGAACTATATAATCAAGTGTTGGGCGGGTAACGCTGACATTAAAAAACTCACGAAGGGCCGCATGAAAAAATCAACCTATATCTTTCTCCTCGCTGTCTTTTCTTTTTCTTCTTAGTAGTCGGGTGCGGAAGCAGTTCAGACGAGTCCCCAGCCGCAGACTGTGGCACTAAATCAGAGCGATTCAGGCACAACGGTTTCCCTCCACCAAAACCAAATCATGACTGTCTCTCTCCAAGGCAACGGATCAACAGGTTACATTTGGGAGGTAGTACCTGGAGCTGAGACAATCCTAACGCAGCAAGGCAATCAAGAATTTGTGGCTGATAGCAATGCGATCGGATCTGGCGGGACATATAAATTTAAGTTCGAGGCAACTGCGCTGGGCACTGCGCCCCTCAACCTTATCTACCATAGACCTTTCGAGACAGGTGTAGCCCCTTTGCAGACATTCGGGATAACAGTGACTGTTGGCAGTTAGCTGGACAACGGAGAACTTCACTAATTGATGGCCCCAGCACGCGAAGCGGCCTGTTTCGCTTCGCTCTCAGGTCATCCGCACCACCGTTCTCTCCCTCGCTGCGCTCGGGATTCTGCAGGTTTCTACTGGTATTCGTTAAAGTTTTAATAGATCGCAACTCCAACAGTTGTAGGTGTTGTCGATGACCGTGATGGCGCCAAAGAACAACAGATGCCATTCGTAACTTTCAACGATTCCTGCATCCTGGACTAATCGCCGAGTGCAGAACTTGGAAATTATAACTTTCATGCCGTAATCGATGCCCCTTATGATTTAGATTCATTCAGCAATCTGAATCACGCCTCCTCTATTTCAATATATTCTACTTGCCCCTTATACCGGAATAAAGTATCCTCGCAATATAAGTACAAAAATATTCCGGTGTTGGTCTCGAGTATCCATGCCAAATAGAATAAAGTTCATATGCCGCCTCTGTTTCGTCCTTCTCTTGTCAGCAGGGTGCGTAAAGAACCATGTGAACCTAGAGGAGAGTGGCATGCCTGGTGCTCGTACAGTCATCGTCGGTTCGATCAGTGCTGGCGAGAAGGGGTTACCCGTTACGGGAGAAACCCTGAAAGAGAGGCCAACCCGTCGAGGAGAGCACTTTACTATTCTACGCTTGGCCGGGGATAGGCCAGCGATGAGCTGCGATATCGTCGTGGTCGGCCGAAAGCCGAACTTTCATAAACCGATCAATGCGGTGTACGAATGGACGGGAAAAGGGTTCATGTTGGGCGTGCGTGTTGCAGCAGGTCTGGGCCCAGCTGCTGTCGGCCCGCCCCAGGTGGGACTGGAGGGACTGGCAGTGGGACTGGCAGTCATAATCACGCCAATTGTTGCAGGAGCCGCATGCGGGTTCGCGGTTGGTGTGGCCGATGGAATCGAGAAGACCGTCGAACAACTGGGAAAAACAGTGACAAAGGAGGAACGGATGATCACCTGCACAACCTATGCGTACGACAGCGTCGATCGGATCACGCTCATGCGCATGTATACGGCAGACCGCACCCAAGAATTGGTGCGTACCACGTTCTAATACGAGGGGCAAGGGAGAATTCCGAGAAGAGCTGTGGTTAACAGCTTAGTAGAGGGAACGGAACAAGAAGTGCGATAAACTCAAATAGGTGCTTTTGAGATTTTCCCATATTGTATGACGAACAGTTGGATGACACCAAAATGTAACGTGAGACGGATCAGTGATTTTTTCGATGAAAAATAATCGTCGCGTCTTGCATCCTGACATCGCAAAAATAGTCAGCAGAGAAATTGTGCAGTTCATACTAATACAAACGCAATAAAGTTTGTTACAAATTAGCCTATTTATGTTATACTGGGAGGCATGAAAACCTCTCCCGTAAGTTCTGAAAAGGTAACCAAAGAGCAATTGCTGGCCCTCGCCGAAAAAGTGCCCGGAGCCTGGATTGGCATAAAGATAGCCACCCTCCTTTTGGTACTGGAGGGGCAGCGGCCGGGTTGGATCTCAGAGGTTCTGGGACAGACCCGGATGAATGTGAATCGCTGGACGCGGGCGGTAAGCAAGGACGGCGTAGAAGCCTTGATCCCGAAAAAGCCGTCGGGCCGTCCAATCCGCATGACGCCGAAGATTGTGGCCCAGTTGGAGCGTCATCTGGAGGAATCGCCTCAGAAGTTTGGATTGAACCGCGTTCGTTGGGACGGCCCCACGTTGGCGACCCATTTACAGCGGCAGTTCGGGGTAAAGCTGAAAGTCCGCCAAGCCCAGTATTGGATGCATCAACTCGGGTATCGGTTAAAGCGGGCCAGTCATGTTTATCTTCAGGCGAAGGCAGAAGACGCGAAGAAATTCGCCCGGAACCTAAAAAAAACTCAAAACGCTGGGCCCTAAAGAAACCATTGTTTTTCAGGACGAAAGCGGTTTTACCCTGCATCCAAGGCTCGGCCGCGGATGGGCGCTTCTGGGAAAGCGATTGAAGGTTCCGACGACCAGCCAGCATCAAAAACGCTTGAATGTTTCCGGCTGGGTGGCTCCTCTCCTGGGCCGCGCCGGGATGATCCAGACAGAACGGGGAAACCGCGAGGGGTTCCTCAAAGTGTTGCAACACCTTTATAGTCAGCTTCGCGGCTACACTATCTGGCTGTATGTTGATCGAGCACGTTGGCATAGAGGCGATCCGATACGGGAGTTTCTGAGAAAGCATCGAAGGCTCCGACTCGTATATTTGCCACCTTATCAGCCCGCCTTGAATATGCAGGAGCGGATATGGCGACAGATTCGTTATGAATCAACCACCAATCGGTGGTTCGATAATCTTGATGCAATCTGGGCCACAGTTCAGAGAACTCTTGACTCGTGGTCAAAGCACAAAATCAGGCGACTTTGTAACATTACTTAGTGCGTTATATTAAATTCGTTAACCTACCTACATTAAAAAAAATTCATCAAAATTGTCGACTATCTGACGTATAAGACATAATAATATGAACCCAAAACCAATTTCTCAAAGGAAATCTTTCATCGGTAGCTTTCATAACCATTCGACATGGTCGGATGGCGTATATACACCCGATGAGCTGGTTCAAAAGGCCATAAAGCTACAGTATGGTTCTATTGGTATTACGGACCACTATGTTACCACGAAAGGGGGTATTAATTATGTTGGGAATGATCAACTAGAACCATATATTAAGGAGATAAAGAGTTTAAACAGCAAATATGACGGAATAATAAGGGTCTTAGCTGGGCTTGAGATCGACACGTCCACTGAGAATCCGAATCGGAAGAAACTGCCATTCGATAAGCTGAATAAGCTGAACTATGTCCTTTTCGAATATGTTGATGATGAATACAAAGATGCTTTGACATTAACGGATATTATTGCTATTAGAAAAGAGCTAAGCTGCCACGTAGGGTTGGCACATGCGGATGTGGAGATGCTAATCGACAAATATTCTGCATCAGGCCTGGCAACGAAGCTGAGTGATAATAATATATTCATTGATGTATGCGGATCAGAAAGAAACGTCATATGGGATTCTTATGACAGAGGCACTATAAGCAGGCAGTTTCGTCTGAAGATTGAAGGACTAGGAGAAGAGTTCAAAAACGAAGCAAGGAAGCACCACGTGAAATTTCTTCCTTCCTCAGATACACATTATGACAGCGACAATGACAAAATGGCAGATGCCGAAATTGCATTAAGAGTAATTGAAGATTACAAGCTGTCTATCCTTGAACTATTCTGATTCGCGCTTGATTATTAGGGATTCGATGTTCTGTAAGAAAACGCCACGCTTGCCAGTAAAGTCAAATCGTTGACGCAGGTTATAATCGATATTTCGCAGCCATTTGCAGTAAGCGCTGGTGCATGATTGTAAGGTGTTGTCGATGACCGCTAGAATGTCGAAGAACAAAAAGACCATTTGTAACTTTCGTCGAATCCTACATCTTGAAGTTGTTGTTTTTGACTGATACACTGAGATGCATGTTTCCTGTCGAATTCTTGTGAAGGATATTTGTTTGAGTCCACCATGGGGAGCAATAACCACGTAACGGGGCATCCCGCACTACGAGATGAATCGATTTCCTTGCGTTGTACTATTTTGACTTTGCCGGACTATACATTAGAGTCCGGCATTGACCCTCCGCATTCCCCCTCAACCCCGTTGTATGTTTTACTATGCCGATATAATTTGACATGGCCATCGAACGAGCCTAAAATCGTTCATCAAATCGCAGTGTATTTTCAGGCCCCCGTGTTACAGAAACGGGGGCTATGCCGTCCCACTAATACCGGACTTCTGGAAAAGTAGTGACGGTTATCGTCCTTATAACGGTGATATTCCCAAAATCCGTTGCTATCTATCCATTATCATTATTACCTTGTTGAACTAAGGAGAAAATATACATGAGTAAAAAGCCGGTTGCTGCTGGGAAAAGCAGCTTTGATTTAATTAATCCATCAGATTTTTTCTCAAATATCAAAATCCATCCAAGCGCTCAAGTACTTGATGTGGCCTGTGGGGTTGGCCGCTATAGTATCGAAATTTCAAAGTTATTAGATGAAAAAGGCTTGATCCATGCCGTAGATTTATGGGAGGAGGGAATTGAGAGTCTAAAAAACTCGATACGAGAACAAGGCATATCAAATATAAGCCCAATAAAAGCTGATATAACAAAGCATGTTCCTCTCGAAGATGAGTCGATTGACTTCTGTCTAATGGCGACAGTTCTTCATGACCTATCTCCCAATGAACAAGATTCAACGCTTAAAGAAGTAGTCAGAGTTCTAAAGCGCGACGGCGTTCTCGCAGTCATAGAGTTTAAAAAAATCGATAAAGGGCCTGGGCCTCCAATAAGCATAAGGATTTCCGAACAAGAGGCAGAAGAAAAAATCAAAAAATACGGTTTTCTGGAAACATACCGGGGAGAGATTGGCGAATTTAATTACTTGATGAATTTCAAAAAAACCACATAGGAGGGAACATATTTGAACAAACCTCGCATCGCGTTTTCAGGAGTTGTTCTTCTATTGCTCGCCTGTTTTGCAGCTCCGCTTTTGGCAGCCACCACAGAATGCACGTCGCAGTACCGCGACGGCATCGCCCCCGATATTACGAACGAAAAAATAGCCGTGAAAAGCCGCGAGCTCTGCTACCAGAGTTTCGCCGTGATGAATTCGGGCATTACCCGGTCCCCACTCTGGTCCGCCGAACACCTGACCCGCGAAAAACTAAAAAGCGCAAAGGGTTTGCGACGTGTCAATGATTTTCATGCCGAAGACCGGCTTCCCGCCTCAGAAAGGGCGGAACTGAACGACTATGCAAGGTCGGGTTTCGACCGCGGCCACATGGCGCCAAGCGCCGACATGCCGAATGCAAAGGCCCAGCGGGAATGTTTTACCCTCGCAAACATGATCCCCCAGAACCCAAATAATAACCGCAACCTATGGGAGGGGATCGAAGCGGCGGTGAGGACCCTCGCTGCACGTGAGGGCGAGCTATATGTGATTACAGGACCCCTGTATCTGGGAAGCAAAGTTCAAAGAATCAATGGCAGGGTCATGGTGCCGACCCATATTTATAAGATTGTGTTCGATCCGTTACAGAACAAGGGGGCGGCCTATTATGTTGAAAACAAGCCGGGAATGGAATGGCGCGCCTTGAGCATTTCCGAGTTAGAAAAAACCGCGGGGATCAACTTTTTTCCCAAACTCCCCGAATCCGCGAAGCAGAACACGCTTAATCTCCCGACACCCACTCCACACGGCCGCGGGAGCAGTTATCACCGGGAGCTATAATAATGGCGAAGAAACCAAAAATATCTCCATTTGAGAACGAATCGAAGTCCCTGGGAATCGGAGGATTGACCATTGAGAACCGGATTGACCGCGTCTCCGTGTATGGAAGCATCGACATCACACGCGATAAGGACGGCCTGGCAAACGCAGAGGAACTCAAAGCTATCCTCGACGCGATAGTGAGCAGGCTGCGGGGAGAGCAATTGCCCGATAAGATCAGCATATTCCAACAGACGAGGTTCCGAATCCTTTCAGTAACTCATAGATCGAAGAAACATGATTTACTTAACTTAAGTTTGATAAATAGTCGCATTCATATGCGACTGCTTGATTTAATTAATCAACTATAAGGATTCCAACAAGCGGGTTAAGTCCACCACGAAGAGAGCGTGCGACTTACGCGCGAGTTCATGTGATTGTTACCGGAATTTCGCAGTTTACCGATTAAGCGCGGATCCAAATGGATAAAAGCTGTACCACGTGCCGAGAAATATCATCCTTGGGGAGCTGTGCCAGCCTGGAGCAGCATCAATTCCGATTGTAAACTTCAGTGCGGCGAACATCCTGTAGTTCACGCGAAACACAAATCGCGGGTCTGTGCACTTCATGTCGTAGTTGTTGCCGTTGCCTTTGATGGAAACATCCACACATCTTCCTGTAAATTGCACATGTGATATGATGAAAGCAGTTGTATGTTTCATGTGGAATTATTGCCTCATCTACAAAGAACATCACCACCCAGTGATCGGGAAAACAGGTGTAAAAAAGTGACAACCCTAAGAATTCCCATTCTGCATTCCTATTCTGCATCGTTGACTTCACCAAAAGTTTGTGCTTTAGTTCAAACATACGTCTGTAACCCACATTACACGACATTCTGAAAAGTATTCAGAATGGATATTAATGTTTCTTTGACACCCACTGGAACAAATAAATGATTCCACGATAAAGCCAAACCCTTCGTGAGAGGGGGACGGAAAGCGGCGGATCTTAAAAGACCAAGATGGCCGAGCTGCCGAAGGATGATGCCTTTGGTGAGCTCGTCCTTTTTATTTGGTAAATGATCAACAACGAGACAGAAGCAATGGAACCATGAGCAACTACAGATTCATGAGAGCACTAAAGTATATACTAGTTAGTCTCACGCTGATGTTAACCTCATGTGGAGGAGAAGGTGGAGGCACAAGAATAAAGGTGGCGCACTAGCACGTGACCGATCAGAAGGGAGGGGAGAGTAATGGCAACGCATATCGTTTTGATGAAGATGACGGATCAGGGAATCAAGGACGTCAAGAACGCACCACAGCGAATCGATGCAGCCGCCAAGGCCATTGAAGCAATGGGGGGCAAGATGACGGGCTTTTACTTCACGTTGGGTGAGTATGACTACATTGCCATCGTCGAGGGACTCACTGACGAAGCCGGTGCGACTTTCCTGCTGAAATTAGGCTCCGCGGGGAATTCCAGAACAACGACGCTAAGAGCATTCACGAAGAACGAGTTCGCCGAGATGGTTAAGAAGCTGCCTTAGCCTCGTTGGTGAGAATAAGGTGTGATAAAAGGCAATGTATCCGAATTCTAGTGCGCCACCCTTGAATATTGTGCATTGACTTCCACGATCAGCGAAGCCATGCTTGTCACAACAGAAGATATCGTCCTTGATTTCCCAAAATAGGTGCACCCTATCACAATTTTTTCTAACTATTAAAGCAAAGATGCAGCAACCTCGGAAGGAGATATGTCACTGATTAAGACAGACACGCAGAAGCATATTCTGACGATATGTCGCCTAAAATATAGTGAAACACTTTGATGATTCTAACAAATCGGCTCGCAGAGGTCGCGAAAACTTCGCCCCTCAGCCGAGCCGTTCACATGTACTTTTCATCTAGTCTTTCGCATTGAAGTTTAGTCAACACGCATGCGAGCTTGTAGATAGATTCCGTAATTTCCAATTGCCGCAACTTCAACGGACTTTAGCTGGGATTTGTTAAATATTCAATCCATCGAAACTCGTTTGCTCGTAGGTGGTGTCGAGATAGGCATGATTTTAGAGGAGGTGTAAAATCTCAATTGGAATATGATGCGCACTCTTCTTTCTGTATCTTGCACCCGTGATAATGTAAGCTTCATTGCATGTTTCAAGTGGAATCCTTGTCCATGAGATTTATCTTCGTGGCGTTTATCGATGGATTTATGCTATCGTAAGTCTCAATAGAATCAACTTTCAGGAGTGGGTATAGTGAAAAAAAGAATCATGGCGACCTTATTTCTCTTAACCTTGCCTACGGTTTTTACACTATCAGCGCAAGCCGCACAGGATGATAAACCCGTGGCAGTACAATTCACCTCTCATGGCAGAACCGTGCATGGCCTGCTCTGAGGAAAAGGCTCCTATGGAGTAATCCTCTCCCATGGAGCAATCTATGACGCCGCGAGTTGGGCCCCGTTGGCTATTGATATCGCAAATAACGGTATTGTGGCATTGGCACTAGAAGAGGTGGAGCCTGATAATATTCTTGCGGCGCACTCCTTTCTTCGAGAAAAATACGGATTGAAAGCAACTGGGCTGATCGGAGCGAGTGCCGGTGGAAGCACGGCCCTGTCGGCCATGGCACGATCGCCGCAGCAGTGGGACCAATTAATCCTGCTGTCAAGCGCTGGGGACGTGGGCGGAATCGGAACGGTGCCCAAGCTTTTTGTAGCAAGCGAAGGAGAAGGCATGGCTGAAACAGCCCAGATGACAAAGGACTCGCCTGGTACGCAGAATGATGTGCTTATTGTAAGGGGCTCTGCTCACGCCCAGGCGATTTTTCGAACATCAGAAGGACCACGTCTCACGAGAGCCATTCTGGAACGCCTAGTCAATCGTGCGAAACAGGTGAAATGAAGAGTATGTGTAACTTCTATCCGCTTCGCATATGCTGCTGCATGTGAACACATATGAGAGTTTAGACTACTTCCTCCTACGAATAGTTGTGTTATAAAGATTACTATAGAAAGGCAGGAGAACTTACATTACTTCCTGGGTCCTTGAACCCTGACTACAGTCTGTTCCCTGCCTCCCGTAGCCATGATAGGTTGATTGGGCCAACGAGCCCTGGTAACGCTGGAGGATTGGTCGGGAGGCGTTTCCTGCCTGTCTGCCAGTGTTCATTTTGTTCGAGTTAAGATAAAAAGGGAATTGATAAAATCAATGCATCGAGGATATAAGAACACGGGAATCATGCCGGATGCAATAAACGACGATCCACCCAAAACGTCCCCCCAGGAGGGAATTCCATGATATTGATCGGACCTTTGATGATAGAGCACAGGCTCATTGAACGGATGCTGGAATTGATCGAAAAAGAAGCGGCACGTTCCGCAGAAACACAAAATCGACGGGGCGTTCCTGGACAACGCGGTGGATTTCATCCGCTGGTATGCAGACAAGACTCATCACGGGAAGGAAGAGGCGATTCTGTTCAGGGAAGTCGCCGGGAAGGAAATGATTCCCGAACACCGGGCTTTGCTACAGGAACTTCTTGAAGACCACAATTTTGGAAGAAGGACCACCGGCGAAATCCTCGAAGCCAAGGAGAAGTATCTCCAAGGCTCACGTGAAGCGTTTGGGATCCTCCAAGACAAATGCAGGACACTGATTACTTTTTATCACGAACACATTCGAAAAGAGGACATGATCTTCTTTCCCGCATGCATGGAGTATCTCAGTGAAGAGGAAAAGAAGCCCCTGTTTGCGGAGTTTCAGGAAGCGGACAGGAAGATGATTCATGCAAAATATGGAGCTTTGGTCGAGAGGTATGAGAAAGGCATATAGAGAACATCTTAGACATAATGGCTGCCCGATAAGAATATTGAGGACGTGCAGAATTGCGTTTGAATCATGCAATGCGGCCTACATCTGAACTGTTGGAGTTGCCGTGCTCAGCAACACTCAATATTTCATTCAGTATTTCTTAACATTGTCCTCATTGACAGCGCATCTGCCTCAGGTATATAGTCGTACTACCTTAGTCTTGAAACAAAGCCGATATGGCATAATCATTACTAAACTAGATAACACCGCAAATCTGATATTATCGAGGGGGCTCGCTAATAACGGATTTTCGGTAATAACGAATCTGTTCCCCGGAGGCGTGCTCCAGTTTACCGACGTCTTAAATAATGGCTACTGGCACGCGAGGAGCCCGGAGTTCCTTCATTCGCGACTCATGCACCGCATTGAGTGGCTTCGTATACCTGCCGATCTGATTTTTATTGTCCTTGGTGTTGCACCGCTTGTCATGGCAATGGGTCTGAAATATGTACCGCGGAGAGAATAATCTGCAGGTTGAAACTGATGAGGTCCCATACAAATGAAAGAGCTTACTGGTACAAAAGGCATCTGCTCCATCATGCAGCTGAATAAAAAAGGAGGGAACACAAAATGAAAAAGTTGCGGAAAGTTCAGAAGAGTTTATAAGTATCATCAAGGAATGGATAGATTTGGAAGACAAGACAATTACAAGCGCCGACGAATTGATAGGCAAGGCGAACCAATCCCTTTGTGAAGATGAGAATGGAGATGGTCAAGCATGATTCAGGAAAACACAAAGAAATGCTGCAGTGGATAATCGATAACTTGACAAAGGAGGCCATACATCTTACTCCCGATGAAATAATGCCTCTGTCCGCATTGCTGCATAAGCACTTGGAAGTGGAAGCCAAGTCTATTGTCCTTGCCAACAATGCTCTTAAAAAGAGCGGGCTTCCCATAGTGAGATATATTTTGTCGGCTCTGCTCGATGACGAAACAAAGCACCACGAACAAATTATTAGGTTAAACGATGAAATAAAGAAGGCAATATTGTCGGTAACTTAACTTTTCATGAAAAAATGATATAGTGATAAAGTAAAAGGGCGGTCAGCGCTGTTGGACTATGATGGAAAGACTGAAGCAGCACATGTAGAAAGCAAGCTGTATCGGGTCAAGGAAAACCGGATTCCGAGGGAGGGTTTGCTGCTACTTGGCCATGGGATATAACTTGCACTTGGGAGGTAATACAGCATTCTACTAGAAGTTTAGTATGCCGTTGACAATTTGCTAATGCTAGGCTTGTAGATATATCACGTAATTTCCAAACAATGAAACTTTCGTGAAGTACAGACGGTATTTCGCAAGCTTGTCAGTTGCCCGTCTTGGGCATTAGTAGGTGTTGTCGATGACCGTGATAGCGCCGAAGAACAACAGACTCCATTCGTAGCTTTGATCGATTCCTGCATCCTGAAGTTCTCGCCCAACGATATCGTTTGAATTATCAACTTCATTCAGTAATTGGCGGCAGTAGGATCAGCTCGATGAAGCTTGCTTAGATCCAGCGACGTCAGGAAAAGAAGGCATGGTATTAAATCGTTCTTCGCTTTTACGATGTTTCGAACAAGGGGCAGAGAAAAGATTCTCTGCCCCCCTGTTATTTTGACGGTTGCCTCCATAGCCGATACTCGTTCTTCGTCACTGAATAATGCGCTTCTTAATTGTTGTTTGCTCCCTGGTCTATCCAGATTTTTATGATGAGTTGATTGCTCGAGCTGAAAGGACCTTTTCCTAACGGCATCCGTGCTGTTCCCGCGGGCAGTCCGATACCGCTGACCCGCTGATAGAGAACGCTGTTCACGGAGTCTCCGGGAACAACCAGCGTACCGGTTGTTTTCGACGCGGGCTGGTTCACGAGGGCCGTATATGACGCATCCGAGGTCAGGTGGAGAAAACTCGCAATGCCGGACGAGCTGTGGCACTCTGCGCACATGGCGCTCAGGAGGGACTGGATCCGCCATTTAAACGACACGGCCGGCGTCGCTCCCGGCTCCACCTCTACGCCGTCCATGACGTCTCCGGTGAATAGCATGTCGTTGGCATTTACGTTGACGTGACATCCGATGCATCCATCCACTTTCCCCGAGAGTACTACCGTTCCGTCCGGCAGATATTCTGCCCAAAACCAGTCCCCCGCTGCGGGGTTGAAATTCTGGACCTTGTACATCACGGTGAGAGCGGCAAGCGTTTTGTCGGGACCGTAGTTTTCCTTAACGACGATCGAGCCGTCAGCCATGCCGTGCTGTGCGGCGGGATCAGTTGCCGCGTTAATAGAATTCACCGCAATGTCGTTTACGTAGTTGTTAAGGAACGCGCCGTGCGGGTCCCTTCCCGGATAGAGCTTTGTGGTCAGCGGCCACGCAGCCCAACTGGTATAGGGGTTTTGGTTCTTGATGTAGTTAAAAAGCTGTGCCGCGTCCGCGCCCGGCAGGGTAGCCGGAGCAGGTGATTCGCCTCCCTTGCTGCCGCAGGCCGTCAAGCATAATGCCGCCAGAAAAAACATATAATATGACGTCATTCTTATCCTGCCTCTCGAGTTCATCTTCTTCTCCTTTCTCAATCTTAATCGTGAAATCCATTAAGATAAGTATAGCGCGCATTTTTCACCCTAAGCGAAGGGTCTAGCAAAATGTCGGGAAAAGCTAGATTCTTCGTCATGCTCGAAATGACAAACCGGGCTGATTCGGCATTCGTGAAAAAGGCTCATCAGAGTTGTAAAAGGAGCCGCCGGCGACCGCCGACACCCCATGATGCCGGCCTGAAAGAAGAAATCTGAGGCTATTCAGGTTAAACTGTTCAGTCACAACATCCTATACTTTTAGTGTCCTTATTTTTGGCAACAATCAATACTTCATCTTGAAGTATTGAGAAACAAGAGCACGATTTCCGCTAACCTGCTCCGAACTCAACATCGGAGCAATATTGACGTTATACGCTCTGTCGGGCAGATGCTCGGGCCAGAACCAGCATTTTCGGATTGTCTTCTATGTAGCAATAACCAACGAATGGGAAATCAATTACCCAAAAATGAAATACATTACGACAGGTAATCATATGCAATGCTGTATAATCAATCAGTTAAAAATCGGCATGGTATTTGCTCAGTTATAAAATATATTCATATTACTTTAATGTTTTTAAAACGTTTTATCGCGGCTGCGGGAAATAAATGAAAATGTCCAACGGATTCATTTACCGGTAAGTGCCAAAGGGAACAAGCTTCAGCAAGAATGCCCCCGAGCAAATAGCTCGGATCGAGTATCCGCTTAACAGCCGAACTGGTATCAACGAGAATTCAATAACGACATATCGTTTAAGATACTCATTCGATAACATCGACAGTTCTTCATACCTTGTGACAGTATTCGTTCCTCAATAAAGCTAAACTCTTCGCGAGAAGGGATATCCTGCAGTTTCCTTATTTTGATGACGAAAGAGAGGGGAAAAATGAAAGTAACCGGGAAAGCAATGATCGTTTTTATTATGGTCCTAGCAGTACTCCTCGCGTCAAATGTACCAGCATTTGCAAGGGAAGGCTTTTACCTTGGCGTGCAGTTGCCATATGACATTATCCAAGGAGATTTCGATGGTACGAATGCACCTTCCGTTGATTCGGGACTAGGTATCGGGATCATTTTCGGTTACGGAATCACTCCGAACTTTTCACTCGGATTAGATTTATCCTCTAGCAGACATGACGTCGGAGTCGATAGGATCAGCTTTACTGAATTCAGCTTCGACGCGAAATACGCCTTCCTTGCTTCGGAGCCCGTCCAGCCTTATCTCCTTGCGGGATACGGTGTCTATAGGCTCGGGGACAGCAGCCTGACGTTTGGCGGTAAAGGCTTTAACCTTGGTGTGGGCGTAGATTTCTATACCAAATCCAACTGGTCCTTCGGCCTAGGACTCATCCGAAAGTTCATTACCTATGACGAGGTAGTTAAAGGCGATGTAATACTGCAAAAAGATCTGAACGGCGACACAACAACGATACGATTTGATGCTACCTATCACTTTTAATACGCTGCCGCAGCAGCAATAAGCAAAAAACACTGGCAGCAATACGACCAGCATAGTGGCATTCTGCAACTCCCATTAATTAGATTGCGTTGTATATTTGCAGATTTTCGCATAGCGAGCTCTCTATATTTCTCGAGACGTGAACCTCTTGCATAGTACAACCGGAATTTCGCAGTTTTACCAACCGGGCTTAGCCGTGAGCTTGTAGATATATCCCGCGATTTCCAAAATATTAAACTCCTGCAAAGTACAAACGGAAGTCGTTAGATGTTCAATCCTTCTAAGTCCTACGAAAATTTTCCCTGGTTTAAAGATGCACCCGTCGGCAAGATCCTGAACGTCGAGGAACCGCGCCCAGGCCATTTCTACTGGCCCGAACTGGATGTGGATCTCACCGCCGAGATTATCGAACACCCGGAGCAGTTTCCAGTAAAGATGAAGTAATGCCTCGTCCGACAACTCCGGTCAGCGTGAAGCATCTGACCTATATTCCACATCGCCCACCTTCAGACGTTCCATGTTCTCCCTCGCAGAATCCATGTCCTCATTTTTTACAGTAGCGTGCGGATTCTCTCTCTCTTTTGAAAATATCTTCGCATATGATATCGGTCGCCATGACGACTTCATCTTTTTTATCGACGTCAACAGGAATGAGAGAAAGAGAATGGTCGGCGGAGGCGGTGCGGTGAAGGTTACACCTTGCGGTGTTCTTTGATGCGCTCGAGGGCATTGCGGGCGATCAGGATATTTTCATCTGCTTCCCTGACAATGCCCTTTGTCGTTAGCACCTTGAGGCATTTGGAAACGGCCTCCCGCGACGAGCCGATGCGGGCTGCCAGTTCCTTGTGAGTAAGCCTGCCCGCCTTCAGAAAGCCATGGGGGCCTGTTTCCTCGGCGGCCTCCAGGAGCGTCCTGACCAGCCGTTCACCCACTTCAAGGAACGCCAGGGATTCGATGAACTCGTCTGCCTTGCGAAGCCGTTCGACGATGGTCGCCATGAGTTCGACTGCGATGCTCGGGTTCTTATAGAGGACCTCGAGGAAAACATTTTTTTGCAGGACGGAAAGCTCCGAGTCCTTTTCCGCAACGATCGTGGCGGACCTGCCCTTTCCGTCGAGCAGGCTGAGCTCGCCGAAAAAATCCCCTTTTGCGAACTCAGCGAGCACGATCTCGTCGCCTTCCTCGTCGGCCAGAACGGCCTTCAGCTTTCCGGAATTGACGATATAGAGGTCCGTACTGAGGTCCGTCTTGTGGAAGATCACGTCGCCCTTCTTGAACCGGGCGCTTTTGCAACGCGCGGCTATTTCCCTTAATTGGGAATCCTTCAGCTGCTTGAAGAGCGGTATGTTTTTGAGGTAGTCCGCGAGCATAGGATGGTTCTCTTAGCGGTTAACTTCCTGCATCTCCCTCTTGAACTCCGAGGTGAAGTGGAAGTTGATCCCGGGGTTGGCCTCTATCATGTTCCGCAGGACCCAATCCGATTCGGCGAGAAACACGATATTGCCGTCCTTGTCCGTGGCGATGCGGTCCGATTTGAACCTGCAGAATTTGTCCATGTCCGCCTGGTCATCCGCGGTGATCCAGCAGGCCTTGTGGATCGCCATGGGGGCGAAACGGCATTTTGCCCCGTACTCGTGTTCCAGGCGGTACTGCAGCACGTCGAACTGGAGCACCCCCACTGTCCCGACGATCCTTCTGTTTCCCTGCTGCTGCGTGAAGAGCTGGGCCACGCCCTCGTCCGTGAGCTGCTCGATGCCTTTTGCAAGCTGCTTGGACTTGGACGGGTCGAGGTTGACGAGCTCCTTGAAGACCTCCGGCGAAAACGTCGGAATGCCCTGGAACATGATCTTCTCTCCCTCGGTGAGCGTGTCGCCGATCTTGAAGTTGCCCGTATCGTACAGGCCGATCACGTCCCCGGGAAAGGCCTCGTCCACGATGCTCTTGCGCGCCCCCAGGAAGCTTGCCGGGCTGGTGAACCGGATATTCTTGCCCAGCCGCACGTGAAGGAACATCTTGTTCCGCTCGAACTTGCCGGAGCAGACGCGGATAAAGGCAATGCGGTCGCGGTGGCGGGGGTCCAGGTTCGCGTGGATCTTGAAAACGAAGCCGGTGAAGCTCTTCTCGTCGGCGCTGACTATGCGCTTGTCCGTGGGCCTGCTGCCCGGCGTGGGCGCGATCTCGGTGAAGGTGTCCAGGAGCTCCTTGACGCCGAAGTTGTTGATGGCGCTGCCGAAGAACACGGGCGCGAGCTCGCCGCGGAGATACGCCTTGACGTCAAAGGGATGGTGGGTGCCTTCGATCAGCTCCGCGTCCTCTTTCAGGCGAACGGCATAATCGCCGAGCTGCTGGTCGAGGACCGGATCATCGAGGCCGTTGATCTTGAGCACGTCGTCCGAGACCGTGACGCCCCCGGGCCGGAAAAGATAAAGGCTGCGGTTGTACAGATTGTACACGCCCTTGAAGGACGTTCCCATACTGATGGGCCACGAAAGCGGCTGGACCTTGATGGCGAGTTTCGCTTCGAGTTCGTCCAGAAGTTCGAAGGGCTCCTTCCCCTCCCGGTCGAGCTTGTTCACGAAGATGATGACCGGCGTATTGCGCATGCGGCAGACGTGCATGAGCTTCTCGGTCTGCTCTTCCACGCCCTTGACGCAGTCCACCACGAGGATGACGCTGTCCACGGCCGTGAGCGTGCGGTAGGTGTCTTCGGCGAAATCCTTGTGCCCCGGCGTGTCCAGGAGGTTGATCTTGAGCCCGTTGTAGTCGAAGCCCATGACCGATGTGGCAACGGAGATGCCGCGCTGCCGTTCGATGTCCATGAAGTCCGAGGCCGTGCTCTTCCGGATCTTGTTCGACTTCACCGCGCCGGCGACCTGGATCGCGCCGCCGAAGAGCAGAAACTTTTCGGTGAGCGTGGTCTTGCCAGCGTCGGGATGGCTGATGATGGCAAACGTCCGCCGTTTCTGTATTTCGTCAGAATAGTCCATAAGGCCTTGTTTTCAAATCCCTTGACGTGGTAGCCGCAAACTTCAGTTTGCGCGATTCTTGGTTATGATGAATATCGTGGCGCCAAGGGGACGCCCGCGAAGCGGGACTCCCACCAAAAAGACTACCGCGGATCACATAACATTGTATATGGAGCAAGCCCTGTAACATAACAACTGGAGTCAAAAAAGTCAAGGATTTCTTGAGGTTTGTAGGGTGTGGGGGCGGGAGAAGAAGGCAAAGCGCGAGCGAGGTACAGCGAGTCAACCCTTGTAGGCTCTACTTACAGCGTCATGAGCCAGAGCGGCCAGCTCTTTCCTCGAATCCCTCGTATGGACCTTGATGATCGGGAGCGGCAAGACCTCCGCCTCTACCGAAGCGATCGACAGGAGCCGGGGAAAGTGCTGTGAGAACGTAGCGCCGCCATAGTAAAAGATCCTGTCGCGGTTCTTCGGCGTCAGTGTTTCGCCATCCAGGCGGGTGTAGCGGAGGCAGAGAGGCAGGATATCGGCATCTGCCGTGATCGCCGCGTCGAAAAGGGCGTTCCTGAAGGGATGCACCCGTTCGCCGTTTGAGGTAGTGCCTTCCGGAAAGAGGACAACGGGATGACCCTCCCGCAACACGCGCGAGATCTCTGCGATCTCTTTTTTAAGCCCGGCAACCTTTCTTCGCTCTACAAACAGGCTCCCGCCGAGACGCGCAAGCATGCCGAGAAACAAGGTGCCTCCGAGCTCCGTGGAGGTGATAAAGACTGCGGGAACCAGAGAAGCGATGACGAGAACGTCGACGTACGAAACGTGGTTTGCCACGATGAGGATGTGTCCCGTTTTTTTCGGCCGCCCGTGGCCGAGGGAGACCCGGATGCCGAGCAGCCCCAGCATGAGCCTGGCGAAGAGGGAGGTATTTTTTAGCAGACGGGCGCGGCGCAGGCGAGAGCCTGTGGGTAGGGCCCAGAGAGCGCATGCACAGAGGATGTACATCATGAGGATGGAGGTGCTCCCCAGCCATTTGAGCAAAACTCGCATAGATAGGATGAGTCGAAGGCAAGGTCCGTAGAAACGCAAGCCGTTGAAGACGGCGCTCTCTGGAAAGCCGGCGGCAAATTATCGCACAGCCCGGCGCTGTTTTCAATGGGAAAACGAGTTTTTTGCTGCCTTTACCCCTTTTAGAGAAAGCAGGCCACTGAAACCGGCTGCTTTTCAACCCTTGACTTGCCAAAAAAGTCGTGACCGGTGATCATTGCAAAGGTCCTCTAACGGGGTTTACTTCGGTCTGGAGCAGGGCTATACTTTAAGTGAAGACGGAAAGAAGGGATTGGCAGAGGAAGCGAAAGGATGAGTATGCTCGTTGAATTCAGCGTGGTCCCGATCGGTTCGGGCGTAAGTGTCAGCCCGCAGATCGCCAGGGTGCTTAAAATAGTGGCAGACAGCGGCGTGACTTACAAGGCAAATCCCATGGGCACCGTACTCGAAGGCGACTGGGACACTGTGCTGGCAGTGGTCAGGAAATGCCACGAGGCCGTTATGAAGGATTCGGACCGGGCATTGACGAGGATCACGATCGACGATCGCAAAGGCAAGGAAGCCCGGATGGAAAAGAAACTCGAATCGGTGGAGCAGAAGCTGGGCATGAAGCTGAAAACCTGATCAAAAGGGAGGTGAACCATGGACAGCAAAGGGAACGGAAGCAGCGCGGAACGCATCAAGATCCAGGAAAGGGCCCTGTCCAATCTGGCCGATACGATGAAGAAGCATGAGGACCGGCTCGACGACGAGATCAGGGACATCCAATCCGAGTTGAAAGCGCTCAAACTGTTCCTCGCGCGGAATGTACCCGAGTTCAAGAAGCAGTTTCCCGAGATTCAGCGAAAGCTGAAATGAACGCTGTCCGGGGCTGGTTTTCCCCGCGACGAAGGAGGCGATTCTATGAAGGCAGTCGCGAAAACGGTGAAAGATTACAAACTAAGCTACAAGAAAAAAGCGGTTTCGACCGATTCGTATCTTCCGCGCGGCGCAAGCCGCAACATGTCCGTGTGCGGGGGATGCCGCGCCGTGTACATGAACAAACGGTGGTATGCGGACGGCGACGCTTACAAGTCGGTACCGTGAACAACCGGGAAACAGACGTCAGGTGATCTGCCCGGCGTGCCTCAAGATCCGCGACAATTTCCCGGGCGGCATTGTGACGCTGAAAGGGGATTATGTGCTCCCGCATAAAGCGGACCTGATGAACCTCGTCCGGAACGAAGAGGAGCGGGCCCGCGGACTCAATCCCTTGGAGCGCGTGATCGCCATCAAGGAGAACGGCTTCGGAAGCATCGTCATCTCAACAACGAATGAGAAACTCGCTCAGCGGCTCGGACGGGCGATCAAGAAGGCGTTCCACGGCGATGTGGCCTATCACTGGTCGCACGACAACAAACTGGTGCGGGTCGAGTGGGTGAGGGAGATGGATTAAAGAGAAATGTAGAAAACATTGAGGTTGAAGAAAAGAGGGCTGATTTCGATTAAGAAATCGGCCTTTTTTGTGGGCATTTTGAGACTTACCGGTAGGGATAATATAATACGTTACTCCCTTTGGGTGAAATACACCCATTTAGAAGGTTATTTGAGCGCTTCAGGGATATAAATGTATGGCAAAAAAGCCCCGGTGACATTGCGGGTCACCAGGGCTTTGGCGTAGCGCCACTCTTGTAAATACTCCTTCCATTTCGCGGAGGATATTTTTTTATTGTTCACCTTTCTGCTATCATCTCTCCGCCAAAAAGTCACCTTCCCCCCTGCGTTTCAATCATCCCGTCCTTCATGAGAAGAAGCACATCCGCCAGGCGCTCCGCCTGGTCCCGGTCGTGGGTGGTCATGATGACCGTCGTGCGGCCGCCTTCTTTCATCGTCTTGATGATGGACTCGATGATCGCTGTGTTTTCCAGGTCCACCGAGGCCGTGGGCTCATCGAGGAAGAGGATCTCGGGCTCGGTCACGAGCGCGCGCGCGATGCCGAGGCGCTGGGTCTCCCCGCTCGAAAGGGTGATGGCTCGTTGACCTGCCTTGTTCTCCAGGCCGACGAAGGCGAGCGCCCTGTTCACCTTCTGCTCGATCTCGTCGCGGCGAACACCGCGGATCTTGAGGCCGTAGGCGACGTTCTTGAAAACGGTCGTGTTGAATACGCCGGTCCGGGCGAGGACCATGGTCATCCGCCTCCGGAGCGAAAAATCCTGAATAAGCGGCGCTCCGCCCGAGATAAACGACAAATCCCCATTGTCCGGTTGTTCGAGCAGGGAGCAGATGCGTAAGAATGTGGACTTGCCGCAGCCGTTGGGGCCCATGAGCACATAGGGCCCCATGCCTTCGAACGAAACGGAACAGTCTTTGAGAATGGTTTTGCCGCTGTACGTTTTTTTTATGTGAGAGGTGATAAGCTTCACGGATTCGGGACCGCCTCCTTTCTCTGGATCGCATGGAGCGCGGCGTTCACAATGAAGGAGATCGCCAGAAGAATGATGCCAAGGGCGAGGGCGAGTTCGAAATTTCCCTTGTCCGTTTCGAGGGCGATGGTCGTGGTCATGACCCGGGTGTAGCCAGCAATGTTTCCGCCCACGATCAGGATTGCGCCCACTTCGGCCATGACCCTGCCGAAGGCGGCGATGACCGCAGAGTAGATTCCGTAACGCGCCTCGTGGATGACGACCAGGGTTTCCTGCATCTGCGTTGCGCCGAGGGTGCGGGCCGCCAGCTTGATGAGGGGGTCGACGTTCGCGACTGCCGAGTGGCAAAGGGCGGTCACGATCGGTATCGCGAGGATCGTCTGTGCGATCACCATGGCCGACGGGGTATAAAGCAGCCCCAGGAACCCCAGGGGGCCCCTGCGGGAGAGCAGAAGATAGACCAACAGCCCGACCACGACCGGCGGAAGACCCATGAAGGTGTTCATGGTGCTGACCGCGAGTCCGCGGCCGGGGAACTTTTTAAGGCCGAGAAGAGAACCGGCGGGAAGTCCGACAACGATCGCAATCAACAGGGCAATCCCGGAGACTTCGAGCGAAAGGAAGATGATTCCGAAGAGCTCGGGGTTCAGATGAAGGATAAGGATAAATGCCTGCCTAAAGCCGCTCAGTATGGAGTCCATAGCTTAAATATCAATCTACCTAACCCGGACAAACCCCGACTAGTCGGGGCAGGCCGGCAGAGTCCCGCAACGCGGGAAACCAAAAGCTGTAGCAAAAGGCATCTCTCGCAAAGCCGCAAAGTTCGCAAAGAAGGACACGGCTTACTTCTGGTTTTAAAACCCAAGAATTGAAGCTTTTGATTTATGTCAGGTTTCCCTTTGCGTCCTCTGCGTCTTTGCGAGAAAATTTCTTGCCATTTTGAGAAGAACCTTGTTCTCACGGCGACCTCCGGTAATACTCCCTTTGACCCGCGATCACGAGTACGACTCCGGCCAGGATGACGAACATGGCGATAACGCCTGCGCCCGTAATCCGCTCGCCGGCGACCCAGATGCCGAGAAGGACCGCCAAAACAGGGTTTACGTAGGCATAGCTCGTGGCCAGAGCAGGCCGGACGTTCTTCAGCAAAAACGTATAGGCGGTGTATCCCAGGAGCGACCCGAACAGCGCAAGATAGATCATTGCGGCTGTCGACCGCGTCGAGACGTTCGAGGGGATTCGCTCGCCCGATGCAAGGCCCACGACAAGAACCAGCGCCCCGCCGCTCAGCATCTGGGCTGCGCTCGCCATCATACCTGACGGCAGGGAAAGCCGCAGGCTCAAGACCGAGCCGAAGGACCACGATGCCGCGGAGAGAACGAGGAGGGCCGCGCCCGCCGGATGGGCACGCAGATCGCCGTCGATGTTGAGAAGAACAATCCCGGCAAACCCGAGCGCGAGGCCGATCCATTCCGATCGCTGCGGCCACTGCTTCCAGATGCCGGAAAAGAGCACGGTCCAGAGAGGCGTCGTGGCGATCACCAGGGCCGCAATGCCGGACCCCACCCACTGCTCCGCATATACGACCCCGCCGGTCCCTCCCAGAAGAAGGAACGCTCCGACAGCCGCAGACCCGGCCCATTGAGGTCCGTTGGGAACGCCGACCCCCTTGTATCTCAAGTAGAGATACATACCGGCTCCGACGACCATATAGCGGAACCCCGCCGTAAAGAACGGAGGGAAGTCTTCAAGCGAGATCCGGATCGCCAGGTACGTCGAGCTCCATGCAAGGTACAGGGTAATGAGCGCGATCAGGATTTTTACTCTTCGGTCGTCTTTCACGGGAGCCCGCAATTCCTTGTAGTGCAGTCTTGATATAAATTAAAAAAGCCACGGAATGGGCATTCCGCGGCCTAGTGCGGCCGGCATGTTCGACCCGGCCGGAAGATCCTGTCGCGGCTGACGGCGAAGATGCAGCAGGCGTCATTTCAGCTTTTGGATCACCGCTTTCAGGATGTCGGCCCTCGTTATGATGCCGATGAGTGTGTTCTTGTCGTCCACCACGGTCAAGCGTCTGACCCGTTTATCGGACATGATCCGCACAGCTTCCGCGATATTCGCGCCGGGTTTGATGGTAAAGGCCGGCGACGTCATGATGTCTCCGACATGGTCTCCGAGCTTGCGTTCGCGGAGCGGTTCTCCGAGCATGTATTTCAACAGGTCTTTGAAAGTGTGCTCCCGGCTCACGCCCACCATCGAGAGTATGTCCGCCTGCGTGATGATGCCGATTACCTTGTTCTCCTTGTCCACGACGGGAAGACCGCTGATGTTTTTTTCCGACAGAATGTTCGCCACCTGCACGATGCTGTCATATTTCGAGATGGCAAGAACGTTCGTCGTCATCACGTCGCGAACGTGCATTTCGAGTCCCATGGACGACCGTATATGCCCGCCACTGCTTTGTTCCGCACTCATGATAATGCCCTCCACGCCTTATAGAATAAATCTCCCGCCAACAGGGAGTGTCCTCCGCCCTCGAAGGAAGGGCTGAAGAGATAACCCCTCACGGCGGGCACTTACTGCAAATCGATGTGAACAGCGCAGTGCTCAAGTAGCGGTCGCCGCGGTCGGGAAGAATGACGACGATCGTGCCGTCTTTCATCTCCGTTGCTTTCTTGATTGCAGCCCACATAGCCGCACCGCTGCTCATACCGACGAACAGGCCTTCCTCAAGCGCCAGCCGGCGCGTGGTGCTGAAGGCGTCATCGTCCTGGACGTTCCACTTCTCATCGAGCCCGCCGGGGTTGAATATCTTCGGCACGATGGACTCCGTCATGTTTTTCAAGCCCTGGATCTTGTGGCCCAGGAGGGGTTCCACGCCCAGGACCGTGATCGAACTGCTGTATTCCTTGAGTCTCCTGCCCGCGCCCATGAGCGTGCCAGTCGTGCCCATGCCCGCTACGAAGACGCTCACCTCGCCATTGGTCTGCTCATAGACCTCCCTGCCCGTTGTTTCGTAGTGGGCCTGGACGTTAGCGGGGTTGTCGAACTGGTTCGGCATGAAGGTGCCTTGTCTATGCTCATCGTAGATCTTGTGCGCAAGCCGTATCGCGCCGTCGGTGCCTTCGTTGCCGGGGCTCAGGACGAGCTCCGCGCCAAAGGCCTCCAGCACTTTTCTCCGCTCCATGCTGACGCATTCGGGCATGACAAGCTTCACTTTGTATCCCTTGGCAGTGCCGACCATGGCAAGCCCGATGCCGGTATTGCCCGACGTGGCCTCGAGAATGGTCGATCCCTTCACGAGTCTTCCTTCCGCTTCGGCGGTCTTGACCATGTACCAGGCAATGCGGTCCTTAACCGACCCGCCGGGATTATTCCCTTCGAGCTTGGCGAGGAGCCTGACTTTCGGATTCGGATTGATTCTGTCCAGCCGTGCAAGCGGCGTGTTGCCGATGCAATCGAGAATGCTCATGAACGCTTCCCCCCGGGATACCCACGTGACATCCGGGCTGTAGTATAATGAATTTGCTCCTCGTCTGCAATATTTTTATCGTCGCCTAATGCTGCAGCGAAACTTTTTTGTCATTCCCGCCCCTGCTTTAATCATGCTGGGGCAGGCTCCAGCGGGAATCCACGTTAAGATTTAGCCGGGGGAAAACCAATGGATACCCGCTTCCGCGGGTATGACAGCAAGAGTGGAAGTGCTTGTTCGGACAGGAAGTGGAAAAGCGGTCAATGCCGATGAAGGACCTACTCTTGTTCCTTCAACTCCAGGTGGGCTATGAGGAGCCTCAAGACCTCGGAGGTCCCTTCCCCGATGGTGAGGAGCCTCGCGTCCCTCCAATGCCGGTGGACGTCGTATCCGTCCGTATAACCATAGCCCCCATGGATCTGGATCGCGTCGTCGCAAACCTTGAGCGCCATCTCGGAGGCGAAGAGTTTGGCCTGCGAGATCGGCGATACCATCTCTTTGCCCTTCTCTTTCAGCATCGCCGCGTAATACGTTAAAAGTCGCGCCGCATTGATGCCGGTTGCCATATCAGCCAGCTTTTGCCGGGTCATCTGAAAATCCGATAGGGACCCGCCGAAGGCCTTCCTTCTTTTACTGTATGCGAGGGCTTTTTCATAGGCCGCCTGGGCTATTCCCACGCCCATCGCCGCAATGGACAGCCTTCCTGCATTGAGTATCTGTTTGGCGCACTCGATCCCCTTGCCCTCTTCTCCGAGGAGGTTTTCCCGCGGCACCGCGCAGTCCTTGATTTGGATCGCCGATAACTTGTTCCCCCTGAAGCCCAGTTTCTGCATTTCGCCCTTCACCTCAAATCCCGGGGCGTCCCTCGGCACGATAAAGGCTGAGATGCCCATATCGGCTCTTGCGAAGACCAGAACGAAATCGGCCTCCCCAGGGTTTGTTATGAGCGTCTTACTGCCGTTCAGTATATATCTGTCGCCCTTTATAACCGCTGTTGTCTGGAGGGCATTTGCATCGGACCCGCAGCAGGGTTCCGTGAGCGCGAAGGCTATAAGTTTTTTCCCTTCTGCAAGACCGCTTTGCAGGAGATACAGGTTTTTCTGGCGCTCGTTGCCGAAGAGCCGAATGCCTTCACAGGCCATGTTCTGGACATCCACCTGAAGGGCGGTGTTTGCGCAGGCCTTGGCCAGCATTTCCAGGGCCGCGACGAAGACGGGACAGGGCAGACCCAGACCGTTGTAAGCTTTGGGGAAGGGGATGGCCATGATCCCTTTGTCCGCAACTTTTTCAAGGTTCCGTCTCGGAAACATCGTCTCCTGGTCCACCTTCTTCGCATCCGGCAGGATCTCCTTCTCCAGGAACGCGCCGATGGATTCAAGCAAGGCGTCATAGTGAGCGGAGTCGGGAAAGAGCATCCCGATGATGTTTCTTTGCTCCTGAAGGTAGAACATGGTTCACCTCTGTAATGCGGATTCCGATAAAGCCGGACACATGGATGAGCACGGGTCAATTCAAGCGCAGGACTAAACATGCCATTCCGTAAATCCGATTTTACGTGTGCTACTCGAAGGCGCATGTGGTCACATATTCTCCTATGCCGGGACAAAATAGACATCCGTGGGTTTGAACTTGCAGTTCCGCAGGAACCTGGCCCTTACTCCCATCCCGATCTTGACTTCTTCGGGCTCCGCCCCGATGAGCCTCGAGAGGAACAGGGTGTTCACTCCGTCGAACTCCACGAGGATGAGGGTGAAGGGGGTCTCCTTGAGGAACGCCTCGCTCCCGTAGTAGCAGGTGGTGAAGGTATGGACCTTGCCGGAGAGGGGGAGTTCGAACCATTCGGTCTTTGCCCCGCATTCCATGCAGTGTCCGCGCGGCGTTGCATAGGTATAGCCGCACGCGGTGCAGCGGCTCCCCAGGAGTTTCTTTTTCGCGAGGCCGGCGAAGAACGGGGAGTCCTGGGCGTAGGAATGGATGTAGTCGATCTCATAATGGTGCTTGATGATGATCGGGTCTGTATTGAAGAGGATCGTCCCGTCCTCGGTCTCGGGGATCTTTGCGTTTTTGTTCATGTCACACTCCCAAAACCAAAATCCAAAGCGTCTCTCGCCAAGACGCAAAGTACGCAAAGGAAATCTTTAAATCTTGGGTTTCAAAAATCAAATGATGGAGTCTTTCTTTGCGAGCTTGGCGTCTTTGCGAGAAAAGCATTTGTCGTTTGCTCTACGCCTTTTCCAGGATCGTCACCGTGATATACGTCCCCGTGCCTGCATGGCTGTGAATGAGCCCGCGCTTTGCGTTCGGGATCTGGAGCGTGTCGTCCTTGAGGTGCTTCCCGATGGTCCCCTGGAGCTGCCAGAAGGCGAAGACCGCCTGCATGAGGCCGGTGGCGCCGACCGGATGGCCGCAGGCGAGGAGGCCGCCGGAAGGGTTCACGGGAATCTTCTTCCATGGTCCCGGCATGAAGTCGAGGCCGTAATCGACGCCCGGCAGAAAGGGCGCGCCGGACTCAACGAATTTTCCGCCTTCTCCGTAGCGGCAGAGCCCCAGGTCTTCGTAGGTCTGGATCTCCGATGACGTGTATGCGTCGTGGAGTTCGATGAAGTCCAGTTCCTTTGACGGATTCGCGATACCCGCCATCGTGTAGGCGAGCTTTGCCGCGGTCCTTCCGGCGCGGAAGGAGTGGACGCCGGGGTATTTGAGGTCTTGGTACTCCTCGGCGGACTCGTGGGGGAGAAGGATCACCTTGCCATGGGGACGGTCCGCCATTCTCATGGCGTCCGTGCCGCAGCCGACTCCGGTGATCCTGACCGGACTGTTGCAGAGCTTCTGCGCCGTCTCTTCGGAGGCGAGGATCGCCACTGCCGCGCCGTCGGACATCTGGCAAATAGTCGCGCATGGTAAGGGGAGTGGAGACCATGGGGGACGAGCGGACATCCTCGATCGTCAGCTTCGCCGGGCTCTGGGCATAGGGATTATGGAGGGCGTTCCGGTGGTTCTTGACCGCGACCATGGCCATCTGCTCCACCGTGGTCCCGAATTCGTGCATGTGGCGCTGCACCATCATGGCGTAGTAGCCCGTGTAGAAGCCGCCCACGGGATAGTCGAAGTTCGTGTCCGAGGCGAGGGCGATGAACTCGTTTCCCTTCCAGGTGTTCACCCTGCTCATGGTCTCGAACCCCATGGCCAGGCAGACCTCCATCCTGCCCGAGGCGATCGCCTCCCACGCGGACTGCAAACAGAGGCCGCCGGTCGCCCCTCCTCCCTCGATTCTTCGGGACGGCTTGGGACAGAGCCCGAGGTAGTCCTGGACCATCGCGCCCGCCTTGAGCTGGCGGGTGAAGTGGTCGGAGAAGTAGGAGCAGACGCTCCCGTCGATCATGTCCCGGGTGAGGCCGGGACAGTCCGAGAGTGGCGTAGTCAAAGGCCTCCTTCACCATGAGCCGGAAGTCCTTCTCCGGATGGGCCTTGGCGAATTTGGTGATGCCGCCTGAGATCATGTAGACCGGACGCATTGATTATAGCCCTTTCTGATGGATATACATTGATGATAGCGCCGAATACCCGGTTGTCAAGACAGGCATTCAAAGTGGCGGATATGACAAGTAGGCTACGACTGGCGGGAAAAGGCCGAGCGGATCAAGGGAGGCGAAACATCCCGGCAACGTGAGCGCTTTCTCGGCGTTGCAGGGTGAGAAATGGGAATTATTTACAGGACCGTCGCATCTGTGGCCCGGTGGATGTTGCGGACTCTAACCGGATATCTTATCGATAAAGAACTCCTCGATCTTGGATGAATTTGTCCTTGCATACGATTGGTGCAGACTTGCCTTCTTTGTGTGAAATTCGCTCTCCGAAATAAGGCCGGCCTCCCTGGCCCTGTCTAGAATATCCATTTTGTCCCGTAATTCAGCTTGGTCCTCTTTTGATAATTGGGCCACCCGGGCCAAGTCCCTTTGCAAACGCTTTTCACGGTAGTTCTTCATCGCCTTTTGAACCAGGTACGCTGTTACGGCTGTCGCCATAATCGGCAAAAAGACGGAAAGAAATTTGTAAGTCGTGGAGCTGACCACATGAGTTCCGCCTTTCATCAGGCCCCAGGAGGCCAGATATCCCCTGAGCGGCGATGTGGTAAAGTTAGAGACCACCCACGATCCAACCACGAGCCCCGAAATGGCGCTGACACTCGGAATTTGGCTGAAGACCTGTTTATTGAGGTAAAAGGCCAGCTCTCTAAATTCTTTGTTTAATTTGGCCTTATCCATCTTCTTCAAATTCTGGAGAATCGCTATCAGGTGATCAATCAGTTTATCCATAGCGGATAGAATAAACCCGGCAAGAGTGATTGTCAAGTTGGAACATCGCCATTTCGGACAAGGGGAAAAAGGTTTTGCCAGGACGTCGCCGGTCTTGCCTCTGTCTGTCAAAAGCGCTAATCTTAAGGTAAGATTGAACGCTTGAGATCGGACCGCGCCGTTACCGTTAAGGAGAACGACATGGAGAGGGAATTTGTCTGGAAGCCGAGCGATGATTATATAAAGAGAAGCAAGCTGAAGCGGTTCATGGATAAGCACGGGATAAAGGACTTTCAGGACCTTCTCGCAAAATCGACCGTTGATATCGAATGGTTCTGGAACGCGGTCATTGAAGATCTGGACATCGAATTCTACCGGCCTTACGATAAAGTCGTCGATCTCTCCGGGGGCATCCAATTTCCCAAATGGTGCGTGAACGGGAAGATGAACATCATCCATAACATGCTCGACAAATATATCGACACGCCCGTTCAGGACAGGATCGCTGTGCGCGCCGAATCAGAGGATGGGGCCGTAAGGCTCCTGTCCTACCATGACCTCTGGACGGAAGTAAACCGGATGGCGAATGCCCTCCGGGAGCATGGCTTCAGCAAAGGCGACATCATTGCCCTCTACTTGCCGATGACGCCGGAGATCGTTATTGCTTTCTGCGCGATCATAAAAATCGGAGGGATCGTTCTTCCCCTATTCTCCGGTTACGGCCCCGGTCCCATCTCGGTAAGGATCGAGGACACCAAAGCCGCGGGTGTTTTCACCTGTGACGGCACGATCCGAAAAGGGAAAAAAGTCCTCATGAAACCGGTGCTCGATGAGGCAATCAAGGATATCCCCTCGGTGCGGAAAGTGATCGTATACCGGAACATCGGGGAACATGTTGCCGTCACGGACAGAGACGTGTTCTGGGACGAGATCATGAAGGGGAAATCGAATTTCGCAGACACGGAGCATACTGATGCCGAAGATATTCTTACGCTCCTGTATACGAGCGGCACGACAGGAAGGCCCAAGGCAGCGGTCCACACTCACTGCGGCTTTCCGGTTAAGGGCGCACAGGACATGGCGCACGGCATGGATATTCAGGAATCCGATGTCATGTTCTGGGTAACCGACATGGGCTGGATGATGGGTCCGTGGGAGGTGTTCGGGAGTCTGATCCTTCGGGCAACGATAATGCTCTACGACGGTTCGCCCGATCATCCCGACATAGGACGAATCTGGTCGATTGTCGAGAGACATGGCGTAACCTGCCTCGGCGTCACGCCCTCATTGGTACGGATGCTAATGGCCGCAGGGCAGTGGACCGGTTGAACGTTATAACTTGTCGTCATTAAGGACCTTCGCCTCTACCGGCGAGCCCTGGGACAGCGAGAGCTGGATGTGGCTATTTAAGCAAGTGGGGAAGGGGAAAATCCCGATCATCAATTATTCAGGAGGAACGGAGATCAGCGGCGGCATACTCATGGGGAACGTCCTGACGCCGTTAAAACCGACGGCTTTTTCAGGGCCGGCCCCAGGGATGGCTGCAGACGTGGTTGACGAGAACGGCGAGTCTGTTAGGGGGGCGGTCGGAGTACTTGTTGTCCGGAAACCCTGGATCGGAATGGCGCGGGGGTTTTATAACGACCCGGAGAGATATGTAAACACCTACTGGTCCCGGTACCCGAATGTATGGGTCCATGGAGATTTTGCGCTGATCGATCGCGATAACCTGTGGTACATACTCGGAAGGTTCGATGATACCATCAAGGTGGCAGGCAAGAGGATCGGTCCGGCAGAGGTGGAAAGTGTCGTGATGGAGCATCCCGATGTCATGGAATCCGCGGCAATCGGGATCCCGGACCCGGTGAAGGGGCAGGCAATCATCGTCTTCTGTGTTGTGAAACCCGGCAGGGAAAAGACAGAAGGGTTGGAAGAGGAAATAAAGAGCCTCGTCGCTCTGAAAATGGGAAAGCCTTTTGCGCCGAAGAAGGTGCATCTCGTAAGTGATCTTCCCAAGACGCGGAACACGAAGATCATGCGGAGGGTGATACGAAGAGCATACGCCGGAGAAGATATTGGCGACTTGAGCTCGCTCGCAAACCCCCAGACGGTTGAGGAGATCGGAGCAAGGGGCAGGGAGAAAGAGTAAAGGTTATGCCATTTCGGGAGGTGAGCATGGAGTTCCTCAAAAGCTTGGGAATCAAAAAAATAAATTCAGGGATATCGACAGGAAGCTGGTGGGACACGGACGCCGCAGACATCATGATTGACGTCGTTTCTCCCGTTGATGGAAAGCACATCGCCTCCGTCAGGCAGGCCACGAGAGAGGCGTATGATAAAGTCGTTAAGACCGCCGCAGTCTGCCTTTCTCCATTGGCAGTTGGTCCCGGCCCCGAAGCGGGGCGAGATCGTCCGGCAGATCGGCCTCAAGCTTCGGACCTATAAAGAACCCCTGGGCACGCTCGTCTCCTACGAGATGGGCAAGTCCCTCCAGGAAGGATTGGGCGAGGTCCAGGAGATGATCGATATCTGCGACTTCGCGGTGGGGCAGTCCCGGATGCTGTACGGCTTCACCATGCACTCCGAGCGGGAAGGGCACCGGATGTACGAGCAGTACCATCCGCTGGGACCTGTCGGCATCGTGACCGCGTTCAATTTCCCCGTATCGGTATGGTCCTGGAACGCCATGCTTGCCGCGGTATGCGGCGACGTGATGATCTGGAAACCGTCGCCCAAGGTACCTCTTTCCGCCATCGCCGTGCAGAAGATCATAGCGGGGGTCCTCAGGGAGAACGATCTTCCCGAGGGGATATTCTCCCTGGTGATCGGACAGAACGCTGTCATCGGCGAAGCGCTGCTATCCGACCCGCGCCTGCCGCTCATCTCTTTCACCGGCTCGGTGCCCATCGGCCGTCATGCCGCGGAAGTCGTGGCAAAGCGGCTTGGGAGGACCATTCTGGAACTTTCCGGCAACAACGCCATCATCCTGACCGAATACACGGACCTGAACCTCGCGCTCCGCGCCGTCGTCTTCGGCGCTGTCGGCACAGCCGGGCAGCGTTGTACCTCCACACGCAGGCTGATCATTCATGAGGCGGTTTATGACAAGGTCAGAAACGCTCTGATAAAGGCCTATGAAGGCCTTCACATCGGCAATCCCCTGGATGAAAAAAACCACGTGGGACCCTTGATCGACAAGACAGCCGTGGCCTCCTTCACCGACGCTCTCAATGCCGGAAAAGAGCAGGGGTGCCGCGTGATCTATGGCGGGCAGGTGCTCTCCGGTAAAGGGTATGAATCAGGCTGCTACGTGGTACCTGCCCTTGTGGAGGCCGAGAACCAGTTCCCCATCGTACAAAGGGAGACCTTCGGTCCGATACTCTATCTCATAAAATATTCGGGCGACGTGTCCCAGGCCATCGCCCTTCAGAACGACGTGACGCAGGGACTCTCATCCGCCGTCTTCACCACCGACATGAGGCAGGCTGAGGAGTTCCTCTCCGCCACCGGCTCCGACTGCGGCATCGCCAACGTCAACATCGGCACCTCAGGAGCGGAGATCGGTGGCGCTTTTGGAGGCGAGAAGGAGACCGGCGGGGGAAGGGAATCAGGCTCCGACGCCTGGAAGGCCTACATGCGCCGCCAGACCGTGACTGTCAATTACGGGACCGCGCTGCCCCTGGCCCAGGGGATCAGGTTCGATGTAGGGTCCTGAGTTTTTCCTCCCCCTTCAAGGGGGAGGTGAGGAGGGGGATGTGTCAGGCAGAAAGTCGCTGATAAGATGTAGACCATCCCCACCCCTGCCGGATACAACTCCCCTCACCCCTGCCCCTCTCCCGCAGTGGGAGAGGGAAAAAGGGAGCGTGGGCTTCATCTTTGAGAGAGTGAACGGAAGGAGCACCTCATGAGCAAGCTGTTTTCACCATTCACCCTGCGCGGGATCGAATTTAAGAACCGCATCTTCGTCTCTCCCATGTGCCAGTATTCGAGCTGGGAGGGGATGCCGACGGACTGGCACCTTGTTCACCTGGGGAGCCGTGCCGTGGGCGGCGCAGCCCTCGTCATGGTGGAGGCGACAGCTGTCAGTCGCGAAGGCCGGATCAGCCCGGATGACAGCGGTATCTGGGCGGACGAACACTCCGAGGCATTTGCCCTGATCGCCAAATTCATCTCCGAACAGAGAGCGGTTCCCGGAATCCAGCTCGCCCACGCCGGGCGCAAGGCATCGACCGACGCGCCGTGGTGCGACGGGAGGCCGCTCAAGCCGTATGAGCGCGGATGGCAGCCGCTCGCACCGAGTTCCATCCCCTTTGCCGACGGCTTTCCCATACCGCGAGAAATGACCGTGAATGATATTGATGACGTGGTCGCGCAGTTCAGGGATGCAGCCAAACGCAGCCTTGCTGCGGGGTTCCAGGTCGTCGAGGTCCATTCTGCGCATGGTTATCTCCTACACGAGTTCCTCTCCCCGCTCTCCAATAAAAGGTCGGATGAATACGGCGGGAGCCTGGAAAATCGTATGCGCTTTCCGCTGAGGGTGGCCATGTCGGTGCGCGAGGTCTGGCCGGACAAGCTTCCCGTCTTCGTCCGCATCTCCGCAACGGATTGGGTGGAGGGCGGGTGGGACCTTGCGCAGTCAATTCAGTACAGCATGCGGCTTAAGGACGCTGGGCGTCGACCTTATCGACTGTTCCGCCGGCTATCTCATGCCCCGCGTGCACATCCCCGAAGGACCGGGTTATCTGACCCCCTTTGCAGCCGCGATCCGGCGCGAGGCAAAAATTGCGACAGGCACGGTCGGCTTCATTACCGAACCTGCCCAGGCCGAGCAGATCGTGACTACGGAAATTGCGGATGCAGTTTTTCTCGCTCGCCAGATGCTTCGTGACCCCTACTGGCCGCTCCATGCGGCAAAGGCGCTTGGCGTGGACCTGCCCTGGCCGGTCCAGTATGCCCGGGCGAGGTGAGGAATAACCGTGAATGAAGGCGATCGCATTGCCGGTATCGATATTTCTCCGCCTCTGGCCATGCTTCGGATAATCGAGGGGTTCTGGCTTTCCCGGGCGCTAGCCATAGCCGTTAAGCTCGATATCGCCGACCTTCTGAAGGACGGACCGAAGAGCATCGAGGAACTGGCCGACGCCACCGGGACGCATGCCCCCTCGCTCTTTCGCGTGCTGCGCGCGCTTGCCGGAGCGGGCGTTTTCAACGAATATGAAAGCGGCCGCTTTGCCGCGACCAATCTTGCCGCCACGCTCCAGACCGGCGTTCCAGGATCGCTTCGAGGTTTCGTGCTCGAAGAATTGGACGAAGAGCATTACAGCGCGTGGAGCGACATGATGCACAGTGTCATGACCGGCGAGACCGCCTTCGACCATCATTTCAACATGGATCTGTGGACGTACCGCGCCCGGCATCCGGAAGACGCAAAGACCTTCGACGAGGCAATGGCGAACATGACCGAGGCGGCCGTCGGGCCGATCCTGGGGGCGTATGACTTCTCATCATTCGGCACGGTGGTTGACGTAGGGGGCGGAGATGGAAGTCTTCTTGCAGCCGTCCTCAAGACGCACGCCGGCATGAAGGGGGTGCTTTTCGACGTCCCGCGCGTCATTCACAAGGCAGAGCACCGGATCGGGGCAGCAGGGCTGACGGACCGCTGCCACATTGTCGCCGGAGATTTTTTTAAATCGATCACGCCAGGCGGTGACGCTTACATCCTCAAGGCGGTCATCCATGATTGGGACGATGAGCGCGCGGCGGCCATCCTCAGGAATTGTCGCCGCGCCATGGCGGAGAACGGCAGGCTGCTTTTGATCGAAGCCGTTATCCCTCCCGGCAACGGGCCGTTCTTCCACAAGTTCATGGACCTCAATATGATGGTGATGACCGGCGGCCGCGAGCGCACCGAAGCGGAGTATCGCGCCCTCCTTTCGGCAGCGGGCTTCAAGCTGACGCGGATCGTCCCGACGCAATTCGAGTTGAGCGTGATCGAGGCGATGCGCGATTGAGTTTGGCTGCCTTGCGGTATACCACTGCACGGCAAAACAGAAATGGACAACAATAGAAAACGGACATCATGCGGCCGCCGGTATCGATGAACGCCATAGCCGCTGTTGCACTGCGATATAATTGACACGGAAAGACTACTATTTGGGAGGACCCCATGAACGGCAAACCGATCAGCCGGTATCCGGCGCCGGCACTTCAGGACCTGCCGCAGGACATTAAGGACCGCATCCTGGCGGTACAAGACAAGGCCGGCTTCGTGCCGAATGTGTTTCTCGCCCTCGCCCACCGGCCGGACGAGTTCCGCGCTTTTTTCGCGTATCACGAGGCGCTCATGGAAAAGGAGGGGGGGCTCACGAGGGCGGAACGCGAGATGATCGTGGTCGCCACCTCGGGCATGAACCAATGCCAGTACTGCGTCGTTGCCCATGGGGCCATTCTGCGCGTCCGCGCAAAGAATTCCCTGATCGCGGACCAGGTCGCCGTCAACTACCGCAAGGCTGACATCACACCGCGCCAAAAGGCGATGCTCGACTTCGCCGTGAAGGTGTCCCGGCATTCGGAGGAGGTTGGAGATGCAGACTTCGACGCGCTGCGCCAGCACGGCTTTTCAGACGAGGATATCTGGGACATCGGCGCCATCAGCGCTTTTTTCGCGCTGTCTAACCGCATGGCCAACCTGATCGACATGCGACCGAACGACGAGTTCTACCTTATCGGGCGGGTGCCGAAGAAGTAGCCGGCCGGTCGCCGGTGGAGGGACAACGTCATCATGATTCGAACGCAACGCCCCATGCACACCTATTCCATCATCGCGCGTGACCCCCTTACCGGTGAATTCGGGGCCGCAGTCCAGTCTCACTGGTTCGCTGTTGGGACGCTCTGTCTCTGGGCTGAAGCAGGCGTGGGTGCGGTTGCGACGCAGGCACTTGTAGATCCCGGTTACGGCAAGCTCGGACTTGAATTAATGCGGGCAGGGAAAAGCGCGCCGGCGGCGCTCCGAGGCTTGCTCGCCGCGGACGAGGCCCGCGAAGTCCGTCAGGTAGCCATGATCGATAGGGAGGGCCGCGTCGTAGCCCATACCGGCAAGAAAACCATTCCCCTTGCAGGGCACGCTATCGGGAAAGGCTTCTCAGCGCAGGCGAATATGATGCTGAACGATCGGGTATGGCCTGCCATGGCACAGGCCTTTGAGATCACCGCGGGCGACCTGGCAGAGAGAATGATGGCTGCGCTCGAGGCGGGACAGGCTGCGGGCGGCGACATACGGGGCCAACAGTCGGCCGCGCTTATTGTCGTCGCGGGCAAACCCACGGAACGGCCCTGGACGGACCGGACGTTTGATCTCCGGGTGGATGACCATTCCCAACCCCTGAAGGAACTTCGCCGTCTGGTCGTGCTTCAGCGGGCATACAACCACATGAACGCGGGAGACAAGGCCATGGAGCACAGGGACAACGTGAAGGCCCTTGAGGAATACGGGGCTGCCGCGGAACTGGCGCCTGACAATCTCGAGATTGTGTTCTGGCATGCAATCGCCCTCGTGAACATGCAGCGCATCGACGACGCCCTGCCGCTCTTCCGGAGCGTCTTCGCAAGAGACAAAAACTGGGTGATACTCACGCCGCGCCTCGCGGAGGCGGAGCTGATCCCGAATGATCCGCGGCTGATCGAACGCATCTGCGGAGTCGACGCTGATCGCTAGTGTAGAGTGTAATAGGCCTCTATCCTTATTCTGTCATTCCGGGCTTGACCCGGAATCCAATTTAAATCGGATGGATTCCCGCTTTCGCGGGAATGACATCGTAAAAATGTAATTATAAATAAAAGCGTTTGGCTCACTTCACTAGCCGTTCGATACTGGCACAGGAGAGGCAAATGAATATCCCCGAAATTACAGAAAGACTGATGGCTGCCAAGAAGCAGAAAGACCTGAGCTTTGCTGACCTGGGGAAGATCGTCGGCCGCGACGAAGTCTGGATCGCGGCGCTGTTTTATCGCCAGGCAAGCGCCTCAAGGGAAGAGGCCTTGAAATTGACGGCCGCACTCGGTCTTGGTCCTGATATCGCCGAGGCGCTCACAGAGTTTCCCGTAAAGGGATTGGGGGTTGTCGTGCCTGCCGACCCTCTTCTGTATCGCTTTCATGAGATCATGCAGGTCTACGGCATGCCCCTCAAGGCTGTGATCAATGAGAAATTCGGCGACGGGATCATGAGCGCTGTTGACCTGATATTAACAGTCGCCAAGGAACAGGATCCTCATGGTGACCGCGTGCGGATTACCCTGTCAGGCAAGTTTTTGCCTTATAAGAAGTGGTAGCGAACCCTCATCCGTCAGCATCAAGATAAAGAAACAAAATCCGGGAGGCATGTTGAATCGTTTGTCCTCATTAGCGAGAGAGGGCCGCTGATGGCCGTCAACTTAAAATTGCTCGCGGCGGAAACTGCAATCCTGTTTCTGGTCATTGCTTTGCTTTTATTTCTTCCCGCCGGCACAATCGCCTGGCTTTCCGGCTGGATCTTTCTCATTCTGTTTTTTGGTTTTGTCATTGCCGTCACGGTATGGTTATCCCGGCATGACCCTGGATTACTCCAGGAGCGCATGACCTTGTTCAAGCCCGATCAAGAAGCGTGGGACAAGGTGCTGGTTATCTTGGTGGAGATCCTCTTTTTTGCATGGCTGGGCTTTATGCCGTTGGACGCTGTTCGCTTTCGATGGTCACATATGCCGGTATGGCTTCATCTTGCCGGTGCGATTATCCTGTTGTTCTCGTTCTACCTTTTTTTCCTGACGTTCCGGGAAAACCCGTACCTGTCACCTGCCGTACGCATTCAGAAAGAGCGAGGGCATACGGTGATCTCGACGGGTCCCTACCGCTATGTGCGTCATCCGATGTATGCGGCATTCATCGTCTTTGCTCTCGGGACATCCCTCCTTCTGGGGTCATGGTACGGCGTTCTTTCCGGGTCAATCCTCGTGGTCGTCATTGCGAGACGGGCTGTGTTGGAAGAACGCATGTTACGGAAGGAACTAAAAGGCTATGACCGCTATATGGACCAGGTCAAATATCGTCTTATTCCCTTTGTCTGGTAAGGATGATCGTGCTTACCCGTGAAAATGCTGTCATGCAGGGAATGCAATACCCGATGCATCAACGATGACAACCTCGAAATGAGATTACGTTTTATTCTTTCATAGAATGCCTACTCTCTAATTGAGTCTTCCGCTTTAACGCCCTTTCTCATCCGCCGCACAGAGCAAGACCCATCCGAACGACCAGATGCTCATGTGCAGGCCGCTATAAGTTATGCTATATTGTCAACTGAACGGTAACATCATCCCAATCCAACAAGAAGGAGGTAGTGCATGAGGGTATTAAGAAGTATTGCCGTATTTGCCTTTCTCGTTCTGCCCATAGCAGCGTTCTCCCACTTGAACGCCTATGCCGCAGAAATGAAAAAGGCGGCGTCTATCGACGAACTGGCAAAGATGTATGATTCGACAGGCTGCAAAACGTGCCACGAGGACATCTATAAGGAGTGGGAGCAGTCCATCCACTCCCGGTCCATCTACGGCACCGGCAGGACCGCGGCGACCATCAAGACGACGGTGGCGGTGGGACTCATGAGCTGGAAGTATTCGGGAGTGAAGAAGCCCGAGGATGTGACGGTCAAGAACCTCATGATCTGTGCCAAGTGCCACCTTCCGCAGCTTGCCGAGGCAACGGACGACGTGGCCAAGGAGATCGTCAAGAACGCCTACATCTACACCGACCCCAAGACGAGCGATGAGGCGCGCGAAAAGGCGATCGCGAAGCTCTCGAAGGTGAACATCAACTGCCTCATCTGCCACCAGCGGAATGCCATTACCCACAAATGGGTGGACGGGTTCCCGGAAAAAGACACGGTCTACGGTTCAAGGACGGCGCCCATGCCGATGCCGCGCATCCGAAGATGAAAGAAGAGCCCAATCATGGACGAGTCCATCCTCTGCGGCCAGTGCCATGGTCTGGGCCCGAACCTGGAGCTCGAGAACCCCTCGCAGTGCGCCACGCTCTACGGAAGCTACCTCTGGGCCTACCGCGCTGAGGGCGGCCAGGAAAAATGCCAGGAATGCCACATGAAAAAGAGCAAGCTCGGCCACAACATGCAGAGCTACCGCGACCCGGGCATGGGCAAGGCGGCCGTCGACTTCAAGGTCGAGACCCTGGGATATCAGTGGCGGGACGGCTCGAAGATGGTTCCGCAGGCGCTCGTGAAAGTAGAGATGATCAACCGCGCCGGCCACTCCATCCCGGATGGCTGACCAACCCCCAACCGGCTGGTCCTGGAAGTGACCGCTAAAGACAGTAATGGTAAAGAGTTGTTCAAGCAGTCGAAGATCTACATGCCTATTCCCCAGCAGCTCGGCCGCGGCGACAAGATGGGCCGCGGACCCTATGAAAAGAGCGGCATCATCCGCGACAACAGTCTGCCGCCGGGCCGTCCCGTACTCGAAAGCTTCGAGATTCCCTTCCCCGTTGAAGAGGTCAAGAAAGACGATAAGGTCGTACGAACCATCAAGGATTACGACATGACCGTTGACGTGGAGCTGATGTACCTGCCCTTCGGCACCAAGGAGAGCGGGCAGTTCACCTGGCAGAAGGTAACGAAGAAGGTGAGCATCGAAAAAGGCGGGGTATAAGAGAACAATTTTCATCGTCAGGTAGCTTCAAACGCCGTCGTAACGCGGGCTCCTTCCGCCGCGTTCCGTCGGCGTTTGTTTTTTGCCGGACGGCAAAATTGAAAGGATGCAGCACCGGATAAACTTCTGTATTCAGTGGCCTCCAGTGCCTAACACTTTAAACCAGCCTTAAAGCCCTTCGTTCATTCAATATTGAAACCGCCCACAGGTTTTTCCCAGCTGTTTCCATTGCTAAAAGCTAGCTAATCCTCTATCCATGCGTGTTACGACATCGTAACAACGCACTTACGCAGTATTTAATAAATTTAACGTCATCCATAAGTATCAATCGTCTCCTTCCATGGTGTTTCGCAATCGTAACAGGATGCCCGCAGCAATTCATTGTTAATCACCGTGTTAGATGCGGCATGAAACTTGTATATGAGCACGCCATGGAAGTATTCTATTTTCCCGACGAATCACTTGCATCTATGATATATTTTAGGAACGTTCGCGAAAAAAATGTGAAACCCCTCAGTACAATGCGGCGGAAATGGTTGGAATAAATCCACGGCATCAGAAATAATAAACGTGAGAGGAGGAAGGTATGAGTATGAAAAGCTTTGTTGTATGCTGGTTGCTGCTCATGTTTTTTACGGCAGTTGGTGTTGCGGGCGCGGCGGAGAAAAACCTTGTCAGTTTGCACAAAGATGTGAGCAAGATGAGCAACAAAGAGTGTCTTACCTGCCATGCCGACATCCTGAAGGCGGCCTCTCTCAATAAAAAGATTAAAACGTTTCACCGGTTACATCTTGAATCAAAATTAGGAACGCCGAAGCAGTGCAACGAGTGTCACCAGTCCGTTGACGTGATGAACGGTTCGGCGGCCGGCCTGCGGAAACAGGTCGATCCGCAGATTTGCGCAGGCTGCCACCGTGGCGAGGTCAAGGGCGCCAAAGTATTGTTCGCACAATAAGGAGGAGCGGGAATGAGCGACAAAAGAGTCATAACCGAGGAAGAGAAAGGCCTGTTCGAACAAATTACGAAAAAGGAATTTACGCGTAGGTCGTTCCTCAAGTGGACTTCGGCCCTTGCGGGAGCGGCCGTCGCGAGCGGCCTCCTGTGGGACGACAAACTCGGCCTTTTCCGGGAGGCCAGCGCCGAGGAGAAGATGGCCGGCAAAGGCAAATGGATATATACGGCCTGTCATCATTGCGGCGGGACCACGGGAATCAAGGTGCATGTGGTTGACGGAAGGGTCGTGAAAATCGAGCCGAACGAGTATAACCCGATTGGGGTCATGAATACCTCGGCGGATTATGAAAAATTCAAGTCTCTCGGCGGCCGCATGTGTCCCAAGGGAAACGCAGCCGCGAGGACGCTCTATGATCCGGACAGACTGAAAAAGCCGATGAAGAGGGTCGGACCGAGGGGCTCGGGAAAATGGAAGGCCATATCTTGGAAAGAGGCCCTCGACGATGTATCGAAAAACCTGTTGCAGATTCGTGATAAGTATGGCCCCGAGGCGCTTGTCTGGTTCACGGAAGACGCGTCGTTTACGGACATGCAGTCGGATGTCAATCTTCTGTACGGCTCGCCGAATTTTTCGATGCATTCGAACCTCTGCGACGTAGCGAGGAAGGCATCGTTCAAACTGGTGATGGGAGACGACCGTCCGCTTGCCGACTTTGCAAATACGAAGTACGCCCTCGTGTTCGGCTGGAACCTGTTGGGCGCCACGAAGTGGTCCCATCTGCCGGGCATTTGGAACCTCGGCAGGGCGCGCGGCGCAAAGATGGTTTATGTTGATCCTGTCTTCAGCCAGACCGCCGCAAAAGCGGATGAATGGATACCGATCAGACCGGGAACGGACGGCGCCTTTGCCCTCGCGCTCGGGCATGAGATCGTGGTGAACAAATGGTACGATGAGGAATTCATAACGAATTACACGGTGGGATTCGATAAATATACGGCGTTTATCGCGGACAAGACGCCGGAGTGGGCGGAAAAAATAACCTCCATTCCTGCGGAAACGATACGCAGGATAGCGAAAGAACTCGCCTCGACAAAGCCTGTCGTTGTTGACGTCTGGAGCGGCCCAGGACATCATACGAACGCCACAGACGGCGGCCGTGCCATAGCGATGCTTCCGGCACTGCTGGGGCAGTATGACAAGCCGGGCACGATGGTGAGCAGGCAGGCCAAGGGCGGCAAACGCCGGGCCTTCAACGTGGACAAGCCGAAGGCGGCGAGGATTGACGGACTTGGTACGAAATACCCCTTCGCCCACGGATCGGGGATATACACGGAGACGCGTGACGCGATGCATCTCCGGCCAGCCCTATCAGATCAGGGCCGGCGTATTCATGATGCAGAACTTCGTCATGTCGGTCCCGAACACGCAGAAGAACATCGAGGCCCTGAAGAAACTCGAATACATGGTGGTGTTCGATACGATGATGAGCGAGACCGCCGAGCTTGCGGACATCGTCATACCGGGCAGTCATTATCTCGAACGCTGGGAGATCTGCGCCGACTGGGTCACCTTCCCGGCCACTGCCATACGGCAGCCCGTGGTGAAGTCGGTGATCAACGGCATGACCGAACAGGAGTTCATCCTCGCCCTCGCCAAGAAAATGGGTCTCAAGGACAAGGACGGCAAGACCCTGCCCGATACCTATCCTGAATACATATCCGACCAGCTCAAGAATGGCCCCATCGGCAAAACGCTTGAAGAGATGCTTGCGCTCCCCGGCGCGGTGTTCATCGGCGGAGAAACTAATTACGAGAAATATAAGAAGGACGGATTCAAAACGCCGTCGAAGAAAATCGAATTCTACTCGGAGCAGATGGAGAAAAAGGGGTTGAATCCTCTTCCTGATTATGTGGAGCCGACCTTCAAGCCGACATCCGATTTTCCGCTCTATTTGGTCAACTTCAAGCAGTCCGAGCATACCCATACGCGGACGTTCAACAATGACTGGCTGATGGAGATGAAGGCGGACAATCCGCTCATGATGAATTCTGCCACAGCGGCGAGGCTCGGGCTTAGTGACGGTGATCCGATCTGGCTGGAGTCTCCTTTTGCAAAGGCAAAGGCTACTGTCCAGGTCACGGAAAGGATCCATCCGGAGGTCGTCGCACTGCACCACGGCTACGGCCATTGGGGATTCGGGAAGGTAGCACGAGGTTCTGAAAACAAGATCAATCAGTGGTGCCCCGCGGGCACTGCGGACGGCCAATTCCTTGCGGGTGTCTCAGAAAAGACCTCGGGCATGGCGGTCCACAAAGAAATCGGCGTCAGGATCATAAAGGCATAGGGAGGCGATAACCATGGCGAAGAACCCGAATCAGATGGCATGGCTTTTCAACGAAAAAAATTGCATTGCCTGCAGAGCGTGTGAGGCGGGCTGCAAACAGGAGTTCGACCTCCCCGTCGGGGTAAGACGCAGGAGGGTCATTATCAAGGAAGAGGGCAAATATCCGAACGTAAAGGCGAGGTACATCACCTCAGCCTGCAATCACTGCGAGGAGCCCTCATGCATGAAGGCCTGTCCGGTGCAGGCGATAACAAAGGAGCCGGAGTTCGGCGTCGTCCTGATCGACCAGGACAAGTGCATCGGCTGCAAGCGCTGCGCAGCGGCGTGTCCGTACGGCGCGCCGACCTTCGACGAGAAAAAGAAGAAGATGGACAAATGCACCTTCTGTATCCACAGATTGAAGGTAGGACTTCCGCCCGCATGCGTAAGGACCTGCCAGGGCTACGCCCTTTCAAACGGAAGGCTCCCGGATGTGGAGGCAGGCAACGCCTTTCCTGATCCGATATTCAAGGGAGAGATCGTCGACCGACTGCCCAATTTCGCGGACCCCAAATTGACGATTCCGTCGGTAAGATTCGTCGAAAACAAATAAGGAGGCGGGAGGGGCGGGATTTCCCGCCCCTCCTGAATTGCGGTTATGACGACAGCGGAAACAGCGGCGCTGGGAGAGGCGATTGGTTTACTCAGCAGCATCTATCTCTGCAAGCCTTCCCGGGAGGCTGTTCAAAACTGGAAAACTGCGCTTGCAGAGGATACGTCGATTTTTCTTTTTGACCTGAAGAAGGCGACCATCAGTATCGATCTGAATTCGGAAGAGGAACTGGAAAATCTTTTATCGGAGTATACCCGTCTTTTTATCGGACCGTATAAACTGCCCTGTCCGCCATGGGAATCGGTCTATACGTCTCCGAAGAGACTCATGATGCAGGATGCTGCTGCGAACGCGATGAAGCTGTATCACGAAGCAGGTCTGACTCTTGGCGATCCCGAAGTGATGCCTGATCACATAGGCGCAGAGTTAAGCTTTCTCTCTCTCTGCTTCAGCGGATGCATTCGGAAAAGAACGGAAAAGATGATTATCCGGGTATCACGGAAAAACTTCTGAACGATCATCTTTTGAAATGGACTCCGGACTTCACTAAAGATATGGAAGAGGCTGCGGATACTTTGTTCTACAAAGAGCTGGCCAGGGCCACAAGGAAGGTGATAGACTTTGTCGGGAGATAATGGGATGAGCGACGATTTTCGAAACAGCCCTCAAAACTGATTTTGACACGCTCTTGCAGGAATCCGTTAAGGTTCACGGCCACCTCTGCGCCGGGCAGGTGCTGGGTGTCCGCATGTCCATGCTCGGGCTCCGGGAGATCGGCATCAGCGATCCGAAAGGGGCGGACCGGAAGAGCCTGATCGTTTTCATTGAGATGGACCGGTGCGCCACGGACGCCGTCCAGTCCGTCACGGGGTGTAGTCTCGGAAAGAGAAGCATGAAATTCATGGACTACGGCAAGATGGCGGCGACATACATGAATCTTAAGACTGGCAAGGCGATACGGATCGTTGCCCGGGAGGATTCGCGCGAGAAGGCAAAGCGGTACTTCCCCGAAATTGAGAACAAGTATTCGGGACAGCTTGAGGCGTACAAGATCATGACCGATGAGGAACTTTTCGGCGTGATGGAAGTCGTCGTTAACGTAGCGCCCGAGGACATGCCGGGAAGACCGATGCGAAGGGTGCAATGTGACTCCTGCGGCGAGCACGTCCAGGACATGAGGGAAGTCTACCAGGACGGCAAGGTCCTGTGTATTCCCTGCGCGGGTAAGGGTTACTACGAAGTGAAAAAATCTTTTTTGGCGGTGCGTTATGCAGAAAAGACATAACGGCCTGGATATCAGGTCGAAGATATGGATTGAAGTAGACGGCGAGCCGGTATTCGGCCGGGGAAGACGTTTTCTTCTTGAGGCCATTGATACTCACGGGTCCATCAACAGGGCCGCCGAAGAGGTGGGTATTTCGTACCGCAAAGCATGGGGCCATATCAAAGCCATGGAAGAGCGTCTCGGCGTGAAGCTGATCGATCGACAGACCGGCGGGAAGAACGGCGGCGGCGCGCTTCTTACGGAAGATGCGAGGGTATTTCTGAAAAAGTTCGAACTGATGGAGACAGGCATTCGTGAAATAGTTGATGAGAAGTTTAAGGCCCTTTTCGCGGGAGGTTCGCATGTGTGACACAGTGCATCTGAGGGACAAAAAACAGGGACCAGGACCATCCCGGTTCGTGAAGCCGTCGGTACGGTCCTTGCGCATGATATAACGGAAATCCGGCCCGGCGAATTCAAGGGACGCGC
>CAVUHW010000006.1:0-165205 GCA_963741205.1 Nitrospirota bacterium
CTTTAAGAAAGGCCATATCATCCGGGAAGAGGACGTATGTCACCTCCAGCGGCTCGGCAAGGAACATCTTTTTGTGCTTCAGGTCGCAGAAGACGAAATGCACGAGAATGACGCCGCCTATGCCATTGCGCGGTCGCTCATGGGAATCGGTGTCGCGATCAAGGGCGAACCGAAAGAAGGGAAAATCAGCATCATCGCGGAACGTGATGGGCTGCTGAAGATAGACCGTGACGCACTCCTTGCGTTCAATATGCTGGGCGAGGTAATGTGCGCAACGCTGCACACAATACACTTGTCAAAAGAGGACAGACGGTTGCGGGGACGAGGGCGATTCCGTTGGTGGTGAAGAAGAGCGTGGTGGAAGAGGCGGCAGGTCGCTGAACAGTGCGAAATGCCCCCCTCACCCCCCCTCTCCCCTCGGGAGAGGGAGGGGAAAAGCTTCCTCTCCTCTCAGGTGAGAGGATTGAGGTGAGGGGTGGTGTATCGAAGTGAAGAAACTCGCAACCCCGCGTCGGCGTCGTGATCACCGGAAACGAGGTATATCACGGCAGGATCAAGGACGCCTTCGCGCCAGTCATCACGAAGAAGATCAGGAGCTCGACGGGGAGCTTGTGGGCGTCTATTATGCGCCTGACGACAAGGCGTTTATCGTGGACAGGCTTCGGGAATTGTTGAATGCCGGGGCCGATCTGCTTATCACCACGGGCGGCATGTCCGTTGATCCCGATGACGTGACACGGTTCGCAATCCGGGAACTCGGCGCTTCAGATATAACTTATGGCTCAGCTGTTCTCCCGGGCGCTATGTTCCTGATCGCATATCTTGGGGCTGTTCCCATCCTCGGCATTCCCGCCTGCGGTATGTATGCCAAGACGACGATCTTCGATCTGATCCTGCCACGAGTCCTTGCCGGGGAAAAGATCGGGCGGCGGGACCTTGCCGCGCTGGGCCATGGGGGCCTGTGTTTGAAGTGCGACGTATGCCGCTATCCGGTCTGTCCTTTCGGGAAACAGGGGTAGGAGAAATCTTCCGTACATCCGCGAATAGCGATGTAAAGCAAATCAACTTCAATGACGACGAGAACCGCTGAGCGAACAGCAATAAGCACTTGACAAACCGGCTTCATATCATTATCATATAAATTATTATTGATATGAGGTGTGGGAATGTTAAAGGACTTTGCTCACTATCTGGTGTACGACCTGTTCGGTATGGAGCAGGAAGCGCGCTTATCTGATGTCCTTGAATTCTTTATTTACGATACGATCAAGATATTCCTGCTGCTCTCCGTCATCATCTTCGTTGTTTCCGTCATCCGGTCCTACTTTCCGCCTGAGCGGACGAAGCGCATCCTTTCGCATAAACGGGAATTTATAGGTAATATTCTGGCCGCTCTTCTGGGCATCGTCACGCCGTTCTGCTCCTGCTCCGCGGTCCCGCTCTTTATCGGTTTTGTCGAGGCGGGGGTGCCTCTCGGCGTAACCTTTTCCTTTCTGATTTCTTCGCCCATGGTGAACGAAGTTGCGGTCGTGCTTCTCTGGGGTCTTTTCGGCTGGAAGATCGCGGTGATCTATATGAGCGCCGGGCTGTCGGTTGCCATCATCGCGGGCTTCATCATCGGCAAGCTCAAGCTCGAAAAATGGGTAGAGGAATATGTCTACAAGATCACAATCGATGGGTGCTGCAGTCGAGCATCGGTCAAGCAGACATTCAAGGACCGGCTTGTATACGCACGCGCTAATACCGATGGAAATCCTGCAAAAGGTCTGGCTGTATGTGATCATCGCCATAGGCATCGGCGGATTCATCCACGGATATGCACCTGACGACTTTCTCGCACGATATGCCGGGAACGACAATCCCTTTGCGCGTTCCGCTCGCTGTCGCAATCGGCGTTCCGCTTTATTCCAACGCCGCAGGCGTGATCCCGATCGTGTATGCCCTCATGGAGAAGGGGATGAGCATGGGCACGGTGCTGGCCTTCATGATGGCGGTCACGGCCCTGTCGCTGCCCGAGATGATCATTCTCCGGAAGGTGCTTAAGATAAAGCTCCTTGCCGTGTTCGTGGGGATCATGACAGTCACTATCATCGGCGTGGGGTATCTGTTCAATGCGATTCTTATAGGAGGATCGGATTATGGAAATCAAAGTGCTCGGTCCAGGATGTGCGAATTGTCACAAGATGGAAGAAATGGCGAAGCAGGCTGTCAAGGAACTCGGTATTGATGCCAAGATCGTCAAGATCACGGACATCGGCCAGATAGCGATGCACGGCATACTCTCCACGCCCGGTCTGATCGTAAACGGTAAGATCAAGCATTCAGGCAAGCCGCTGCCAAGTCTTGAAAAAGTAAAGGAACTGATCAAAGCAGACGACTGACACGTGGAGATCCTTCGATGCTGCTCAAAGGATACCGGGAAGAGATATCAAGACCGGCGTGCAATAATACCTTTCAGTCGTTGCACTGCATCGCCCATCTTGACGATGACATCAGCGAGGTGCTTCCCTATCTGAACGCCGTCCTGGGGGGAGATACGTACATCAAAAATCCTCCGTCGGTTACGTTCAAGACGCAGGGAAAGCTCATTACCGTTCACGGCAATAAGATCGCAGTCAATGCCCTGCGGGACGAGGCGGAAGCGCATCATATCCTGGAATGGCTGAAACAGGAGATCAATGACGCCTGGGAGAACCGTGAGAATATTATCCCGAAATACGACGGGAAGGCTAAGCCGCATATCCTGGATATTTACAAGCTCCTCCCGAAGACCAATTGCCGCAAATGCGGCCAGCCGACGTGCATGATGTTTCCTCGCTCGCGACCGAAGGGATCAAGGGATACGGGGATTGCCCGGAGATGGACGAGGAAAGCGGGAAAAAGCTGAAGGAGTATCTCAGCCGATTCCGCTTTGATTGAAAGGTGAAATATGAACGAACTGGTACCCATATTTAAAGCATTGTCCGACGAGACAAGGCTGCGGATCATCAAGCTGTCTGGAGCAGGGCGAATTGTGCGTTTGCGACATCGTAGCGGCGCTGGACATGGTGCAGCCGAAAGTGTCCTTTCATCTCAGCACCCTGAAAGAGGCGGGACTCATTAAAGACCGAAAGCAGGGCAAATGGACTCATTACAGCTTGAGCGATAACGATCTGTTCAGGAGAATGCTGATCCTCTCCGTTAGTGAACGGATGAAGGACGGCCCGATTGCCGGGGACAGGAAACGGCTCGAAGCCTTTCTCGTGAGCAAAGAGCAAGGCGGCAAGGTCATGTCGCTTAAATCCAAAGGCCGGTGCTGCGGTTGAGGAGAAGTTTCCTGCGGGCTCGCTTATTGCTTTCCAGTCCATGCTGATTGCGTATTGAAAGAGAACAAAGGGGGAGATGAACAATGGCTGAAAAGGGGGAGAAAAAGCTTTCTTTTATCGACCGTTTCCTTACGCTCTGGATCTTCGCGGCAATGGCCCTCGGGGTCGGCCTCGGGTATTTCATTCAGGGGACCGAAGCCTTCATCAACAGCTTTCAGGTCGGCACGACCAATATCCCCATCGCGATCGGCCTCATCCTGATGATGTATCCTCCTCTTGCCAAGGTCAAGTACGAGGAACTCGGCGAGGTCTTCCGGAACAAAAAAGTTCTGGGCCTTTCGCTCGTGCAGAACTGGGTCATCGGCCCGATCCTGATGTTCGCGCTCGCGATCATCTTCCTCCGGTCCTATCCCGAATACATGGTGGGTCTCATCATGATCGGCCTTGCGCGGTGCATCGCCATGGTCATCGTCTGGAACGACCTTGCCTGCGGCGATCCCGAGTACGCGGCCGGTCTCGTGGCGTTCAATTCGATCTTTCAGGTCTTATTCTTTTCCGTCTATGCCTATATCTTCATAACCGTACTGCCGGTCTGGTTCGGCTTAAAGGGCGTGGTCGTCGATGTGACGATCGGTCAGATCGCGAAGAGCGTGTTTATCTACCTGGGCATTCCCTTTATTGCCGGCATGCTCACACGGTTCACCCTCATCAGAATCAAGAGCCGCCAATGGTACGAGACGGTCTTTATCCCGAAGATAAGCCCGATCACGCTTATCTCGCTGCTGTTCACCATCATCGTCATGTTCTCGCTCAAAGGCAACTATATCGTCAGGCTTCCGCTCGATGTCGTGCGTATCGCGGTTCCGCTGCTGATCTACTTCGTGGTCATGTTCCTGGTGTCGTTTTACCTTGGGAAAAAGATCGGGGCGGACTATCCGAAGACCGCGACGCTTTCCTTTACCGCGGCAAGCAATAATTTCGAACTCGCGATCGCTGTCGCCGTCGCCGTGTTCGGCATCAATTCAGGCGCCGCCTTTGCCGCGGTCATCGGCCCGCTGGTCGAGGTGCCGGTCCTGATCGGCCTCGTGAATGTGGCGCGGTATTTCCAAAAGAAATATTTTACCGTTGAGTATTGCAAGATAAAGGAATCAACATTCCCCTGAAGAGGATGTGCTTAATAATATCCGGGAAGAGGTGATGGATCATGAAGATCGCGGTATTCGGTGACATACACGGAAACATTGAAGCGCTCAAGGCTGCCTATCAGGCGGCCCTGGCCGCAAAGGCGGAGAAGATCTACCACCTCGGGGACCTCGGCGGTTACTCGCCGTTCGTGAATGAGGTCGTTGATTTTCTGGTCGAGCACGGCGTCGAGGGCGTGCAGGGGAATTACGACGAGACCGTTGCCAATGACCGGGAACATTGCGGGTGCAAGGCCGAAGACCCGGTCCAGGAAGAGATGGCGAACCGGTCCTTTGAATGGACAAAGCAGCACGCGTCGAGGAAGACAAAAGATTATTTGAGAGGCTTACCGTTTTCAATCTCCCTCAGCTCCGAGGGGAAAAAGGTCCTGCTCTTCCATGCGACGCCTTCAAAGAACAACCTGTACTGGTATGAGGACAGGCCGGAGAAGTTCTTCCGGGAGATGGCCGAGAAGATGGATGCCGACATCATGGTCTATGGCCATACTCACAAACCGTATCGGAAGGATTTCGGCGGCAAGGTCTTCATCAATGCCGGCAGTGTGGGCAAACCGAAAGACGGAGATCCGAGGGCCTGCGTGACGTTGATCGACATAACCGCTGACAACGTGAACGTCGAGTTTCTGCGGGTCCCTTATGATGTCAACAAGGCTGCAGAGGCTATTGTTGCGAGCGGATTGCCTCCCTACTTCGCCGAGAAACTCAAGTTAGCCAGGTAAGCGATATGGATGCCCTGTTCAGTAACATCCAGCATGTCTACAGAACCAGCAGGGGATGGCTTTTCTTGCCGTCTTCGTTCAGGGCAGGAAAGAAACCCTTGACACGAACGCGGAAGCCTGCTATTGTTGTGTGCATATGCACATAATAAGAGAGGGCCATTATGTCTCCCCGATGTAAGAAACCGCGGAATTGTCAATGTAAGTTCAAGGGGAAAGCCTTTAAACCAACGGGGATGCCGATGTCCGAGGTCCGGCAGATTTTACTGCCCCGGGATGAGCTCGAGGCCTTGAGGCTTTGCGATCTCGATGACCTTACCCAGGAAGAGGCCGGCGCCAGGATGGGCGTATCGCGGGGGACCGTTCAGAGGATGCTTTCCGCAGCTCGAAAGAAGGTGGCGATGGCCCTTACCCAGGGCGGGGCCATCGTATTTGAATAATCGTTGCATCAATCTCAACACAGGAGGACCATTCCATGAAGGTCTGTTTTCCAGCACAGAAAGATGACGGACTCGACAGCACGGTGTACAACCATTTCGGATCGGCGCCGCTATTTTTGGTCGTCGATACGGAAACAAACGGTCTTGCTACAATCAACAACCAGGACCAGCACCACTCCCATGGGGCGTGCAACCCGATGAAGGCGCTCGATAATCAGCGGGTAGACGCCATTGTCGTCGGCGGCATCGGCGCGGGCGCGCTCACCAGGCTAAACCAGATGGGGATAAGGGTTCATCGTTCACAGGCGGAGACGATACGGGAAAACATGTCGATGTTCGCTTCGCAGAGCCTTCCGGAATTGACGGTCCAGGGGTGCTGCGGCGGACACAGCAAAGATGGGGGATGCGCCCACTAATTATTTTCACCCGGGAATGGAAAAAGGAGGATATGCCCCATGGAAATTCTGAATCAGGCGCGTGGTTATTCCTACCTGCTCGGCGTGCTGAAAACCCAGCAGGCGGATCCCTATTGCCGTTCCTGCAATGCCTTCAACAAGACCCTCCTGGCGGTCAAAGAAAATCTGGAAAAATTCGAAACCGAACATCACGCTGAAATACAGAACCTATCAGCAGAGTTTTCCGCCCTCTTTGCAGAAGCAAAGAGGGGAATAGCCGCCATGCAGCAGCCGGAAAACCCCGATGAGCCAGAAGAAAGCGGGAAACTGCAAGCTTCCGGAGGGCGTCTGTTTCACAAAATTGTCGCTCGCCATTTTTCAAAAAGTCTGACTTGCCTTATATACAATATCTGGCAACTGGAAGCGCCGGCCGGGAAGCCCCCTGCCGGCGTTTTCTGTTGAAACAGGAACAGGGTGCAGTCGTCGGACGACCGGCTGCTATCCGGTGAGTGCAGCGTCCCTCGTTGCTTGCCGAACGTATCTTCATCGCCTATACTAAGAGTATCAGACGCTGGCGGGACTCGGACAGTTCGGCCTGCCTGACATTTGTCCTCTTTTCGAATCCGACTTGTTCTCCGGAGGTGCTCGTGATACAGCCGCAGGACGTGAAAAAAACCGTGGCCAGGCATCGTTTTGGCCGAGGGGTTCGACGTCATCTTCGACGAGGACAAGTCCCGGGGCTCCTGGCTCGTGGACAAGCGAAACGGCGACCGCTATCTCGATTTCTTCTCCATGTACGCCTCCATGGCCGTGGGTTACAACCATCCGCGTCTGGTCGAGGCCCGGGACGAGCTGGGACGCCTGGCAGTGAACAAGCCGACCAATTCCGACGTGTACACGACGGCGTTGGCGGAATTCGTCGAGACCTTTTCCCGGATCGGCATGCCGGCCCATCTTCCCCATGCCTTCTTCATCGACGGCGGCACACTGGCCGTGGAAAACGCTTTAAAGACCGCCTTTGACTGGAAGGTCCGGAAAAACCTTGGCCGCGGCATCGGACGCGAAGCCGGGACCAAGGTCATCCACTTCCGCCAGGCCTTTCATGGCCGGAGCGGCTATACGCTCTCGCTCACCAACACCTTCGATCCGCGCAAGACCGACTTCTACCCGAAATTCTCCTGGCCGCGCATCGTGAATCCGAAGATCACCTTTCCCCTGACTGAGGAAAATCTCGCAAAGGTGCGGGCGCTCGAGGAAGAGGCCCTGCAGGAGATTCGCCGAGTCATCGACAAAGAGGGCGAAGACATTGCTGCCCTGATCATCGAACCGATCCAGGGTGAAGGCGGGGACAACCATTTTCGCGGGGAGTTCTTCCAGGCGCTCCGTACGATCTGCGACGGGCACGACATCATGCTCGTCTTCGACGAGGTCCAGACCGGGGTGGGCCTGACCGGCAGGTTCTGGGCCTACGAACATTTCGACGTAAAGCCGGACATCCTCTGTTTCGGCAAAAAGACCCAGGTCTGCGGGATGCTGGCCTCCCGCCGCGTTGATGAGGCCGGCTGCAACGTGTTCACGGAAAGGAGCCGCATCGGTTCCACCTTCGGCGGCAACATCGTGGACATGGCCCGCTTCACCCGGATCCTGCGCATCATCGAGGAGGAGAGGCTGGTCGAAAACGCCCGCATCCAGGGGGATCTGCTGCTTGCGGAGCTTCAGAATATTTCCCGGGAGTTTCCCGATGTGATCTCGAACGCCAGGGGCCGGGGACTGATGTGCGCCATCGATGCACGGGACACCTTGACGCGGAACCAGCTCTTGATGGCCTTCCTGCAGGAAAAACTGCTCATGGTCGCGTGCGGAGAGAAGAGCATCCGCTTCCGGCCGCATCTCGTCGTCACGGCCGACGAAATCCGGCAGGGGACCGGGATCATCCGCAAGGTCCTCTGCAAGGGGATTACGCCGGATGGAGATTGCAGCGGACGCTTGTCCGAGAGGCGGGACGTGAGGATCGATTGCGGAATGCGAATAACCAAACGACCAGGGGTATGCTTGCCTAACCTCCAGACCCGAGGCAGGGAGACATTATGACATACCGGGAACGAATCCGGTTTTGAGCGTTAATGGTGTGATGGTGCAAGAAAGCTGTCGGATAAACTTCGAGGACTGGTGCACGGCCAGGTACTTGACGATGAAAAGGCCCTTCTGCAGTTTTCGCAGGACCGGAGCATCTATGAGATCAAACCGCTCGCGGTCGTGTTGCCGGAAGATGATGAGGACGTCCGAAAGCTTGTCGAGTTTGCGCGAAGGGAAGGCGTGCCAATCACGGCTCGCGGCGGGGGATCGGGCCTGGCAGGGAGCGCGCTCGGTGAAGGGCTCATCATGGCCCTTCCCAAAAACGAGTTCTGGGGCAGAATCAGCGGCTTTTCCGCGAACGCACGCCAAGCAACAGTTACGGCCTCGGCCGGTGTCTATCATAACGAACTCCAGAAATTTCTGAAGGAGCGGGGGTTCTTTCTTCCGGCCGATGTCACGAGCGCGGAGATCAGCCGCATAGGCGGCAACATCGCCACCAGGGCGAGCGGACCCCACGCGCTCAAATACGGCTCCATCGACCGTTTTCTGGAATCCGTGCAGTTCATCACCGCAGAGGGAGAGCTGGTTGACACTGCGGACGAAACCACGATACCGAAGCGGTTCAAGGAGAAGCTGGCCGACCTGGAGCAGAAGGATCAAGGCGGACGATGCGGCGAGAGACCGGTTGGAGTCCCGGTCCGGATTGAAGACAGCCAGCGGTTATAATCTCTTTTCCTTTTTGGGCGACCTGTCCCCGGGGCAGCGAATTGCGCAGCTCCTTGCGGGCAGCGTAGGAACGCTGGGCCTCATCACCCGCGCCGTTCTCCGGGCCGAGGTCTACGAGCGCGACCTGGCTGCCGTTCTATTTTATTTCGACGGTCTGGCCGAGGCCGGCAGGGCGGTCTCCGATTTACGCAAGCTCGATGTGGCCGCGATCGAACTCATCAGCCGTGAGACTATCCGCATCATAAGGGACCGGATGTCTCTGCCTGAAGGATTGGCCCCTGACGCGCACCTGCTTTTCGTGGAGCTGACAGGGCCGGAATTAGAGGGGAAGGTCAAGGATGTTGTTCATAGTTTTCATCATGCCGGCCACCGGATGAGCAATACCCCGGTCATCGTCACGGTTCATGATGAGGTTGAAAAGCTCTGGCACCTGCGGAAACAGATCCTGTGGCTGGTCGAGCACCCGCAGCCCGGCCTCCGGGCCCTTGCGGTGGCCAATGACGTAGGAGTCCCGGTGGACCGCCTGGCCGAATTCATCTACGATGTCCAAAAGGTTTTCGCCAAGCACGGCATTCTCGCGCTCGTTTACGGTCATGCCGGAAACGGCAATCTCCATCTGCGGCCGCTCTTCGATCTGTACCATGCCCGACATCCGGGGGCGCATTCAACGGTTCGTCGATGACGTCTATGAAGTCGTATTTCGTCACGGCGGCACCATGACCGCCGAACACGGCATGGGCAGAATCCGGGCGCCCTATCTGAAAAAAGAATGGGGTGAAGCCCTGTACAATTATATGCGGGAGGTCAAGAGCATCTTCGATCCGCAGGATATCCTCAATCCGGGCGTCATGTTCAGCGACGGGCCGATCACCGATCATATGAGGGCGGATTTGCTGGAACCGTGAGACGAAGATGATTGAACCACGGGTTCGCTGCGCGAACACACACCTGCACTCGCGCTGGCGCACTCGTAACCGCTGGGTGCAGGCAGATGAACACGGTTTGAATTATAAAATCTGAAGCATTGAATCCGTTTTACCGTGTGCGCCGCAGGCGCCTGTGGTTATAATCGTCTTTAACGTATGAGGTCAATGATGGAACAAAAAGAAGGTTTCTACTGGGAACAGCACGCCGAGGCCGAAAAGGCCTGTCTCGACCTCCTCGCAGAGTGCAAGGGGAAAAACATCACCCTCGCCCGCTTCGAAGAGCGGCTCATCCGGCAGACCAGTTCCCGCCTGCTCGACTGGGTGGACCACTTCCATCTGCATGATTCGAAGCGGGTGAGGGAAAAACTCGTTGGTCTCGGGTTCATAAAGCAACCGGATATCAGGCATGAAGCCTTGTATCATCCGGGTGCGAACCTGCCGAGAATTGTTCTGGACGAAAATTCCGGACCGGAATCGGGCGTGGCCCTGCGGGTCGAGAGCATTGCCGATTTTCTTCAGGTGAACGGATTTCAGGCCGAGATCGAAGGCGAACCGTTCAATCCCTATCGTCGCGCTCTTGTGGGTGAAGAAAACAAGGTTGCTTTTTGGGCCGTCGAAAGGAGAGGGAGCGGAGGTTACGAGCCGGTCTGTCTGCAGAATGCGTATCTGCGTACCTATCTGGAGTGTTTGGAGGAATGGAAGAACAGGCCCAGGTCAGGCGAAGATGAGGACCGGATCTTTGAGGATACCTTCCAGATCGCGGACCGACTGGTAACAAAACTGGGACAGCATCTTGCCGCCCACGTCGTCTGTGAGGCCGAGCGAACGTATTGGCTGTCCCGCAACTTCGCCGGCAGGGTGCAGCTGACTCGCCATGACACCCTCGGTTTGGGATTGGAAAACCACGACCACCATACCTTCCGCAGTTCCCGGAAAAATTTCTCAAGGCTCGTGTCTCTCTTCTCACGGCTTGGTTTTGTAAGCCGCGAGCGCTTCTACGCAGGCGCAGAGGCAGGCTGGGGCGCCCAGGTCATGGAAAATCCCGCGGCAGGCCTGACTCTCTTTCTGGATGTGGACCTGGCGCCGGAGGAAGTAGAGACGGACTTTTCCCGTACGGAGCTTAAAGAAAGAGAGCAGCTCGGCACCGTGGGCCTCTGGTGCGCCTTGCACGGCGATTCCATCCTCCAGGCCGGGATGCACCATCTCGCTGCTCAGTTCGATTTCGAACGCCTCATCGCGGACATAGCCCAATACAACGTCAAGTACATGGCCCCCTTCAGTAATTTCCCGTATCTCAAGCAGGCCTTCAGCGTTGCCGAGAAATGGGAGGTCGATCCAAAGCGGGTGGAGAAGCTGGTAAAAGAGAAGACCATCACAAACGCACAAGGGGAGCAATTCCTTTCCCAGGGCGCGGTCGGCAGCCACCTGGAAAACATCCAGCGCAGGGAAGGTTACAAGGGTTTCAACAGGAAAAACGTGAGCGCCATCATCCGCGAGACCGACCCGAGAAAACACCTGGTTTAGAAGGCATTCCGCAAACTTCTTTTGAGCTGAATCAAGAAGAGCGCAGTTGGGGTGGCGCCTTGACCACGCATCATCGTAGCCCTTTTCCGCTTTACATCCTTTCCGGCTTATAATATCATTGCTCAATAGTAAAACAAAGGACGTGACTGTATGGTTAAACGACAAAGGCACCCCGCAGGGCGGAGTAGCCTCTCCGAAACTGATTCTGTAATGAAGAGTTCATCTTACCGAGTCTGTATTTAAACTCCCTTTATTCGTCATGCCGGACTTGATCCGGCATCCAGAGACTTATGAAAAGACTGGATTCCTGCCTTCGCAGGAATGACGATCTTAAGTGAAACGGCAACTAAAATACAGACTCTACTTAATGGCGGCGGGGCAAATGCTCCGCCTTTTTTATTGACACACCGCCGTCAATAAGTGTACAAAGGAGCCTATTATTTTTCAGGAGGTCATGGAAACAGTTATGGCTGAACCGAACAAGATCATCTACTCCATGGTGGGGGTGGGCAAGTTTTACGACAAGAAGCCGGTGTTGAAGGACATCTACCTTTCCTACTTCTACGGCGCCAAGATCGGCGTCCTGGGCCTGAACGGCTCGGGCAAGAGCTCGCTCCTCCGGATCATGGCTGGCATGGACAAGGAGTTCGTGGGCGAAGTCGTGGTTTCTTCGGGCTACACCGTCGGAATTCTCGAACAGGAGCCGAAGCTCGATCCGGAAAAGACCGTGCGTCAGATGCGTGGAAGAGGGCGTGCAGCAGACAGTCGACCTTTTGCACGAGTACAACAAGATCAACGAATCCTTCGCCAATCCCATGTCCGACGACGAGATGCAGAAGCTCATCGAGCGCCAGGGCGAGGTGCAGGAGAAGCTCGACCACGCGAACGCCTGGGAACTGGACAGCCGCTTGGAAATGGCCATGGACGCGCTTGCGCTGTCCGGCCGGCGATACGAAGGTCACGGTCCTCTCGGGCGGCGAAAAGCGGCGCGTGGCGCTCTGCCGGCTGCTGCTCCAGAAGCCGGACATCCTGCTGCTCGACGAGCCCACGAACCACCTCGATGCCGAGTCCGTTGCCTGGCTCGAGCACCATCTCCAGAAGATACGAGGGCACGGTCATAGCCGTGACCCACGACCGGTACTTCCTCGACAACGTGGCCGGCTGGATTCTGGAGCTCGACCGCGGCCAGGGCATCCCGTGGAAGGGAAACTATTCGTCCTGGCTTGAGCAGAAGGGAGAGCGGCTGAAGCTGGAGGAAAAGACCGAGAGCGAACGCCAGAAGACGCTTGCGCGCGAACTCGAATGGATCAGGATGTCGCCCAAGGGCAGGCATGCGAAATCGAAGGCGCGCATCAGCTCCTACGAGGAGCTGCTCAGCCAGCAGACCGAGAAGCGCGCGGCAAGGAACTGGAGATCTATATCCCGCCGGGACCGCGGCTCGGCAAGGTCGTGATCGAGGCCGAGAACGTGACCAAGGCCTACGGCGACAATATCCTCGTCGAGAACATGTCCTTCATGCTCCCGCCCGGCGGCATCGTCGGCGTGATCGGGCCGAACGGCGCGGGCAAGACCACGCTCTTCCGCATGATCACGGGCCAGGATAAGCCGGACAAGGGGACGATCAAGATCGGCGAGACCGTGAAGCTCGGGTACGTGGACCAGAGCCGCGACGTGCTCGATCCGCAACAAGACCATCTGGCAGGTGATCACCGGCGGCCAGGAACAGGTCCAGCTCGGCAAGCTGCTGATGAACTCCCGCGCCTACGTGTCGCGGTTCAACTTCGGCGGAACGGACCAGCAGAAGAAGGTCGGCGTGCTCTCGGGCGGCGAACGGAACCGGGTGCACCTGGCGCGAATACTCAAGGAGGAAGCGAACGTTCTGCTCCTGGACGAGCCCACGAACGACATCGACGTGAACACCATGCGGGCGCTCGAAGAGGGGCTGGAGAACTTCGCGGGCTGCGCCGTGGTGATTTCCCACGACCGCTGGTTCCTCGACAGAATCGCGACGCACATCCTGGCCTTCGAAGGAGACAGCAAGGTGGTCTTTTTCGACGGGAACTACTCCGAGTACGAAGCGGACCGGAAGGCGAGGCTTGGCGCGGACGCGGACCAGCCGCACCGGATCAAGTATAGGCATTTGACGCGGTGATTCGAATACGGATTCCGGAAGTGAAAAGCGATACACCCAAATGGAGCATGTAACCGCAGAGGAGATTCAAGAAGCATACGCAGCTGCCTTTTCTAGAATAAAATCAGCCACGAATTTTAGCGACCGACGGAACCGACGATAATGTTACGGGGACGCGGGTTCATGTTGCCGGAATCGGGCTGAATGGAGTGGACTCGAAACGAAATGCTGACAGAAGGATTTTCAAGGCGGTTGAGCGTGGAAGACCCCGAGGTTACCTTTTCATCGTAAAATCATGCTCAATCAAGAAGCTGTTTTATGTGGCTCAATAATTATTCACTTGCCGGCATTCTCCACGAGCGTATAGTATTGTGCTATATTCGTACTTATGTGATTTTTCCCGTGTATACGAAAAGCGATTTTTTCGCTGTCTCTAAAACAACTGCAAAAAAATGCGAAATAAAAAGGAGTGAATATGCAAATGGTTTGTTTCCGTCGTAGAATTTCATATTTGACCGGCAAGGGTAGTATTATTCAGTTCCCCGCGCTCTTGCCTCGCTTGGCAGCGCTCATTGCGGCAATTTTGTGTGTCATGGGTATCGGCATCGGCAAGACCTGGGCCGGGCCGCCTTTTGTTACCGACGACCCGGAGCCCGTGGATTACAAGCATGGAGAGTTTTACGTCGCCACACAGTATGCGAAGGACAAGGACGTGACGTCCGGCACCGCCCCTCATTTTGAGCTTAACTATGGAGTCGTACCCAATGTCATGCTCCATCTGATCACGCCGTTTGAATACGTCAAGCCGGAGGGGGGGGCCACGCAGCGCGGCTACGGCGACACGGAGGTGGGGATCAAGTATCGTTTCATAAACGATGAGGATGCTCATTTCATGGTGGGGACTTTTCCCATCGTACCTTTCCTACAGGCGACAGCGATAAGGGTTTAGGCGCGGGACACACGAGGTTTTTTATTCCTCTCTGGCTGCAGAAGGCCTGGGGCCCCTGGCAAACCTACGGAGGCGGCGGTTACTGGCGAAATCCCGGTGAAGGCAACAAGGACTATTGGTTTTTCGGCTGGCAAGTGCAGCGTGCAATGTCCGAGTTGCTGACGATCGGCGCGGAATTATTTACCCAGACCAAGGATGCGGAGGACGCAAAATCCCGTCTCGGTTACAATGTGGGGGCTATTGTGAATGTCACCGACGCTCACCACGTGCTTTTCTCCGTCGGTAGCGACATCCATGGCGATAACCGGGTCTCGGCTTACCTTGCGTATCAATACACCTTTGGCCCCCATGAGGAGAAAAAATAGACGCTGCAACGGACAAGGAGGTGACGGTGGAACAAGTTGAAGTCGTTCGGTTTTGCAGTGAAGCGCGGGACAGTCGAACTTAAAATCAGTTTTGAAAGGAGCACGCTATGCTAAGAAAAGTCGTCATGATTATTGCTATGACAGGAGCGTTGTCGTTTATCGGCATGAATGCCGTCCTGGCGGTTGAAGCCGAAATGCCGAAGCAGGATGATTTGCAAAAGCAGATTGATGCGGTCAAGAATGCAATTCCGAAATTCGCCGTACCGATGCGTGAAGTCGGCGACCGTTTCCAGGATATGTTTTCCGCAGCCCAGGGCGGTAATTGGGGTTTCGCAGCGAATATGTCAAAGTATATGAATTCAGCTATGAACCCGGCAAAGTTGACGAAACCGGCTGAATACCCTGCATGGGAAAATTTTTATAAAAATACCTTCGATCCTGTGAACAAGGCGATCATGGCTCAGGATTTTAAGGCCTTCGAAAAGGAATACAATGCGGTCATTCCGAGCTGCAACAGTTGCCATGCCGGCTTGGGCTACGGATTCATTAAAGTGGTCAGGCAGAAACAGGCATCCGACGTGGGCATAGATTACTCGGTGAAATCGAAGGCGACAGACGTTCCGAAGTAGCGCTGGCACACTTGAACTTACAAGAAGGCCGCTTATCAGGTCTGTTCCCGGTGCGCGGCCTTTTGTAGACGCGAGTTCTCAGAATGAGTATTCTGGGAATCGTTCAAATCATTACACTTTTCCAGGTGGGTCAGCGCGCCCACCTGGAATTTCTTTTTTTATTACAACAGCATCGTGCCGGCTCACGCTTTGTCTAAAAGCGATTTTCGACATTTTACTGTGGGCCGCTTGCGACAAGATATTTTCATCTAAATAATCACAAGGTTCGCGCACCCCGAAACAAGCAGATTTACATCATTGTCGAAAATCGCGACTATGAGCTTCCGTCCCTGCCCGCAGAATGGGCGCTTCATCTCTCCTCTTCCATTTTCGAAAGCCCTTTGTCGCAATCGGCCTACCAGTGCAAACTCATCAGTGCTCAGACGGACGGTGGAATTTATATTTCAGCAGCGCAAATGAAACCAAATTAGGCTCTCGGGATTTGAATTACGCGTAGTGATCAAATCTCCTCAAGTTTCTCATCTCTACGCCGACAATCCAATACTCCAGATACGTGCCCCCGACGATTTCCTGGTTCTTGGGATTGGGCGGGTGTCATGCTCAGGCTTACGCATTAGCACCAAATCCATTAAGTAAATCGACTTGCTTCGGTGATATGACTCTTCGAATCTGGAAATGAGCATTTTTTGGGTAGACATTGCTGAATTCAGGTTGATACGTTATGATTGCAAAGAATGGCTATCTCAACAGCTCCAGAATGGATTCGATGATTTTCTCCACATCTTGAAATTGCAGTATCGCAGGTAAAGGTCGTACACTTCAAATATTGCAACCGTCGTTTGCTTCAGGAAGGACAAGACGCTTAATGCACTGCCGTCACCGAGGCCGAAACAGTGTGCCGACAGAGAAAGACACTCCTCGCAACAACGATGCTATAATGATATTACCGACGCGCTAACGTCAATGCAGCCCAGCGCGCTGGACTTATATTGCTGCGTAGATAAAAAGCGCCTTTATGGGAATGTTATGTCGATACCTGCGATTCTCGGAATCGGACTCATTATAATTGTCTTGCTGGACGCATTCGAGACGGTGGTGTTTCCGCGCCGGGTTACCCGTCGCATCCGTCTGGTTCGTCTCTTCTACCGGACCACCTGGTGGCTCTATACGGGAATGGTACAAACCCTTTCCAGTAAGAAACGTCAGGAAACGTATTTGAGTTACTATGGTCCGCTTTCGCTCCCCATACTCTTGGCCTTTTGGGCCGGCGTCCTGATCATAGGCTTCTCACTTCTCTATTGGTCGTCGGGCGATTCCATCAAAGAAGCGGGGGGTATCGCAGACTTCGCGTCATGCTTGTATTTCAGCGGGACAACGTTTTTTACGCTGGGACTCGGTGACATCGTTCCAAGAACGACTGCTTCGAGAACGCTCGTCGTTCTCGAAGCAGGCATGGGTTTTGGCTTCCTCGCCATCATTATCAGTTATCTCCCTGCGCTCAATCAGTCTTTTTCCAGGAGGGAGGTTTCCATTTCACTTCTGGATGCACGCGCAGGATCTCCGCCGACGGCAGCGGAAATATTGCAGCGGCATAGTGAAGATCATGTCATGGCGGCAATGACGCAACTTCTCCACGAATGGGAGCTGTGGTCCGCGGAACTGCTCGAAAGCCATCTGTCCTTTCCTGTACTGCTCTACTTCCGATCTCAACACGACAACCAGTCCTGGCTTGCAGCGCTTACCGCCATCCTCGATACCTGCGTCTATGTCATTACACATACAAAAGGGGTGGCTGTCGTCCGCCAGGCCCAACTGACCTTTGCTATGGCTCGCCACGCGGTCGTGGATCTCGCCCTCGTTTTGCACACACCGCCCGAGCCTCCGCCCCATAATCGGCTATCAAATGAGGACGCTAACGCACTGAGCGTGCTTTTGAATTCCTCGGAAATGTATCCCAAGACTGGAACGAACCCAGAAGATCGGCTGGCGGAACTCCGTAAAACCTATGAGCCTTATGTCTATGCGCTTTCCCTGCGGCTACGACTATCCCTGCCACCCTGGATCGCCACGTCGAGTAAGCCCGACAACTGGCAAATCAGCGAATGGGGGGAAAGTAGTGGATTCAGACGAACTCGACGGCCAGGACGGGACGACAGTAAACACTTCTAACGAACGGGTTCGGGTACCCATTGCAGAGAATGCCTTTGATATGGATGCTGCTACGTTTGTTGATATCGCTGAAGTCGTAATAGCGGCGGGAATAGCTGTTTATCGACAGAATGTATCTAAAATATAATAATAAATGGCAGCCGTCATCAAACCGGCTGCCATTCCTGTTTATTAATGAAACGGGACTCCGCCTTAAATAACACCTGATTTACTGAATCGTTCCGTTTGACGCAGCCAGCTTATTGATGAGTGCCTGCATGTCCGTGGCTGAAAGATTTGATTTGTTCGCCGTTGACCCCATGAACTGCGTCATTGCGGTTGCCAGGCCGCTTGTTCCCGCCGTAGCCTGCATCATGGTGCCACCGCCGCCCATCATGCCGCCGCCCATCATACCGCCCATTGCTATCTGGGTGCTTCCCATCATGCCGTTCATGATTCCATCCGATGCATCACTGATCATGTCGGTTATCATTCCTGATGAGTTAGTCATCCCGATGTTCTTCGCGTACTGAGACATCGCTGCTATCGTAATCCCGTAATTCCTCATATCTTGAGTTGCACCAGTTCCCGATCCCAACACCAGCGGGTTCATCGGCTGAGTACGGAGGATATCGGACACCATGAAGTAATTTCCTACTGCGGTGTTCGATGCGGTTATATTTGCATCCGTCATGCCGCCCGCCATATTATGCGCCAATGCCTGGGCCATGGATGTGAGAGGGGTTATTTGAATCCCGGTTATCGTAGCGCCGGTCGATATCGAGGGGATAATGGCGGTCATTACGTTCACGGCAGGCATGAGCATCGCCGTGCCTGTCGCTAAATCCGTATACGTTCCGCCATTCATCTGAAGCATAACGGGGCCGGAGTAGTTGCCAAGGGACATGGTAAAGTTGCCCTTAGTATCCGTCACTCCGCTTGCGAGCTGCGCGCCCATCATTCCATTATTGGTTGCAAATGCCATTACCGTTCCACCTGCCATAAGTCCATTAAATGCTGTTCCGCTGATCAACCCACTCATCATCGTTCCGACGGTTCCTGTTCCGCCAGTAACTACTCCGCCAGTCCCAGTACCGCCAGTTACAACGCCGCTGGTTACTGTTCCGCCAGTCACAATTCCACCAGTTCCCAGGGACTGTCCGCTTAATGAGCTTAGGTGGTTCATAAGTGCCTGCATGTCCGAAAGCGTAAGGCCTGACCGGTTCATGGCCGATCCCATGAATTGCGTCATCGCAGTTGCCAATCCGGTGGTTCCGGCGGTAGACTGCATCATGGTTGAGCCGCCCATCATACCACCGCCCATTGCGATCTGGGTGGTTCCCATCATGCCGTTCAAAATTCCATCCGACGCGTCATTCATCATCGAGGTAACAATACCGGACGAGGACGTCATCCCGATGTTCTTTGCGTACTCCGTCATGGCGGCTATTGCCATCCCATAGTTCCTCATATCCTGGGTCGCCCCCGTTCCGGAACCCGGGACCAGCGGGTTCATAGGCTGAGTATGGAGAATATCAGACACCATAAAGTAATTTCCTATGGCGGTGTTCGCTGCGGTGATATTTGCGTCGCTCATGCCGCCCGCCATATTATGCGCCATTGCCTGGGCCATGGAAGTAAGAGGGGTTATTTGAATCCCGGTAACCGTCGCACCGCTCGATAACGATGTCATAACGGCGGTCATCACATCGCCGGGCGCCATGGCCACCGTGGCTCCGGTCGCCTCATCCACGTATGTTCCGCCGCTCATCTGCAGCATAATTGGGCCTGTGTAATCGCCGATTGAGATATTATAATTTCCCTGACTGTCCGTTGTTCCACTGGCCAGTTGCATGCCCATGGTCCCGTTAGTGATGGCAAATGCTGTTACTGTCCCTCCGCTAATTGGTCCCTTGACGGCCGTACCACTGATCATTCCGTTTGCGCCTGTTGCTCCGCTATTTCCTCCCGGAGTTGTTATGCTTCCTCCAGGCGTTGTTATGCTGTTGTTGCTGCCTCCTCCGCCGCAGCCAAAAAGAATCGACATCGAGCCGATTACGAAAGTTAGAGCCAGCATTACCTTGAGTTTCTTGTGCTTTCGCATTAATACATCCTCCATAAATTAAACTAAATTTTACCGCAATTGTGAACTAGACAAACCATGTCCGCGTTAGTCTGCTCTCTATCTCGGTCATTTAATAGCAATTCAAATGCCAGAATCACAATTTCAGGGTCACCTTACTGATATCTTGAGGTATTTATTAAATCAGGTTGTTTATCTTCATAGGAGAACTAACCCTATTGTATGGATTTAGGTGAAGTGATAACCCTGATGTGGCGATAAGCCCATTTATACATAATCTATGATGGGCTGTAACTGTTGCAAATATCAGCGGTATTGGATTCATAATCCTACCGGATCCCGCCGGAAAAGGACTACTCAGAAATTTCAATGGCCGATCTCGGGTCGTTGCCTGGCGCACGACAAGAAGTGGGGAAAAAATGAGAGGATACTGGGGGTAAAAGGCGAAAATCTTACTCGTGCGATAAGCACCATTCGGCCGTCATCATCAGGTATTGCCGGCGGCGAAAATGTTGCACAATTCTGGTAGATAATTTATGAGTTTCAGTGATTAGTAACTTCAACTGCTTCAGGATGATTCTTCACGAGGGTTTCACTTTTCGGAATTTGCGGAATCGCAGTTGGATTCTACATGTCTTATTTTTTACAGCGGCCGTGGGCTACAGCACGACTCACACGCTGAATGTTACGATCGGGAATGGTACCATTTACGGGGGGGCCAAACCGAAAAGGGCCTTCTAACCCGAGGTCAGAAGGCCCTTTTGCCGATGATTGCTCACAGGTGATATCTGTTATTTCTTCCCTAGGATCGCATCCTTTGCGGCTTTGGCAACCCTAAATTTGACAACCTTCTTCGCGGGAATTTTGATGGCCTCGCCGGTCTGGGGGTTCCTGCCCATACGGGCCTTGCGCTGAACGAGTACGAGCTTTCCGATGCCAGGAAGTGTAAAAGAGTTCTTTGCTTCCTTGTAGGCTGTTTCGGCGATGTGAAGAAGTATGTCCATCGCTGCTTTCTTGGTGATTCCGGCTTTCTCAGAAACGCGTGTTACCAATTGCGCCTTGGTCATTGCTTTTGCCATTTGAACCTCCTTTTTGATCGGGTTGAATGTGTTTCATAGAGGGGCGAGCAAGAGTATGTCAGAGTAGAGAATTTTAGTCAAGGGATATTGCGACTCTGATTCTGTTCCAATAAATCAGCAATTCTGAGAGAAGCCTGTAATTTCCAGAAAGTGTAATTCATGTGAAGTACAGCACGGTATTCAGGGAGTTTCATTTTTGAAGAATCACGACATATATCTACAAGCATGGATCAGCGTTGATAAATTTTCTATGCAGAAGAATACATCTTCAACAATTACCCGGAACCGTCTTTTATAACGTGAAATAAAACGTCGCCCCTTTTTCCGGCGCGGCTTCCGCCCACAGCCGGCCGTTGTGGCGCATGACGATACGCTGCGCGATAGCGAGGCCGATGCCGACGCCGGGAAACTCGGAATCAGAATGCATGCGCTTGAAGGGCATGAAAAGTATGTCCGCATAGGTCATGTCGAAGCCCGCACCGTCGTCACGGACGAAATAAACTCTTTTGCCGTCCATCTCGGTGGTTCCGAATTCGATTTTCGCGGTTGTATGTTTACTCGTGAATTTCCAGGAATTTTCGATCAGATTCTGGAGCATGATCCCCAGCATATCCTCGTCGCCGTTGACACTCAGCTTCTCGGCGATAAGAAACTCCACTTGCCGCTCTGGCTCCTTTTTTTTCAGTTCGCGCGCAATGACCTGAGCGAGGGAACTGAGGTCCACAGTCTTTTCCCGGAGCTCTCCGCTCGTCAGCCGCGCCATGCTCATCATGGCGTCTATGAGTTGAGTCATCCTCTGACTGGCTGATGTTACCCGTTTCAGGTAGTCTCTGCCGCCCTCATCCAGCCGGTCGGCATAGTCTTCAAGGAGCGCGCGGGTAAAACCCTCGATGCCCCGGAGCGGCGCCTTCAGATCGTGCGATACCGTATAGGCAAAGGCCTCCAACTCATGGTTTACTGCTTCGAGTTCAGAGGTGCGGCGCTTCAGTGCGGCGTTTGCCGACCGCAGCGTGTCTTCAGCATTTTTCCGCTCGGTCAGATCTCGCGTGATGATGGAAAAGCCGAGCGGCCGTCCTTTCCGGTCCCGCAGCGCGGTAATGACGACATTAGCCCAGAACGGCGAACCGTCCTTGTGAAGTTGCCAGCCCTCATCTTCGTAACGACCATTGCCCTCAGCGGCTTTCAATTCTTTTGCCGGCTTTCCGATCCGGAGGTCTTCGGGGGTGAAAAAGCACGAAAAATGTTTTCCGATGACCACTTCCGAGCTATAACCCGTGATGCGCATCGCCCCTTCGTTCCAGCTAAAAACGCGACCCTGGGTATCGAGCATGAAAATGGCATAGTCCTGGACCCCGGCCACGAGCATGCGGTACCGTTCTTCACTCGTCCGCAGCGCTTCTTCCGTCTCTTTGAGCTCCGAGATGTCCGTTACGGATGTCCGGATGAAGCCTGGTTTACCATCGTCATTTTGTACCGCGATGCTTTGCAGAAGCGCGGCGAAGGATGAACGCTTTATCCCTTCCAGCCTCACTTTGCAGGAATGCCGTGTCGGGTCGAGAAAGACCTCTTTGCAATGCGTCCAGAAAACGCGTTTATCGTTCTCGTCGGGAAGAAAAAGAGAAAAGGATTTATTGAGCAGCAGTCGCTTGGTTGTTCCCAGGAGGTCCGCGCCCGTTTGATTGACTTCCCTGATCAGGCCCCTGTCATCGAGCGTAAAATACCCGATGGGTGCAAAGTCGTACAAGTCGGCATATTTGCCCCGCGACTCATCGAGCTCCGACAAGACCCGGCGCAGCTCCTCGTTCTGCATCTCCAGCTCTATCTGGTGTGTGCCGAGCTCCGTGACGAGCTTCTTGACATCCTGACGGGAAAGCTCCTCTATCCTTGCGCTCTGATCTTTCAGTGCCTTTTCCGCCTTATGACGGAGGGTCTTGGGATCGATTTCCTTTTTGGGGTCCGCGGTTTTTTTCATACAATATTATAGTGAGAAACGATAATCAGAAGTTGGATAGTATCCGTAAAGCGCTTTTTGGTGGAGTGCTTTTCAATTTGCCGCCTTATTATATATCAAAACGGCTTCAGATATAAATAGGCAGAAATACCCATATTGATACCAATGCCCCTGTTTTCGCGGACTGCCAACGATATCGAATGGACATCTTGGGGTAAGAGTCAGCGGATTCAGAATAAACCGTATAATTTCGATCAGCTGCATCTATCACTGACGAAAAGATATAATCTTGCTCCGCCAGCGCATCACAAAATTACCTGCAGCATGTCCAGCTTCGATACAGACACATCCTATCTTATCCCTGTTAGTTGCATTTCTCCGAATAGGACAAACACCTATAAATAAAATCAGACGAACGCCGATTTTTTCTTGCTTCGAATTCCTTTACAGTATAGCCACGTTAAATTATTATACCTCGCTTTCAGCGGTCAGCGGTCTGCATTCGAGCCAAACAATTCCCTCGTGCCGGGAATTACGTGATCAAATACATTAAAACAGGAGGAAAACAAAAATGCCTTGGACACAAGTAACAGACCCGCTCGGGAATCTCGCGCTGTCGGCCCTTATGGCCGCGGTGCCCATTATCTATCTCTTCTGGGCCCTCGCGTATAAGCGGATGAAGGGCCATTGGGCCGCCATCAGCGCCGTTGTGATAGCCCTGGTCATCGCCATCGCGGGGTACGGAATGCCGGCCAAATATGCGGTGCTTTCGACGCTGTATGGCTGCTTGTTCGGTTTGTGGCCGGTTTGCTGGATCATCATAACCGCTCTCTTTATTTACAACCTTTCGGTTAAAACCGGTCAGTTTGAGGTCATCAAGAATTCACTCGCCGCGATATCGGACGATCGCCGCATGCAGGCCCTTTTGATCGCCTTTTCTTTCGGCGCGTTCATTGAAGGCGCCGCGGGTTTCGGCACCCCCGTGGCCATTACCGCCGCGATGCTGGCGGGGCTCGGATTCAACCCGCTCTATGCGGCGGGCGTGTGCCTCATCGCCAACACCGCGCCCGTTGCCTTCGGCGCCATCGGAATACCCATCATCGTCGGCGCGCAGACCTCCGGGGTGAACGAACTGGCGCTCTCCCAGATGGTAGGCCGCACCCTGCCGTTCCTGAGCGTTCTGATCCCGCTCTATATCACGATTCTCATGGCCGGATGGAAGAAAGGCCTCGAAGTGTGGCCGGCATGTCTGGTGAGCGGCGGGTCCTTCGCCCTTGTCCAGTTCTTAACTGCCAACTATCTCGGTCCGATGCTTCCCGATATCCTGGCGGCCCTCGCATCCATTATTTGTCTGACCGCTTTCCTCCGTTTCTGGCACCCGAAGGAGAGCTGGACCTTCGATCATGAAGCAGCCGCTACGGGCAAGGAGAAGCTGAGATATTCCGGCGGACAGATATTCAGGGCATGGGCCCCGTTCATCATTCTGTCGGTCTTTGTCGCCGCCTGGGGTATAAAGCCCATCAAGGCCGCCCTCGACTATCTGCTCCTCGTTAAGTACCCCATCCCCGAACTCCACAATATGGTGATTAGGGGAGATAAACCGATGGCCGCGGTTTACGCGTTCAACGTCCTGAGCGCGGCAGGCAGCGCCATCCTCTTCGCGGGGCTCTTCTCGATCCCGGTGATGGGCGCGTCTCTTTCGACCGCACTCGAGGTCGCGCGGGACACCCTGAAGAAGCTTCGTTGGCCTATCTTCACGATCTCGTCAATCCTCGGCTTTGCGTATATCATGAATTTCTCGGGAATGGCCGTAACTCTCGGCAACGCCTTTGCATTGACCGGTCCGCTCTTCCCGTTCTTCGCCGCGTTCCTCGGATGGCTCGGCGTATTCATGACGGGCTCGGACACGTCCTCGAACGCCCTCTTCGGGAAACTCCAGGCGATCACGGCCGATAAGATCGGCATCGATCCCGTCATCACCGTGGGCGCCAATTCCTCGGGCGGCGTGTGCGGCAAGATGATCTCTCCCCAGTCCCTGTCCGTGGCGACCGCGGCCGTGGGGCTCGTGGGGCATGAATCGGACATCTTCCGCTTCACGCTCAAGCACTCCATCCTCCTGACTGCCGTCATCGGCGTCATGGCGTATCTCCAGGCCTATGTGATCAACTGGATAGTGCCGGTCTATCAGAAGGCGGTGGCCGCGGCTCCGGTTGCCGCTGCGGCTGCGGCGGCATTACCGAAACCGGTGACGCCGCCGGCAGCACTGGCATTGCCCCTGGAGGGACTGTACCTATCTGGCAATAACCGCCGCGGTAGTCATCGCTATCGTGGTCATGGCAAGAGTCTCCGGCAAGGAGAGAGTGAGAAGCATAAAAACATTGTGACTACTCAGGTCGTCATTCCCGCGAAGAGAGGTGAATCCCTCTGGCTTTTATCTAAATTCAAAATGGATTCTAAGATAGGGAATCGTTCGCGCGAATGACAGCTCGAGTTTTAGGGGTCTTTTCAAGCATGTCATAGACCAAGCAATTACGAATGGTTATAATCGCAAACGGAGCAACAGGTCCTCCACCCCAAGTATTGTAATTTATGGAAATGCCGCCGCCGAAAGGATCGAAGAAAAGGATGACCAGAGATGTTCGACACATTTAAAGCAAAGCCGAAGCAACGGGCAACACCGAGGTCCGGCGGTTTGCGACGAAAGCCGAGGCGCTCAATTTTATCGAGGGGTACCTCAGGAAAGAAGACATCAAGGACGCGGCCGGTTCCTATGCGGTTTGGGCGGACGGTCCGGTCCTTAAAGGGATAGACACAAAAGCCCTCGCAGCCAGGGTTCCCGGCCTTACGTTCGAGGTCACCCGCGAGGTGGCAAAAAAATCAAAGATCGGCATCACCCAGATGGAGTGGGGGATTGCCGATACCGGCACGCTGGCGCAAAACGCCACCGCCGCGGAGCAGCGGCTGGCATCCGCGCTGCCCTGGACCCATATCATGCTGCTCGCCACCGGCAATATCGTGGCCGACCTGCCGGCGTTCATGACAAAAATGCATCCGCGCTCGAGCAACTATCTCACGCTGATCACCGGGCCGAGCAAGACCGCCGACATCGAACGCGTGCTCGCCATCGGCGTCCATGGACCCGAGCGTATTGTCATCCTCTGCGTCGATGAGTTGGGAGGGATGAACGCATGAAAAAGGAGTTCGCGGAATCCATACAAAAGGCCCTTCAGAACCACAACCTCGCCGGCATCCTCGACAGGTGGAATTACCCGGCCACTCGCGCCGCGGCGTACGCAGGCGTCGATTTCGAGGCCCTGCGGGATCGGATAGCAGCGATAAAGGGCGATGCCGCCGGACGCCTTGACGAGCTTGCCGGGAAGTTCAAGAAGGCTGCCGAAGCCCGGGGCACCAAGGTCTTCCGGGCAAACAGCCCGGAGGCGGCCAGGGACTACATCACGAATCTCTGCAAGGAAAAGGGCGTCAAGTATATCGTCAAATCCAAATCCATGGCCACGGAAGAGATCCATCTGAACGAGCATCTTGCCGCGAACGGTATTCAGGCGCATGAGACAGACCTCGGCGAATGGATCATTCAGCTTGCCCATCAGAGGCCTTCGCATATGGTCATGCCGGCCCTTCACCTGACCAAGGAGGAGGTCGCGGACCTCTTCAGCAAAGAGACAAAGGAGCATCAGCCCAGCGACATCCAGCGCCTGGTCAAGGTGGCCCGCAAGGAGCTTCGCGAGAAATACTTTGAGGCCGATATGGGCATTTCCGGCGCAAACATCGCCATCGCCGAGACCGGCACGGTCGTTATTTGCACCAATGAAGGCAATGCCCGACTCGTAGGCACGCTTCCAAAGACCCATGTGATCCTTGTCGGCCTTGAGAAGCTCATTGAGAACTACGCCGACGCCGCCCCGATACTGACCGCTTTGCCCAAGAGCGCGACCAGCCAGCTCATGACCAGCTACGTATCGATGATAAGCGGCCCGGCGCAGAATACGGACGGCTCGATGAAAGATCTCCATATTGTCCTCATGGACAATAAACGGACCGCCATGGCAAAGGACCCCAAGTTCAAGGAGGCCCTCCAGTGCATCCGCTGCGGTTCCTGCCTGAACGTCTGCCCGGTCTATCGCCTGGTAACCGGCCATGTATTCGGCCATATTTACAGCGGCGGCATCGGCACGATCCTGACCGCCTGGTTCGACGAGCTCAAGAAGTCGGAAGATATTCAGGGCCTCTGCATCCAGTGCGGGAGGTGCAAAACCATGTGCCCGGCTAAGATTGACATCCCCGAGCTCATCGTGGAACTCCGGCGCCGGCTCGTGAAAGAGCAGGGACTGCCCGTTGTCCAGAGGGCCATCTACTCGGTGGTGAACAACCGCAGACTCTTCCACGCCATGCTTCGAACCGCCGCGACCGCGCAAAAGCCCTTTGTCAAGGAAGGCTTCATCAGGCACCTGCCGATGTTTCTGTCCGATCTGACCAAGGACCGCAGTCTTCCGTCAATCGCCGATGTCCCCTTCAGGGACAGCGTCAGGCAGATCAGGCAGCCCAGGAGCGTTGAGAAGGCGTCCTTTTACGCAGGATGCCTCATCGATTTCTCCTATCCTCATATCGGAGAAGCGGTTATCAAGGTCCTGAACAAGGCCGGCGTCGAGGTATCGTTCCCCGATGAGCAGACCTGTTGCGGCGCGCCCGCGCGTTACAGCGGAGCTTTTGACGTCGCGGCCAACAACGCGATCGACAATATCAAGGCGTTGCTCGATGCCGACGTGAAATACGTGGTCTCCGCGTGCCCGACCTGCACGGTCGCCTTGAAGCACGAGTTCACCCATACGCTCGAAAGCGAGGGCAGGACCGAGTGGCTGCCCAAGGCAAAGGAGCTCGCGGCAAAAACCACAGATTTTTCCACCTTCGTCACGAAGCTTGTTAAAGAGGGAAGGCTCTCCCTGCAAGAGGCAAAGGGCCTCGGGAAGGTGACGTACCACGACTCCTGCCATCTCAAAAGGACCCTTAATGCCTCCGAGGAGCCGCGAGCACTTCTGACGAAATCCGGCTTCGAGCTGGCCGAGATGCTGGAATCCGACACCTGCTGCGGCATGGGCGGGACCTATACCCTTAAGCAGCCGGAGATATCTGGAGTTATTCTGAAGCGCAAGCTCGAGAATATCAGAAATACCGCGGCCTTCACCGTCGCGATGGACTGTCCCGGCTGCATCATGCAGATAAAGGGCGGTCTTGACAAAGAAGGAAGCTCGGCCAAGGTAAAACATACAGCGGAGCTGCTGGCCGAACGCCTCGTATAGCTTGATCAGTAGATGAAAATTCCCGTAATCCTACAGGGAATCTTTTGTCATTCCCGCGAAAGCGGGAATCTATTTTGATGTTTTCGTCGAGAAAGCCACTTGTTGCCTGACCTTCCCTCGCAGGTATGACAGAGGGGATGGATGCGTTTTTGAAGTAGGATTCCATTATTATGAAAAGATTCGCTGTAGTAGTAAGAGGGCTTCAAAAAAACTTCTGACCGGAAACTCGCGGTTTAAAAAGCCGAGGACCGGTTAGGCCGGATACGGGAGGGAGCGATGCGTGTGAACGAGAAAAAAAACGATTACCGGGCGCTGCCCTCGGGTTACCGGAGCTTCTACGATGCGGCCGCCGCGTTCATCCCGAAATCCCGGCTTTTGATTGATCCCTTTAAGACCCTCGCGTTCGGCGCCGATGCCAGCTTCTACCGGCTGATCCCGAAAATTGTCATCAAGACCGAGAGCAGGGATGAGGTATCGAATATCCTGCGGACCGCGGGCCGGCTCAAGATTCCGGTGACCTTCAGGGCGGCGGGCACGAGCCTCTCCGGACAGGCGGTCACCGACTCCATCCTGCTCCTGCTCACCGGGGCCTGGAAAAAATATGTCAATCCATGACAACGGGGAGCGGATAACCCTGGAGCCGGGCGTCGTCGGGGCCGAGGCGAACGGGTACCTGGCGCCCTTCGGGAGAAAGATCGGGCCGGACCCGGCCTCCATCAACAGTTGCATGATCGGCGGCATCGCCGCGAACAACGCCAGCGGTATGTGCTGCGGCACGGCGCAGAACAGCTACAAAACCGTGGAGAGCATGAAGATCATCTTTGCCGACGGCGCGCTGCTTGATACGGCAGATCATGCGTCCCGGCTTTCTTTTGTTGAATCCGGATCCGGCAAAGCGTTGATCCAAGAGATCGAGAATATCCGGGACGAGATCAACGGAGATCCCGCGCTGCGGTCGCGGATCGCCCACAAATACCTCATCAAGAATACGACCGGCTACAGCATCAACGCCTTCATCGACTATTCCGATCCCCTCGATATCATCCTCCATCTCCTGATCGGGTCCGAGGGCACCCTGGGGTTCACCGCCGAGATCACCTACATGACCGTTGTCGAACACGCTCATAAGGCAAGCGCCCTCATCATCTTCCCCGACATAGCGAGCGCCTGCAAGGCGACGATCATACTGAAGAAGCAGCCGGTCGCGGCCGTAGAGCTGATGGACAGGTCGTCCCTGCGGTCGGTCGAAAACAAGCCGGGACTTCCCCCCTTTCTCAAGTCCCTCGCTCAGGAAGCGGCGGCCCTCCTGGTGGAAACGAGGGCAGGAGATGCCGCAACTCTTCGAGAGCAGATGGAGACGGTGAAGAAATCGCTCGCGTCCATACCCACGGTATTCCCCGTCTCTTTCACCGACAAGAAACAGGAATACGAGAACCTCTGGGACGTGAGGCGGGGGCTGTTCCCGGCGGTCGGCGCCGCACGGAAGATCGGGACGACGGTCATCATCGAAGACGTGGCCTTCCCCATCGAAACGCTGGCTGACGCGACCCTCGAGCTTGAAAGCCTGATGAGACGGCACGGCTATGCCGAGGGGATCATCTTCGGCCATGCCCTCGACGGGAACCTTCACTTTGTATTTACGCAGGATTTCGGCCTGCCCCAGGAGGTGCGAGCGGTACCAGCGATTTATGGACGACGTGACGGTCATGGTCGTGAAAAAATACGACGGGTCGCTCAAGGGGGAGCACGGCACAGGCAGGAACATGGCGCCCTTCGTGGAACTGGAATGGGGAGAGAAGGCTTACGGCCTCATGAGGAGGATCAAGAATGCTTTCGATCCGAACGGCATACTGAACCCCGGGGTCATGATAAGCGGGAACCCGAGGATCCACCTCGAAAACCTGAAGCCGCTGCCGAAGACGCACGATATCGTGGACAAATGCATCGAGTGCGGCTTCTGCGAAGTGAAGTGCCCGTCAAAAAATATTACCACGACCCCCCGGCAGCGCATCGTCATTCAGCGGGAAATTTCACGGCTGAAGGCAACGGGGGAGAATACAACGAGGCTCGCGCGTCTCGAAGATGAATATGGTTATCAGGGGGAGCAAACCTGCGCCGTGGACGGCCTCTGCTCCACCGCGTGCCCGGTCTCGATCAACACGGGAGAGCTCACCAAGCACCTGCGCTCGTTGAAGATGACCGCCAGGGGCATCCGTACCGCCCAATGGATAACGGGCCACTATCCGGCTCGTCCTCGCCGGCGATGGGAGCCGGACTGAAAGCGGCAAGTGCGGCGCATGTAATCCTCGGCACATCGCTCATGAGCGGCCTCGCGAAGGGGCTCAGGGCGCTTTCGTTTAATACGGTCCCCCTCTGGTCTCCCTCGATGCCGAGGGGGATCTCTTCACCGAAGTTTAGCAATATCATGAAAGGCTCGGACCATAAGGTAGTCTATTTCCCGAGTTGTATCGTCAGAACCATGGGGCCCGCAAGAGGCGATGAAGACCAGAGGCCGGTCTTCGAGGCGATGCTTTCGGTGCTGCACAAGGCAAATTATGACGTGCTCTTTCCGAAAGACATGGAGAGGCTCTGCTGCGGTCTCACCTTCGAGAGCAAAGGTCTCTTCTCGCAGGCTGATAAGATGGCGAAGGAGCTCGAGGAGGCTGTCCTCGAGTGCAGCAACAACGGCGAATATCCCATCCTCTGTGATACGAGCCCCTGTCTTTTCCGGATGAGGGCATCCTTCAAGTCCAAATTAAAACTTTACGAACCCGTGGAGTTCATCCACGCTTTCCTCATGGACCGTCTCGATTTCAGGAGGACCCCGGAGACGGTGGCAGTGCACGTGACCTGCAGTTCGACCAAGATGGGGCTCGCGGAAAAATTCAGGACCGTGGCGCAGGCCTGCGCCGAAAAGGTCGTGATGCCGCCGAAAGTGGGATGCTGCGGTTTTGCGGGAGACCGGGGTTTCACCTATCCTGAACTGAACGCCTCGGCCCTCGCGGACTTGAAGCAATCGCTTCCGGCAGATTGCAGATCGGGGTATTCGAACAGCCGCACGTGCGAGATCGGGTTGTCGCACCACAGCGGCATCCCCTATCAGTCCATCGTCCATCTCGTGGACAAGTGCACATCGGAGAAATTACCGCAGTCCCCGGGTCTTCCCCTTCCGGACAAACGACCGGTCATTTGAGTTCACGGCAGACAGGCCCTGAAAACCCCTGCAATTGGCCTTGCTTTTCTCTCCGGTTTGGATTATCGTTTCATAGCGCTCACGGATATTTCAAAAAAGTCCTTGCCTCGCATATGAACGCGCTCATCAAAACTACAGGCCATCCACAGGGTCCGGAAAGATGCAAAGAATAGTAAAAACAGGCTTCCTTCTTGTCGCCGCGATGCTCATCGCTGCCATGGCCCTGCACCCCGTTTCCGCCTGGGCATCTTCCAAGAAACATGTCCTTATCCTGAATTCGTACCATAAAGGCCTGAGCTGGACGGATAATGTCGTGACGGGGATCGAGTCGGTCCTGAAAACCGACAGCGAGGGCAGGAATGTCGAGCTCCATTACGAGTATATGGACACCAAGCGGTATTACGGGGAGGCCTATTTCCGGAAACTCGCCGAAACCTTCGCTGAAAAGTACCGCACGGAACGCTTTGACCTCGTGATCGTCAGCGACAACGACGCTTTCGACTTTGCCCGCGCCTACGGCCGGAAGCTTTTTCCCGCGGCCCCCGTTGTCTTTTGCGGCGTGAACAATTACAAGGACTCCATGCTTGCCGGCAGGGACAATTTTACCGGGGTGGCGGAAGATACGGACATCAGGAGCACGATCGCCGTCGCGCTGAAGCTGCACCCGAAGGCGAAACAGGTTGTCGTGCTGGGCGACAAGACCACAACGGGCCTGGCCATGAAGCAGAACATGCTCGAAGTCATTCCCGAATTCCAGGACCGCGTACCGTTCGTCTTTTTCGAGGATTTCGACTTCCCCGAACTGCAAGCGAAGGTGCGCGCGCTGCCTTCCGACAGCATCATCCTCCTGTCAGTGGTGAACAGGGACCGGAAGGGAAACTTCTTTGCCTACGAAGAGGGCCTGGACTTCATCTACCCGGCGGCGAAGGCCCCCATCTACAGCTTCTGGGACTTCTATCTGGGAAGGGGGATCGTGGGCGGCATGCTCACGAGCGGCGTGCAGCAGGGCAAGACCGCCGGCCATATGGCCCTCCGCATCCTGAGGGGAGAGAGCGTTTCAGCGATACCCGTCATCAAAAAGAGCCCGAACCTCTACATGTTCGATGAGCGGGAACTGAAGCGCTTCGGCATCGATCCGGCGAGCGTTCCGGCGGAGAGCATCGTAATCAACAAGCCCGACACGTTCTATTACCGGCACCGGAACCTGATTCTCGTCGGCTCGGGCATCATCCTTACCCTGAGTCTCATCATCGTCATCCTGCTCGTCAATATCTCCCTCCGGAAACGGTATGAAACGGCGCTCAGGGAATCGGAAGAGAAGTACCGCGACCTTTACGATCATGCGCCGGACATGTATCATTCCATCAACCGGGACGGTATCATCATCGATTGCAACGACACCGAGGCGATGATGCTGGGCTACGCGAAGGAAGAGATCATCGGCAGGCCCATCGCCGATTTCCTGACCGAAGAGTCCCGCAAGACCTATGACCGGGAATTTTCCACCCTCACCGAGCACCGGACCTTGTACGGCCTTGATCGGGAGTTCGTCAGGAAGGATGGCACGACCTTCACGGCAAGCCTGAACGTGTTCATCGAAGTAGACGAGGCCGGGGAGTTGGTCAGGACAAAGACGATCGCGCGCGACATCACCGAGCGCAAGCGGGTGGAGACGGAACTGCTCCGCTCCCGCGAGGAGCTCCGGAGCCTCTCGGCCCATATCCAGTCCGCGCGCGAAGAGGAGCGCGGCAGCATTGCCCGGGAGATCCACGACGAACTTGGCCAGATCCTCTCGAAGCTGAAGCTGGACCTGGCGTGGTTCAAAAAGAGGCTGACGCCGGATCAGAAGCCGCTGCTCGAAAAGACGGACAGGATGTCGGACCTCGTGGACAGCACGATCAAAACCGTTCAGAGGATTTCCTCGGAATTGAGGCCCGGCGTGCTGGATTATCTCGGGCTTGCCGAGGCCATCGACTGGCAGGTAAAGGAGTTCCGGGAGCGGACCGGCATGGCATGCACGGCCGCGATCTCTCCCGAACTCGCGGTCGAGGACAAGGACGTTTCCACGACGGTCTTCAGAATCTTACAGGAGACGCTGACGAACATCATCCGCCATGCAAAGGCGAGCAGGGTCGATGTGGACCTGAAAAACGGGGATAACACCCTGACGCTCGAGATCCGCGACAATGGCAGCGGGCATCGCGCGCGAGAACATTTCCGATCCCGCCTCGTTCGGGATCATGAGCATGCGTGAACGCGCGCGCCATCTCGGAGGCTCGGTCATCATTACCGGTGAACCGGGCAAGGGGACCACGGTCCTGGTAAGGATACCGCTGGACGGCAGGGGGAAGACATGACACGCGTACTCATAGCGGACGACCATGCGATCTTTCGTGAGGGCTTGAGGCAGATCCTCGAGGATGCCGCGGACCTGGAGGTGGTCGAAGAAGCGAGCCGCGGCCAGGAGGTCCTGGACAAGATCGAGAAGAATGAGTACGATCTCATTCTGCTCGACATCGCCATGCCGGGACTGAGCGGGCTCGATACGCTGAAGCTCATCAAGGGCCGGAAGCCGAAAATGAAGGTCCTGGTCCTGAGCATGTATCCCGAGGAGCAGTATGCGGTCCGGGCGATCAAGGCGGGGGCGTCGGGCTATATCACGAAGGCGGGCGCGTCCGAGGAACTGCTCGGGGCCATCAGGAAGGTATTGTCGGGCGGCAAGTACATCACGTCGTCGGTTGCCGATAAACTGTTCTCGGACCTCGAACCCGAGCCGGGTCATCCGCTGCACGAGCTGCTCTCCGACCGGGAGTACCAGATCCTCTGCCTGATCGCGTCAGGCAAGACCGTGAGCGAGATCGCGGACAGCTTGGCACTGAGCGTCAAGACCGTGAGCACTCACCGGGGCCATATCCTGGAAAAGATGAAGATGAAATCGAACGCCGAGCTGACAAATTACGCCATCAAACAGAACCTGATTTCACTCACCGACTGAGATAAAAGTCCCCCCCGCCACTCAGTAAAATGGAATTCAAACTCCGTTTCCCTGGCCGGACCCAAGAGAAACTCCGGCAATGTCCAGTCCAACCCCGGCGGTTTGGAGTATCATGATGCCGGAATATTCAATCAGCCATGCAATAAATGAATCTCCTGAATCGTCATAATAGCAGAGACCAGAGGAACGGAATTGACGCGTTATGAATGAAAAGGCCGGAAGGCACGATCTTGCTCAGTTTTTTAGCGACAAGTATAGAAAACTGGTTACGTACTTTCAGTCGAATTACTCTGATCTTTCGGACATGGAAGCTGAGGATATAGTCAGCGATCTGATGGCCGATCTGTTCGAGAAGGCAGATATTACGGCCCATGTCGAAAACATATCCGCCTATATCTACCGTTCCCTGCAAAATAAGGCGAAGGATTATCTGAGGAGAAGGAAGAAGACGGTTTCGTTCGAAGATGCCACGTCCGGGGAGCCGGAGAGTCCCGGAAGAGAAGCAATACCCGAACCGCGGTATGACATGGAAGGAGAGATCCAAGCCTCGGAGATCCGGGGCCGGCTTATCGAGGCACTGGATCAGCTGGCGCCGGACCAGCGCACGATCTGGATCGCCACGGAACTCGACGGTTATTCGTTTCGCGAGCTGTCGGAAGAATGGGGCGTCCCAATCGGCACGCTTCTGGCCCGAAAGCACCGGGCCAATGCAGCTCTGCAAAAAGAGCTGAAGGATTTGAAAAACAGATGAAAGAGAGGAAAGCATGATGACGGAGGGAAAAAATTCAAATCAATGCAGTCTACGCCGACCGTGGATTATAGGCCGGGTCGCACGGGGAATCGTCATAGGACTTGCATTCGCGCTGGTATTCGGGATATTCGTCCGGCTGCTTTGGAACTGGCTGATGCCCGGGATGTTCGGCTTTCGGGAAATTACATTTGGACAGGCCTTCGGGATGATCATCCTGGCGCGCCTGCTCTTCGGAGCGAGAGGCATGCACGGTATGCGTCCGGAATTTGCGGGCAGGTGGCACGGGCGCCGCAATTGGGGATGGGGCCCCTGTTCGAAGGAGGACGCGGCAAACGGGGAGATCAAGGACTGGCGACACTATGACGAGTGGTGGCAGGCGGAAGGACGGGATGCATTCAAGAAATATACAGACAGCCATGGGCAAGGCAAGGAAGGCGAGCTTCGTAAGTAAAAGAGAAACACTATTAAACCGCGAAGTCGCGAAGGACGCGAGGAAGGCTAGCTTTGAATCAGGTTTAAACAGGAAAAGAATTTTGTCGTAAGGTTTCCTTTGCGTCCTTCGCGACTTCGCGGTAAAATATTTTGGTTTTGAATTTTTTCTGTGACTCAAAATCCCAGATGTTGGTCAGTAACGTTACATTAAAGGAGGCGATTATGTTAAAAGGCAAGACAGTAGTCATGGTTGTAATGACAGCTCTTCTGGCGCTGGTCATCGCCGGATGTTGTCACAGGACACCGGAACAACGGGCGGAGCACGTTGTAAAGCACCTGGTTGAAACGCTGAAGCTGGATGCCGTTCAAACGGAAAAGCTCGAGAAGATCAAGGACGAATTTCTGGCCAAGCAAGCGGGCATAAGGAATATGCGGGAGGAATCAATAAAAGAGGCCAGGGAGATGATGATGAGCCCGCAGATCGATCCGGCAGCATTAAACGCGCACATTGAGAAAAAACAGGCACAGACGAACGATCTGATCCGGTTCGTTTTCGTCAAATTTGCCGAGATCCACGATATGCTTACTCCGGAGCAGAGAAACAAGCTGGCGGGGGAGATGGAAAAATATGCGAGTCGTGCGCATCATTGGTAATTTTGTCGAAAATAAGGTACTTGAAGGAGCACTATGCGAAGGACGATTCGATTCTTCCTGCTTTTTGAGGCAGCATCCTTTATCGCTGCTTCCCTCGTTCACTCCGGAGTGCTGATTACCGGATACGAGCACCAGAAGGCACGCATCGCCGAAAGCGTACTTGCCATCGTTCTTCTCTCTGCTGCAGCGTTGACCTGGATCCGGCCAGCGTGGACGCGTAAGGCAGGGCTTACAGCACAGGGTTTTGCTCTTTTGGGTACGATGGTCGGCATATTCACCATCGCCGTTGGTGTCGGCCCGCGCACGGTCCCCGACGTCGTTTACCATCTAACTATCGTTGCCGTGCTCGTTTGGGGTCTCGTCATTGCCAAACAGGCAGACACCTAAACTCGCTTGCCCGTAGCCGGAAAGTTGGGCCCCGGTTTTGTCCGAGACCCTGAATCGAGTTCAGGGTGACGTACAATGATTTGGGCAACAGGCTGTGGGAACCAGGAATAAAGGAGCCCTCCCTCGAAAGATTGCATCCGGCGTGCGCGCGGGAATCCAAGACGCGTTGTCTGCGTGCATCTTCGGCCATTTGCCGTTTTCAAGACTCATCGCGTGCCCAGCACTTCCCGGATCTTTTTCAGAAAATCCTTCGGGGCCGCGGGTTTTGAAATGAAGTTCAGGTCTTCTTCAAGGATTCCCTTTTTGTGCACGATGTCCGCCGTGTATCCGCTCGTGAACAGGACCTTGACGTCCGATTTTGCCTTATGGATATGCGTGTAGGCGTCCCTGCCGTTCATCTTCGGCATCACGACATCGAGGACGACAAGATCGATGCTCTTCCGGCGCCGCATGAATGCCTTGACGGCGTCCTCGCCGTCGACCGCTTCGACGACGGTATAGCCGAACTCCTCCAGGAGATCCCGCATCAGCTTCCGGACCGCCGCGTCATCCTCGGCCAGCAGCACGGTTTCGTTCCCCCGCAGCGGGAGGGTTTCATGAGAAATCGCCGGTTCCTCGGCAGGAATCTCAACCAGGGGAAGATAGATCTTGAAGGTCGTGCCTTTTCCCTGTTCGCTGTACACGTTAATATACCCGTTCTGCTGCTTGATAATCCCGTAGACCATTGCCAGTCCGAGTCCCGTCCCCTTGCCGACCTCCTTCGTCGTAAAGAAGGGATCGAATATGCGCTCCCGCGTCGTTTCGTCCATTCCCGTGCCCGTATCCGTCACAGACAGCCGGGCGTACCGGCCCGGGGGAATGTAGGTATGCGGACGGCCGTAATCGTCCTCCAGCTCGGAGGGATCGGTTTCGATCAGAAGGACGCCTCCGCCCGGCATCGCATCCCGCGCATTTGTGGCGAGGTTCATCAAGACCTGGTCGAGCTGTCCGCTGTCCGCCATGACCGTCAGTTTCTGAGACGCCAAGCGTGTCTGCATATCAATATCCTCCCCGATCAGCCGGGACAACAGCCTTTCGATCCCCTGCACGATCCTGTTCAGGTCGACTGGTTTGGGGTTGATGATCTGCTGCCTGCTGTAGGCCAGCAGGCTGCGCGTCAGCTGGGCCGCGCGCTCGGACGAGGCGAGGATCTGCTCTACCTCGTGGCGCAGGGGGTCGTCGTCCGTCATCTTCATGAGAAGCAGCGAGCCGTATCCGCCGATCGCCGTGAGGATATTGTTGAAGTCATGGGCCACGCCGCCCGCCAATTGTCCGATAGCCTCCATTTTCTGGGCCTGACGGAGCTGTCTCTGAAGCCGTTCTTTTTCCTCCTCGTCATTCCTGCGCCTGGTAATGTCGTCGCCGAGGCTGGCAATCCCGATAGGGGCGCCCTGGGAATCGTTCAGAATCGTATTGTACCAGGCGATGAGACGCCGCTCGCCCGACTTGCCGATGATGTAGTGCTCGTGATATGACGGAAATGTGCTGGTCAACATGACCTTGGTGAATATCTCGAAGATAGGTCCCCGGGCCTCGGGGGGGAGGAAGTTATCGAACCAGTTTTTACCCAGGACCTCGCTGCGCTGCCATCCGGTAAGCTCAAGAAGAAAATCATTGCAGTACATGACGAGTCCCTGCTGGTTGATCATAAGGGCGGCGAGGTTCACGCTTTCGAAGACGGACCGGAAACGCCGCTCGGATTCGATTAATTCCGCCTCCATCCGCCTGCGCTCCGAAATGTCACGGACCAGCTCGACCGCCGCCGTAACCGATCCTGAAGAGTCCTTGATCGGCGACGTCGTGATTTCGTAATACTGTAATGCCCCTCCAACCGCCCTTGTGTAGTCCATCCGGTGGATCTCGCCGTCTGCTAATGAAAGCGCGGCAGCGCACCCGTCACAGATATCGTCATTCTTCCGGTACGCGCGATAGCAGCGTTCGCCTTCATGATCGCCCATGCGTTTTTTGAGGACGGCATTCTGATAGATGACCGTGAAGTTCCTGTCCTGAATGCTGACGCCGTCACCCATGGCCGCGATGATGGCCTGGGATCTCAGCTTTTCATTGATCGACGCAGCCATGGACGCCTGGAGCGCCGATTCGGTTTGTTGATGGTCGAGGATGCTTTTTTCGAGCAGGCGCATGTAGAGAAGCGGGCTGCCCAATATTACGGCGGTAAACAGGGAGAAGATTCCGCCCACCATCACGTGCTCCCTGTCCAGATAGGGGATCTCGGGATGGAGTACGAGGTCGACGAGGGCGTTGAGATTGCCCACCAGGAGAACAACGAAAAGGAAGAAAACCCAGCGTGAGGGAAGAGACCACTCCTGAAAGATGCGGGCAAGTCGCTTCTGAAAATTGTCGAATTCCATAGTCACCCGGTCTCATCCCGTCTTTTAGGGTGCAAATCGCGACCAGAAAAGGCGCACGCGACATGATCCTGTCAAAGCATGTTATCGGGAATGGACGCCAGAAGCGCGCACGCCGAAGCTATCAAGAATACGAACGCGAGTGGCGCTTTGCGGCAGGCTGTCGGCCTGTTCGTGAATAGGTTTAGTTTTGGCACGGTTACGGGAAATCATACACCTTTGGACGAAAAAAGCAAAACAAAACCTATTTCCTCCAGGGCGGGTGAAGAAACAGCCGGGACCGCGTCACCGGGCCGCGACGAGGAGTTGCCGTTTAAACCAATCCGCTGCAAGCCGGGCGACCTCTTCGAGCGCGCCGCGCTCCTCAAAGAGATGCGTGGCCCCGGGAATAATCTCAAGATGTTTTTCAGCGGCGATCATGCCGTAGGCGCGGCGGTTGAGGTCGATCACGACAGGATCGTTTCCTCCCACGATGAGGAGCACCGGTGCCTGAATGCGAGGCAGGGCCTCAAAGGCCAGGTCGGGCCGTCCGCCGCGGGAGACCACAGCGCCGATCTGCAGCCCCGGGTCCGCCGCTGCGCGCAGGGCCGAGGCCGTTCCCGTACTCGCGCCGAAATAGCCGAGGCTGAAGCCGGCCGCCTGCGGCCGCTGCCGCAGCCAGAATGTGGACGCGCGAAGCCGCTCCGTGAGCAGCTCGATGTTGAACCGGTTTTCGTAGACCCTGTCCTCTTCCCGCGTCAAGAGGTCGAAGAGCAGCGTGCCGATGCCCGCCTCCTGGAGTACGCCCGCTACGAACTTGTTGCGCGGGCTGTGCCTGCTGCTGCCGCTGCCATGGGCGAAGATCACCGCCGTACGCGCCGCCGCGGGAATTACCAGATTTCCCTCGAGCGTAACACCCCCGGCGGGGATGGTGACTTGTTGTTCGGTTAGAGTTGTTAAGCATACCATCCTCCTCTTTTCGGACGCAAGGCAACCGTCGTTCGCCGTGCATTTGAGCTGTGCACCCATGTTGCCGCTGATTTACGCCATCGCGGATGGCTCGCGTCCATATGAATCCCTCACGCCGCCATGGCCGTTGCCCGGTGAAGCAATTCCACCACTTCCTCATCCGTGACCTGGGTGAAGTCGCCGTAGTGGGCGCCGACAGCCATGAAATAAAGCGGCGTTTCGAGGCAGATGAGCTCGTCGACCATCGTCCGCAAGGCCTCGACTGTTTCCGGAGGACCCACGGGGAGCGCCAGGACCAGCTTGGCAATCTTCTCCTGCTTGAGCGCCGAGATCGCCGCCTTTATCGTGGCGCCGGTCGCGACGCCGTCGTCGACGAGGACCACCGTCTTGCCCTCCAGATTGGAAAGCATCCTGCCGGCGCGGTAGAGGGCTATGCGCCTGGCGATCTCATTTTTTTGCCGGTCGATCTCAGGCTGCAGCGCCTTCTCTGAAAGACCGCCCATCGCAAGGATGTCCCTGTTCAAGACCACGCTCCCGGTTTCCGCAACCGCTCCCGCGGCAAGCTCGGGTTGCGACGGGAACCCGATCTTCCTGACGATCAGCACATCTAACGGGGCCCCGATCATCCGCGCGATCTCAAAACCCGTAACGACTCCTCCTCGCGGAAGGGCAAGCACGATAACATCGTCCCGGTTTTTATAGCGGTCCAGCCGGGCTGCAAGCCGGCTGCCCGCTTCGCTTCGATTACGAAACATAGATCATCATCCCTTCTTTCTCTTTAGGATGCCTTATGATGCCGAATACTTTTTGATTAGAAACAAATGCTGTCTCACTCTCATCTTTTATCCCGAACTTCTTCTCTTCTAATTAGAATCTAGTTCCGGCATTGCAAGTTGTCAAGATTTTCTGGTTGACAGAGCACGGGCAGACAGTGTACAAAAGACCTTGCAGTATTTCGGCGAGAAAGGGGCGGCGCATGTCTGAATTTAAAAGCGTTACCGTAGTGAGGGAAGCGAACATCTATTTCGACGGAAAGGTGACGAGCAGGACAGTGCTTTTCCCCGACGGATCCAAAAAGACCCTTGGTGTTATGCTGCCGGGGGAATTCGAGTTCGGCACAGCGGACAAGGAACTCATGGAGATCCTGTCGGGCGAGCTCGACGTGCTCCTTCCCGGCGATGCGGCGTGGAAACCCTTCAAGGGGGGACAGTCGTTCGAGGTGGCTGCAAATTCGAAATTCAAACTGAAGGTGAAGAAGCTGACGGACTACTGCTGTTCGTTCATTAAGGGATAATAACGTGGCAGGAGAAGGGTCGGGAGGCTGCGGTGCCGAGGGGATTACGGTAACTCCAAGACTCCTCAACTCTAAACTCCGAACTCATGAAGGAGGATGTATGAAAAAGACCGTAAGGATATTGTCGATTTTGTTCATCGTGACGGTGTTTCTTGGATGCCAGCAGAAGCAGGAGCAAAAGCAGCAGCCGGTGACGTATACTCCCGCCGCTCCGCCCGCACAGATGCAGATCGACCAACTGCAGCTCGCGGCGAAGCAGTCGCCCAAGAGCGCTCCGGCCTGGATCAGTCTCGGAGACGCGCTCATGGACACGCAGCGCTACCCCGAGGCGATCGACGCCTATGAAAAAGCGCTCGCCCTTGACCCGAAGAACGTGAACGTGCTGGTCGACCAGGGGACCTGCTACCGAGGGGTCGGCAAGTTCGACAGGGCCGTCGAACAGTACCAGAAGGCGATCAAGCTTGATCCCAAGTTCCCCAACGCCCACCGCAATCTTGCCGTTGTCCTGGCCTACGACCTGCATAACAAGAAGGAAGGTCTGAAGGAATTCCAAAAATATCTTGAGCTCGCGCCGAATGCTCCCGATGCCGATAAGATCAGGGAGACGGTCGCGCAACTGTCGGCCGCGAAGTAAAAGAGCCCGGCCTGAGGGGCTGAAGGAATGAAACCGTCAGAAGTGCGGCGGCGTTGACGCGCCGACCCGGCACAAGCCTCTCTTGGCGGGACCGGAAAAAACGTGTACTTATTTATGACCAGAATTTTTCACGTCCTGAGCGGCGGACGCGCGGTACGGAATGCATGGCTGGGCTGGGCTGCCCTGCTGCTCGTGACCACGGCGTTGATTGCCGCTGGAAGCGAACGGACAGCCATTGGTCCCTACAGGTCGGCCGCCCTGGGCTGGCTTGCCGGAGGAACTCTTTACGAAGGCACCGGCGTGGGCGGTTTCGTCTACTTTCCGCAGGCGGCGATCCTCTTCATCCCGTTTGCCATGCTCCCCTATCTTGTGAGCGAGGCGCTTTGGCGCCTTGCGATGATCGGGACGTTCGCGGCGGGCATCCGGAGCTTCGCGCGGCTCGCAGGCGAGAGGTCTGAAACGGAACTGTTCCCGCTCATGACGCTGGTGTCCCTCCCCCTGGCATGGGACTGTGCTCGAAACGGCCAGGCGACGCTCGCGATGACCGGCATGATGCTCCTGGCGGTCGTCGATATCGCCCGCCGCAAGTGGTGGCGCGCCGCGCTGTGGCTTTCCCTCGGCGTGGCGGTCAAGCCGCTCGCTATTGTGCTCGCCCTGCTCGCCATGGCGGTGTATCGTCCCCTGGGCTGGCGCGTCCTCCTGGGTCTGGTTGCAGTCGCATTATCCCCGTTTCTCACACAGCGCCCCGACTATGTCCTTCAGCAGTATGCGGCGTGCCTGGGCAATATGACGACTGCCGCCCATGTAGGCGTCGTGAGCACAGGGTGGACGACGCCGTTCACCGCGCTGCGGGAGGCCGGCATCGATGTTCCGGAGCGTGTCCAGACCATCATCCGTATTCTCGCCGCATTCGGCACGCTGGCGCTTTGCTTCGGGGCGCGCCGGCGGCATGATGCGGCCGATGCGGTGATTTACCTGTTTTCACTGGCGGTCGTCTATCTGATGCTGTTCAGCCCGAGAACGGAAAACAATACGTACGCAATGCTCGGGCCGGCCATTGCAGTATTTCTTGCCCGGGCTTTCCTGGTGGAGTCGCGGTTCGTGGCCGGCACTTTTCTGGCGGGCAATTGCATTCGCCATTGTCGGCAGCCGCTTTTTCGAACGCTTGCTGGCCCCTCAGGCGGCGAATGTCTGGATGTCCCCGCTCATGGCGACCTGTTTTGCCTTGTTCCTGCTTTCCAGGCTTTTCACGGATGAGGTGAAGGGGCCGGAGAGCGGAGTTCGCAGGGAATACGGCGCGGGTCAGGCCCAATGAACAGGGCTTTTTTCAGTGCTGAGGCATCCGGTTCAGGTCCATCCGGCAATCCGGGACCCTTGACCCCACCCATGAGTTTCGGGTTCCCGAAATTCATCATGAAAGCGCAGATTGCGCATGATCGCAGGAGGAGTGGTCCGTGAAAGTCGACACGATGCGAAAAGTGGACTATTACGCCGGCGTGCCGCTCTGTTTCGTCGCGACGCTCGTCAAGAAACTGTTCGCGCTTTTTGCCGCCCGTCGTCCGGCGCCGTCCAGGCCGAAAAACATCCTGCTGATCGAACTTTCCGAAATGGGGAGCACGATCCTGGCGGACCCGATGATGCAAAAGCTGAAACGTGTTGCCGGTATTAACATCTATTTCGCAATCTTCAAGAAAAACAGCGAAAGCCTGAAACTCTTAGGGACGGTCCCTCCCGAGAATGTCTATACCATCGATGAGTCGGGTTTGGTTCCGCTCATCAGGGATGCGTGCCGGTTCCCCCTCTGGACACGGCGCCGCCGCATTGATGCGGTCATCGACATGGAGCTTTTTTCCCGGTTTACCGCGCTCCTTACAGCGTCGTCCGGTGCGCAGCGCACCGTGGGGTTCCACGCTTTTTATCAGGAGGGGCTCTACCGCGGTGATTTTCTGACCCACAAGGTCGCCTATAACCCTCATCAGCACATTGCGAAGAATTTTATCGCCCTCGCGAACGCCTTGCTAAGCGAAAAACCCGAGCATCCTTTCTCGAAAACCGTTGTCGCGGACCAGGAAACGGAACTGCGGAAGGTCGTCATAACCGAAGCAGCGCGCGAGTCAATGCGCGGGAAAATCAGAGGGGCTTATCCCAGCTACGACGGCAAACGGCACCGGATCATCCTTTTCAACGCCAATGCATCCGAGCTGCTTCCGATCCGCCGCTGGCCGAAGGAACATTACGTCCGCCTGGCAGGCATGATCCTGGATCTCTATGCCGATGTCGTCATCCTTCTTACGGGGGGCGCGGGCGAGCGCGCCTGGCTAGAAGCCCTTGTCTCGTCCGTTCACTCCGAGCGGTGCGTAAACTTTGCAGGACAGACGGCCCTCACCGAGCTGCCTGCCCTTTATTCGTTGAGCGCCTTCATGCTCAGTAACGACTCCGGCCCGCCCCATTTTGCGTCGGTAACCGGCATGCCGACCTTCGTCTTTTTCGGTCCCGAAACCCCGCACCTCTACAGGCCGCTCGGCGACACGACGCCGCTCTATGCCGGGTTGGCATGCTCGCCCTGCGTTTCAGCGGCAAACCACCGCAAGACCGCGTGCGACGACAACGTCTGCCTGCAAATCATTTCTCCTGAGCAGGTCTTCGGCGCTCTCAAGCCGAAACTAGAGAGCACGTCGTGACTGTCTTCGTACGATTCAGAGAGCGGGGGCGTCGTCGGTCTTGTTCCTGAAAAAGGACAAAGGCAGGGTTGAAGAAGGAGGGGTAAAGCGTAAAGAACAGCTACAAAAGTCGGGGGGCGGCCGTAAAAAGCCGTTATGTCGAGCTTGGCCAAGCAATCTCGCCTTTGATAATTGCCGGAAAAATCGAATTGGGGAGCCTGTTCCGAACGACGCGAGAAATCTCGCTCCACGTTCCTTCGCTACGCTCAGGACCGCTCTGCTCCTCGCAAAGACGGCCTAGAACAGTCTTTGCAAAACCCCCGATCACGAGATCTGCGCCAGTTCGTTCAGTTGCTGGTCGAACTCCTGCGCCTTCGCGTCGTGCTCCGTCGTGACCGTCTCAAGCTCGGCAAAGAGTGTCTCGATCCTCGCCTTTGCCTCGTTCACGGACTGGGATAGCTGCCTGATGGTCAGGGCCTTGCCTTTGACCGATGCCTCGAGCAGTTCCTGCGTGTCGCGTTCTACGGCCTGCTCCAGCTTCGTTATTTCCACCTCGAGGGCCGCGATCCTGCTCTTGAGCGAGCTGAGGACCCGGGATTTGTCGGACACGATGCTGGAGCGCAGCTTCTTCGCGTCTTTTCTGTTTACATTCCTGCCGTCTTCCTGCTTCTTCGCTTTCTTGACGCGCACGCCTCCCTCGTCGCTCCAGCCGACACGTTCGAGGAAGTCCAGGTACGTCCCTTCAAAGACCGACACGGCGTCGTTGTCGTAGACGATCAGCTTGGTCGCCACGGCCTCCAGGATCAGTTCGCTGTGCGTCACGATGATGACCGCGCCGTCGAACGCATCGATTGCCTCGATCAGGGAATCGATGGACTCCATATCGAGGTGGTTCGTCGGCTCGTCGAGCATGAGGAGGTTCGCGGGCGAGACCAGGAGCTTGCCCAGGAGCACCCGGCTTTTCTCTCCGCCCGACAGCACGCTCACCTTCTTGAGCGCGTTATCGCCTTCGAACATCATGAGCCCGCAGATCGCGCGCGACTCTCCCTGGGCATGGTCCGGGTGCGCATCCATGATCTCCTGGAGCGCGGTCTTTTCGGGACGCAGCCGGTTGATGTTCGTCTGGCCGAAGTAGGCGATCCTGGTATTCGGGTGGAGCTTCACGTCTCCGCGGGTGGGCGACATTTCACGCGCCAGCAGGTTCAGGAGCGTGGTCTTTCCCTTGCCGTTCTTTCCGATCACGGCGATGCGGTCCTTCTTGCCGACGGCGAAGGAAAGCCCGTCGATCAGCTTGGGCTCGTCTCGGGAAAATCCGAACGACAGGTCTTCCACGGTCATGAGCCATTTGGCTTCAAAGGGCGCGGACCGAAACTTGAAATCGAGCGTTCTTATCTCGTCGAGCTTGTCGAGCTTCTCGTGCCGGGCAAGCGCCTTGATGCGCGACTGGACCGCGCTGGCCTTGGTGGCCTGGGCGCGGAAGCGGTTGATGAACTGCTCGACCTCTTTTCGCTTTTTCTCGTCGTTCTGGCGGGTCTTTTCGTAGATCTCTTCTTCCAAGAGGATCTGGTCGTAGAGCTTCTGGGTGCCGCCCGCCACCTTGCGCATCTTGCAGCGGTGGATGATCATGGTATGGGTCGTGACGCTGTCCATAAAGTCGCGGTCGTGGGTGATGATGATGAGTTCGTTCCTCCAGGCGCGCAGGAACTGCGTAAGCCACCGGACCGAGACGATGTCCAGGTAGTTCGTGGGCTCGTCAAGCAGAAGGAGATTGCAGTCCGAGACGAGCACTTTGGCGAGGTTCAGCCGCACCTGATAACCGCCTGAAAGCGACGAGGGTGGACGGTCGAAGTCGTCGTTCGTGAACCCAAGCCCGTGCAGGATCGCTTCGGCCTTGTAGGTCTCGTCGATATGGTCCTCGTTTTTCGGGAGTGCGAGGCAAGCTTCCTTGATCACCGTCTCCTCGGTGAAATGGATATGCTGGGACAGATGGCCGATGGTGTAGCCCGAGGGAGTCGTGATCGTGCCGGCATCCTGGTGCTCTTCACCGAGGATCATGCGGAAAAGCGTGGATTTTCCGTGGCCGTTCCGGCCGACGAGCCCCACGCGCTCGCGCGGATTGACGGTAAAGCCGACGCCGTCAAAGAGCACCTGCTTTCCATAGGATTTTTCGATGTTCGTGACCTGGAGCATTTTACTGACCTTAAAGCCTCTCGCTCATCATTCCCCCCGGCTTCAATCATGCCGGGCAGGCCCGCGAGGGACGCCGTTCTTAATGATGAAAACATGTCGCCGGGAGAATTATCGGGAATGGCATAAGATTTAACAACAATTGGTAATAATAACGCAGGAGAAGAGAGATGGCAAATGGTTTTTTTCGGATAAGATTACAGCGAACCGCAATGGCTTTGGAATGTGCCTGATTTGAAGGACCTCTGCGGATATCATTCGCTTTTCACGTCCCCGATGGACGGTTCCGCGGCCCTTTCCGGAGAGCTCATTTCCTTCCGGCGGGCCCGCGAAATTTCGACAGCGATGGCCGCGGCCTCTTCGGCCGGCAGACCTTCCGTGCGCCGCAGGTACTCCGCCTACGCTGAGGTCATCCTTTCTCCGCAGTTTCATGCCCTGGATCTGTTCCGGCTCGCCCGGCAGCCCGCCGCCAAATTCCTCGATGAGCATCCGTATCGTTGCAGCTACCGGCAGCGCGAGAAACGCCCCCATGACTCCCATCAGGGCTGCGCCCGCGAGGAGCGAAAAAAGAATGACGGACGAAGGGAGGCGCATCGCCCGACCGTAAATCCGGGGCACGAGAACGCGGCTTTCGAACTCCTCGTAGGCGAGCATCAGGACGAGAACGATGATGGTGACGGCCGGGCCCTGGGTGAGGGTAGCCAGGACCGTGGGGCCCATCGAGAGGAAGACGCCGATGTACGGCAGAACGTCCGCGAGGCCGGCAAACACCGCGATCGCCAACGCGTTCGGCACCCTGAACGCCGTCAGGAGGACAAACACGAAGGCTGTCATCAGCGCGGACGTGATCATCTGACCGAGAATGTATCCGCCGACGATCGTCTCCATGTTCCACAGGATATGGGAGAGGCGGATGTGGTGTGAGCGGGGTACGACCGCGTAGAGCCCTCCCCGAAGGCGATTGCGATCGATCATCATATAAAGCGCGAGAAAAAAGGCGCCCGCGCTGTACGCGAAGATCTCGGCGATCCGCGACGAGTAAGAGAATAGCGTCATGGCGGCGGTCTTCGCCAGGACGTCGTAGTGCATCTCGCCGCAGGGCATCCGCGAAGGGGGCCGTCAGAGGGGAAACGGCGAGAAAGTCGACAACGCGCGCCCGCAGCACCGGCTCCTGCTCGATCAGGTTCGCCGCCTGTTGCAGGAGCGCCGGCATCGGCAGGGTGATGATGAGAACGGCGATGACCACGAAAGAAATAAAAACGATCGCGATGCCTGCGCCCCTGCGCACGCGGTGCATCATGAAGCCAGCGGACCACCGGACTCATGGTGCCGACGATGATAAGTGCCATGATGAGCGACGAGAACGACGGGCAGGAGCCGGATCAAAACCCATACGCCGGCTGCAAAGAGCACGATCAGCATCATGGTCGAGAGCGATAGATCGATGGTGTACGACTGTCTTCCTGCGGCGGTCTCTCGGCTGCGGCGCTTCGTTTTTATGCTGCGGAATCACCGTGATACCTCTAATGCAAAAGGATTATTTAATATTTGTCCACTAATTCAATTTTATCATAATCGTGCCATCAGAGACGTCCATGCATAAACCCTGTACACGATAAATCGTGATCAGAAAAAAAGCAATACGTAATAGTGATGGACCCGAAAAGGCGGCACAGGGGGTAAACAGAGAAAAGCCCGTTGAATAATGAAAAAATATCTCAATGTGACTTCCTCTGTCCAGCACCCTTTGAGTCTCTGGGCGGGCTGCAATGCAGGCGGGAATGACGACTTTGATGACGGGCTTTACAGCACTTCTTCATCCTCTTTGCGCCAGGCGGGATCGACGATGCAGATGAACGCGAGGTCTTTTTTTCCTGAATTCGTGATGCACTGCCTTGCCATGGGCGGGATGTACACGGTCGAACCGGAACGGACGGGCGAGGACTCTCCGTTGATGTGCATGACGCCTTCGCCTTCGATGATATAGTAGACCTCCGAGGTCCGAAGCCGGTGCTCCCAGGTCGTATCGCCGGGTTTTACGACCGCATGCGCAAGGCTGTAACGAAGGGCGAGGTCCTCCTTGGCCGGGTGCAGAATCTCGCGCAGGACGCAGTTGTCTCCGGCGATGAATTCGGGGCAGTCGTTCAATTCGCGGATGAACATATACCTCCTTCAATTCTCTGCCTCGAGACGCTGGTCTGTTCAAACCGGTTCAAGAATCTCGCTTCATCGACTTGTAGCATCAGGAATCGGCTTCACGGCATCACTTTAGCACATGCCAAAGAATTTATAAAAGGAACTTGACCGTGCCGCTTCTTGACTCACGCATGCTGTTGCAGTACAATCACCAATCCTTCGGGAACTATGCGATCATGAATCAGGCAGATCTTACCTCACTCAAAAACTGGTTTGCCGGCTATAGCGCCTCCTTTGCCACGCCCATCCCAGAAGACCAGCGGAACATCGCTATCAAGCAGGACCACACCTACGAGGTCTGCCGAAACGCCCTGCGGATCGCCCGTGACCTCGGGCTTGGCGAAGAGGAAACGCTCCTCGCCGAGGCGGTCGCCCTGCTCCATGATGTGGGCAGATTTTCCCAGTATGAGCAGTACAGAACCTTCGATGACAGCATCTCGGTGAACCATGCGGCCCTCGGAGTAAAAGTGCTCCTGGAGAAGGACGTGCTCCAGGGGCTGCCGATGCGGGACCGGGACTTGATCGTCCATGCCATAACCCTTCACAATGTCTTTTCCCTCCCGAAGAAACTCGATCCCTTGACACTGCTGTTCGCCAGGCTGGTCCGCGACGCGGATAAACTCGATATCATGCGGGTGGTGATCGACTTCTTTGGGCAGGATAAAGAGAGCAGGGCAGAGGCCGTGGCGATCGGGCTGCCGGACGAGCCCGGGTATTCGCGCGCAGTCCTGGCTTGTCTCGCGAGGGGGGAGATGGCTAAAAAGTCCGACCTCACGACCTTGAACGACTTCAAGCTGCTTCAGCTCGCCTGGCTGTATGACCTTAATTTTACCTCCTCGCTGCGGGTGGTGCTGGAGCGGCGGTATATCGACAGGCTGGCCGGCCTGCTGCCGGACACCGGTGAAATCAGGCAGGCCATCTCCATTGTCCGGGCCTCCGTGGACAAGAGGCTGCGGGCGGGCTGACAGCCCCGCGTGGGGGAGAAACCAAAATTTGGCTTTACTCCGCACCGACTAATTTGGTAAGATGAAAGTTCTATCTAAACCGATTCACAACAGAGCCAAGTTTCCGTCACTCACGAATGCACTAACGGCAGAATCCAGTTCTCTGGACACTACAAGCTAAATCAAAGCTCGCTGGATTCACGAGCTCCGTACCCTGCTGGAATCGATGCATGAACGGAAATAGTACTGCGTAGAGCTACTGATCAAAGGCGTATACAAAGGAGCATCATGAGAAACAACATCGTTTCACTCGGCGCCGACGAGCTCAAGTACGAGATCCGGGAGATCGTAGCCGTTGCCAAGGAATTCGCAAAACTGGGGATCGAGATCAACTGGGAGAATATCGGCGACCCGGTGCAGAAGGGGGAGAAAGCTCCCGGACTGGATCAAGGATATCATCACCAGCATGATGAAGGAGGACCTGACCTACGCCTACTCGCCCACGAAAGGCCTCGACGCGACGCGGGAGTACCTGGCCCTGAAGGCGAACAAAAACGGCCTCGTCAAGATCACGAAGGAGGACATCATCTTCTTCAACGGCCTGGGCGACGCGATCAGCAAGGTCTACGGACAGCTCCGCAAGGAATACCGCGTCATCGGCCCCAGCCCGGCCTACAGCACCCACTCGTCGGCGGAGGCCTCGCACGCGGGTTCGGAATATGTCTCCTACCGGCTCGATCCGAACAATCACTGGTACCCGGACCTCACCGACCTCAGGATGAAGGTGAAGTACAATCCGTCCATTTCGGGCATCCTGGTCATCAACCCGGACAACCCCACGGGCGCGGTCTACCCGCGGGAGGTCCTTCTCGAAATCGTGGCCATCGCGAAGGAATATGACCTTTTCGTGGTCTGTGACGAGATCTACATCAACCTTACCTACAACGGGACAAAGTCGGTCCCGCTGGCCGACGTGATCAACGGCGTGTGCGGCATCTCCATGAAAGGCATCTCGAAGGAGCTCCCCTGGCCCGGCGCGCGGTGCGGATGGATCGAGGTCTACAACGCGGACAAGGACCCCGTCTTCGCGAAATACATCAAGAGCATCGTGGACGACAAGATGCTCGAGGTCTGTTCCACCACGCTTCCCCAGAGGGTGATCCCCTCCATCATGGGCGACCCCCGGTACGAGGGGCATATCGCCCACCGGAACGCGGTGTATGAAAAAAGATCGCGCATTGCCTTCGGGTTCCTGAAGGACATCACGGGCATCATCGTCAACCAGACGAACGGGGCTTTCTATATGACGGTGATGTTCAGGGAGAACGTGCTGACCCCGAACCAGAGGCTCTCTATCGCGAATGCCGGGGCAAAAGAGATGGCGGAGCGGCTCGTCAAGGACGTGGCGCTCGACAAGCGGTTCGTCTACTATCTCCTGGCTGCAACAGGCATCTGCGTGGTGCCATTGACCGGATTCAACTGCGATCTTCGGGGTTTCCGCGTAACGCTCCTCGAATCGGACGACGCGAAGTTCGAATGGATCTTCAAGACGCTGGGCGAGAAGATCACCGAATATTTGCAGAGTGAGTAATCCGACATTTCTCTTGATTTTTCCTCCCGATCGTAAGATAATGGCCGCCTTGATGCACCACTATTACACCACATCTTAAGGAGGTTCCATTCATGCGTATCATCTTATTAGGCGCGCCGGGCGCGGGCAAGGGCACGGTGGCGAAGCTTTTGACGCAGCTCGAAGGCTCGGTGCAGATCTCGACGGGCGATATCCTGCGCGGCGCGGTGAAGGCCGGCACGCCGCTCGGCAAAGAGGCGCAGGGCTACATGGACCGGGGCGACCTGGTCCCCGATTCGCTCATCATGGGGATCATGGAGCAACGACTCCAGGAGAAGGATTGCCAGAAGGGCTTCCTCCTCGATGGGTTTCCGAGGACCATCCCGCAGGCCGATGCATTGGGCGCGCTTTTGAAGAAGCTCAACATCAAGCTCGACCTCGTGGCGAACATCGATGTGCCCCGTGACGTGATTTTGGACCGCCTGACGACCCGCCGGACCTGCTCCAATTCGTCCTGCCAGGAGATCTACAACATAAAGAGCAACCCGCCGGCGCCGGGCGACAAGTGCAAGAAGTGCGGAAGCCCGACGATCCAGCGCGCGGACGAGACCGTGGAGGCCATTTCCAAGAGGTTGGATGTTTACAATGAAAAGACCGCGCCCCTGATCGGCTACTACGACAAGAAGGGCATGCTGCTCACCATTAAGGAAACGAGCAGCGACGGCGTGGTCAATGCGATCAAGAAGGGGATTGCGGCGAAGAAGTGACGGGTTCATCGTCACCCAGAACAAAGCGAAGGGTCTGTTCAGCGGAAAGCGGAGCAGGTATTCTGAGCAGAACGAAATACAACAACAAACGCAAAAAGGCGGGATTTATCCCGCCTTTTCTTTTACCATTTTTGTAAACAACGTGCCGGCCTAAGTATATTCGTCATGTTCATCCCCGTAAACAGCATGGATGATCTCCCAGGCCGTCTCCTCGATGGACTTGTTCGTCGTATCGACGATTTTCCAGGCCCTATGCTTCTTGACAAGGTCCCAGATATACTCGACCTCTTCAAAGACTTTTTTTAAGTCGCTGTAGCTGGGCTTGAGACCGAACTTTTTCTGACGGACCTTCCTCACCTTCTGGAGGACTGCGGCGTCGATGTTGAGACAGACGATCTTGTGCTGGTCGATTTCCTCGAGCTCTTCCGGCAAGTCGATTCCCGGAACAATAGGGACATTCGCGACCTTATAACCCTCCTGGGCGAGAAAGAAAGACGTCGGCGTCTTGGAGGTCCGCGAGAGACCGACGATGACGATGTCGGCGTCCTTCAGGCGCGCGGTGTCCCTGCCGTCGTCGTGATCAACCGTGAACTCGATCGCATCGATACGTTTAAAGTACCGCTCATCGACCTTTCTCAAGAGGCTCGGGGTTTCGAGCGGTTCGAGCCGCAGATAGGAAGAGAGGTTGTTTATGAGCGGGCCCAGGATGTCGAGATGGAAGATTTCGTGCTTCCGGCAATACGCGCTGGCAAGGGACCTCATCCCTTTTTTCACGAACGTAAAGGCTATGAGGGCCTTGGCTTGCCGGGCCTGGTCGAGAATCCTGTTGAGGCCGGCCTTTGAATCGATATCGTGGAAGACCATAATTTTTGCATTTGCGTGATCGAACTGCACCAGTGCCGCCCTCAGGATGTGCAAGGCGCTCTGGCCGGTGGCATCGGATATGATATAGATCGTCTTCTTGGTCATTTTATTCTCCCTCTCGTATCAAAAGAATATCATAAAACCTCGTAAAAAGCAGCGTGGATTGTAATGATCTCAATCACCGTTGTCATGACACAAATCATATGCTTCCGCCGTCCGCCCGTGCTATAGTTGATAAAAAAAGGAGGCAGCCATGGACCTGAGCCCGAAGACAAAAGTTAACGACGTCATATCCCGTTATCCCTTTTTAAAGGACTTTCTGGTAAAGCTTAACCCGGAATTCAAGATGCTCGACAATCCGTTCATGAGAAAGACCGTGGGCAGGATTGCTTCCCTCGGCAAGGTGGCGATGATCGGCGGCATGGATGTGAAAAAGCTCATCGACGACCTCGCGGCGGAGATCAGGAAGAAGACCAATGATGCGGTCGCCGTATCTTACGGGGAAGGGGGGCCTGATGAGCAGGACCTGAAGATCGACCAGATGAAGGAGATCATCAAGGAGCTCCACGCGGGTAAGGATGCGGAGTCGCAGAAACAGAAGTTCCACGACCTGATCAAGGACGTGGCGCCCTGGGAGATCGCGCAGATGGAGCAGAAGCTCATTGCCGAGGGCATGCCCGAGACCGAGATCAAGAACCTCTGCGAGGTGCACGTTTCGGTCTTCAAGGAGGCGTTGGAGCACAAGACCGTGCCCGGGCTGCCCGCCGGCCATCCGGTCCATACGCTCATGCTGGAGAACAGGGCTTGTGAAGGCATCCTCAAGGAAGCGGAGGGAATCACCGATTATGCGAAGGATAAGCTTAAGCTCCTGGCTATCCTCGACCGTCTCGCGGAAATTGACAAACACTTCCTGCGAAAGGAGAACCAGCTCTTTCCGATCGTAGAGACAAAGGGTATCACGGGACCGTCCAAGGTCATGTGGGCGCTCCATGACGACATCCGCGGTTTCATCAAGGACGTTCGGAAACGCGTTGTGGAAGGCAGGATGGAGAAGGTGGCCGGCGAGGCGCTGGTCAAGATGGTCAACGACATGATCTATAAGGAGGAGCACATTCTCTTTCCCATGACGCTTGAAACGCTCTCCGAGGATGAATGGGCAAAGGTAAGAAAAGGCGAGGAGGAGATCGGCTACGCCTGGATCAAGCCCGAGACGGAGTGGAAACCCGCCCCCAGCTCGTTCCAGCAGGAACTACTCGCAGAAAAGGTCGGAAGCTTGAACCTCGACACGGGCCAGCTCACCGCGGAGCAGGTGAACCTGATCATGACGCACCTGCCCGTAGACATCTCGTTCGTAAACGAGAACGACGAGGTCGCGTACTATTCGGCGAGCCCCGAGCGCATCTTCCCCAGGAGCCCGGGAGTGATCGGGAGAAAGGTCCAGAACTGCCATCCGCCGAAGAGCGTGGACATGGTGGAGAAGATCCTCTCTTCGTTCAAGGAGGGGACCAAGAGTGTCGCAGAGTTCTGGATCCAGATGCGCGGAAAGGTGCTGCACATCCGCTACTTCGCGGTGAGGGATTCTGCGGGCAAATACCGCGGCTGCCTTGAGGTCTCCCAGGACATTACCGAGATCCAGAAGATCACGGGGCAGAAAAGGCTTCTGGATTGGGAGTGATGGGCCCTTGTCCTCCCTTGAATCCTTTTCCACTATGCATCAAAATCAAGGTGCCATTCAAAGGAGGCCCTCACGCAGTCTGTATGCGCGGTACGAGGCGCTTAGGAGGTAAACCTCGAGTCTCCGTCGCGGTCCGTCGCGAGAGTCTCTCCGCAAGCGCATCGCCAGAATAAGATGCGGCCATCCCTTCTTACATAGACCATCTTACCTTCGCAACGCCAACAAACGACGCCTTCCACAAGAATTTGTTTACGGTAGGCGATCTGATCGCGAAGCTTTATATGCTCTACATTCCCGAATTGGAGCTTCCGTGGCACTTTCAATCCTTCGATGAACTGCTGTTGAGAGACTCTCATGAATCGACCCTCCGTCTCTTTTTGTCCGCGCCCGAGATAATGGGGCGAGTTGGGAATAAACGCTTTCACAGATGCCACGATAAAAAATGCAGGCCGGTCCTCAGTCGATTGATACTGAGGGCCGGCCCGCCTGTTTATCTGGTGATCTCAAGCGAGTCTTACGACAAGCTTAATTACTGGTGAACGAGATCGTCTGGCTGTTATGGAAGTTCTTTACCTGCTGAACGGTGAGGGACACCGGGCCGACGCAGGCCTGTGTGCTGCCGCCTGACGTATTATTGTTCGTGCCTATCATGCCCCACTGCATCACAACCTTATGGTTGCCGTTCGTCATATTGGGCACGACATAGTCATAGCTGTGCGCGGAGAGCGTGGTCAACAGCATGTCGAAACTGCATCCCGGGGCGGGAGCCATGCATACGCCCGTGGTCCCGCAGGCGTCGCCGGCGGGGCAGTCGGCGTCCGTGGAACAGGCTATCGCGGTCGGAATGGACACGCATGTGGCCAGATTGCCGAAGAGTGTGTTGCTTACCTGTTGAATTCTCTGGTCGTAGACAATGCAGTTGGCGGGACTCACCTGAAGTCCGGTGCTCGTGACTTTTCCATTCACATCGAGGGTCGGGTCGACATAGACGCAGACCATGATCCCGACATCGGCCGTCGCATTATTGACGGTTGTTGAGAGCTTGGTCGAAGTGAAGAGCCCAGTGGCGAGCGAGGGCCTGATGAGCAAGGAGGTCCCCTGCCCGTTCGGCGTCTGGATCGACGTCATGAAGGACGTCAGGCTAGTGCCGCCGCTCAGGGTGTCGCCCCCGAAGCTACCGGTGTTCGTGTTGAAAACGGCCGGCGATGCGGTACATGCCGCCGAAGTCCCGGCTGCGGTAAAACTTCCGCTGCTATCGGCAAAAGCGGATGAAGCAACGATCAACAGGCTTACAACCATTACGGCAAAAAAAATCTTTTTCATAGTGTTCTCCTCTCTGATCCGTTTTTGCGCTACGTGAATAAGGCAGGCCTGACTTCCGGATTATCATCTCCTTTCCTGGCCAGATATGATCTTCGCCCGGCAAGGCGTCTTCTACGGTTTTCCGGTTGAATCCAAAATCGTCATGGAGAAAAATCCTAAACCTTTAAGTTATGCTATGGAGTATATGGTTATGAAGGGGAGGGGGCAATCCGCCGAAAGATGGAATTTGAAGAAGGGATCTAGGCCTTTTGTCCTAGATTCGTAGGGAAGCGAGGGTTAGCGCACTGCCAGTGAAACAGCACCTCGTGATTCAGTCTCTCTCCGCTGGTCAGGAAGAGCGTCTCTCCAAGGCTGCTGGAACGACAAGGACAATATCAGCCGAAGGCCTTTGCATTCATCGTCAAACCCAGGCGTGTCCCTGCTGACCGAGGAGATGGTCCGGACCATGATCTCCGGATCATACTGTTTTAAATACCAGCAGATCCCGCCGCGGTCCTTTGAATGATAATCACCGTTATAATGGATGAACAATTCCTTCGGACCGCGGTTCTTCAGGATAAAGTACGCCATGGTTGCGTCCTTGATCGCCTGCGCGGCGACGAAGTTCTGAGCGTCCATATGCGCTCCATGGGCCATGCCGATCTCCATGGCCTGCTTGTATCCCGGTGTTGAAAGATCCAGCACAATGGGAAGAGGAGCGATATGATTTCTTTGCCTCATCGGACAGACGTTCCAGCGCCTTCATTCCCTCCCGGGCGACGAGGCTGGCATATCGCCTCGGGATATTGGTCGCGATGAACCGAAGTCCGCGCTCTTTGGCAACATCAACGAGCGGACGGTAATCGCATCGTAATTATCCCAAACCTTGGCCTCCTTCGCCAGGTGCTCATGCTCGATGAGACCCGCCAGATATTCATCCACGATCAGCTGGTTGTCCGCCTCCAGCATTTCCGCGCCGAGCATCAGATCGTCCTTTTTGATCTCGACAGAGGTCTCGAGTCAATTCCAACTGCAGCCAATGAACAAGGGGGTGTTCGTGGATCTCGCCGAACAGGATGACATCGGCCCGTGACGCAGCGGTCAATCATTTCCTGGTACCCGAATCTCCCTCCCGCCCCCGTCATAGAGGCGATACGCCGGTTTTTCGCGGGGTCTTGCCCCATGTGTAGCATAACGGCTCCTTTCTCTCACGGCGGAGAAAACACGACCACGTTCCCTCATGAACTCCGGATTATGGAAAATACGACAGGTGCTGTGCAATTTCAAAAACATACAGCTCCTGTGGAGTTCAGAAAGTTTTATCTTATAAAAAAACTATATCATAACATCCATGATTCAAACAGTATTATGTAATCAACTGCATCCAGATTGAAGGACTGCTGAGCATATTTGCACGTCCGACTTACAGGGGTTGCCGTCCTGTGCTAATATGGAGGCAGAGCGGAGAAATCCCACGTTGTGGTGAAATTAGCGCGCACGAAGATGGAGTCGGTCATGCACGCGAGGACCACGCGGCAGGAACAAAAATTACAGCCGAGGTACAATGCTTCGGCTGTTTTTATGTCTCGCAGATCAATATGAGTCAACGATGAAGACCTTGAAAGCTTCCGCGTATATCGCAACCAGTCTTGACGGGTTCATTGCCAGGGAAAACGGCGACATCGACTGGCTGCCTGCCCCTGGCGCGGAGGATTACGGGTATAAGGAATTCATGGACACCGTTGACGTCCTCGTCATGGGACGCAAGACCTTTGACAAGATGCTGGCCTTCTCCGATTGGCCATACGGGAGCAAGCCCGTCATTGTCCTCAGTCACGGCCCGGTGAATATCCCGAAACCCATCGCACGGTCTGTAAAGTCCATGTCATACACCCCCCGCGAGCTGGTCAGGTGGCTTAGAGAAGAGGGAGCGAGGCATGTCTATGTTGATGGCGGCAAGACGATCCAGGGGTTTCTTGACGAGGGCTTGATTCAGCAGCTGATCATTACACGAATTCCCATCCTGATCGGGAGCGGCATCCCGCTCTTCGGACCGCTCAAGCGCGATATCAGGTTGCGGCACATCGAGACACGGCAATTTCCCGATGGGCTCGTGCAGAGCAGGTACGAGGTCGTTGGCTAGAGAGCGACGGGAAGGATAGAGCAGGCCCTTGACAGCGTTCTCCTGATTCGTTATAGTTCCATTATTTCAATTCAAGAGAGGAGGCATTCAATGAAGCGTTTTACCCTGGCAGTACTCGTTGCAGCTGCAGTGATGTTTGTTGCATCAGCGGCATTCGCCGGCAAGACCTATCAGTTCACCGGCAAGGTTCTGGAGATCAAGGACAATGTCATCGTGGTGGACAAGAACGGCGAGAAGTTTGAAATGGCCAAGGACGCTAACACGAAGGTCAAGGGCGACCTGAAGGTGGGCGCAAAAGTGACGGTGAAGTACGAGTCCCGCGCGGCCGAGATAGAAGTAAAGGCGAAGTAAGGACGCACAACATAACGCCAAACAGAAGCGGCCCCGTCGGATTCCCGGGGCCGCTTTCTCTTGAGGGGTAGCAAAACGCAGTTCACAACCTCACCGGCACGCCCCGTTCTCTCAAGTATTCCTTCGCCTGCCTTATCGTGTATTCCCTGAAATGGAAGATCGAGGCAGCGAGCGCCGCGTCGGCCTTGCCTTTCGTAAAACCTTCATAGATGTGTTCGAGATTTCCGACGCCGCCCGAGGCGATGACCGGGATCGTGACCGCTTCCGCGACTGCCCGCGTGAGTTCGAGGTCGTAGCCGTTCTTCTGGCCGTCCTGGTCCATGCTTGTTAAGAGAATCTCGCCTGCACCGTATTCCTCCATCATGCGCGCCCACGCGACCGCGTCGATGCCCATCGGCTTTCTGCCTCCGTGGGTGTAAACCTCCCAGCGGATTTCGGATTGCGGATTGCGGATTGTGGATTGCGAAAGCAACAGAGAAGCATACTTCGGGTCGTTTGCCCAGGCGAGGGGTGGCTTGAAATCCGGGTCGTGCGCAACGACGAGTTTGGCGTCGATGGCGACGACGATGCACTGGCTGCCGAAGCGCATGGAGGCCGCCTTGATGAATTCGGGATCATGGACCGCGGTGGTATTGATCGAGACCTTGTCCGCACCGGCCAGGAGCAGGCTCCTGATGTCGTCTAAGACCTTGATGCCGCCGCCCACGGTCAGGGGCATGAAGACCTGCTCGGCGGTCCTCCTGACCACATCCAGGATGATGCCGCGCTCCTCGTGCGACGCGGTGATGTCCAGAAACGTCAGTTCATCGGCCCCCTGATCGTCGTAGATCTTCGCGATCTCTACGGGGTCGCCGGCATCGCGCAAGTTCACGAAGCTCACGCCTTTTACGACCCTGCCGGCCTTGACATCGAGGCAGGGTATGATTCGTTTTGTTAACATGGATTCTTTGCTGTCCTTTGCGCCCCCTCACCCCGCCCTCTCCCGCGAGGGGAGAGGGGAAAGATGAAGAAGGCAGGGGCTGATTTTTTTGGTCAACATTGCTCGCCCTTATTCACCTGACGGGCAATCAGTTATATTCACCGGTTGTCCTGGAGTCGCACGTACTGGATGGCCTCGCGAAGGTTCAGCGAGCCGCTGTATATCGCCTTGCCCGTGATGACGCCGGTTACGCCGTTGCACCTGACCGCCATCAGATTTTCGATGTCTTTCATCGTGTGGACTCCCCCGGACGCGATGACCGGGATCCTGAGCGACTCGGCCAAGGCCTTCGTGGCCTCGATGTTCGGGCCGGTCAGCATGCCGTCGCGCTTTATGTCCGTGTAGATGATGGCGATGACTCCATAGTCCTGCATCTGCTGCGCCAAGTCCACGGCCTTGACCTTGGTAACTTCAGCCCACCCTTTGATCGCCACCATGCCGTCCTTGGCGTCGATGCCGACGATGATTTTCCCCGGGAACCTCCCGCAGGCTTCCTGCACGAAAGCGGGGTTCTCTATCGCCGCTGTCCCGAGGATGATGCGGTCGATGCCGATGGCGACCAAGGAACTGATCGTGGCGATATCCCGGATGCCGCCGCCGACTTCGATGGGGATCTTGATCGCGGCGCGGATCGCCCTGATGGAATCGAGGTTCTTGGGCGCGCCTGCGAAGGCGCCGTCCAGGTCCACCACGTGCAGGACCTCAGCACCCTGGGACTCCCAGTGCCGGGCCGTGGTCGCGGGGTCGTCGGAGTAGACCGTGGCCTTGTCCATGAGCCCCTGTTCGAGGCGCACGCATTTGCCTTCTTTTAAATCGATTGCCGGGATGATTAACATGAAAAACCTCAGTAGCAAGTAGCTAGTAAGCATGTAGCAAGGTTTGGATCTCCTTGCTACTTGATTCTTCCTTGCTCCTGGCTATCCTTTCTGTTCTCCGAATCTCTTCAGGATCGACAGCCCCACCGCCTGGCTCTTCTCGGGGTGGAACTGCGATGCGAAGATGTTGTCCTTCCAGATACTCGAAACGAACTCAAACCCGTAGGGCGTCGTCGTCGCGATCACGCCCTTGTCTTCCGGAACCACATGGAAGGAATGGACGAAGTAGACGTGGCTGCCCTCCGGAACATCCTGAAGAGCCGGGGGGCGGCGTTTGATCGAGATCGAATTCCAGCCCATGTGGGGGACCTTCAGTTGTCGATCGTTGCTTGTTGTTGATTGTCGAAGGCTGGGCCCTTGAAGCGAACCACGCGGCCTTTGATGATGTCGAGACCCTTCGAGATCCCGAACTCCTCGCTTTCCGTGAAGAGGAGCTGAAGACCGAGGCAGATGCCCAGGAACGGCTTACCCGAACTGATGCTCTTGTGGACCGCGTCGATGAGACCGTACTCCCGGAGGTTCCGCATGCAGTCCGGGAAGGCCCCCACGCCGGGCAGCACGACTTTCGAGGCGCTCAAGATCGTCTTCGCCTCGCTCGTGACCACGGCCTCGTGGCCCATGCGCTCGAAGCCCTTCTGAACGCTCCGCAGGTTACCCATTCCATAATCAATAATCGCAATCATATTTTGAGAGATATCCGGACGCAGATTTCCGCAGATGAACGCAGATGAAAATCAAATTGTTGAGTGATAAGGAGGGAACGGAAAAGGTCGGTTAGATCTTTCCCTCATACCAATATCATTTTGGTTTATCCGCGTCAATCTGCGTTCATCCGCGTCCAATTGTATTTTAGATTTTGCCTTTCGTCGAAAGCACGCCCTTGATCCTCGGATCGAGGCTTGTCGCCTGGTCCAGGGCCCGGCCGAAGGCCTTGAAGATGGCTTCGAGCATGTGGTGAACGTCGCGGCCGTAATGGAGTCGGATGTGCAGGTTCATCCCCGCATGATTCACGACGGACTGGAAAAAGTCTTCCGCCAGCCCGGGATCGAAGTCCTTCAGCTTGTACTTTTTCGGCAGCTCCACCTGGTACGCGAGGTACGGCCTGCCGGACAGGTCCATCACGACTTGAGCGAGGGTCTCGTCCATGGGCACGGTAACATCGCCGTAGCGGCGGATGCCCGTGCTGTCTCCCAGGGCCTTTTTAAGCGCCTGGCCGAAGGCGATTCCGAGGTCTTCCACCGTGTGGTGGTCGTCGATCTCCGTGTCCCCCTTGGCCTTGATCATTAGGTCGAAGAAGCCGTGCTTCGCCACGTGGGAGAACATGTGGTCCATGAACGGCACCGAAGTCTTGATGTTGTATTGCCCTGATCCGTCCAGGTCCAAAGAGATCCTGATGTCCGTTTCCTTGGTCTTGCGCTCGATCGTTGCTTTTCGCGGCATTCGATTCTCCTTCAGACTCTTGATGTGTCCACGAATGCCTCTACGGGACCCACGCTTGAAAGAACCTGATTCCCGATCAACTTCGTGAATGCTCAGTAGTCTAATCGGTGTCCAAAATACTTTTCAGTGTTTTCAAAAACTCCCGGTTTTCCGCCGGCGTCCCGACGGTTACGCGAAGGCAGTTCTTGAGCGGGCCGGGCCTGCTGAGGTTCTTGACCAGAATGCCTGCCTTCTTGAGCGCCTCGTGTACGCGCGCAGCGTCCGCTGACGTTCTTATCAGGAGGAAATTCGTTTCCGAAGGGTAGGCCGTGATGCCGTTCGCATCTGCGACAAATTATTATAGAGCGTTTCCCGCTCTGAAATCAACAGGGAAATCTGCTTTTCGATTACGTCGCGATGCCGGAGGGCCGTCACTGCCGCGGTCTGCGAGAGCATATTGATATTATAGGGCAGCCTGATCTTGTTCAGTTCGTCGACCACTGCCGGGGCCGCCGTGAGCGCGCCGATGCGCAGTCCGGCAAATCCGATCTTCGAGAGCGTTCGCAGGATGATCATGTTCGGATATTTTTTCAGGAGCGGAAGGTACGTCTTGCCGGAAAAGCTGAAATAGGCCTCATCGAGGACGACGGCGGCGTTGGCAGCTTCCAGGATCTTCCGTACTGCGTGATCGTCAAACCGGTTGCCCGTGGGGTTATTGGGACAGGCAAGGAAGATGATCTTCGCTTTGCTCTCTTTTGCCTTTTTGAGCATCATATCCGCGTCGAGCTCGAAATTTTCCCCGAGCGGAACGGTCTCGACTGCCTGTCCCAGTGCCCGCGCCGTGATATCATACATGGCGAAGGTCGGCGTCGGAATGAGAACCGGCCCGCCGAAGGCGAGGATGATGGCCTGGATGAGTTCGTCGGACCCGTTGCCCAGGACTATCTGCTCCGGTTTCATGTTCCACAGCGCCGCAATCGCCTTCTTCACCGCCTTTGCAGAGGGGTCGGGGTAGAGATTGATGGGGGCATTTTTCACGGCAACGGCGATCTCCCGCCGTATCGCCCCGGGCAGAGGGAAAGGGTTCTCCATCGCGTCAAGCTTGATCCGTACCGGCGTTTCGTCGACGTGATAGGCGGTGAGCTTGCGTACCTGCGGCCTGATGAGCCTGGTGATATTTTTTGATTTCGATGATTTTACCGGCATATCGAGCACTATACAAGAATCGGAATTCATGCACAAGCGGAAAATTCAGGACTGAGCTATCGAAAAATCAGGGGCAATGCAACTCTTCTCCGCTTTATATGGCCTCAGCGGAAACAGAAGGGGGGTAATGAGAAATTTTCGCCTTGCCATACCTGAAAAGATGTTCGAAAAAAAAGAGAGCTAAGGATTACTCCCTTAGCTCTCTCAAAACCTCTTTCACTCCCGCCTTTCCTGTTCAATAACGAGCAAGCGACAGGTCCTAATCGACAAAGCCCGCTTCCGCACCCACCCCGAAGAAGGGTTCTTCGTTGAAGAACGGGTTAAAGGGGTTGAAGAACGGGAAGAACGGGCGGAAGAACGGGAAGAACGGCTGGACGAACGGTTGACTGAAGACAGGTCTCGGTGCAAACACTGATCCTGCAGCAATGCCACTTCCGAACACGGGACTCGCGGCTGGCATGGTGCCGATCATTATGGTGCTCGGTTGAGGCGCTACAATCACAGCACCGGCACTGCCGCTGAACAGGAGAGACGCGCCAACCATTACCATGGCGACGATCAACCAATATTTCATTGAGTTTTTCATAGAATACACTTCCTTTCCAGGTTACCTAACAGCTCTTTTTAAGCAACCATGGCGGTTATCTACCTACTATCCATCTATAATAAGGATATATCTTGTCCTGTTAATAGTCAAGGGATAACGAAACTATGCAACATATTGATTCATTGATGAAATGACCGAATTTTTGAGCTGAGTTTATCCTGAGCGGCCGCAAACGAGATTGCAGCGTTCATGCAGAGCGATAAAAAACGAGATTGCCTCGTTACGCTCGTAGTGACGGCTGGGCAAATTTTTTCAGGCTCGCAGGCTTGATTGTTTTCTTGAATTCTTGCGCCCCTCCGTGCTAAACTTCTTTCGTGATCGCCGCGCTCGTCATCTTCCTCATCACCTACGTTTTCATCGGACTCAGGCAGATCCCGCGCCTGCGCATCGACCGGCCCGCGGGAGCGCTCGTGGGAGCGGTGCTCATGATCGTCACGGGCGTCTTGACCCTCGACCAGGCATTCGCCGCCATAGATATGCACACGCTTCTGCTTCTCCTCGGGATGATGATAATCACCGTCTACCTCAGGACAGCCGGCTTCTTTGAACTCATCGCGGACAAGATACTGTCGATTTCGCGGACGCCGTTCCAGCTTCTGCTGCTCGTGGTTCTTTCCTCCGGCCTGCTTTCCGCCTTGTTTGTGAATGATACGATATGTCTGCTTTACACCCCGATCATCCTTGAAGTAACGGCGCAACTCGGGGTGCGCCCCATGCCGTATCTACTCGCGCTCGCAACGTCGTCGAATGTTGGGAGCGTCATGACCGTCACGGGCAATCCGCAAAACATGTTGATCGGCATCTATTCGAAAATTCCCTACCTCTCTTTCCTCGGCCACCTGTTTCCCGTCGCGCTCGCCGGCCTCGCCGCTTGTGTTGCGGTGATTTGGTTCACGTACCGGCGGGAGATGAGGAATGTCGGCTTTCCGGCACGACCGACGACGCCCCCCTATCAGGTGAAAAAGGCATTGCTCGTCAAATCACTGCTCGTATGCGCAGCCGTGCTCGTTTCTTTCTCCCTTGGGCACGCCTATTCACTTGTGGCGGCGGTGGGCGCCGTGGTTCTGCTGCTCATCGGCAGGGTGCGCACGGAGCGGATCCTGGAAGGAGTTGACTGGACGCTCCTGTTGTTCTTCTCGGGTCTGTTTGTTGTGATGCACGGGGTGGAGACGTCGGGCCTGGCCGCAGCCGTGATCGGGAAGGCCGGTGACCTCGCGTCGCTCTCACCCTTCTGGCAGATAGCCGGGTTGTCGTCGGTAGCGGTCGTCCTCTCGAACCTGGTGAGCAATGTTCCCGCGGTAATGCTGCTTAAGCCGCTCACGCAGTCGCTGGGAGGCGGCCATGCCGCCTGGCTGGCCCTGGCCATGAGCAGCACCCTTGCGGGCAACCTCACCTTGATCGGGTCCGTCGCGAACCTGATCGTCGCGCAGCAGGCAGGAAGGCGCGTAGAGATCGGGTTCATGGAATATCTCCGGGTCGGCGCGCTCATAACGATCATTTCCGTCACCGTCGGGATCCTGGTCCTTTCAGCCGAAGTCCATCTGGCCCATGGCGCGGAAGCAGCCGCTGCCGAGACCGGAGCGCCGCCGAAGACAATCACTATTACGCCCGCCGATCATGCGTCCGCCCCTCAGAAGTACCGCATCGTGCTCCTTTGCGATACTCCGTTTTCCCGCGAACGTGGTCTTCAGGGTTTTCGCCAGTTAAAACGAGCCGAATCGGCCCTGTTCGTTTTCCAAAAGCCGGAAGCAGTGACGTTCTGGATGGGGAGTGTCGATTATCCGATCGACATCATCTTTGTCGGCCCCAACAGGAAAGTCGTCCGGGTTTACGCGAACTGCCGGCCCGGGAGCCTGGAATACTATCCCTCGACAGCGCCGGTTCAATGGGTGATCGAGACCGCAGCAGGTTCCGGGATCAAGGCCGGGGATGTGGCGAGCTTTCAGTAGCTCGCGGATTTCCGGTTAACGCTTGCGAAAGTCAAAAAAGAGACTGGCAATCGGCGTTGAATCTTCCCCTGACCCAACCCCTCCTTCAATAATTCTTGTTTTTCCGAATTCCATTGTTTATAATGATCGTTCCACGTTGGACTTGATACAAAACTTTACCCCGTGATCTGGAGGTTTTTCGTATGCCGATTTATGAATATGAATGCGGAAGCTGCGGCGGACGATTCGATGTCAGCCGGAAGTTCAGTGATCCGGCCGATACCGTCTGCGTCCTGTGCAATGCCGCTAACGTCAAAAAGGTGCTGTCGACGCCGGCCTTCATGCTGAAGGGCGGCGGCTGGTACGCCACGGATTACCCGTCGGCGGACAGGAAACAGGGGAGCGAGGCGGACAGGAAACAGGGGGGCGAGGCGGACAGGAAACAGGGGGGTGAAACAGAAAAGACCGCCGCTGACCCGAAGCCGGCGGCAGGCTGCGCCAAAGGCGCCTGCGCTGGGACATGTCCTTCCAAGGGCCCGGCTTGATGGAACCGATCCACATTCACATCCCCTATCCCAAGCTGAAGGACTTTTTTAAAATGGTCCGTATCCGCCGCTATGACCTGGAGATTTATTTCTCGGCGGCCGTCCTCGACCAGATCGAAAGGCACGATCTCGAGAGTCTTTTAGAGCAACTCGATTGGGGCCCCAAACTGACGCTCCATGCACCCTTCATGGATTTAAATCCCGGGGCCATGGATCCCATGGTGCGTTCGGTTACCCAGGTCCGGTACCGCCAGCTCCTGAACGTCGCGGCCATCCTCAAGCCGCGCGCCGCGGTGTTCCACGCCGCGTATGACCGGTGGCGGTACAGCGGCAGGAAAGACGTCTGGCTCGACAACAGCCTCGAGACATGGCGGAAGGTGATGGAGTCGGCGTCGAAGACAGGTTTACGCGTGGCCGTGGAAAACGTGTTTGACGACGACCCCGAAGCGCTTCTCATGCTCATCGAGAAAATCGACAGCCCTGACTTCGGGTTCTGTTTCGATACGGGCCACTTCAACCTCTTCTCCTCGGTCCCGATGGAACGATGGTTCGAAACCCTCGGCCGCCGCCTCATCGAAGTTCACCTGCACGACAACGACGGCACCGCCGATTCCCACTGGGCGCCGGGCCGGGGGACGGTCAAATTTGAAAAATTTTTCAGCTTGATGAAGGCGCACTCGCCCATGCCGGTCTTCACCATCGAGGCGCATGACAAGGAAGATATCGAGAGGAGTCTCGGTCGGGTGAGGGGACTCATCACAACCGGGCTTCTGCCGCCCGCCTCCCCGTAAGCGCCCAACCGGCCGGGGCAATGGCATTGGGCAGGATTCACGAAAATCTCTCATTCGATGAAGGAATGTTTATCTTGACACCCATCTGTGGTTCGCATAGACTTAAGCTCATGAAAAAATTTTACCGGGTTTTCGTATTCCTGATTTTTTCCGCTTCCTGCGCGGCCCTTCCGGCGCGCATGCCTGATACGACGATGGAACGCGCCAGCTCCGAAGACCGGACCCAGGCCGATGCCTATTATCACTTCATGGTCGCCAGCATGCTTGAGCAGGAGGGTAATCTTGACAAGGCGATGAGCGAGTATGAACAGGCATTCGCCCTGGACCCGAAGTCGGCCGAGACGGCGTTCTCGCTTGCGTCCCTGTCGCTGCGCAAGGGCCACACCGACCAGGCGGCCCGCTACGCGCAGAAGGCCATAGAACTCCAGCCCGATAAGACGCAGGCGCTTATGCTGCTGGCCGGCATCTATACGAGCACGAAGAAGTATGATGACGCGATCTCCACCTATCGCCGGGTGATCGCCATCGACCCGAAGGCAGGAGGAAGCCTACCTTTACCTCGGTTCGCTTTTCGCCTCGCTCAAACGTTATGACGAGGCGATCTCAACGTTCCGCTCCATCGAGAAGGTCAATCCCAATTCCGTCACTGCGCCGTATTACATAGGCAGGATCTACCTGGAGCGGCAGATGTACGCCGAGGCGCTCGCCGAATTCAAGCGTGCGGCCTCACTGCACGACGGCTTCGAACCTGCCTACACGAGCATCGGGCTGGTCTATGAGCTCATGGACAAGGTCCCCGAAGCGATCGAAGCATACAAGAAGGCCATTGCCATTAATCCCCACGATATCGAGGTCCTGCAGCACTTGGGACAGCTCCACATTCAGCAGAACGACCTCGACAGCGCTCTGGAGGAGTTCAAACAGGTAGTCGCCTCGGACGCCCACAACTACGATGCCCTGGCCAAGATTGGCCTCATTTACGCAGAGAAGAAAAAGTACGGAGAGGCCCTTCAGGCCTTCAAGGCCGTTGCGCAGGGGGTACCGGGCGACCTGAAGATCAGGCATTACGTGGCCTCGACTCTGGTGGCGCTGGAACGGTACAGCGAGGCGCTTCAGGAATACAAAACCATTCTTGCGGCGTCGCCGGAGGACACCGATGTCGTCCTTCAAATCGCCTACCTCTACGCGCAGATGGGCAAGACCAGCGAAGCCGTCCCGTTCCTTGAAAAGGCGCTCGCCGAACAGCCGGGAAAACCCGAACTCTACCTCTACCTTGCCAATGCTTATCTGGACACGGAACAATACGGGCGGGCTGTTGATACGTTGAAGCAAGGGATTGAACTTGCGCCGGACCGCGATGACCTGCTATTCACCCTCGCCATAGCCTACGAAAAGCAGGGCAACCGGGAAGCGATGGTTGTCGCGCTCAAAAAGGCCATCGAGTTGAAACCGGACAATGCCGAGGCGCTGAACTACCTGGGATATTCTTACGCCGAAAAAGGTGAAAATCTGGACGAGGCAATCAGGCTTATCAAGCGAGCCCTCGAGGTCAAGCCGGACAGCGGTTACATCCTCGACAGCCTCGCCTGGGCCTACTATCAGAAGGGCCGGTTGAACGACGCGCTGGAGGTCATGAAAAAGGCGGTCTCGCACGTAGGGGAAGACCCTGTCATGCGCGAACACTACGGCGACATCTACTTGAAGCTGTCCCAAAAGGACAAGGCCCGTGAACAGTGGCTCAAGTCTCTTGAACTGGACCCCGGGAACCGGAATCTCCGGGATCGATTCAGGGCGATGGGGTTTGGGGACCCCGATGAGCTGCTCAAGAATGCGAGCCCGAAGAATAAAAGCAAGAAGTGAAGATCACGCGATTCATCACCCTCATTCTCATTCCTCTCCTGTTCGCCTGCTCCCCCAAAAAACCGGAGGTGCCGCTTCTTGCCGCGCCCCCCGAACCGCTCCTTCGGGCCTTGGAACGGCACCGGCAGTCGTTTTCCGGTCTCAAGGCCCTCGCAAGCATCGAGATCGTGAAGGGAACCCGGAAGCGTACGCTCGATACGGTCGGCATCGTGGTTGACGGCGAGCGCCGTTTACGGATAGAGGCTTACGGCCCGTTGGGCCAATCCCTGTCGGCAATTGTGTGGGACGGCCGGGAGATTCTCTTGCGCAGGCCGGGGGAAGAAAAGGTTGAGCGTCCCGGTCCGGAAGGACTGGAGAGGCTCTTTGGACGTGGGATGGAACCGTCTGAATTATGCGCAGTGCTCTCAGGAAATATACCCGAAACGGGCGCTGCCGCTACGCTCTTGTGCGGCAAGGACGGAATGTGCGTCTTGGAGCTGCAAACCGGTGACAGCTTCCGGGAGGTCCGTATATCTTATCTCCCAGCGGAATCGGCGCGGGAGCCGCGTGTTCTTTCCTACGCGTTATACCGGGCAGGCAAATTGAAGTTCCAAGCCCATTTTGACCGGTACGTGGAAATTTCCCATTATGCTCTGCCCGTGCAGATCTCGGTCGAGAATCCGGACAAGAAGCTGCACGTGACCGTGGTCTACAGCGAAGCCGAGGTGAACACGCCGATCAGCGACGATGCTTTTACCCTGACCGAACAGGGGAGCAGCAGCCGGTAATCACGAACGTCGCAACAAGTTGAGTGTACCGCCCGATTTTTTCCCTGCGCTTCCTCTGCGGCGAAAAATCGGTTCCGCGGGTACTTCCGTAAATGGAGCAGGCAAATCAACTCAAAAAGAGTGATAAAATTGTAATAGAGGAGTGCGATGAACGCGGTCACACTTCGGTCGCCGGCAAAGATAAATCTCTGCCTTCGGGTGTTGGGCAAACGGCCCGACGGATACCATGAGGTGGAGATGCTGATGCAGATGGTGGGGCTCTACGATGAGGTCACGGTGTCGTCGAGACGGAAGGGGCATCGAGGTGCGTTGCGATGCCGGCGATGTCCCGACACAGGAAGGCAATATTGCGTGGAAGGCCGCCCGCGAGCTTCTCAAAGAGGCCGGGAGCAGCGCCGGACTCGTTATTGAGCTCAAAAAAAACATCCCTGTTGCGGCAGGGCTCGGCGGCGGGAGCGGGAATGCGGCGGCGGTAATCGTTGCGGCGAACCGGCTTCTCGGCCTCGGGTTCGGCCAGGAGCGGCTTGCTGAAATCGGCGCACGGGTGGGGATGGACGTTCCCTTCTTCTTTTTCGGACCGACGGCCATGGCCCGGGGAAGGGGAGAAATCCTGACGTCCTTGCCTGCGGCGCCCCGCTTTTGGGTTCTGCTGGTCAATCCGGGGTTTGAGACCTCCACGGCGTGGGTGTATAAAAATATAAATTTGAGGTTGACAAAGAAAGTCGACTGTACTAAAATTGCACGGCTTACGGTCCGAAATATCGCCGAGGGGCTTCATAACGACCTCGAGGCCGTGACCGCGGCCGCTCACCCCGTTATCAAGAGGATTGAAGAGGCGCTCCTGGCCCAGCAGGCGCTGGGAGTGCGGATGAGCGGAAGCGGGCCGACGGTCTTCGGCATCTTTGAGACCGAGTCCGCTTGCCGGGCTGCCGCAGCAAACCTCTCGGGCACGGGGTGGCGGTTCTTTCCGGCGGAGACACTGACCGAATCGCCGTTTGCGGAGCACCTGATGTGAACGAGGGCGCCGTCGGGTGTGACGGCGCGCCACCTCCAGCTGAAAAGCACGTTGACATCACGAGGAGGTAGCCTATGGACGTTACAGAGGTGAGGGTATTTCCGGTCAATAACGAAGAGCGGCTCAAAGCATATGCGACCATAACGATTGATAACGTGTTTTTAATCCGGGACCTGCGGGTGATTAACGGGAACGCCGGGTTGTTCGTGGCCATGCCGAGCCGGAAAATGAAGGACGGGACGTTCAAGGACATCGCCCATCCGCTGAACAGCGAGACGAGGCAGTTGATCGAACAGAAGGTCCTTGCGGAATACGAGCGGGAATTGGCAAATCCCACGAAGAGAGAGCAGCCCCCGAAAGACGCCGAAACAAAGTAATTGAACGCTGTATTTTTTTGCCGATTCTGCATCGATGCGAGAGGATAGGCGCGCGCCTATCCTTTTGATGTTTATTCGGTTGTCGAGCCTTGATGCGGCTTTAGCCCCCATTCGGGGATCGTCTAATGGTAGGACAGAGGCCTTTGAAGCCTTTTATCGGGGTTCGACTCCCTGTCCCCGAACCAGTGTGCTGAAGGAAGAGGTCCGATGGTGAAACTTCGAGGTCAAGAGATCAAGATTTTTTCCGGGAACGCCAACATAGCACTGGCGAAAGAGATCTGTCAGCGGATGAATCTTCCGCTCGGCAACGCCGTGGTCGGCCGATTTTCCGACGGCGAGATCAACGTGCAGATCGTGGATAATGTGCGCGGCATGGACGTGTTCGTGGTGCAGCCCACGTCGAGCCCGGTCAACCGGCATCTCATGGAACTGTTAATCATGATCGATGCGCTCAAACGGGCGTCGGCTGCGCGGATCACGGCCGTACTTCCCTACTACGGATACAGCAGGCAGGATCGGAAGGTCCAGCCACGCGTCCCGATCACATCGAAGCTGGTTGCCGATCTGATCACCTCGGCCGGGGCGAACCGGGTGCTGACGGTGGACCTGCATGCGGGACAGATCCAGGGATTCTTCAACATTCCCGTGGACAATCTATTTGCCGCACCCGTACTCCTCGACTATCTCAAGGGAAAGAAGTTCAACAACCTGACGGTGATTTCGCCCGATGCCGGCGGCGTGGAGCGCGCCCGGGCCTTTGCCAAGCGGCTCGGCGCGGCGCTCGCGATCATCGACAAGCGGCGGGACAAGCCGAACGTCGCCCAGGTCATGCACATCATCGGCGACGTCAAAGGGCACGACTGCCTGCTTTTGGACGATATGGTGGACACGGCCGGCACCCTCACGGAGGGCGCAGGGGCGCTCAAGGCGAACGGGGCAGGCAACATCTACGCGGCCTGTACGCATGCGGTGCTCTCCGGTCCGGCCATCCAGCGGCTGAATGAGTCTCCGCTTGCCGAGCTGATCACCACGAACACCATCTCGCTCGACAGCAAACGGCAGGAATGCAAAAAGCTGATGGTCCTCTCCGTCGCGCCGCTCCTCGCGGAGGCGATCACGAGGATCCACGAGGAAACATCGCTCAGTTCGCTGTTCGTGTAGCGGAAAAAGATTACTACGAAGTCATCCCCGATTATATCATTCGGGGACAGGCGTTGAATCGGGGAAGTTGACACATGATGCTTTATTAACTGTATCGGAGGAGAAATGGAAAAGATCGCATTAACAGCGCAGGTCAGGGAAAAGGTCGGCAAGGGTGTCGCCCGGGGCCTGAGAAGGAACCAGATGGTGCCGGCGGTGCTGTACAGCCACGGCAAGTCCACGCCCATAGCGATGGGCAATAAGGACGTAACGAAGATCCTCAATACCGAGGGCGGAGAGCACGCGCTCATCAGCCTCAGACTCGAGGGCGGCAAGGACGGGGCGGAGAAGATTGCACTGATCAAGGACTACCAGATCGATCCCACGAGCGGCAAGCTCATCCATGTCGATCTCATGGAAGTGGCGATGAACGAGAAGGTAAAGATCCCGGTCGCTGTCCACATCGTAGGTACGGCCGTGGGTGTGAAGGAAGGCGGTATCTTCCAGTACGGCCTCCGGACGCTTGAGATCGAATGCACGCCGAACCTGATCCCCGACTCCATCGAGGTCAATATCTCGGAGCTCAAGATCAATGAGTCGCTCCATGTGCGGGACATCAAGGCGGCGGAAGGCATCAGGATCCTGACCGACGGCGACTCGACGGTCGCAACGATCCAGCCGCCGATTTCCGAGGCCAAGCTCGAGGCCATGCTGACCGCGACTCCGGCCGTTGCGGCCGAAGCCGGAGAGCCCGAACTCGTCAAGAAGCCGAAGAAGGAAGGCGAAGCGGCCGCTGCTCCGGCTGCCGAGGCCCGAAGGGCAAGGAAGGGGCGAAGGAAGCAGCTCCCAAGAAGGAAGCAGCTCCCAAGAAGGAAGCAGCCCCCAAGAAGTAAGACCACGCGCGCTGATCTCCGGGCATTGAATGAAAATCATCATCGGCCTCGGAAACCCGGGCAGAAAGTACGAGCGGACGCGCCACAACGCCGGTTTCATGGCCGCCGACGAGCTTGCAAAGTCACTGCGGGTTGATATCGTACAGGAAAAAAACCTCGCGCTCATCGGCAGGGTCCGGATCGATTCCGAAGAAACCGTCCTGGCCAAGCCGCAGACGTATATGAACGAGAGCGGAAGGGCCGTGGCCGCGATCGCGAGGAGCGTCTATGCCGTTGCCTCCGACCTCATCGTGATCCACGACGAGCTGGATCTTCCGCTCGGGTCCGTGCGCGTGAAGATCGGCGGGGGCCACGGCGGTCACAACGGACTCCGTTCCATCATCGAGCATCTGGGGTCATCTGATTTCGTCAGGGTACGCATCGGGATCGGCAGGCCAGCGGCGGGCATGGATGCAGCCGATTATGTGCTGAGCCCGTTTCTTGCGGAGGAGAAAAAACCGCTGTCCGACGTGATGACGCAGGGCGGGGAAACGGTCAAGGCAATTGTCCTGGAAGGCCCCGCGCGGGCCATGAACATGTTCAATCAGCGATAGCCGCACCTTTCAGGGTGCGTTCTTCATTCCTTGAGAACAAGCCCGGACCTGAAGGACCATTCCGACAGCTCCGGGTTTTTTGTTGCTAAAACACCGGCAAGATTTATAAAAGCGGATGAAGAAGAATTAAGACAATATTTTTTCTCGACGTGCTCATTTGCGGGCATATCGATTCGTTGGATGTAAGAAGGAGTTTTCTCATGGGTTTTAACTGCGGCATCGTCGGTCTCCCCAACGTGGGCAAGTCCACCATCTTCAATGCCCTGACCTCCGCGGGCGCGCAGGCGTCCAATTATCCTTTTACTACCATCGACCCGAACGTGGGCGTCGTGGACATGCCGGACGAGCGGCTCGACAAACTTGTCGAGATCTACAAGCCGAAAAAAAGAACGCCCACTTCCATGGAGTTCGTGGACATCGCCGGGCTGGTCAAGGGCGCATCCCAAGGCGAAGGACTCGGCAACAAGTTCCTCGCGAACATCCGCGAGGTGGACGCGATCGCGCATATCGTGCGCTGCTTTGAGGATCCGAATGTGATACACGTTTCAGGCCGGGTCGATCCCAAGGAGGATATCGAGGTGATCGAGGCGGAGCTTATGCTTGCGGACCTCGACGCCATCGAGAAGCGCCTGTACAAGGCCGAGAAGATGACGAAGACCGGGGATAAAAAAGCCCTGGAAGAAGTGGAGTTCATGCGGCGGCTCAAGGATATGCTCTCGAAGGGCCAGCCCATCCGCCGCGCGTCCCATTCCGAGGAAGAGACCCTGTGGCTCAAGAGCTACGCCCTGCTCTCCGCTAAGCCCGTCCTCTATGTAGCGAACGTGGCGGAGGACATGGTGGACAAACCAAACCCGCTCGTAGATGCGGTAAGAAAGATCGCGGCAGAGGAAGGCGCCATGGTCGTGGTCATCTCGGGGCAGGTCGAGGGCGAGATCGCTCAACTACCGCTTGACGAGCGAAAAGAATATCTTGCGGGCATGGGCTTGAAGGAGTCCGGTCTCGACCGGATGATCCGAGCGGGCTATGAACTCCTGGGCCTCATCACCTTCCTGACGGCCGGCGAAAAGGAAGTGCGCGCCTGGACCATCACCAAGGGCACCAAGGCTCCCCAGGCGGCGGGGAAGATCCACACGGACTTTGAGAAAGGGTTCATCCGCGCAGAGGTGTTCCATTTCGATGACCTGGTGAGGCTCGGTTCGGAGAAGGCGGTCAAAGAGGCCGGTTTGCTTCGTTCCGAAGGCAAGGATTACGTGGTAAAGGACGGCGATATCATGCTGTTCCGCTTCAACGTGTAAAACTCGCGATGCGCTCATGCACCCTTTCGGGGAAAAGGTCATGCACTCGCCGGGATGTGGTCGTGCGCGCCTGATACACCGGTGCTGGAGAGAAGCTTTGACATGTTTTGGCCAGGTGAGTTACAATGAAATAAGAGGAGCAGAAGGTGGTTATTCGTTACCCAAAAAAGGCTGATCCAGGCGACCCAGGGAAAGAGAAAAAAACCGCGGAACGGCAAGGGGGGGCAGAAAGTGACGATGCCTGCAGGTGTAAAGAAACCTCGGTAATGCCTCCCCGTCAGCTTCTCAGGCTCATGATAAGCGATCTGGCTTTCTGGAAAAAAGCAAAAAAGGGTTAATGTGGGATCGCGCTGCGGCTTTTAAACGAGGTGTCGGCGAAGCAGGTTCTGAACGGAGATAATCGATGGGTTCTAAAGCGGTCTTTCAGCCCCTTACGAGGGAAGATAAGATAACGGTTGTACTCTACCGCGCCGGTATCGTGATATCCGCCATCTTCATGAGCGGTCTGGCGCTTCTCCTGGTGACGGCATCTTCAAATTCCAGCAAAGCGCTCCTCAGCCGGTCAGCGGATATCCTTGCCTATGGCCTCTATGGCTCTGTTGGCATGAGCGTATTCTTCATTCATCTATATGTCGGCAAGTTCAAACGATTCCTTATGAACCTGTATTTTATCAGCCTGGGCTGTCTTGCCGTGCTCGTTTTCATCGGGAAAGGGTCCGTGTCCGCTGCGCTCATGAATACATCATACAGCCCTTTGCTCCTGCTGCCGCTTTCCGGATGTCTGGGGTTCGTGACTGCGAAGGAGGCCTTCTGCTTCAAGCTCTTCGAGGGCTACCTCCTTGCCATGATCATGCCGCTCTACCTCCTGCTTGTTTCGAGAAACGTCCTCACCTATGCGGGCGTGTCCTATGGCCTGGTCGTGATCGCAGTCATGCTTGCCGTCTTCACGCTGCGAAAAATCACTATGCCCCTCGCCTACGATATCGGTGACAAAACCGCCTATAGCTAAAAACCAAAAGAAGAGCGATTGGACGCGAAGGCAGCACAGGGTCGCGTGGCGATCGGCGCGACCTTGAGGTTCGCTTTTTTCTTCAGGATGTTGACGCCGTAGAGGGTGGGAAAAATCTAAGCTTCGATTCCCATGCTTCGGGCTCCCGTGGCGAGAAGGAGCGGAGGGTAGGCCATGTCAAGGGTCCCCTTGGAGGCGATGATCGTGCAGCGGTTTTTGTTCGCCTTGAGCTCTACCTCATGGACCTTGGTGTCGACGGCCTTGATCTTTTTATTGAGGGAATTGCACACCTGCCGCGACGCTTCAATGATCCGCTGGTCGATGTACTTGTTCAGATGCGCCTTGAGTTTCGGGTCAAGTTTCTTGTCTGTCTCGACGGCCATCTTATCCTCCCATGCCGGTTAATTCCTCCATGAGGGACTTGACGGGAATAATTTTATCCACGCGGGACGCGTTTGTGCCCACGGTGAAGAGCGCTTCTTCCTCGACCGGATTGTATCCCGCCGAACTCAGCAGGCCGTTACAGATGCAGAAATAATCCTTGTTGTCTTCCTTAGCGGGACAGACCGTGAATTTCCCCTCTGTGTCCTTCATGAGAACGTAGCCTTTGTCGCATTTGGGTTTCCGCAGCCGCTGCAGCGATGACACGTACATGGGCGACTGCTTTATGACCCGAAACGGCAAACCGCAGGGGGATCCCGGACGATGCGCCACCACGATATCATGTTCCTTCGCTTGGATAACGGCGTCCTTGTATGCCGCGGAGGCGCTGCTTTCCTCCGTGGCGAGGAAGCGGGTCCCCATCTGGACGCCATCGGCCCCCTTGCTCATAAACTGCTGTATATCGCGATGCGTGTAGATCCCACCGGCGACGATGACGGGAAAGTCGCCGAATTTCATTGCCGTTTCTTTTACCGAGGGAAACAAGTTCTCAAGCTTGTTGGACTCCAGAGCGACCTGGTCTATCCTGAAACCCAAGTGACCACCCGCGAGAGGCCCCTCAAGCACAACAGCATCGGGCCGGTAGCCCAACTTTTCCCATTTTTTACAAATAATATCGAGAGCGCGTGCCGATGAAACAATAGGAATCAGGGCCGTGTCCTTGGGTGGCTGAATGGCAGGCAGATTCAACGGCAAGCCGGCGCCGGAGATGATGGCGTCTGCGCCGGCATCGAGAGCCCCTTTGACCGAATCGTTAAAGTCCCTCGCAAGGGCTCCCATGATATTGATCCCAATGAAACCGCCCGGTGTCTTCGAGAGGGAAATCTCCTCGTAGGCGGCCTCATAGGTATTCACTTTTTTGCTTCCTCTCTTGGATACGAGCCGGTCAAGACACGCGCTTGATACGATGCCGAGGCCGCCTTCACGAGCTACCGCTTTCGCCAGGGGGTGGAGTGACACGCCGACACCCATCCCGCCTTGGATAATAGGTACTTTTATATGCTTGCCTTTGATGATAAGTGGTTTTAATACTGAATCAGGTTTCAAATCGCCCCCTTGAAATTCAAACTCCCACGAGAAGGTAGGAATGTGTATCGTAGTAATTCTGCATGCAACTTTTTTGAATAGAGCGGAATAGAGCGGGAAGTCCGTTCCGTTAGGCCCGTTAGACAAGAGCAAAAAAGTTTAAGTATTATACCATATTGAAAAACCATATACAACCAGAAGTTAGCTCTTTTGCCATGACAGGGGGCCAAACCGGAGGTTGACAATTCTGCCCCACTGTGCGATTATCCCTCCGCGTATGAGGATTGTTCGCGGCCTAAAAAATTTCACCGAGCGGCTTCCGAGCCCGGTGCTTACCCTCGGAAATTTCGATGGAGTACACTTGGGGCACCAGGCAATTTTCCGGAAGGTCGTGGCGCGCGCCCGGGAGCTTGGCGGTACGAGTATCGCCTTTACGTTCGAACCGCATCCCCTCAAAGTGCTCGCTCCCGAGCGTTCACCGAAACTGCTCAACACCTTCCACGGGAAAATGAAACTCCTTTCGACGGCCGGAATTGAGGTGGTCATCTGCGCCAATTTTACCCGTGCCTTTGCCGATCAGAATCCCGAGGATTTCGCGCGAGAGGTCCTTCATGAGAAGATAGGGGTAAGAGAGGTATATGTCGGATACGATTACGCCTTTGGCAAAGACCGGGAGGGGAGCATCGACTCCCTGAAGCGCATGGGCAGGACCTACGGGTTTACCGTGGGTGTCGTTGAAGCGGTCCGGGTAAATGGCGTCGTGGTCAGCAGTTCCTCGATCCGGGATCTGATCGCAAGCGGCAAGATAGAGGATGCGGCCGTACTCCTCGGCAGGCACTATATGATCGAAGGGGATGTAGTGCATGGTGCACGGCGGGGGCAGCAGCTCGGGTATCCGACGGCCAACCTGAAAACGACGAACGAACTCATTCCCGGCTATGGCGTATATGCGGTGCTCGCCTCCATAGACGGCCGCGCCTACAAAGGAGTGGCATCGATCGGCGTCCGGCCGACCTTTGATGCTGGCCCTGTGTCCGTGGAAGTGTATCTGTTTAATTTTCAAGGGGACCTTTACGGCAAGCAGATGGATGTTTCATTTATTAAGCATCTTCGCGGCGAAGAAAAATTTCCCGATGCGGATGCGCTGGTGCGGCAGATCCGGAAGGACGTCGAGGACGCCAAACATGCCCTTGAACATGCCGTATGACCCTGCGGAAGCCGCAGATGAGGGGCATGCTAAAGTGATGCTGTTTCCGAAATGTGCCGGGACAGGGGCAGCGCCCGTGGCGCGATAGATTGTCACCATCTTGCGCGGAAGGGGGTGAGGAAGAATGGCGTGCGGTTCAAAGTGCGGAGCGAAAAAGTCGGCCAAGAAAACGACGGCAACAAAAAAAACGACGAAGAAATAATATCCAAGAAACACGTCCGGAAAGGCGGGCGAACCAGCCCGCCTCATTTCCCGCATACATCTTACCTCAGGCTCACCGTCGCGGTCCCCCAATGCCGGTCATGCAACCGTTCCGGCAGCGTTCTTTCAATATTGAATTGACTTTTTTACCGGCCTGTGATAGATACACCATTCTGCGAACGTTTAGGGAGCGTCGGTAAAGACTTGTGTTATCATTCTCTTGCACCAGCAAGTCCGGGGGCCGGAGAGGCCGTTCGAAGGGTTATCACCGAAGTACGGCAAGGGAATACTAAAAGGAATATGCTTACAGCAAAAGAACAACTTGAAATCATAAAACGCGGAGCGGTCGAAATCATCGTCGAAGAGGACCTCCTGAAGAAACTGGAGAAGTCCGTTTCGAAGAAGATGCCGCTTCGGATCAAGGCAGGTTTCGATCCCACGGCTCCAGACATTCATCTTGGTCATACAGTGCTTTTAAACAAGATGCACCAATTTCAGGAACTGGGGCACGAGGTAATTTTTTTGATCGGCGATTTTACCGGAATGATCGGTGATCCTACCGGCAAGTCGGAGACAAGGAAGCACCTTACCCGGGAAGAAGTGTTGGAGAACGCGAAGACCTACCAAGTGCAGATCTATAAGATTTTAGATCCCACGAAAACCAGAATCGTCTTCAACAGCGAATGGATGTCAAAGATGACGGCCGTTGATCTCATCCAACTGGCCGCCAAACACACGGTGGCCCGGATGCTCGAGCGCGAGGATTTCAGAAAGCGCTATGAGGCTCAGCTGCCGATCAGCATTCACGAATTTCTATATCCCCTTATTCAGGGGTATGATTCCGTAATGCTCAAGGCCGACGTAGAATTGGGGGGGACGGACCAAAAGTTCAATCTTCTGGTCGGCCGGGAACTCCAGAAGGAGTATGGCCAGGAGCCGCAGTCTATCGTTATGATGCCTCTTCTCGAAGGCCTGGACGGCGTGAACAAGATGAGCAAGAGCCTGGGGAATTATATTGGAATTAACGATCCCGCGAAAGAGATCTTCGGCAAGGTGATGTCGATCAGCGATGACTTGATGTTCAGGTATTATGAACTAGTGAGCGCAGTATCGCTCGGAGACCTGGAAAAGATGAAGACCGATATGAAATCGGGCGTCCTTCATCCCATGGAGATTAAGAAGAGGCTCGCCGCTGAGCTGGTGGATCGGTTCAGCGGAGCATGGCGAAGGTGCGAAGGCCCGTGAGGAATTCGAAAAAGTATTCAGCAGCCGTCTTCTCCCTGATGCAATCCCGGTTGCCAAGATCGCCTGGGAAGGGGAAAAGATGAAGCTCGTGAGGATCATGGCCCTGGCCGGGGTGGCGAAGAGTAATTCCGACGCGCGGCGACTGATCCAGCAGGGTGCGGTTGAGGTGGACCAACAGGCCGTGAGGGATGTGGACGCAGAACTACCCGCTTCCCGAAGCCATATTCTTCGAGTGGGAAAGAAGAGGTTTGTACAGGTTCTCGCTAAAAATTAAAAAAGTACTGCCTGCGAAAAAAGTCTTGACAGGCGAAACGGATTCTGATAAATTGCGCCTTCGTTCGGTGGTAAACCTCGGGCAAAACCTCGAAGTTCTATAATGCCTATCGAGCTTTACGAGTAGTAAATAATTTTAATAAGACTAAATAAATTTCTTGACAAATCTGGTAGAATTAATTATAGTTCATATTCTGCGAAGCAACATGGTCTTTGAAAACTAAATAGGTGCATTAAGTTCCAAGGTGCTTTGTAAGACTTTGGAACGGCGGGTTGTAAGAAGTACACTAGTCAAATTACTTTTGAGCAGCATTGCTTAAAGGATCAGATTTTTTTGGAGAGTTTGATCCTGGCTCAGAACGAACGCTGGCGGCGTGCCTAACACATGCAAGTCGAACGAGAAGTACGTAGCAATACGTATTGTAAAGTGGCGCACGGGTGAGTAACACGTGGGTAATCTGCCCTTGAGTTTGGGATAACCCCGCGAAAGCGGGGCTAATACCGAATAAGACCACGGGGACCAAAGTCCCTGAGGTAAAAGGTGGCCTCTATTTATAAGCTACCACTTGAGGATGAGCCCGCGGCCCATTAGCTAGTTGGCAGGGTAACGGCCTACCAAGGCAATGATGGGTAGCTGGTCTGAGAGGACGATCAGCCACACTGGAACTGAGACACGGTCCAGACTCCTACGGGAGGCAGCAGTGGGGAATATTGCGCAATGGGCGAAAGCCTGACGCAGCAACGCCGCGTGGGGGATGAAGGTTCTCGGATTGTAAACCCCTTTCGACCGGAACGAATCTCCTCCTGGTAAATAATCAGGAGGATCGACGGTACCGGGAGAAGAAGCCACGGCTAACTCTGTGCCAGCAGCCGCGGTAAGACAGAGGTGGCGAGCGTTGTTCGGATTTATTGGGCGTAAAGCGAACGCAGGTGGTTTGGTAAGTCAGGGGTGAAAGACCACAGCTTAACTGTGGCATTGCCTTTGATACTGCCTTTCTTGAGTAGAGTAGGGGGAAGCGGAATTCCGAGTGTAGAGGTGAAATTCGTAGATATTCGGAGGAACACCGGTGGCGAAGGCGGCTTCCTGGACTCTAACTGACACTCATGTTCGAAAGCGTGGGGAGCAAACAGGATTAGATACCCTGGTAGTCCACGCCCTAAACGATGGGCACTAGGTGTGGGAGGTATCGACCCCTTCCGTGCCGCAGCTAACGCATTAAGTGCCCCGCCTGGGGAGTACGGCCGCAAGGTTGAAACTCAAAGGAATTGACGGGGGCCCGCACAAGCGGTGGTGCATGTGGTTTAATTCGACGCAACGCGAAGAACCTTACCTGGGCTTGACATCCCTGGAACCTCCTGGAAACAGGGGGGTGCCCGCAAGGGAGCCAGGAGACAGGTGCTGCATGGCTGTCGTCAGCTCGTGTCGTGAGATGTTGGGTTAAGTCCCGCAACGAGCGCAACCCTCACCCTCAGTTGCCACCGGGTCATGCCGGGCACTCAGAGGGAACTGCCCCGGATAACGGGGAGGAAGGTGGGGATGACGTCAAGTCCTCATGGCCTTTATGCCCAGGGCTACACACGTGCAACAATGGCCGGTACAAAGGGCTGCAATCCCGCGAGGGGGAGCCAATCCCAGAAAACCGGCCTCAGTTCGGATTGGAGTCTGCAACTCGACTCCATGAAGTCGGAATCGCTAGTAATCGCGGATCAGAACGCCGCGGTGAATACGTTCCCGGGCCTTGTACACACCGCCCGTCACACCACGAAAGCCTATTGTACCTTAAGTCGCTGCGTTAACCGCAAGGAGACAGGCGCCCACGGTATGATCGGTGATTGGGGTGAAGTCGTAACAAGGTAGCCGTAGGAGAACCTGCGGCTGGATCACCTCCTTTCTAAGGATGCTTTGAGATCTTCGGATCTCACATTCCTAGGTCGTTCCGCCAGCACCTATTTAGTTTTGAAGGACCATGAGTAAGAAATCCGAATCCCTAAATTCGAATTTCGAAATTAGGGATTTAGAATTTTAAGTTGCTCAGGGCTATAGGCATGGGCTCGGAGCTTTACCCCCGGGAAAAGTCCTGAGCCGAAACGAAACGGGCCTATAGCTCAGTTGGTTAGAGCGCACCCCTGATAAGGGTGAGGTCGGTAGTTCGACTCTACCTAGGCCCACCATATCAATTGCGGATTTCAGATTTCGGATTTCGGATTTTCATTCCGCAACCCGCAATTGCCAATCCGAAATACTTATCGGGGCTGTAGCTCAGCTGGGAGAGCACCTGCTTTGCAAGCAGGGGGTCAGCGGTTCGATCCCGCTCAGCTCCACCAAATAATTCAAAATTTAAAATTCAACATTCAAGCAGATTGAGTATTGAATTTTAAATTTTGATTTCCTGAGCCGAAAGCTCAGGATTGTTCTTTGACAACTGAATAAGCAAGATACAAGAGAAGCTGAGGCGAAAATCAAGAAACGCCGAATCTGCCAGAGGCAGGTTCGGTGGTTAAGCTACAGAAGGCGTATGGTGGATGCCTTGGCGCCAAGAGGCGATGAAGGACGTGGCAAGCTGCGATAAGCTTCGGGGAGCCGCTAACAGGCTGTGATCCGGAGATTTCCGAATGGGGCAACCCTGCCCGATGAAGTCGGGTAATCTGCATCTGAATACATAGGATGCAGAAGCGAACTCAGGGAAGTGAAACATCTCAGTACCTGAAGGAAGAGAAAGAGACATCGATTCCCCTAGTAGTGGCGAGCGAACGGGGAACAGCCCAAACCGGGTCCATGTGATAGCTTGCGGGTGTTATGGATCTGGGGTTGCAGGGCTTTGCCGGTGGAGGCCGCAGACCCCACGGAGAGTTACAAACCTCAGTCGTAGTTGAACGATCTGGAAAGATCGGCCATAGACGGTGATAGCCCGGTAAACGAAACGGCTGAGGGCTCTCTGGGCAGAGTTCCTAAGTACCACGGGACACGAGAAACCCTGTGGGAATCCGGAAAGACCACTTTCCAAGGCTAAATACTACTTGGCGACCGATAGTGAACCAGTACCGTGAGGGAAAGGTGAAAAGAACCCCGGGAGGGGAGTGAAAAGAACCTGAAACCGTACGCTTACAAGCAGTGAGAGGGCTATGGACCGCAAGGTCAAAGCCTGATTGCGTGCCTTTTGCATAATGAGCCGGCGAGTTATTAGGTGTGGCAAGGTTAATCACGATAAACGTGAGGAGCCGTAGCGAAAGCGAGTCTGAATAGGGCGATTCAGTCACATTTAATAGACCCGAAGCGGAATGATCTACCCATGGCCAGGGTGAAGCGAGGCTAATCCCTCGTGGAGGCCCGAACCGTTTATTGTTGCAAAAATATCGGATGAGCTGTGGGTAGGGGTGAAAGGCTAATCAAATTCCGTGATAGCTGGTTCTCCCCGAAATAGCTTGAGGACTAGCCTTGCAAATTAACTGACGGAGGTAGAGCACTGAATGGACTAGGGGCCTTACCCGGTTACCAAACCCAATCAAACTCCGAATGCCGTCAAGTCTTATTGCAAGAGTCAGACTACGGGTGCTAAGATTCGTGGTCAAAAGGGAAAGAGCCCAGACCGCCAGCTAAGGTCCCTAAATATATGCTAAGTGGGAAAGGTTGTGGGAGCGCACTGACAGCCAGGAGGTTTGCTTAGAAGCAGCAATCCTTTAAAGAAAGCGTAATAGCTCACTGGTCAAGCGGGCCTGCGCCGAAAATATAACGGGGCTTAAGCATATTACCGAAGCTGCGGATTCTACCGCAAGGTAGAGTGGTAGGGGAGCATTCTGTCGTAGGTCGAAGGCGGACCGTAAGGACCGCTGGACGAAACAGAAGAGATTCTGCCGGCATAAGTAGCGATAAAACGGATGAAAAATCCGTTCGCCGAAAACCTAAGGTTTCCTGGGCAATGTTAATCATCCCAGGGTGAGTCGGATCCTAAGTCGAGGCCGAAAGGAATAGACGATGGACAGCAGGTTAATATTCCTGCACTACTGTGGTCGCGTTATCAGCAATGGGGGGACGCAGTAAGGTAGATCTACGGGCGACTGGAAATGCCCGGCCGCAATTCAAGGGGGATCCCACAGGCAAATCCGTGGGGTCATTACTCTGAGGAAAGCGGGGAAGCGAGTCTTCGGACGAGCCAACTGATTGATCCTACACTGCCAAGAAAAACCTCTAGCGAGTTGCCACAGTATCCGTACCGCAGACCGACACAGGTAGGTAGGAGGAAAACTCTAAGGCGCTTGAGAGAACTCTGGCTAAGGAACTAGGCAAATTAGCCCCGTAACTTCGGGAGAAGGGGCGCCACAGTAGGGTGTTAAAGCCCGAGGTGGCCGCAGTGAAATGGCTCTGGCGACTGTTTATCAAAAACACAGGTGTCTGCTAAGCCGCAAGGCGATGTATAGGCACTGATGCCTGCCCGGTGCCGGAAGGTTAACAGGAGGGGTCAGCCGCAAGGCAAAGCTCTGAATCGAAGCCCCGGTAAACGGCGGCCGTAACTATAACGGTCCTAAGGTAGCGAAATTCCTTGTCGGGTAAGTTCCGACCTGCACGAATGGCATAACGACTGGAGCACTGTCTCGGCCAGAGACTCAGCGAACTTGTATCATCGGTGAAGATGCCGATTACCCGCAACTAGACGGAAAGACCCTGTGAACCTTCACTATAGCTTGGCAATGGATTCTGGAACGGTATGTGTAGAATAGGTGGGAGACGTTGAGACGGGGGCGCTAGCTCTCGTGGAGTCGCCTTTGAAATACCACCCTTATTTTTCTGGAATTCTAACCTGGGCCCATTATCTGGGTCGGGGACATTGCCTGGTGGGTAGTTTGACTGGGGCGGTCGCCTCCCAAAGTGTAACGGAGGCGCCCAAAGGTTCCCTCAGGCTGGTCGGAAATCAGCCTTCGAGTGTAAAGGCATAAGGGAGCTTGACTGCGAGACTGACAGGTCGAGCAGGTACGAAAGTAGGGCTTAGTGATCCGGTGGTCCCTCGTGGGAGGGCCATCGCTCATCGGACAAAAGGTACTCCGGGGATAACAGGCTTATCGCGTCCAAGAGTTCACATCGACGACGCGGTTTGGCACCTCGATGTCGGCTCATCGCATCCTGGGGCTGAAGTAGGTCCCAAGGGTTTGGCTGTTCGCCAATTAAAGCGGTACGAGAGCTGGGTTCAAAACGTCGTGAGACAGTTTGGTCCCTATCTGTTGTGGGCGTAGGAGATTTGAGAGGATCTGTCCCTAGTACGAGAGGACCGGGATGGACGAACCTCTAGTGTGCCAGTTGTCCCGCCAGGGGCAGTGCTGGGTAGCTATGTTCGGTCGGGATAACCGCTGAAAGCATCTAAGTGGGAAACCCACCTCAAGACTAGATCTCCCGGGTAGCAATACCCCTGAAGGCCCCCGGTAGACCACCGGGTTGATAGGCTGGGCGTGTAAGGGTGGTAACATCCTAAGCTAACCAGTACTAATAGGCCGTGCGGCTTAACCACTATTATTATTACCACTGAATCTGCTTCTGACAGATTCGGCTTTTCTAGGTATTCTTGCTTATTCGTTGTCATTGATTATTGTCACAGGCTTTTCGGTGGCTATACCGGAGGGGTCACACCCGTTCCCATCCCGAACACGGAAGTTAAGCTCTCCAGGGCCGATGATACTATGACCGAGAGGTCATGGGAAAGTAGGACGCTGCCGGAATATATTACAAAAGCCCATCATGCATTGCATGATGGGCTTTTTCTTTTACGCTGCTTTTGAAGCAGCGCTGAAGTCCACCGGGCATTCCACCCTGAGTGTCCGCTCCAGAATTAGTCTGTCCATCGGCACTGAACAGCTATAGATCAGTTCATCGCCTGCCGAGGTCGAGGAACACCTGCCGGTCATTAGGAACTCATTACTCAGGCCTCGTCTGTCGGCACCGCTATCATCAGTAGGGTCGAAGTGGCGGCGGCCTTAGCAAAGGCCGTGCGAATGAAGCTTTTGACTCGAAATGATGCCGCTTCCTCTCTCCAGGTCTTCGACGAGTTGGAAAAAAGATGAACGAGGGGAAAAGTAAATCTATCAAAGCTCTCAAGAGGATCCAGCAAAAAAACGCCGCGCCCCTTAGCTGCGCGTTCTGTGTACTACAAACAGAATTTGTTAGATTTTACTCGAGAGCGGTCTGCGACCTTGCAGGTGTAAGTGACGAAATACGATGCAGTAGCTGCAAGGAAAATTCTCCGGATTCACTGGCAGGAATATATCGGAACAGCCGGAAAGAATTAATCGGAAGGCCAGCAGATATTCTTCGGAATCTGCATATATCGACTGATTTGCAAAACCGCCCCCTCCCTTTTTCTTATCGTATGAAAGCATTTTGACAATTTCCCAATTCTCGCTCAATTGTGGTTGAATTGTGATTTTTTTTCTGCTACAGTAATTGCGGCTCTTGCTTATACTAGCACACAAAGGAGGCAGGAAATGAAAAGATTATTCATGGCAATGGCTCTGGTGGGTAGTCTGGCAGCTCAGGCATTTGCGGGAGACACGATCAAGATCGCACTGACCGGACCGTATTCCGGCGGTTCGGCGCCCATGGGCACGTCCGCGCGCGACGGCTCGAAGCTGGCCATCGCCGAGATCAATGCCGCCGGCGGCGTGCAGGTGGGCGACAAGAAGATGAAGTTCGAGGTGATCGAGCGGGACGACGAGGCGAAGAACGAGCGGGGCGCCCTGATCGCGCAGGAGCTCGCGTCCATGACCGATCTTTCCGGCATCATCGGCACGGTGAACACCGGCGTGGCGATGGCCGGGGACAAGCACATCATGGAAAAGGGCATCACCAAGATCATCTGCCCGGCCGCGGGCTCCATGTCCATGATGCAGTGGGCCGACAGGCCCGCGACCGCGGACAAGCCGGCCTTTGCCGGTCCCAAGGACCTCTCGATCTTCCGGTTCGCCGCCCACGACGGCATCCAGTCCGCCATGGTGGTCGAGGAGGCGATCAACCGCAAGTACACCAAGGTGGCGGTCCTCTTCGACTCCACAAACTACGGCGTCTCGGGCCGCGACGACATGCTGAACCAGATCAAGACGCAGGGGAACAAGCTCGAGGTCGTGGCGCTCGAGAAGTACAACATCGGCGACAAGGACATGACCGCCCAGCTTGTAAAGGCCAAATCGACCGGCGCCCAGGCCATCCTGATCTGGGGCATCGGACCGGAGCTGGCGGCCGTGGCGAACGGCATGGCCAAGCTCGGCATGAAGGAGCCGCTCATCGGCGGCTGGACGCTCTCCATGTCGAACTACATCGATAACGCGGGAGCGAACGGCAACGGCACGCTGATGCCGCAGACCTTCATCGAAGAGCCGATCACGCCGCGGGCCAAGGCATTCATCGAAGCCTACCACAAGGCCTACAACGTGACGCGCATCCCGTCGCCGGTCGTCGGCGGCCCAGGGCTATGACGCGGTGCTCATCTTCGCCGCTGCAGTGAAGCAGGCAAAGAGCACGGACACGAAGCTCGATCAAGCTCGCGCTTGAGGACCTGAAGGAGCCGGTCCAGGGCGTCATCGCCCTGTGGCAGAAGCCATACAGCAAGTGGGATCCCGCGAACGTGGACACCCACGAGGCCTTCCGCCGCGCCCAGGTCGTGATGGGCATGGTGAAGGACGGCCGTGTCGTCTTCGGCAACGAAGCTGACCGCCAGCGCCTCACCAAGGGTGCGACCGCGCCGAAAGGGAAGTAAGGTGGCCGACGGCTCTTACCAACATCATTGCCCTCTCTGGCGGGGCGCAGTATGACTGCGTCCGTCGTCCCCCAGTTGATCGTGAGCGGGGCGCTGATGGGCCTGGTCTACGCCCTCGTTGCCTACGGGTTCCAGCTCACCTACGCCACGAGCAAGAGCATCAACTTCGGCCAGGGTGAGCTGGTGATGGTCTCCGCCTTCTTCAGCCTCACCCTGACGAAGCTGGGGCTTCCCTACTGGCTGATGGTGCCCTGGCGGCCTGCTGTTCGGCGTGCTCCTCGGCCTGTTCGTTGAGCGCGCCGCGGTGCGCCTCGCGCTGGAGCAGAAGAGCGAAGGCTGGATCCTCCTGACGATCATCCTCGGGCTTTTCTTCTTTTCCGCGGCGGAGAATATCTGGGGCCGGGACGACCAGCCCTTCCCGACGCCGATCTCTTCCGATGCGATCCAGGTGCTCGGCATCAGCATCACTCCCGCTGGAGATCTCCGTGGCAGTGGGCGTCTTCGCCATCATGGGGCTCATCGAGCTGTTCAAGCGCACGACCCTTCTCGGCAAGGCCTTCGAGGCCGTATCCGCCGACCGCGATGCCGCGGAGCTCATGGGTGTCTCCGCAAGGCGGACGATCATGCTCTCCTACGGCCTGTCCGGCCTGTCCGCGGCCGTGGCGGGCATCCTCGTTTCCCCGATCACGACAGTGGGGCCGACCATGGCATCGGTCCTTGTGCTCAAGGCCTTCTCCGTCGCGGTCGTGGCCGGGCTCGAGTCCGGCTTCGGCGTGGTCCTGGTCGGCATGTTTCTCGGGTCGCTCGAAAGCCTGACGAGCTTCTATATCGGCAGCGGCTGGCGCGAAGCGCCCGGCCTCGTTCTCCTGATCCTTGCCCTTGCTGTCCGCCCCACCGGCGTGTTCGGCAAGGCCGTGATCGGAAGGTCTGATGGATACGATGTGTGAAGCGACTTTTTTTCATCCACGGGGCTGAGCTCCTGGTCCTTGTCCTGCTGGCGCCATCCCGCTCGCGGTAAAAAATCCCTTTGCCCTCGGCCTGCTGACGCTCCTGGCCATCTACGGGATCCTGCTGATCGGGCTGGACGTGACCGTGGGCTATCTCGGACAGATCAATCTCGCCCAGGCTGCCTTTCTCGGCCTCGGCGCATACACGGCCGGACTGGCGGTCACCCTCTTTCACTTCGGGATGTTCAGCGCCCTGGCCGCGAGTCTCATGGTTGGTCTCGTGTTCGGCGGGCTGCTTGCGTTTCCGGCCCTCCGCCTGGAAGGTCCGCAGTTTGCCCTGGCAACGCTCAGCTTTTCCGCGCTGGTCGCAACGTCGCTCAATGAATGGGAATCCGTCACAAACGGGGCCCAGGGTCTTTCGCTGGTTCGCCCTTCCTTGTTCGGGGTGGTCCTCGCAGCGCAGGGTTTCTACTGGCTCTGCCTGGTCCTTCTGGCCCTGGTCTGGATGGCGATGCACAATCTGCTGACCTCTCAATGGGGCAGGACATTCGAGGCGCTTCGGGACAGCCCCATCGCCACCGATGCCATGGGAGTCGGTACGTTCCGGCACAAGGTGGCGGCCTTCGCCCTCGGTTCCGCACTGGGCGGTCTGGCAGGCGGCCTGTATGCGTTCAACTTTCAGTATCTTCAGCCCCAGAGTTTTGTCTGGGAGCTGATGGTGATCCTGCTTCTGGGCGTGGTGCTCGGCGGCCGCAAGAGCCTCTGGGGCGCCTTCGTCGGCGCCACCCTGATCGTACTGCTGCCGAATCTGCTCTCGAACCGGTTTCTGTTCCAGATCTTCGCAGCCGTCGGCCTGCTGATCGCACTGGTCGCCGGCGGCCGGAACTACTGTCCGGAAAACCACGAAGCCGTTCCAGGCGATCGCGCCGATCGTTGCCATGGGCCTGCTCGTCGTTGTCGCGATCGTCTGTCCAGAACATCGAAGATCTTCGCAGGGCGATCTTCGCCCTGATGCTGTTCTCGGTGGTGGTGGGGCTTCCCGAAGGGCTCATGGGCTTTGCCGCCAGGTTCCTCTCGAAGCTGTTCCGGATCGCTCCCGCGCCGCTGTCCGAACCGGCAGCGGCTGGATACGGTACTGCCCGCAAAGAAGGCCGACGGAAGTCCGCTGCTCGAACTCCGGGAATTGAAGCGGAATTTCGGCGGAGTACGGGCCGTTGACGGCGTTTCCCTCGTGGTGCGGTCCGGCCAGATCCACGGCCTGATCGGCCCGAACGGCTCCGGCAAGAGTACCCTCGTGAATGTCATTTCCGGACTGTACGCGCCGAGCGGAGGGACCATGCTGCTCAGAGGCAGGCCGCTGCCCACGGGCAGCCTCTTCAAGGCCGCGCGAACAGGGATCTCGCGGACCTTTCAGAACCTGCAGATCTTTTCGGAGCTGACCGCCCTGGACAACGTCATGGTGGCCATGAAGGGCGTCTACCGGAAGTCCCTGCCGCTGGTGCTGTTCGGTCTTTCGCGCGGCGAGGAGCGCGCTGCCCAGTCCGGCGCTCTGGCCCTGCTCGAGATGGTCGGGCTGCGGGAAGAGGCGCGTACTCCCGCCAAGGACCTCCCCTACGGCGCCCAGCGTTTTCTCGAGATCGCCCGGGCCCTGGCTTGCCGGCCCGACCTGTTGATCCTCGACGAACCTGCCGCGGGTCTTGCCCATCCCGACGTCAATAAGCTGGTGGAGATCATCGGTCACATACACCGCCTGGGCATCGCAACGATCCTGATCGAGCACCACATGGAAGTGGTGTGCGAGGTCTGCGACGTGGTGACGGTCATGGACGGCGGTCTCATCATTGCCGAGGGGACGCCGGAGGATGTGAAGCGCCATCCCAAGGTCATCGCTGCGTATCTGGGAGCGAATGCGTGAGACGGGCTGCAAAGGCATTTTCGCAGCGATAACAGGATTGACGGGATTTTCGGATGAAATCTTGTTTATCGCGATTTTAGCCTGCGATCCTGTCAAGGTTTTATTCCGCTTGTCCGAGTAGGACGGGAAATCGCTTATGCTGATCGTCGACAATCTCCACGCAGGATACGGGGCCAGTGAGGTCCTGGTCGGCGCCTCTCTCGAGGTGAAGGCAGGGACGCTGGTCGCTTTGATCGGCCCGAACGGCGCCGGCAAGACCACCACCTTGCGCGCCATCTCCGGCATCGTGAAGCCGACGAAGGGACGGGTGCTGTTCGACAACAAGCCCGGTGCAGGGGATGGATGCGTCACAAATCGCCAGGCTCGGCCTCGCCCACGTACCGGAAGGGCGGCGGGTGTTCGGACCGCTGTCCGTCGAGGACAACCTGCTGCTGGGGGGATATCGCCGCCTGCCGCGGTTCTTCGGGTTTCGCAGGAAGGCCGGGCGCGATCTCGATCGGGTGTATGAGCTGTTCCCCCGGCTGCGGGAACGGCGCCGCCAGGCTGCCGGAACGCTTTCCGGCGGCGAACAGCAGATGCTTGCGATCGGCCGGGCCTTGATGGCCGATCCCAAAGTGATCCTGATGGACGAGCCCTCCATGGGGCTGGCGCCGGTCATCGTGGAGGAGGTGTTCGTCACGATCAAGCGCCTGAAGGAGACCGGCATACCCTTGCTGCTCGTCGAGCAAATGACCAAGAAGGCGTTGGAAGTGGCGGACCACGTCTACGTCATGGAGCACGGAAGGGTTGTCATCCAGGGGAACCCCGCGGAGCTTCGGAAGAACGAGAGGGTGATCGCGGCATATCTCGGGTGACGGGAGGGGCTCCATGCAAGCTCTACCCCTTGTGGGCCCTTCCTATTTGTGGACAGTACCTCGCAATCGGCAGACCGTAACGGAATCAGCAGCGCGCGGTCAGCACGACCGTGTCTCCGAGGATTTTCACTTTCTCACTCCTGAACCCGGCCCTCCTGAGCCATGCCTTCATCTCTTCCGTGGAATAGGACCTGCCTGCGGCGGTATTCACGAGCATATTCACCGAGAAGAGCGCTCCGGGAACCGGGTGAGCCCGGTTTCTCTCCAGGAAAAATTCATGGACCGCGATCCTGCCTTTCGGGTTGAGCGCATTCCTGGATTTTTCAAGGAGGGTGAGACATTCGTCCTCGGACATCGAATGAAATATCTGGCTGATGAATACCAGGTCGTATCCCTTTCCGATGTCATCTGCATGAAAATCACCGCTGAACAACTCGATGTTCTTCCCTTTCGATTCCTTGATAATCTTTTTTGAGACAGCAAGGGTGTCCGGCAGATCAAAGAGTGTGACCGATATTCCATGCCGGGCAAGCTCCATGCTGTAAGTCCCCGGTCCGCCGCCCAGATCGAGCGCTTTTTTGACGCCGCGAAGGTCGATGCATGAGACGACGGTCTTTGCCCGAAAGACCGCGTTGTTGTGCATGGCCCGGATGAAGACCTCGTAGTCGCGGCCTCCCGCGCGGTTCGGCAGTCCAGTCTTAATTACCTCGTCGAGGCCCGACCAGCTCTTCCACAAGGCATCCGAATGGCGCAGCATGTCGCCCTGGTACCAGGGGCTTTGTTTTAAGAGAAACTTCTTCGCAGGCGTCTCGTTACGATACTTCTCTCCCGATTTTGTAAGCAGGCCAAGGGCGGTAACCGCGTCAAGAAGTATCTCCGTTGCCCGCGGGTTCGTGCCGAGCTTCTTGGCGATTTCTGCTGAAGTCTTCGGCGTCTTCAGGTGCTCAAAGACCTCAAGGTTGTTCGCAGTCAAAATGACGCGCGAGGCGCGGAATCCTCCTGAGAGCCGCGCGAAATCCTGAAGTTGTTGCAGGGATTTGTTATTCATGAGGAGCTCCTTTCTTTTTTTATCAAAGGCCATCATATCGTAAAATACAATTAAAAGTCAATGAACCGAAAACTAAAAAAACTTGAAATCGCCGCTGTTTTGGCCGATAATACAACCATTCGAGCATGCGTTTATAAAAAGTAAGTACATACGGGAATGCTCGTCGCCGCTCATTTAAACTCGTCCAGAGGAACTAAAAGTGAAAGTGCACATATTACAGCACGTCCCCTTTGAAGACATCGGAAGCATGGCTTCGTGGCTGGCTGAGCGCGGGGCTGAGGTGAGCTACACCCGGTTTTTCGAGGGCCCGGGCTCTCCCGCAACTGAAGGGCCTCGATCTTGTCGTCGCCATGGGCGGCCCCATGAGCGTCAACGATGAATCGACTCTGCCGTGGCTCCGTCAGGAAAAGCAGTTCGTTCGTGATGCAGTGGAGCAAGGCATTCCGATGCTGGGTGTCTGCCTGGGGGCGCAACTCATCGCGAGCGCGCTTGGGGCGCGGGTCTACCGAAATTCCCTCAAGGAAATCGGATGGTATCCCATCGAGGCAACGCCCGGCGCAGCGGAGACCTTCCGCTTCCCGGACAAATGCACGGTCTTCCACTGGCACGGCGAGACCTTTGACCTGCCCTCCGGCGCGGTCCGTCTGGCGAGAAGCGCGGCATGTGAGAACCAGGCATTTCAGATAGGGCGGCATGCCATCGGCCTGCAGTTCCATCTCGAAACTACTCCGAAGAGCGCCATGGCCATTTTGAATAACTGCGAAGATGAGCTTGTCCCGGGGCCCTACGTCCAAACCGGATCAGAAATGCGGGAAGTCAAGAACACTGCGTATGCTGAGATCAACAGCCTTATGGCCAAGGTGCTTTCCTATATCACTGGCTCTTAAGGCTGATTGAAATATCTAAAAAAAGTTTGACATCGGAAGCGCAGGGCCTTATCATGACGACATGCCGTTTAAGTTAAGGCCGATAATACTTCTCCTTACTTTCGCCCTTCTGATACAGAACACCTGCCCGTTCGGCGCGGCCGGCAAATCAACCGTGGCCCACGCGTGCGGTCACTGCCAGATGAAACACAGTGTCAAGGCCTCTCCTGTCGGTCAGAAACAACTGCTTTCCGACTCATCATCCGTCCATTTCCCGCTCTACGTCTTCGCCATTCCGAAGACAGTCCATACGTTCCAGCTCAATCCTGTAAAGTCCGCGCGCCTGATCCTTGCTGATTTTTACCAGGACGCGCTGCCGGACGAACTTTTGAGACCTCCTCGAGCGTAATCCGAAGAAACCAAAATCCATAATCTTCACCACAGAGGGCACAGAGAACGTCCTACGTGAGAGCTGAGGGACGAGGAATGCCGTTTCGTTTCCCGGCACGGATCGTCCATCGTCCCTCGTCTATCGTCCGTCGTCGACTCTCCGTTGCTCCGTGGGATTATACTATTTACGGAGGTTACTCATGAATACCAAGAAAACGCTCCTCGGGAGCGCGCTCGTGCTTTACTTTGTCATCGCCTTTGAAGTGCTGATCATGATCAGCCCCTTTCGCGGGGTTTTTTTACTCTGTCTTTAACCCCGTGCTCCTGAAACTTGCAGCCCATCCGTCAACACGATGGCTGAGTGCGTTCTACCTGCCGCATATGATCCTGCCGCAGGATGGACTGCTGCAGTTCGTGCGCGTCATGGGATCGGTCCTGTTCGTCCTGGGCATGGCAATCTTTCTTGTCTGCGCCGCACAGATCTACACGGCCAAGTTCACGAAGAAGGGCGCCGTGCTCGGCGGGCTGTACTCGGTTATCCGCCATCCCCAGTATCTCGCGCTCGGAATCGCGGGCCTGGGGCTTTCAATCCTCTGGCCGCGGTTTCTGACCGTGGTTTTGTGGCTTGCCATGGCGTTCGTTTATTACTTTCTCGCCAAGGACGAAGAGCGCAGGATGCTCCATGCCCATGAAGAAACATACCGGGCCTATATGAAAAAGACCGGGATGTTCCTGCCGGCGCGGATCGAGAAATTGCTGACGCCGTCATCGCCCGTCTGCAAGGCCATGCTTGCCCTCGTTTTCGTGGCGGTCGTCATCGGCACGGCGTTCCTGCTTCGGATTTACACGATCAAAAATCTCACGCTCTGGACCAGGGCGCAGAACGTTGCCGGCATCGCCATTCTCCCCGAGGATGGCTTTAAGATGGACCACCGGATGGCGGACATCCTCGGCCTGGAAGAAGTGAAACAGCGGAGTCAGGACTCGATAAACACTATCTCGTTTACTTCATTCCGCAGGACTACATCATGCAGGGAATGATCGCGGACACCGGAGGGGACTTTAAACTGTTCAACCAACATCACTCCATGGCCATGATAACGGACTGGGTATTCCATCCATTCCGTCATTTGCGGGAAGGGCACCAGGCCATGCACGCAGGCATGCACGGGGATATGCATGCACAACATCACGGAGATGCGGTTACGGATGGCGGGATGGTTCGGAGGCTCATCTTCCTTTCCATCGAGAATGTGGACGTAAAAGACCCCCGCCGACCTTTCTGCGTTAACGCCCTGCGCGTGCCTCAGTTCATGGCGGATGTGGACGTGCACAACCTGCGGTTGCTTGAGGTCAAGGACCTCGCTCACGGGAGCGGGTGGGGGACGGTGCCGACGCCGGTGTTCTGAGGTTGGTCGAAAAAAAATGTTCTAGTTCTCCGTGGAGCTTCTTGTTGCGAGGGGCTCCACTTTTTTATTTGAAATTGTCGCTGTTTTGGCCGATAATATAAACCGCGGAGGAAGTGCGTCAGGCTGTAAAGCAGGCGGTTCAAAAACTATGTTTATCGAAGTCTCGACCGAATATCAAATAGAAATCGTCGAAGCCCTGGCCAGGGAAATCTGGACCGAGCATTACATTCCCATTATCGGAAAAGAGCAGGTGGATTACATGCTCGCCACGTTCCAGTCCAGACAGGCCATTCGGGAGCAGATAAGGACCGGGGTCGCCTATTTTCTGATCCAGGAAGGCGATGCAAGCATCGGCTATATGGCCGTCCAGCCGAAGGGCAGGGAATTATTTTTAAGCAAGATCTATGTAAAGTCTTCGAGACGAGGATTGGGGTATGGAAAGAAGGCCGTTCAATTCGCGGAAAAAGTGGCGAAGGGACTCGATTTGAATAAAATTGCTTTGACGGTAAACAAGAACAATGTAAATTCCATCAAGGCGTATGAGAAGATCGGTTTTAAGAACGTCGGCTCCGCTCGTTCAGGACATCGGCAACGGCTTTGCCATGGACGACTATAAAATGGAGAAAATTCTCTGATTGCATTATCCCCCCGCCATGATCTATAATCTGCCGCGAAAAGGTAGGGAATGCATCTACATTCGGAATGACGACTGAGTAGCAAAGGGAGGTCCTGTTTTGGCAGCCACCTATACCGCAAAAGATATCACCGTTCTCGAAGGCCTGGAGCCTGTCAGAAAACGACCGGCCATGTACATCGGCTCCACGGACGCGCGAGGTCTTCACCACCTCGTGTGGGAAGTGCTCGACAACTCCGTTGACGAGGCCTTGAACGGTTATTGCACCGAGATCAAGCTCACCATCGAAAAAGACGGCGGCGTTACCGTCATGGACAACGGCCGGGGCATCCCCGTGGATACGCATCCCAAGACAAAGCGTCCGGCCATCGAGACGATACTCTGCACCCTCCACGCGGGAGGCAAGTTCGACCACACGGTGTATAAATCCTCGGGCGGCCTGCACGGCGTGGGCGCCTCCGTCGTGAATGCCCTTACGGAAGTGTTCATTGCAACGGTCTGGCGAGACGGGTTTGAATGGACCCAGGAGTTTTCCCGTGGCAAGCCCAAGGGAAATCTCAAGAAGGGAGCGCCGACCAGGGCCCATGGCACCCAGATCTATTTCCGGCCTGACACCGAGATATTCTCGAAAACGAGCTTCAACTACAAGAATATCCTCGACGTCTCTGAGAGCAAGGCCTTTCTGAACAAGGGCCTCAAGATCACCCTCGAGAACGCGCGCGACAAAGAGAAGCCCGTCACCTTCAAGTACGACAACGGCATCCAGGACTACATCAAGCGGATCGTGTCCGGGACCACGGTCGTGAACCCCGAGCCGTTCTATTTCGAGAAGGAAGACGATTTCAAGATCGAATGCGCGATGCACTGGACCATTGCCACGGACATGGAGATCCACTCCTATGCCAATTCGATCAACACCTCCGACGGCGGCACGCACGAGCTCGCAGTCAGGGCCGGGCTCACCAAGGCCGTGCGCGCCTACGCCGAACGCAAGAACCTCATCCCCAAGAACATCAAGACCATCGCGCCCGAAGACGTCTATGAAGGGCTCTACGGCATCGTGAGCGTACTCATCAAGAACCCGCAGTTTCAGGGTCAGACCAAGGAGAAGCTGAACAATCCCGAGATATCGTCACCCATCGAGGCGTCGGTCAAAAACGCCTGCGAGGCATATCTCCTTGCGAACCCGACCATGGCCGACGCGGTCGTCAGGCGCGTGCTTCTGGCCGCGGAGGCGAGGCTTGCGTCCCGGGCGGCGAAAGACAATGTTACGAGAAAGCTGTCGTCGCTGAAACTCAACCTCCCGGGTAAGCTTGCGGACTGCTCGTCCAACAAGGTGGAGGAGACGGAGGTCTTCATCGTGGAAGGCGATTCGGCAGGAGGCTCCGCCAAGATGGCGCGGGACAGGAAGACCCAGGCCGTCTTGTCGCTTCGCGGAAAGATCCTGAACGTGGAGCAGGTGGCGTCGCTCGAGAGGATCCAGACGAACAACGAGATCAAGAACCTCCTGGCCACGCTCGGCTGCGGCGTGGGCGAGCATTTCGACCTGGGCAAACTCAGGTACAGCCGCGTGATCCTGATGACCGATGCGGACGTGGACGGCGCGCACATCAGCGTCCTGCTCCTCACCCTAATCTACCGCTATATGCCGGAGCTCATCAACCACGGACACGTATATCTTGCCATGCCGCCTCTGTTCAAAATCGAGGCCGGGAAAGAGGTCTTCTACGCCATGGATGAGATGGAGAAGGAAAAGATCCTGGCGAAACTGAACGGTAGAAAATACGAAGTAGGCCGTTTCAAAGGCCTGGGTGAAATGAACCCGGAGACGCTTAAGGAAACGACGATGAACCCCGAGACCCGCACACTCATGAAGGTCCAGGTCGTGGACCACCAGGCCACCGGCGACGTGTTTGAGCGGCTCATGGGCAAGGACCCCAAGGCGCGTTTTACGTTCATCAAGGAGCGCGCGGAGTTCGCGGAGTTGGACATATAAGCACACACCTGTATCCGGATTGCCGCCGTCTGGGGCCATCAGACCCGATCTAAGCTGTCAACGATCCCTTTCTTTATTTAACCCGCCAACGCTGTAAAGAGATTTTCTCCCCCACGCATCTCTACAACACATCTATGTAATGAAGACCAAAGTATGTGAAAACAATTACCCATTATATCAATAAATTTTGGTTTTTAATGGGCTAATTATATGAAAAATAATTAAACTTATATTAGCATGGCATTTGCATATCAATTAATGTCTTTAGTATTAGAAATATATGCAATAAAAAATAATTATTGACATAACAATATAACTAGTTTAGGCCTCTGAAGGAATGAACATGAAAAAGCACTTATTAACATCACTCGTAACCTTGCTCGCCATCATCGCCGCAACCAGTGCATTTGCAGCTCAGATTCAACCTACAGTTGCCGTAAGCGGCGCGCTGAACTCCGTATGCAAGGCGGGGACGGCCGGCAGCCTGGCTTTTACGATCGATCCATCCCTGGCCGGTCCGATTGCAGCGACTGTCGTGGACGCGACGGTATTCTGCTCGAATGGAACGCCGTTTACCATTACGGCAGTAAGCCTGAATAAAGGGGGTGCCGCGGCAAGCTGTGCCACTCCCAGCGGAATCACCGGAACGTTGAAAACCGGTGCAAACACAATGGACTACACATTTACCTGCGGCACTGCAGGAGGCACGGGCCTTGGTCACGGGGCCGGGAAGTCTGTCAGCCTGGGCCTCGCCGGTTTAATTACCGCAGCCAGCTATCAAAACGCCGCGGTGAGCGCAAGTTACACCGATACGGTAACTCTGACGATTACGTATTGATTTACTTTCAATGAATGATGGTTTTGCAATGGTGAAGAAATTTCGGAAGGGGAGGCGTTATAGAGAAAACACGATAGTTAGTAAGGATAAATGAGTGTCACTAGCGACATCGATGTATCAAATGTTTAAAAATGGCTCATGGAAGTTTGATTTAATAAAAAATATGACTCGGCTGGCCGGGGCCATCCCGGCGGAAAAAAGGAGGAGATTATGAAAAGGATATTTGTGGTAGCAGCGGTAGTGATGACCGTTATTGCAATGGCAGGGGGTGCTTTTGGAGCGAATGTTACGGCGGGAGTGGGGGCCTAACGAGCGTCTGTTAGCGGAGTGCTATTTTACACCGTCGTCGCGGGTGGTACCTATATCCATTCGATCCGCTCGATCAGCTTACGGGCGGCGCGGTCCCCGCGACCGTTGTACAACCTCACGATCTGGTGCACGAAGAATTACCCATATACCATCACTGATGCACAATCGGTGTAAGCGAGAGTGGCAGTGCATTTACAGGTTTGAAAGCAAGCGGCAGTGCCGATATATATTCCCTACACGTTTACTTGCACCGGACGGTCGTAAGACGGCTTTAGGAATCCACCAACGATAACACCCGTCATCGCTCAGCTTACAATCGATGCGAGGTGCATAACACGACGTACCGCCGGACACGTTATTCCGATACAGTAACGTTCACCGTTACATATTAGGAAATCGAAGTTCACTCACAAATTCATGTTAGCAGTTCCTCAGCGAGGCAGTATCTCGCTTGCGGCGGGCTGTGGTTTGTCGCGGATTTTTACGGCTTACAGAAAAAACATGCTGTTAGGGACATGATCCCGGGCGGCAAAATAGGGAGGAAATAATGAAAAAGATCATCGTAATTGCAGCAGTAGCGCTGGCAGTCATGGGCATGGCCGGCAGCGCACTTGCCGTGACGACGGCACCGGTGTCGCTCACCATTAACGCCACCGTGTCGCAGAATTGTACGCCCATCGCCCCGAGCACATTAACTCTTGCAGTTGACCCCACGCTTCTTGGCGAAGTGGATTCAACCGGCGGCGATACAACCGTCCAATGCGTTATAAATGGTTCACAGTATACAGTTGACGCCGTAAGCGCAGGCAGTGGTAATAGCGGTGTCAGCGGTGTCCTCGTCGGGAGATTGAAAGCCGGGGGCGCGTCCGATATTCCGTATACATTGTATTATAGGCCGAGCTTTGCAGGTCAGGGAATTGGCTCTGCTGTCCCGATCATCTTCGGCGTCGGCAGTTCCATCGCGCAGCATGGCGCTGTTATCGGGTCGGGAGCTGCGTCAGCGGCCACGGCCGGAGCTCCTTATACTGATCAAGTCACCTTGACGATTTCCTACTAGGAAAAAAGTTGACAACTGTTCTTTTCGCTTGCAGCCCTCGTGCGGATTCTATAAACTAGATGCGCGAGGGCTCTGTTTTTGACCAGCGCCGGAATGGATGGGGCAACCATGCTGTCACTGCGAACCGGGAAATATGTCATTTCTCTATTTTTATTGATTTTCATGACGGGCATGGCCGATACGGCGTCAGCGGCGCCGCCGTTGAATATTTCACCAAATAATATATCGAACGGCGTGGTGAGCGATCCCTATTCCGCCACCTTGGTGGCATCAAACGGCACAGCGCCGTATTTCTGGTCCATAACATCGGGCAGTCTTCCTCCAGGGCTTACCTTTATACCAGCCCCGTCGCCATCGCTTACTGCTTTGATATCGGGAACGCCGTTTCTGTCAGGTACGTATAACTTTACCGTAACTGTTACGGACAGCAGTATTCTTCAGCGGAACGCCAGTGACTCCTACAAAATAATTGTCGTTCCCCCGTGCTCTTTTTTCGACACGAATGTAGGAAGCCTTTCATTTAATAATATTGACCCGTCCTCAACATCCGGTGCCGCTCTTGCGACCATAATACAGCAAATTAATATTGTTTGTAAAAACAATATGACCTTTACCGTTACAGCAAATCCCGCAAGCGGATGGACAATAAATAAGGGCGGCTACTCCATACCCTATACCTTGAATTTCACTACGGGCGGAACCGGCGGCGGCCAGAACGCCCCGATACCATTGCTCACGGCTTCGCCCGCTCCCCAGATTGCCCAGCCTAATTACGTGAACGCTCCGGGCGGAGTGTATGCGAATAATCAAGCCGTAACGTTTACAATTAGCTGGACACAGGCGGGAGGAGGGTCTATAATTGCGTCGTTGCCGGTCGGCAACGTGAACGGAACGATCCTGAATACCTGTTTGGTTTCTCAATCTCCAGGCACCTTAACCTTTAACATCGATCCGTCGGTTTCTGGCTCGATCAGCGCTACGATCTCGCCCGACCTGCAGATCAAATGCACGAATCTGGCTGGTGTTACCATAACCCCGTCGAGCAAGTGCGGCGGTGCGGTTCCGAAGCTGGACAGCGCATACCCGGCATGCGGCGGCAATACAATTCCGTACACATTCAACTTTCTCAACAGCACAACAGGCACAGGGTTCGGCGGGACGGGCATCTCCTTGGGCCTCGGCGGATCGGTGAGCAGCGTGAATTACGCGAATGCCCCTGTGGGAACATACGGGGACCTGCTGACGCTCACGGTCAATTATTAAAACATCATAAACAATTTTTCCAAACGAGGTGGATACTATGTCATCGAAGCGCTTCATTCTTCCTGTATGGGCTCTCGCTGTTCTCTCTTACCTGATTTTAATACCGCTTCAGGGTGTTGCTTCGAATTTCAACATCACGCCGACATCGTTGGAATTGTCCGGCAACGTCAAGAGCGGTGTCTTCTCGGTGGTGAACAGCGGCGACGAAAAGCTGAACTGCCAGATCGACTTAAAGGAATGGAGCCAGGACGTGGAGGGCAAGGACGTCTATACGGAGGCAAAGGATATCGTGTTCTTCCCGAAGATCATGACCGTGGAACCCAATGAACAGCGGGCCGTCAGGATCGGAATCAAGGGCCCGACTTCGCTCAAGGAGAAGACCTACCGGCTTTTTGTCGAAGAGATTCCGTCGCAGAAAAAGTCGTCGGAGGCCAAAACCGAAGGGAAGATATCCGCCGGGCTGACTATCGCTTTCCGGTATGCGACGCCAATTTTTGTAAAGCCCGCCAAGCCGCAGGAGAGCGGAGTTATCGACAAGGTGGACATGTCGAAGGGCGTTGCCAAGGCAATCGTAAAGAACGAGGGAAATGTCCATTTCAAGCTTCTCACCGTGACCTTCCGGGGAAAAGCCGCAGACGGCAAGGAATTGTTTTCCAAGGAAGTTGCAGGCTGGTATGTTCTGCAGGGCATGTCGCGGCCGTACGAAACAACAGTCCCGCAAGAAGTCTGCGCAAACTTGTCCACGATAGAAGTGAATGCCCAAGCTGAGAATACCAAATTCAACGGGTCATTGAATGTTCAGAAAAAGATGTGCACGGAGTAATACGGCCGCATCGAAGAACATCCGCGTTCCGAATTGGACGCAAGGCTTGTTGATATTTTTTTTTGTCGTCTTAGCAATGTTCGGCGTTTCTATCTCCGCCAGCGCCGAACTATCTGCCGGACAGCCTGTTGCCCCGCTTGCACCTAGGCTTGCCTCCGCGGCGTCGGGCGCATCGGCGCCGGAACCTGCCTCGAATTTTCCCCCACTCCAAAAAGAAACGACCCAGATTATCGTCGGCGTCTCCATCAACACGGAGGCCAAGGGAGATTTCTTTGTAGAACTGGACGAACAGGGCGAACTGTTCATAAGGGTAGACGACCTCATCGACCTGAAACTCGGGTTCGATCAGAACCGCACGGTGCTTATTCATAACGAAAAATACGCTCCGCTCAGCGCTGTTCGCGACATTAAATATACGTTCGACGAAAAAAAGCTGACCGTCGCCATCCTTGGTAAGACCACCGAAAAACGGCAAACAACCATAGACCTCTACCCGGCCCCGGCCAAGCCGCAGAATGTCTATTATCCCCGCGAAACCAGTGCCTTCGTTAATTACGGGCTCAATTATCTCTATACGAATTCCGCCGGCTTTCAGTCATTCTCCGTGACGAACAAACTCGGGGCGAGGACCGGCGATGTTTTCTTTGTTTCCGATTCGCTTTATACGAAAACCGACTCCGGCAGTCAATTCGTGCGGCTTTCCAGCAATGCAACCTACGAACGGCGGGACGACCTCCAATGGCTTGTCGTGGGAGACCAGTTTGCGAGTTCGGGTGATCTGGGCGGCACGGTCAATATCGGCGGCATCGGCTTTTCCAAGGTATACAAGCTGGACCCCTACTTTATCACCCAGCCGATGTTCAACCTCAGAGGGATCACGGCGTATCCTTCCCAGGCCGAGATCTACGTAGACGGCGTCCTGGCGGGCAGACAGACGATTGCGCCGGGGTCATTCGAGCTCAAGAACATTTATTCCTACGCGGGGGCCCATAACGTCGATATTCTGCTCAAGGATCCCTTCGGCAACGAGCAGCGCATTTTCTATCCCCTGTATTTCAACGTTCAATTGCTCAGGGAAGGTCTCCATGAATACAGTTACAACGCCGGGTTTTTGAGAGAACAGTTTGGGGTGAAGAGCAACGATTACGGGAAGCCGGCCTTTTCCGCGTTCCACCGTTACGGCGTTTCGAACTCCCTGAACATCGGGGCCCGGGCTGAAGGGACGGACGGCGTCTATAACGGCGGAGTTTCCACATCGTTTACGCTGCCCCGCACAGGTAGCTTTACCCTGGCTGCTGCCGCGAGCAGCGCGGGAAGTGAGCATGGCTCCGCGGGCTCCTTCCAACATTCCTATCAATTCGGCAGTTTCAATACGAACTTGCAAATAAGCGGCTTTTCGCGCGAATACTCTACCGTCAGCGTCCCCGCATCCCCTGATATGACCAAATTCCTGGCGAGTCTGGGAGGAGGGTTTCTTGTATCTTCCCTGGGCGGCGTATCCGCCAATTATTTGGTTACCGAGACCTACCGAGGCGTTACTACGCGCGTCACATCAGCGTCCTATTCACGGGGGCTGACGAGAACAACCAGCCTCTTCGCGACCGCTTCGGCAACTCGCGTCCAGGACACGACATACGGTTTTTTTATAGGCCTGAATTTCACCCCGAAAAACGATATCCACGGCGCCGTCCAGTATAACAAGACCGGCGGTACGGATACGGAAACAGTTCAGATCCAAAAAGACACGCCCATCGGAGAGGGCGTGGGATATCGGGCCTCCCTCAGCCGCTCCGATGCGGGGGCATCGACCTCCTATGCGCTGGACCCCTCAATCCAGTATAATGCCAGGTACGGAATCTATTCTTTTGACGCCGTCCTCCAGAATTCCAGCGGCAACACGTCCGAAGCCTATAACGTTTCCGCCGCCGGCTCGCTCGTGTACGCGGGCGGATTTTACGGCCTCTCGAGGCCGGTCAACGACAGCTTCGGCATCATCATGGTGGGCGAGGTGCCGAATGCGACGGTACTGAACAACGGCCAGGAAATCGGAAAGACTGATTCATCCGGCACGCTGGTCGTGCCGACGCTTACCTCCTACAGTCAAAATCAGATCACGCTCGACATGAAAAATACGCCGATGGACTACAGTATTTCAGGTGTAAACGCGAAAATTGCTCCTTCGCTCTGGAGTGGTTCCTGCTTAGCGTTTGATGCGATCAAAGTGCGCTCCTTGGCGGGAAGCGTGTATGTGAAAAAAGATGATAAGAAAATCGCTCTGGAGTTCGTCGATATAACAATGAAAGTGGGTGAAAAAGAAGTGACGTTCCCAACAGGCAAGGGCGGGGAATTTTACATGGAAAATACCTTTGCGGATGATTCCAGCAAAGTCGCCGAGGATAAACTGAGCTGCCGGGCGATCGCTGAACGCAGGAAGACCGGCGGCAACTACATTCATCCCGGAAGCTATCACGCATGGGTTGACACGGAAGGCGGCAGATGCGAATTTGCCATTTCGTTCCCGGAGACGGAAGACGTGATTACCGACATTGGGGAAGTGCAGTGCATCATGAGAAAGGGAGCAAATTGACGTCCTCCCCGGCCTGAAGGCCGAGCATTCCAATGACTATCCTTGCCAGCTTCCGCTGCAAGAAAGCGGCAGAAATCCCGTAGTGTGACAGTAAGCGGCCCCTTAAGACCAGGGGAAACAATATTTCTGCCGTCTTGACTCAAAAAAGAGCTTCTCAACCTTCAGTCTCCTTAATCTCTCCATCCTTTTCAGGCGCCTCCGCTTCCCCGGGCTCATTAGCCGTATTTCTGATTGACACTTCTTGAAAGTATCTGGTATAGTACGCAATCCTCTGGTTTTCAAGGAGTTTTATGTTTCAGCCTTCCCTCGATGAATTCAAGAAAAAGGCGAAAAAGGGCAACCTTATTCCCGTGTTCCGCGAGATCGTTGCGGACATGGATACGCCGGTATCCGCCTTTCAGAAGATCGACGACGGGCGTAATTCCTTCCTCCTTGAAAGCGTGGAGGGAGGGGAAAAGTGGGCGCGGTATTCGTTCCTCGGAAGCCGGCCGTCGGTCATCGTCAGGAGCTTCGGCAGGTCCGTGGAGATTACGAGGGAGGGCAAGAGGCCGAGAAACGCTCCTTTGAGCGCGATCCGCTCGAGGCGATCAAGGAGATTCTTTCCGTCTACCGGCCCGTGCCGGACGCCTCGCTGCCCCGGTTTTACGGCGGCGCCGTCGGTTTCATGGGATACGATGTAGTCCGTTTTTTCGAAGACCTGCCTGCGCGGGAAAAAGCGGGGCTGGACACCCCCGACCTGTTTTTCATGATCACCGACACACTCCTCGTCTTTGACAACATCACACACATGATCAAGGTCGTTTCGAATGCCCACGTGAAAGGGAAGTCCGCGGAGACCGCCTATCGCGAGGCGACGAAAAAGATCGATGCGCTCGTAAGGAAGCTCAAAAGCGGGGCCAAGGGGAAAGTGGCAAGAGTCAAGGCCAAGCCAAAAGCAAAGGAGCACGCGCTTATATCGAATTTCACCAAAGTGCGGTATGAGCAGGCGGTGCTTAAGGCCAAGGAATATATCAAGGCGGGGGACATCTTCCAGGTCGTGCCGTCACAGCGTTTTGAGACGAAGATCAACGTCGAGCCTTACGAGATCTACCGGGCGCTCCGCCTGATCAATCCGTCGCCCTACATGTATTTTCTGCGCTGCGGCGAAACGACCGTGGTGGGCGCGTCGCCGGAGGTCATGGTCAGGCTCGAGGGGGACCGGATCGAGCTCAGGCCCATTGCGGGCACCAGGAGGCGCGGCAGGACGGAGGAGGAGGACAAGGCCCTGGCAGAGGAACTCATCGCGGACCCGAAGGAGCGGGCCGAGCATATCATGCTCGTGGACCTGGGCAGGAACGACGTGGGCCGCGTCAGCGAGCCCGGCAGCGTTCAAGTTTCCGAACTGATGGTGATCGAGCGCTACTCCCACGTGATGCACATCGTATCGAACGTGCGCGGGAGACTGTCGGGCGGCAGGGACGCCTACGACGTGATCCGGGCCTGTTTTCCCGCCGGGACCGTATCGGGCGCACCCAAGATCCGGGCCATGGAGATCATCGACGAACTCGAGCCCACGCGGCGCGGGCCCTACGCGGGCGCGGTCGGGTACTTCGGTTTTTCCGGCAATATGGACACCTGCATCACGATCCGCACGCTCGTCATCAAGAAGGGCGTCGCCTACATCCAGGCGGGCGGAGGCGTGGTGGCGGACAGCGACCCGGCCGCGGAGTACCAGGAGACGGTGAACAAGGCCAGGGCCATGCTGCGCGCGGTGGAGATGGCGGAGAAGGGGCTGGATTAAGAAATAACGTTGAAACCACGGGTTCTGCTTACCCCGCTCCGTGTCAGATGCTAATAGATGCGGACGAAGGCAGAACACACGGATAAACACGGTTGGAAAAAGCAAAATTTGAATTTAGTTTTACCGTGTGCGACGGAGTCGCCTGTGAGTTACTACTGTTTGAGGTTCTTATGTTGCTGATGATCGACAATTACGACTCCTTCACGTACAACCTGGTCCAGTATTTCGGCGAACTGGGCCAGGACCTGAAGGTGTACCGCAACAACAAGATCACGATCTCCGAGATCGAGAGAGATGGCCCCGGACCGCATCGTGGTGTCGCCGGGGCCGTGCACGCCCAAGGAGGCGGGTGTCTCCATCGAAGTGATCAGACATTTCACGGGCAAGGTCCCGATCCTGGGCGTCTGCCTCGGCCATCAGGCCATCGGCGACGCCTTCGGCGGGGACGTGATCCGCGCTCCCTACCTCATGCACGGCAAGACCTCGATGATCCACCACGACGGCAAGACCATCTTTGCCGGTCTCCAGAATCCCTTCGAGGCAACGCGCTACCATTCGCTCATTATCAAGCGTGAGACCCTGCCGCCGGTGCTCGAAGTCTCTGCCTGGACGGACGATGGCATCATCATGGGCGTGCGGCACCGGCAGCACAAGCTCGAGGGCGTGCAGTTCCATCCCGAGTCGATCCTGACCGGGGCGGGGAAGGACCTCTTGAGGAACTTTTTGAAACTGTGATTACTAACCACACCCTGCACTCGCGGTTCCACTCGTAAACGCTGGGCGCAGGCAGATGAACACGGTTACGGCTATGCCGTAAACACGGATAAAGGCAATTGGTTTTTTAACCAAGGCCTTGCTTTCATCTGTGATGCGAAGCCCGTGTGAGCGAAGCTCCTGTGGTTCAATGTCAGAGGTTCTTATGATCAAGGAAGCCATCGCCAAGGTCGTTGCAAAGACCAACCTCACCGAGGCCGAAGCCGAGGCCGTGATGCGCGAGATCATGCAGGGAGAGGCGACGGACGCCCAGATCGCCTCGTACATCACCGCGCTCCGCATGAAGGGCGAGACCGTGGATGAGATCACCGGCTCCGCCCGGGTCATGCGCGAGAAGGCCGTGCCGATCAGGATCGATGCGAAATACCAGCTCGACACCTGCGGGACCGGCGGCGACATGGCGCATACCTTCAATATTTCCACGACCGCCGCGTTCGTGGTCGCCGGCGCCGGCGTGACCGTGGCGAAGCACGGAAACCGCTCGGTCTCGAGCAAGAGCGGCAGCGCCGACGTGCTCCAGGCCCTGGGCGTCAACATCGAGGTCCCTGCCCACCGTGTCGAAGAATGCATGCGGGAGGTGGGCATCGGTTTCCTCTTCGCTCCCCTGATGCACCAGGCCATGAAGTTCGCCATCGGGCCGCGCCGCGAGGTCGGCATCCGCACCATCTTCAACGTGCTCGGTCCGCTCACCAATCCTGCAAGGGTCAAGTCCCAGATCATGGGCGTCTACGCGGCGGACCTGACCGGCCCCCTCGCCCGGGCGTTGGGGAACCTCGGCACCGTCCACGCCTTCGTGGTGCATGGGATGGACGGGCTTGACGAGATCACGATCACGGACAGGACCAAGGTCTCGGAGTTCACGAACGGGACGGTGAAGGACTATTTCATCCATCCGTCGGAGTTCGGCATTACCCGCCGGCAAGGCCGAAGACCTCAAAGGGGGGGATGCAAAGGACAATGCAGCCATCTCCGTGGAGATCCTGAAAGGCCGGAAAGGCGCGCAGCCGGGACATCGTTCTCCTGAACGCGGCTGCCGGGCTCGTTGCTTCTGGCAGGGCCGCGGATTTCCCGGCGGGGATCAAACTGGCGGGGGAATCGATCGATTCCGGTTCCGCACTCAAGAAGCTGGAAGAGCTGAAGGCGTTTACGAATAAAGCGTAAAAAAATATTTAACCACCGATGAACACGGATAAATAATTATGAAAGACGGTAAAACCGGAGAAGATTAAATATTGTGATGTATCCGTGTTCATCCGTGGTTACCTGTTCAGTACATGATCTTAGACGACATCATCGCGAACAAAAAAGAAGAGTTGGCGGAGACCAAGAGCCGCGTTTCTCTCGCCGATATCAAAGCGAAGGCGGCTGATGCCGGGCCGGTGCGGGGTTTTGGTGCCGCGCTTTCAAAGGGGCCGGGGATCGGGCTCATCGCGGAGATAAAGAAGGCATCTCCGTCCAAGGGCGTGATCCGCGAAGATTTCGATCCCTTGGCAATCGCGCGGATTTATGCGGAGTCGGGTGCGTCATGTATTTCGGTCCTGACGGAACAGAGATTTTTCCAGGGGAAGATCGAGTATCTCGAGATGGTCCGGAAAGCCCAGTGGCTGCCGCTCCTTCGCAAGGATTTCATCATTGACGAGTACCAGATATTCGAGGCGCGTGCCGCGGGCGCAGACGCAATCCTGCTGATCGCGGCCTGCCTGGAGAAACGGCAGATTGAGGATTTTCTCGGCATCGCAGCCCGACTCGGCCTCGACGTCCTGGTCGAGTCCCATACGTACCGGGAGTTGGACAAGTCGCTTCTTGCCGGGGCGACACTGGTGGGGATCAATAACCGTGATCTCTCGACCTTTACGGTCAGCCTCCAAACCACGCTCGATCTCCTGAAGGACATACCCGAAGACCGGACGGTTGTGAGCGAGAGCGGCATCAAGACGAGGGACGATGTGGTGAAGCTCGAGAAAGCGGGAGTGGACGCGATCCTCGTCGGCGAGGGCCTGATGAGGGAGAAGGACATCGGGAAAAAGGTGAAAGAACTTTTAGGAAAGGAATGAAATAACCACAGATAAACACAGTGAAAACAACGAACTTGGATTTGATTTGTTGTTCATCCGTGGTTACACAAAACCCTATGATAAAAATCAAAATCTGCGGCATCACCAATCCTGGAAGACGCACTTGCGGCGGCCGCCGCCGGGGCCGATGCGCTCGGGTTCAACTTCTACAAGAAGAGCCCGCGCTGCATCGAGCCGTCAAAAGCGGCCGAGATCATCGACCAACTGCCTCCCTTCATCGTGCCCGTGGGCGTATTCGTGAATGAACGGGAGGACAAGATCCGTGAAATCCTGGCATCGACCGGCATTCAGGCCATCCAGTTTCACGGCGACGAGAGTCCCGAGTTCTGCCAGCGGTTCGGCGGGCGCGTCATCAAGGCGTTTCAGGTCAAGGACAAGGAAAGCCTCAAGAACATGGCGCACTACCGGGTGGGCGCATTCCTGCTCGACAGCTACAAGGACGGCATTCGCGGCGGGACCGGCGTCGCCTTCGACTGGCACCTGGCCGTGGTCGCAAAGACCTTCGGCAAGGTGATCCTCGCCGGCGGACTCACGCCCGAGAACGTGTCCGAAGCCGTGAAACTCGTTCAGCCGTACGGCGTTGACGTGACGGGCGGCGTAGAAAAGGAAAAGGGCATCAAGGACCACGCGAAGATCAAAAGATTCATTACCGAGGTCCGAAGGGCGTCACGACCATGAATATTCCGGATAAAAAAGGTCACTTCGGCGTCTACGGCGGGAAGTTCGCGCCCGAGACGCTGATGCCGGCGCTCGCCGAGCTTGAGGCCGCGTACCTTGCGGCAAAGAAGGACAAGGAGTTCCTGGCCGAGCTTGATTTCTACTTTCGCGAGTTCATCGGCCGTCCCACGCCTCTTTATTTCGCCAAACGCCTGACCGAGCACCTGGGCGGCGCGAAGATCTACCTGAAGCGCGAGGACCTCTGCCACACGGGCGCGCACAAGATCAATAACTCCCTGGCGCAGGTCCTGCTCGCCCGGCGCATGGGCAAGACCCGCGTGGTCGCCGAGACCGGCGCGGGTCAGCACGGCGTGGCCACGGCCACGGCGGCGGCCATGTTCGGGCTCGACTGCGAAGTCTATATGGGCACCGACGACGTGGCGCGACAGTCCTTGAACGTCTTCCGCATGAAACTCCTGGGCACTATTGTGCGGCCCGTGGACCTGGGAAGCAAAACGCTCAAGGACGCCATCAACGAGGCCATGCGGGACTGGATCACGAACGTGGCGAACACGCACTACGTGCTGGGCACGGTCTTCGGCCCCCATCCTTTCCCCGTGATGGTGCGCGATTTTCAGTCCGTGATCGGCCGCGAGGCGAAAAAGCAGATCATGAAATTCGAAGGCAGGCTGCCGGACGCCCTGATCGCCTGCGTGGGGGGCGGGTCGAACTCCATGGGCCTGTTCTACGAATTTCTCGATGAACCCGCCGTCAAGATGTACGGCATCGAGGCCGGCGGCCTCGGGATCGAGCCGGGCAGGCACGCGGCCCGTTTCGCCGGCGGTTCGCTCGGCGTATTGCAGGGCTCCAAGACGTTCGTGCTCCAGGACAAGGACGGCCAGATCGATCTTACCCATTCGGTTTCCGCCGGTCTGGATTATGCGGCGGTCGGGCCGGAGCACGCCTACTATCATGATACCGGCCGCATCGAGTACACCTATGCCGTCGACGAAGAGGCGATGGAGGCCTTCGACCTCCTTTCCCGCCTCGAGGGAATCATCCCGGCCTTGGAGAGCGCGCACGCAGTCGCCTATTGTCTCAAGCTGGCGCCCACACTCGGCAGGGACAAGGTCATCATCGTGAACCTCTCTGGCCGCGGGGACAAGGACGTGATGCAGGTGGCGAAGATCAAGGGCGTGGAACTTTAGATCATTTCGAGAATAGCGGACTATGCGGATTGCGGAATTGAGAATCAATCCGAATCATCAGAGGATATATGTCGAGAATAAAGAATACCTTCAATCGGCTCAGGAAAAAGAACGAAACCGCGCTCATCCCTTACATCATGGCGGGGGACCCGGACTTCGCTGCGACGAAGACGCTCATTCTCGAGATGGAAAAGGCGGGATGCGACATCATTGAACTCGGCGCGCCTTTCTCCGATCCTTTGGCCGACGGGCCCACGATCCAGAAAGCGGCCATCCGGTCGCTCAAGCACCATACGAGCATAGCCGACGTGCTCGGCCTCGTCGCCGATGTGCGGAAGGCGAGTTCGATCCCGCTCATCGTCATGACCTACTACAACCTGATCTTTCATTACGGGGAAGAGCGGTTTGTGAACGATGCCGCCGCGGCCGGGCTGGACGGCATCATTCTGCCGGACCTTCCGCCGGAAGAGGCCGGAGCGCTGATACCCTTTGCGAAAAAGGCGGGTCTCGATACGATCTTCCTGCTCGCGCCGACGAGCACGGAGGAACGGATCAAAATCGTCTGCAAGGTCTCTCAGGGATTTGTCTATTATGTGTCCCTGACCGGCGTGACCGGAGCGCGCGCGGGGATACAGGGTTCCGTTGAGGAGTCCCTCAGGAAGATCAAGGCGGTCACGGACAAGCCGGTTGCCGTGGGGTTCGGAATATCCACGCCGGACCAGGCGGCCCAGATAGCCCGGTGGGGAGCGGACGGCGTGATCGTCGGAAGCGCTCTCGTCAAGGTGATCGAAGAGTACGGGAGTTCCCCGGAGCTTGTCGAGAAGACTTCGGCATTCGCAAAGGCTCTCAAACAGGCGGTCCTTGCGGGGCACGTCGCATAACCTCCGAATGATACAGTTCAAATCCCAAATTAAATCCACATCCGGAATTCCGGCAAGGTGGCGCCTGACATGCGGAGTTTGCTCTAAGCTTACGGAGCCGTGATGAAGCAACAAACGGGAAAACGTGCCGGAATTACTATTGCGCTGATCGTCGCGGCCACGCTTTCGGTCCTCTATCTCGTGCATGCCTCGTTCCCCGAGGTGCTGGAGGAAAAGACGCTTGACCTCCGGTTCACGCTCAGGGGCAGGATCGCGCCGGGACCCGAGACGGTGATCGCGGCTATCGACGAGAAGAGCATTAACAAGCTCGGACGCTTTCCCTGGCCCCGGTCGGTCTGGGGCCGCGTGGTCGATCGTTTGACGGAAGAGGGCGCAAAGGTCATCATCTTCGACGTTTTTTTCACCGAGCCGGAGAACGGGAAATCCGACGACCTGTTGCAGAGGGCCATTCGGCGGAGCGGTCGCGTGGTCCTTCCGCTGGTGTTCGATTTTTCGGAAGCTGGGTACAAGGAGTCGGGATTTACGAACAAAAAATTAGACTTCATGGCTCCTTCCGCATACGCCGTGCTCAAGAATACGGATGCCCCTTTTTCGCCGATCGAGGCGAAGATGGTGCTCCCGACCCTGCCGAGGTTTTCCGAAGTCGCAAAATCTCTCGCGCCGATCAACATGATTCCCGACGGGGACGGGACTCTTCGGTGGGAGATGCTCGCCATCAAATACCAGGACGATTACTACGCGCCTATCGGACTTCAGGCCGCACGCTTATACCGCGGCCTCGAAAATACCGACCTCATTTTGGACGGTTCGGGCGAAGTAGATCTTGGAGACGCCCGGATCCCCATCGACCGGTACGGAAGGATGTTGATCAATTACCGCGGACCGGCAGGGACCTTTCCCTTCTATTCCGTTTCCGATATCCTCGACCGGACGGCCCCCGCGGGCGCGTTCAAAGACAGGATTATTCTGATCGGTCCCACGGCCATGGGCATCTACGATCTCAGGGTCACGCCCTTCTCGAATAACATGCCGGGGATCGAAAAGCATGCCAGCGTCGTGGACAACATCCTGCGCGGGGATTTTCTCCGCCGCACGGAGACGGGCGTCCTGCCCCTGATCTTTGTTTTCGCCCTCGTGCTGGGCGTCATGCTCCCGCGGCTCGGCGCCGGGTACGGCGCGGCGCTGTTTCTTGCCCTCTTCACCGGCTATCTGGGCTCCGTTTATTACCTGTTCGCGGTCAAGGGGATCTGGTTCAACCTGGTCTATCCCGCGTCCGCCCTGTTCTTCGGCTATACGAGCCAGACGGCATATCGTTTCTTCATGGAAGAGCGGCGGGCCCGTGACATCCGCAAGATGTTCTCGAGTTACGTATCGAAGCGGATCGTCGATGAACTCATCAGAGACCCGAGCAAGGCAAAGCTCGGAGGGGACCGGAAGGAAATAACGGTCCTCTTTTCCGACATCCGGGGTTTTACGTCCTTCTCCGAAAAGCACCAGCCCGAGGAGGTGGTTTCCCTTCTGAACGAGTATCTCGGCGCAATGACGGAGATCGTCTTCGAGCACGAAGGCACGCTCGATAAATTTGTGGGGGACGCGATCATGGCGCTCTGGGGCGCGCCTGTGGGACAGCCCGACCATGCCGAACGCGCAGTCAGGTGCGCCCTGATGATGATCGAGAAGCTCAAGGAACTTCAGACGAAGTGGGCCGCGGAGGGGAAATACGTCATCGACATCGGGATCGGGATCAATACCGGCGACATGGTCGTGGGCAACATGGGGGCGGAAGGCAAGAAGATGGACTACACCGTGATCGGCGACAACGTGAACCTCGGCGCGCGCCTGGAAAGCTTGACAAGAAAGTACAATAATCATATCATCATATCGGAATATACCTACGCAAAGGTCAAGGACATCGTCCGCGCCGTTGAACTCGATTCCGTGACCGTCAAGGGGAAAGAGAAGCCCGTCGTCGTGTATGATCTCGTAGGGATGAAGTGATGGGGAGCTCGCATGAAGGTAAAAATACTGGGTTGCTCCGGTTCTGAGACGATAGGCCATATGCCTCCGGGTTTCTTGGTCAATGATGTCATGATGCTCGATGCGGGGACGATCACCGCGGCGCTCAACATCGGGGCGCAGAGCAAAATAACGGATATTCTGATAAGCCATACTCATCTCGATCACATCAAATCGCTCCTGTTCCTTGCGGACAACATCGTCGGACGGGTCAAGAAGCCCGTCCTGATCAGGTCCGTTCCGAAGGTCCTTGACAGCGATCCGAAAACACCTGATGAACAATATCATCTGGCCCGATTTCACGAAGATCCCGACGCCGAAAAACCCGGTTCTGGCCTATGCGCCGATGCCGATGGGCAAAACGGTGAGCGTCGCCGGGCTCAAGGTCAAGGCGATCCCCATGAACCATCCCGTTCCCGCCGTGGGGTTCCTGGTGGGTGACGGCAAGTCGTCATTCCTGTACAGCGCGGACACCGGGCCGAACGAAGTGCTCTGGAAGGAGGCGTCAAGGGTCAAAAACCTCTCGGCAATCATCGTCGATACGTCTTTTCCGAACAGCCTCGACGGCATCGCCGGCGTGAGCGGCCATTTTACGCCGGCGCAACTCCATGCCGACCTCGCGAAGGCGAAGGTAGCGAACAACGTCTCCATCTATATTTATCACATCAAGCCGGTCCATCAAAAGAAGGTGATCAGCGAGCTCGCCGGCCTGGGCCGGAAAAACGTTAAGATACTGCAGGAAGGGAAGACGTACCACTTTTAAACAAGCAAATCAGGTATAAACTTCCGACTTTCAAACAGGAGAACCATGGCTTGGTTTAAGAAAGAACGTCCGGCAACAGCGGCCCAGGAAGCGCCGGCCAAGAAGGTCAAGATCCCCGAGGGGCTGTGGGTCAAGTGCGACAACTGCAAGGAGATCATCTACCGCAAAGAGGTGGACAAGAACTTCAAGGTCTGCCCCAAGTGCGACTACCACTTCCGGATTTCGGCTTCGGAGCGGCTTCCCTATCTGGTGGACGAGGGCAGCTTCCTCGAGGTGGAGGACGGCCTGTCGCCCAAGGACTTCCTTGCCTTCAAGGACTACAAGGACAAGCTCAAGAGCAGCCGCAAGAAGACGGGACTCAAGGACGCGGTCATATCCGGGGAGGCCAGGATAGGCGGCAAGCACGTGTCGATCGTGGTCATGGATTTCGACTTCATGGGCGGCAGCATGGGTTCCGTGGTCGGCGAAAAGATCACGCGGGCCGTCGAGCGGGCCATCGACAAGCGGGTGCCCTTCGTGTCGGTCGCCTCCTCGGGCGGGGCCCGCATGCAGGAGGGGATCCTCTCGCTCATGCAGATGGCCAAGACCTCGGCCGCCGTGGCGCGGTTGGGAGAGGCCGGACTGCCCTTCATCTCCGTGCTCACGGACCCGACCTTCGGCGGGGTGACGGCGAGCTTCGCGATGCTCGGTGACATCATCATCGCGGAGCCGAAGAGCCTCATCGGCTTTGCCGGGCCCCGGGTGATCGAGCAGACGATCAAGCAGCAGCTCCCGCCGGGGTTCCAGCGCGCGGAGTTCCTGCTCGAACACGGCATGATCGACATGATCGTGCCGCGCAAGGACTTGCGCGCGGTCCTGGCCAAGATCCTCGATTTTTTCTCGGAAGAGGCCAATGGGTGAGATCGCCAGAATCCTGATAATCCTCGGGGCAGTGCTGATCGTGATCGGCCTCGTGATGCTCGGCATCCAGAAGCTCCCCTTCGCGGGAAGGCTTCCGGGAGATATCATGATCAAGCGTGAAAACTTCACGTTCTATTTCCCCCTGGCCACCAGCATCATCGTGAGCATTGTGATGAGCCTCATCCTGTATCTCATCAACAAGTTCAGGTGATCAGTTGCGAGTTGCGCGTTGCGTGTTACGGGTTAAACCCGCAACTCGTAACCCGCAACCCGTAACATATCTGGTCTCGGTCAAAAGCCGCGACATGAAAAGCTGTACCGGGTGCTGTGCATGGGCATTTCAGCCATGACCGACGACGCGACTTTAAAACGATCCGCCCTCCTCATCGCCACCCTGTCGGCGTTTCTCACGCCCTTCATGGTCTCCTCCCTCAACATCGCGCTCCCCGCCATCGGCAGGGAGTTTCAGATGAGCGCGGTGCTTATGAGCTGGGTACCGACGGCGTACCTTCTGGCCGCTGCCATGTTCCTCGTACCTTTCGGCAGGCTGGCGGATATCTACGGACGGAAGCGGATCTTTTCCTACGGCATCGGGATCTTCACGGCCTCGTCGCTCCTGCTTGCGTTATCGCCGTCTGCAGCGGCGCTCATTACGTTCCGCGTATTCCAGGGGATCGGCAGCGCCATGATCTTCGGGACCGGCATGGCGATCCTGACTTCCGTGTTTCCCGCGGCGGAGCGCGGCCGCGTGCTCGGCATGAACGTGGCGGCCGTCTATCTCGGGCTTTCGCTCGGCCCGACCTTCGGCGGGTTCCTGACCCAGCAGTTCGGCTGGCGGAGCATCTTTCTCGTGAACGTGCCGCTCGGTCTGCTGGTGATCTTCTTCCTGGCGACCAGGTTGAAGGCCGAGTGGGCGGAAGCCCGGGGAGAGAAGTTCGACCTTGCAGGCTCCCTCCTGTACAGCGTTACGCTGGTCTCTCTCATGTACGGGCTCTCGCGGCTTCCGCGTGGGACAGGGGCAGCCCTGGTCGCCGTGGGCGCCGCGGGAGCGGCGCTGTTCATCGTCTGGGAAATAAAGTCAGCGAGCCCGCTCCTCAACATGAACCTTTTCTTCCATAACGCGGCCTTCGCCTTCTCGAACCTCGCCGCGCTGATCAACTACAGCGCGACCAATGCCGTTACGTTCCTCATGAGCCTCTACCTGCAGTACATCAAGGGCCTCACTCCCCAGAGCGCGGGCATGGTCCTCGTGGCGCAGCCCCTGGTCATGGCGATATTTTCTCCCCTGGCGGGGAGGATTTCCGACAAGATAGAACCGAGGGTCGTGGCGTCCGTCGGCATGGCCATCACCGCGTCCGGGCTCTTCCTGTTTACTTTCGTGGACGGGGGCACCTCCGTGGCATTCATTCTGACCGGCCTGGTCCTTCTGGGGTTCGGCTTCGCCCTGTTCTCGTCGCCGAACACGAACGCCGTCATGAGCTCCATCGAAAAGAGGTTCTACGGCGTGGGCTCGGCCACGCTCGCCACCATGCGCCTCACGGGCCAGATGCTTTCCATGGGCATCGCCATGGTGATCTTCTCGCTCTCCATAGGCAGCGCCCGGATCACGCCGGAATATTACCCGCTCTTTCTGAAAAGCATGAAAACAGGTTTTGTTATATTTTCCTCCCTCTGTTTCGCCGGCATCTTCGCTTCGCTGGCAAGAGGGAAAGTGAGGTGAACAATGGACCGAAGGGATTTTCTGAAACTGGCCGCGTTGACCGGCGCTGGGACTCTCGATGCCCTGGGGGCTGGACATGCTTGCGGGGTCCGCCGAAGCGGCGACTCGGCCCGACCTCGTTGTCGCCCACGGCGCATCTCCCGGGGAGATCGTCAAGGCGGCGATTGACGCCCTGGGCGGCATGGGCGCGTTCGTTTCCCGGGGCGATGTCGTGGTCGTTAAGCCGAACATCGGCTGGGACCGGACGCCGGAGCAGGCGGGCAACACCAACCCCGAAGTGGTTGCGGCCGTGGTCAAGCTCTGCTTCGAGGCGGGAGCAAAGAAGGTAAGGGTTTTTGACCGGCCGGTGAACGACCCGAGACGGTGCTATGTCCAGAGCGGTATTGCGTCTGCCGCGGCCGCCCTGGGCGCGAACGTGGACTTTGTCGATGACCGGAAGTTCAAGGACATGGAGATTGGGGGCACGGCGCTCAAGTCCTGGCCGCTCTATACGGAGCTCTTCGAGGCGGACAAGGTGATCAACATCCCCATTGCCAAACACCACGGCTCGGCCAAGCTCACGATGTCCATGAAAAACTGGATGGGAGTGATGGGCGGCTCAGAGAAGGCAGATACACCAGAAGCTCGACGAAAGCCTCGTGGACCTCTCGACGAAGATCAAGCCCACGCTCACCATCCTCGACGCCGTGCGCATCCTGACGGCGAACGGCCCCCAGGGCGGCAGCCTTGCGGACGTGAAGAAGCTCGACACCGTCATCGCGGGCGTGGACCCGGTGGCGATCGATTCCTTCGGGGCCACGCTCTTCGGCATGAAGGGGAGCGACCTCGGGTACGTGCGGCTCGGCCATGAGCGGGGGCTGGGGCAGATGGATTTGACAAGTGAAGCTAGAAGATAAGAGCATAAAATAAGTCGTTTCAGCCGGCAGGAATTTACGCTAGATGTTAGTGAGACAGAAAAATATGAAAAACTATTCGCAGAATATCTCAAGGCCTGTTCCTGCTCCTCTTCCTCTTTCTGTTCATCCAGACCGAGTCAAAGGGGAATGACGAACTCGGGTACCCGGTCCGTCTGTTTCTCGATTTCGATCCGCTCATCCTGGTGACGACGCTTCTCTCCGCCCACGCGGCTGCAAAGGCATTTGCTCTTTCCGTCATCACCATCATCGTGACCTTGATTTTCGGCAGGGTCTTTTGCGGATGGGTCTGCCCCCTGGGCACGCTCAACAACCTCGTCGGGTCGATCAGGAAAAAGCGGCCCGCGCACCTGTACGTCAAAGGATACCGCGTCAAATATTATATCCTCATCGCCATCCTTGCCTCGGCCGTCTTTACGCTCCAGCCCGTGGGCATCATGGACCCGCTCTCGCTCTTGATCCGCTCTTTCTCCATCAGCGTCTATCCGTTGTTCAATTACGGCGTACGATCGGCATTCGACACGATCTATTCGGCAAACCCGGCAGGTATCGTCGCAATATCCGAGCCAGTGTACACGGTCCTCAAAAAGACCGTGCTTTCCTTCGAGCAGTCGTTCTATGACCAGGGCGTTTTGATCGGCGCGATCTTTCTTCATCATCATCGGCCTGAATCTTATCGAGAAGCGGTTCTGGTGCAAGTACCTCTGCCCCTTAGGCGCGTTCCTCGGCATCCTCTCCCGGTTCTCGCTCTTGAAGCGATCGGTGAGTGAAGGGTGCACCTCGTGCGGCGTCTGCGCCACTGCGTGCCAGGGCAATGCTCAGCCCGAGACTAAAGGACAATGGCGGGACACGGAATGCCTCGTTTGCGGGAACTGCGATGACATCTGTCCCCAGAACGCGGTGAGTTTCGGATTCAAATCGACAGGGAAGGCCGCAGCCATGGACCTTGGCAGGAGGCGCGTGATCGCGTCCGTAGTCTCCGGCATTGTCGCAGTCCCGCTTCTTCGAACAACGCCGATCTCAAAAACGGGGGCGCAGGAACCGGCGCTTCTCAGGCCGCCGGGGGCGCTCGAGGAAAGGGAATTTCTGAAACGCTGCGTCAAGTGCGGGGAGTGCATGAAGGTCTGCACCACGAACGGGCTTCAGCCGACGCTTTTCGAAGCGGGTGTGGAAGGTATCTGGTCGCCGGTGCTCGTGCCGCGCATAGGCTACTGCGAGTACCGCTGCACGCTCTGCGGGCAGGTCTGCCCCACCGGGGCGATCAAACGGCTTTCCCTCGAAGAAAAGGCAAAGGTCAGGATCGGGCTCGCCATGATCGAAAAAGGCAGGTGCCTGCCCTGGGCGCACGGCAGGCCGTGCATCGTATGCGAGGAAGTTTGCCCTACGTCAAAAAAGGCCATCTGGCTCGAAGACGCGCGGGTGCGGGACCGGCAGGGGAAGGTCGTGGTCGTCAAGCAGCCGCACGTGGACCTCGAACTCTGCATCGGCTGCGGCATCTGCGAAGCCAAATGCCCGGTGCTCGGAAGGCCGGCGATTTACGTGTCGAACGTGGGGGAGAGCAGGTCGAAGGAAAACAGACTGCTGCTGACGTGAAGTCTGTCCGTCATGTGACTGCCAAACGGGACAGACCTTGAATGACGCAATGGTGCGAGCTTTGTCGAAATCGCCGTCCTAGGATTTTTCTCCAAGCAGATTTATCCGGTGCGCCAGAACGCCGGCGCCGAAGCCGTTGTCGATGTTCATGACGGCGACGCCTGCCGCGCAGGAGTTAAGCATCGTGAGGAGCGGCGCCAGGCCCTGGAAACCCGCGCCGTAGCCCACGCTCGTCGGAACTGCGATCACGGGCTTGTCCACGAGCCCGCCGACGACCGAGGGCAGCGCGCCGTCCATGCCCGCGACCACCACAATCACGCGCGCTGCATCGATGATGTCGCGCTTGCTTAAAACACGGTGGATGCCCGCCACACCAACGTCATAGGTCGTCCGGACCGTGCTGCCGAGCATTCCGGCGGTGACTGCCGCCTCTTCGGCGACCGGGATATCCGATGTCCCGGCAGTCAGAACAAGCACGATGCCTCGCGTAAGCTTCTTTTTCTTATCCTGGACGACGATGGCCCGCGACGCCTGGTGATATCTCGCGCGACGGTCGAGCTTTTTTATCGCTTTATAGATAGTTTCGTTTGCGCGAGTGGCCAGAATATCGCTTCCCGCATCGAGCATGCGTTTGGTGATGCCCACGACCTGTTCCAGCGTTTTCCCTTCGCAGTAGATGACCTCGGGTATGCCGTGGCGGAGATGGCGGTGGTGGTCGATGTGAGCATAGGCCATGTCCTCGAAAGGCAGGTGTTTGAGCCGGCAAGAGCGCGGTCTCGACATCGGTCTTGCCCGCGCGGACGTTCAGGAGAAGTGCAGTGAGGTCTGATTTATTCATGGAAATATTATCATGAGCAAATAATCATACTCTTATGCTGTCATTCCGGGCTCGACCCGGAATCCAGCCTGCACCCAGCGATTATGAGTGCTACGTCGCGAATGCAGGGTGTGCTTTTAGTGAAAAAAATGGATTCCTGCTTCCGCAGGAATGACAAACTAAGCGGCTTTACTGCTGAATCCCTTGATGTGTATTCCGCAATCGGCAATCCGCATTCCGCAATAGGTTACTCCGCCTTGAGTTCCCTGGTCATCAGGTCCTTGACCGCCAGCTTCGGGTCTTTTCCTTCGTACAGGAGTTGATACACTTCATCGACGATCGGCATATCGATCTTGTATTTTTGAGCCAGGGCCCTCGCGGCCTTGGCCGTCTTCACGCCCTCGGCCACGGTCTTCGCTCCCTGCATGATCTCGGCGAGCTTCTCTCCCTTGCCCAGACGAACGCCGAGCGTGCGGTTCCGGGACAGGCCCCCCGTGCAGGTGAGGACCAGGTCGCCCATGCCGGAGAGGCCGGAGAACGTCGCGGGCTTCCCGCCCATGGCGACGCCGAGACGCGCCATTTCAGCCAGGCCGCGCGTGAGCAGCGCCGCCATGGTGTTGTATCCGAAGCCCATGCCCTCGAGCGCGCCGGCGGCTATTGCCACGACGTTCTTGAGCGCGCCGGCGAGCTCCACGCCGATGACGTCCGGGTTGGTGTACACGCGGAAATAGTCGGTGCTCAAGACCGTTTGCGCTTTTCCCCCGGCTGAGGGCTCATAGGAGGCAAGGGTGATTGCCGTGGGCATCTTCCGCGCGACCTCCTTTGCGAAGCTCGGTCCCGAGAGGAAACAGAGGCGGCGGTGATACTCCGCGGGGAGAACGTCCTTGAACACTTCGGAGAGGGGCATGAGCGTATCAGGCTCGATGCCCTTTGACGCGCTGATGATGATGGCGTTCTTCGTCAGAGACGGCGTGAATTGTTGTGCTACAGTACGTGCCGTGTGGGACGGCACGACGGACAGGATGAAGGGTTTGTCCTCCACCGCGGACTCAAGCGACGAAATAACCTTGATGGAGGAAGGCAGGGAGAACCCCGGGAGATAGACGCGGTTCTCCCGCGTCCGCGCCGCTTCCTCCGCCAGGTCCTTCTCGTACATCCAGAGGGTGACGTCGTGTCCCTTTTCGGCCAGAAGGATGGCCAGGGCCGTGCCCCATGCCCCTCCGCCGATGACCCCGATCTTTTCAGCCATAGAAGCAAATTATAGAGGGAATAGGGGAAAGTGTCAAAAGAATTGTACGGGTAGCCGCAGGCTTTAGCCTGCGTTATTACCGTGTCTTGAGCGATTGTCCAGGCATTGCGCCTCGAAAACATCGCACCCTAAAGGGTGCGGCTACCAAATCGTACCACGTAATGAACTTGGGTCCGCAGTTAGCTGCATCCTGTCTTGAGCGATTGTCCAGCATTCGCTCACTCGCACCCTAATTGCCACCAAATCGTACCCCGTAACTGAAGCTTTCCGGGAAAGGTAATCACAGGAACTCTTCGTAGTAGTCCAGGTCCTTGTGGAATGTCTCTTCCAGGGAGACCAGGGCAAAGAAAGCTGCTGTCACGCAGATGGCCCCGACCGCAAGTGCGCCGCCTTCCAGGCCGAGGTGCCGGCGGAATAATTGAAAAAGAAGGGTGATGGGGACCACCATGCCGCGCACGAAGTTGGGGACGGTTGTGGCGACCGTCGCGCGCAGGTTCGTGCCGAACTGCTCCGCGGCAACAGTCACGAAGATGGCCCAGTAGCCGCTGGCATATCCGAGTACCAGGCACACGCCGTAGAAAAAGGCCGGGCTCCTGCTCCCCTGCAGGAAGTAGAGGGCGATCCCCCCAATGGTGAGGAGCATGAAGAGAAGGACCACCTTTTTCCTGCTCTTGAGCAGCTGGCTCAGCAGGCCGCTCGAGAGATCTCCGAAGACGAGCCCCAGGTAGCAGAACATGACCGCGTTCCCGGCGGAGACCGGTCCGGTCGTTCCGAGCGTTTTGGCGAACTCCGGCGAGAAGGTGATGAGTATCCCGACGACGAACCAGATCGGGACGCCGATCAGGATCGAGTTGAGGTAACGGAAGAAGCGTTTGCGGTCCGAAAAGAGGGCAAGCATGTTCCCGCGGCTCACGCCCGTCTTCTCGTCCATTGCCTTGAACATGCCCGATTCGGCCACGCTGATCCGGGCGATGAGCAGAAGGAGCCCGAGCACGCCGCCGATGATGAAGGCGTTCCGCCAGTCATAGGCGTTGGCGATGATGTTCGCGAGGATGGCGCCCGAGACGCCCACGGAAGCGACGAGCATGGTGCCGTAGCCCCGGACGCTCGTGTGCAGGACCTCGGACACGAGCGTGATCCCCGCCCCGAGCTCGCCGGCAAGGCCTACGCCGGCGATGAAGCGCAGGGCCGCGTAAGCAGGGAGGGACGCGGCCATCCCGTTCGCCATGTTCGCGATGGAGTAGAGGAAGATCGAGCCGAACATGATTTTCAGCCGTCCTTTCCGGTCCCCCAGGATGCCCCAGAGGATGCCGCCGATGAGCATGCCCGCCATCTGCATATTGAGGAGAAAGACGCCGGAGTCGATCAGCTCCTGCCCGGAAAGGCCGAGCGATTTCAGGCTCGGCACCCGCACGATGCTGAAGAGCACCAGGTCGTAGATGTCGACGAAGTAGCCGAGGGCGGCCACGATGACAGGCAGGCTGAACACATGGCGGAGATGAGAGACGGTTTTCTGTTCCACGGACGTTACCTCGGAGTAACTTTTAAGTCAAATTCATCTAAGAATGGAAAGAATATTTCTCGCAAAGACGCAAAGTTCGCAAAGAGAGGAAAAAATATTCTTGGGGTTTAAAACCGATGATTAAGGTTTTCTTTGCGCCTTGCGAGCTTTGCGTGAGACAGCCTTTAGTTCCGGTTTATCCGGGTTAGGTATTACCTGTTCGGCTCGATGATGACCTTCATGCAGCCGTCGGGCTGGGCGCCGGTCATGAATGCTTCGCCGATCCTGTCGATGCCGAACCGGTGCGTGACCATGTCGGTCACCGTGACCGTGCCGTGCCTGATGAGCTCGAGGGCCTGCATGTTGTCGAGAGGGGCCGCGCCGTAGCAGGTCTTGATCGTAATATCGTCCCGCCAGAAGGGATTGAAGTCCACGTCCACGGTCTCGCCCGGTTTCGGCACCGCGAAGAACAGGATCGTGCCGCCGCGCTCGGCCGAGATAAGCGCGGTCCGGGCGGCCGGCAAGCGCGCCTGCGCAAAGGATGACGAGATCCGCCAGCCGTCCGTCATTGACCTTTCTGATGAACGCGGGTACGTCTTCATCTGCCGGGATCGCGTGATTCGCCCCGAACTCACGCGCCTTCTCCAGACGGTAGGGGCTTACATCGGTCGCGATGATGGTTCCCGCGCCCATGGCCCGGGCCAGCTTGATGAGGAGCAGGCCGGCAACGCCGCTCCCCGCTACGAAAACGCTCTGGGCGGGTTTCAGTCCCGCCGTCCGGAGCGCCCTGACCGCCGTTCCCAGGGGTTCGATGAAGGTCGCCTGCTCGAAACTCATCGGATTCGGGAAGCTTGAAGGTCCCTGTTTCGACGCTTCTGCCCGTTACACGCAGGAGTTGGGAAAACCCGCCGGGATCGAAATTGTTGACGGTCTGGAACGTGGTGCAGGCGGTTTCGTGCCCGGTGAGGCAGTGGTGGCAGGAATTGCAGGGAACGTGGTGGGTGACAAAGACGCGGTCTCCGGGTTTGACGGAGCGCACCAGTTTTCCGGTTTCGACAACGACGCCGGCCGGTTCGTGACCCAATACCAGCGGCGCCCGTTTGATGCGGTACCACTCCAAAAGGTCCGATCCGCACAGGCCGCAGGCCATGACCTTGACCAGGATGTCGCGGTCGCCTGGTTGGCGCTGGGCGCTCTTCGACCCGGACATCGCTGTTACGGTAATAGACTCCGACCTTCATCGAACCCCCTCACCTCAGCCCTCTCCCACCGGGGAGAGGGGGTTGGTGTAGCCCCTCCTCGATGGGAGGGGTTGGGGAGGGTGACGGTGCCTGATCCTTCATTTCTTCTTCATGTCCTGATAATACTCGTACGCTTCCTTCACGCTCGCGCCGTCATGCACGACCTTGCGGACGGCCCCGATCATGGCGACCGGGGCATCGGACTGGAAGATGTTCCTGCCCATGTCCACGCCGGAGGCGCCCTGGTTTATCGCGTCATGCGCCATCTGCAGGGCTTCTTTTTCGGGAAGTTTTTTCCCGCCCGCAATCACGATCGGCACGGGGCAGGCCGCGGCCACCTGCTCGAACCCCGGGACATGGTAGGTCTTTACGAAAGAGGCCCCGAGTTCCGCCAGGATGCGCGTTGCGAGGCTGATGTAGCGGATATCGCGCGTAAGCTCCTTGCCCACCGCCGTGACGCCGAGTACCGGCATGCCGTAGCGCATGCCACTGTCCACAAGCCGGGTCATATTGTTCACGGACTGGGTCTCGAATTCTCCGCCGATGAAGACCTGGACCGCGACAGCGGATACATTCATGCGGAGCGCATCTTCCATGTCCACTGCGATCTGCTCATTGGAGAGTTCCTTGAGGACGCTCGGGCCCCCGCTTGCGCGCATGACCACCGCGTTGGTCACCGACGGCTCGATGACGGAGCGCAGGATGCCGCGCGTCAGCATCAGGGCGTCCGCGTAGGGGATGAGCGGACGGATCGTGACGTCGACCCGCTCGAGCCCGGTCGTGGGACCCTGGAAATATCCGTGGTCGAACGCCAGCATCACGGTCTTCCCGGATTTTGGATTAAAAATACGGGCAAGCCTGTTTCTCATGCCCCAGTCATAGCCGTTCGATCCTTTGAGGAAAAAGGCCTCGCTCTTTTGAGGAATGTCGATATGGTAGTTTTTTTCTTTTTTCGAAAAGTCCTGCTCTGCCATCGGAAAACCTCCTGGGGGCCGCCTGAGCTGTTGAAGGATTATAATCTAATGCAAGCATCGGGATAAATCAAGGGGAAAATGGCAAAAGGGTGCGGCTCAGCACTTGCAAAAATCATCTAACGGGGTATTATGCACCGTGGACAAATGTGCGACGGAACAAACGGAATAAGGTCCCGGGAGATGGAGAAGAGCGAGCCGTGTTTGGTCATTGACCTGAAGCATACCAGGGTCAAGGGCATGGATTATTTTTCCAATGAAGAGAGACGTATGCTGTCCGAAATACGTCCAAGACGCGGCGGAGATCCTGGAGGAAATGGTGAAGGACCGGCAGTGAGGTTCACTTCTGCAGCAGCGACACCACCGCCTTCAGAATAAGCAGAACCCAGGGCGTCGCGTGGAGCACAAGGTCGAACCAGTCGATCGGCCTGACGAGTTGACCTTTCATCAGCATCTGCAGCTTCTCCCAGATATGCGGCGGAGCAAAAGGCGCAAGCCCCAGCGTCAGGCATGCAAGGATAAGAAGACCCCATGGGAGTTTCGCTATAAATTCCATATCTTGGATCTCTTTGATGCACCATACAACCTGCCGGGGAGAATGGACGCGAGGAGGCGAGACGGCGTTGAAGCGTCATGAGCTACTTTTTTTCCGCTACGGATTCCTTCATAATGATCGGGGCAAAACGCGAGCCGATCTCACGAGCCTTGTCCTGGTCGATGAAGAGGGACACTAATTTCTGGACCTTCTCACAGGCGATGGCAGCGGTGTGTTTTCCCGCAGACCAGTCATCAAGGATTACATCGACACGGTGGAGAAACAAATCACTCACGCCCTTGCCGAGAACCGAGTGGATCTCGTTTTTCACCTGATCTACCTGCTCCTTGGGCACGGGGCTCATAGGCCGATATCCTCAACAATCTTAAAGAACAACTTGATTACTATCACGACGAAGATCGCGCCCGCAAGAAAAATCACGCCGACAAAAACGTCTTTGATATCCGCAGGCAACAGGCGGAAGAAAGGCGTGGAAAGATACCCTACCGAGAACATCACGATCAAGGCCGCGAGAAAATTCCATGTTGATCTGACCTTGCCGCCTGGAATTTTATGCCTCAGAACGAATACGCTGTACAAGGCATAGAGCATGACCGCAATCGACGCTACGCTGAGCAGCAAAAAGAGCATTTCCATGAAAGCCGGCCTCCTGTCGGGAATAGCAGATATCAAGCCTTTATGTGGCTGAGAGTATAGCATTAAAATATTGCTCCGTCAATAAATTGTAACATCCCGTCATTCTATCATGCATGCAGGGACAGACTCTCAATTTCCCGCCTCAGTATCCATGTTCATGAATCTTTTTCCCAGACGCAAAGAGTTGACGACCTTTGAGAATAGTTTTTGATTTTTTCCCGGAGGCCGCGTGACCGATCGAAAAATCCCTTTTCAAGTCAGGGGGTGTTGTGTATACTTGCTCAAGATATATTCCGGATCCGTCAAGGTATTCTTTGTGATCACCCCCCTTGAGATACACTTCATAACCGGCCGTACAACTCCCCGGCACTCAAGGCAGCCCATATCGGCATAGCCATGGGAAGCCGGGGAACGACGTAGCGCGAGGTCGCCGCGCTCGGCCGAGCGGCATGCTGTTCGCATTTTTCGTCCTTCAGGCGGTAGGAGGACATCGGCGCGGCCGAGGCGGACAAGGGAGCGGGAAACAAAAAATCATGACGATGACGGTCTTCAGAACTCTTCAAGCGCTCATCCTTCCGCCCCGGGGCCCGCTTGCTCCTCGTAGCGGCCGGTTTCGCGGTCAAAATCATATGCCGGGGCTTCGGCAGACTGCTTATTGCCTCGGGGTTCGCTCTGCTGTACCTCGTCAGCATCAGCCCGGTGAGCGACGCATTAATCAGGCCGCTTGAAAGGGCCTACCCTCCGCTCGACGTCACACGGAAGGCAAAGAACGCTGATGCCATCATCGTGCTGGGCGGCGGCGTACGCGACCTCACCTGGCTTGGGCTTGCAGCGGAGCCGTCTGAAATGTCGCTGGAGAGGGTGGTCGCAGCAGTGCGGCTATCTCACACGGAGCATCTTCCGCTCGTGCTGGTCGGCGGGAACGGAGATGCGTCGAAGACCGGCGTCAGCGAGGCCGAATCCATGGCACGCGCAGCAGCGGGTCTCGGAGTGCCCCGCCGCGACCTGATCGTAATCGGGAAGGCGCAGAACACCCTGGAAAGCGCAACGGCCGTAAGGGACAGGCTGAAAGGAAAACGCATTATTCTCGTTACTTCGGCGTTTCACATGAGGAGGGCGGTCGGGCTTTTTAACAAAAAGGGATTTCAGGTGATCCCTGCGCCTTGCGGATATCGGGGTGAACAGAGAACGCTGACATCCCGGTCATTCATTCCCCGCGCGGATTGCCTTTCTACATCCCACGCTGCTCTCGGCGAATACCTCAGCCTCGCGTGGTATACGGCGAGCGGCGATCTGTAGCGGAGCAAGATTCGTCATCCCCGCGCACCCGCCGCCCGATCCGGGGACGGCATACCGTCTCCAAACATATGTTCAACTCAGAGCCTTTGCCGCCGGTAGCCCTGTTGCGACGAATCTGTTAAGGTGATCTGGACTTACTGGCGTCTAAGGGTGGGATCTGTCCGGAGGACTTCCGGGACTAGCCGGGAATGGGCGGCTGGCCGGTGTTGGTGCCTGCGACGAACAACCAATCACTGTACCTGCTCTTTCCGGCAAAGTCCTGATAGGCAGCCGGAAAGTTGTCCTTCTTCAGAGGTTCCTTGTCACTTCTGCTGTGGACCCCCATAATGCTGGGCGCAGCCGCCATCTGCTGGGCGGTGACGGGCACTCCGATGGTGACCGACTGAGAAGTGATGATTTCAAAGTCCTCTCCTGTCATGGGGTCCTTGTACTTTTGGCGCAGGTGGCGCTTGCCATTCGGCGTTCGCTCGTCCATCAACAGATCATCGATATTCCTGGGATACTGGGGTCGCCCGGGAACCGCGGTATAATACCGTTCGATGGCCTGCCGGTATTGATCGCCCCGGAAGAGCAGTTCCTCCTCTTTATCCCGAAGCATGACGTTTTGCCAGTATTTGCCGGCTGCGCCGAGACTGATCCCGATGATAACGATCGCCACCAGGAGGGCGATGTAGGAAAAACCCTGAGAATTTCGGATTTTTGACCCTTTCAATCCGCATTCCGCAATCCGCATTCCGCAATAATATCTTCTGTTTTTCATTCTACCTTCCCGCCGCCCACCATCTTTCCGTCGCTTTCATAGAAAAGTTCCACAAGGGGCCGGTTGTTCCCTCCACCGGGCTGCTCATACAGATACTGGCGCTTCTGCGGGTACTGCTCGGCCGTGAGTTCGAAGAGAATGGTATTGTTCTTGAGTGTTCCATCCAGCGAGACGCCGAGTAGCCTGGCGCCCTGCGGCAGCGTTACGAGCAGACGCGTCCTGATGTGATCGACGGATGAGGTCACGGTGAGTTCCTCGCCGAGGACCCTCCCCTGATCGGTCCCTTCCGGCGCCGCGCTTCGGACGGCGGCGCGAAGCAGGAGGCTGTAGACGGGCGTCGTCCCGGCCTCGCGGGCCGAACGGATGATGGAAAAGGGCATGACGATAGCGCGCCCGCTGCCCACGGCATCGATCAGGACGGCCGGTTTCCGGTTGTCGCTGTAGACGGCGGCCGGCGATGCACCCGGTTTTTGCGGGAGCAGGAGGGGGCCGCTCACGGGGATGGTCCCCCCCAGGCCCAGTCCCGGGTCGCCCGTGAACGCCAGCGAGGACCCGCCTTGGCGGGAAGATCCTTCACGAATGCGGAACCCGAAGGATTCCGCGAGTAGCCGGCTTTGGTCTTCCGAACCGATGATGATGACGCTTTTCCCCCGGGAGACCTGGTCCCGCAGAACCTCGAGGTTTTCGAGACGCTCATCTGCCTCGAACATGACAAAGACATTAAAGAGGCCGCTGGCCGCCTGGTCCGAGAAGTCCGCGGAGGAAGCGGAGGTCCGGTAATAAATCCCGTCGTCCTCGAAGGCCTGCTTCACGATGAGCTCGGCAAGGGCCTTTTCCACGGGGTTGCCGGATTTCCCGGTCCAGAGCAGGATCCGGAGGAGGGGACCGGTCCCTCTTTTCACTTCCACCGGCGTTAACGCAGAAGTCTGGTCGGCGCTACCCGCGGGCCTCGACGCAGGAACTGCCGCCGCGGAATTGTCCTGAGCGGCCTGCCCAAGCTCGAAGGCCGCTGCGGGTGCGGCGGCGAGAAGGGCCGTCGCAATAATCAAGGATATGGTTGCTCGACAAGTCATCATGTTGAAGTATTTCCGCGTTCATCCACGGTTATAAACACTCTCAAAATAGTCACAACATAATAATCAGGATGTCATTCCCGCGACGCTTCTGAGCGGGAATCCATTTTTTATAATTGAAACAATGGATCCCCGATAGAAGCATTCGGGGATGACAACCAATAATCGTTGGTATTGGGTTTATTCGATAAACGTCACCCGGTTGATCTCCTTGAAGGTCGTGACACCCGCAAAGACCTTGGCAAGCGCGGACTGGCGGAGGGTGGTCATCCCCTCGGCAATAGCGGCCTTCCTGAGTTCCGATGAGGGGCGTTTTTCGAGGATCATCTCCCTGATGTGGTCCGAGAGGTCGAGGAATTCGGTGATGGCCTGCCTGCCCCGGAAGCCGGTGAAGTTGCACTCCTTGCATCCGACGGCCTCGTAGAACTGGTGGTCCTTGTGATGATCAAAGCTGACGGCCGACTCTTCCATCTCCCCGCGCGAAATTTTGACCGGCTTTTTGCACCGCGTGCATAGGATCCTGACGAGCCGCTGGGCCAGGATGCAATTGAGCGACGACACGAAGTTGTACGGTTCAATGCCCATGTTCAGGAACCGGCCGAGCACGTCGAAGGCGTTGTTGGCGTGCACCGTAGTGAACACCAGGTGGCCGGTAAGCGCGGACTGGACCGCGATCTGGCCCGTTTCTGCGTCGCGGATCTCGCCGACCATGATCTTGTCCGGGTCGTGCCGGAGGATCGACCGGAGCCCGCGGGCAAAGGTGAGTCCCTTCTTTTCGTTGACCGGGATCTGCGTCACGCCCCGGAGCTGGTACTCGACGGGGTCCTCGATGGTGATGAACTTGTCCTCGCCCGTATTGATCTCCGTCAGGGCGGCGTAGAGCGTCGTGGTCTTGCCGCTCCCGGTGGGGCCGGTAACGAGGACCATGCCGTAGGGCTCGCGGATGCTCTTCCGGAACCCGCGAATATCGTCTTCGTCGAATCCGAGACTGTCGAGCCTGAGCGTGTTCACCCCCGCGGTGATGGATTCCTTGTCCAGGATACGGATGACCACGTCCTCGCCGAAGGCGGAGGGGAGGATCGAGACGCGGAAGTCGATGGTCTTGCCGCCGGTCCTGAGCTTGAACCTGCCGTCCTGGGGCACGCGGCGCTCGGCGATGTCCAGGTCGCTCATCACCTTGATGCGCGACACGATGGCGCTGTGGAACTTGATGTCGATCGGTTCGGTGGCGGGGTACATGACGCCGTCGATGCGGTACTTGATCAGGACGTTTTTATCGGTGGCTTCGATGTGGATGTCGGAGGCCCGGCGCTGGATGGCGTCGAACACGGTGGTGTGCATGAGTTTGATGATGGGGCTCTCGTCCTTGTCGATGCTTTCGAGCGACAGGATCTCTTCGCCTTCGCCGTTCTCCTGCTCCTTGACGATGTGGAACTTGAAGTCCTCGGAGACCGTGTGCATCACCTGCTCCGACGAACCGCTCCGCTTCAGGACGGATTGGATGGCGGAAAAGGTGCATACGCTGATCTCGACCTGGCGGTTCAGGATCATCTCCAGTTCGTCGATGGCGGGGAGGTTGTTGGGGTCGGTCATGGCGATGATCAGTAGATCGCCGGTGTCTTCCCTCGGGATGAACTGATAGCGCTGCATCAGCTCGACCGGGATGGTTTCGAAGAATTTCGGGTTGATCCGGAAATCCGACAGATCAACATAGCTCAGGCCGCGCTGCTCCGCGAGGGACTGGGCAAGGATCTCCTCGGTGATCAGACCCTCGGCCAGGAGGAGTTCGCCGGTGCGCAGCTGGCGGGCCTCAGGCTTCATCAGGACTGCGCTGATCTGCTCCTGGGTCACGTTGCCCTTGATCACGAGAATATCGCCAAGCCGTTTTCTCCTGAATGACGTCATTTTAACCTCGATCCCATTTCGAATATCGGCAGGTAGAGCGCGATCACGATCACCGCCATCACGAGCCCCATGGTGAGCATGAGCACCGGCTCGATCATGGTCGTAATTGTCGTCAGCCTGTTCTCGACTTCCTGGTCGTAGAAGTCGGCCACATCTTCCAGCATCTCAGGAAGGTCGCCGGACGATTCCCCCACCTCGATCATCCGCACGGTCATGTCCGGCGCGAGCCGGGTCTGTTCGAAAGCGGCCGCCAGACTCACGCCCTCGGTCACGAGCGTCCTGACCTCCGACAGCCTCCTCGCCATGACCCTGTTGTTGACCACGCCCGCCGTGGTGTCCAGCGCCTGAACCAGCGGGATGCCGCCCCGGAGCACGGTCGCGAGTGTCCTCGTGACCTGGGCCATGAGATATTGCGTGACGAGAGACCGGAGAAGCGGTATCTTGAGCTTCAGGCCGTCAAGCGCGGTGCGGCCGGCATCGGTCTTCTTCCACATCGAGAGCCCGACGCCGAGGGCGACGAGGCCCGCGAGGATGAACGGCGCAAACCTGCTGAGCATGTTGGTGAAGGAGATGAGGAGCATAGTCAGCGCGGGGAGCGAGCCGGACTGGTCGCTGTACATCTGGGTAAAGCTGGGGATGACATAGAGGAAAAAGAGCGCGAGCACCGCAACCAGGGCGACGACGAGGAAGACCGGATAGGCGAGCGACATCTTCAGCTTGCTCATCACGGCGATCATCTTTTTCTGGTACGCGATGAACCGCTTGAGCACGTCCACGAGGGCGCCGCTCTTTTCGCCGGCCCGGACCGTTGACGTATAGAGCGGCGTAAAGTAGGCAGGATGCTTGGCCATGGCGTCGGAGAGCGCCGTGCCCCCCTTGATGTCACTGATGATGCTTTCGAGCGTGCTCCGGAACCCCGGTTTTTCCGTTCTTTTGTGCAGGATTTCGAGGGACTGGAGGATAGGGAGCCCCGCCTTGATGAGCGTGGAGAATTCCTGGTTGAAGAGGAGGAAGTCTTTTGCGCTGGCGCCGCCGCGCAGGATCGTTTTTTTCTTCGAGAGACTCAGGACGAGATAGCCCCTGCCTTCAAGGTCCCGCCGCAGCTCCACGGCATCCGCGGCCATGGCCTCTTCGGTGATCGACGTGCCGTCTTCCCGCATCGCCTTGTAGGTAAACAGAGGCATGACGTGATAATACCAGATAGGCTGCGTATAAGTCAATAAGCGCTTGATTTCCGGGGCTTCGGGTATGTTCAATAAAGATGGGATGGGGAGAAGCCGGGAACCGGGCGGTCCTACCGCAGGTTTTTCCAGTACTGTTTTTGCACATCAACGATACGTTGGGCCACTTGCTCTTCGGCGCGAGAAACGGTTTTTCCCGGAAGGGGGGCGGGACGGCCAAGGAGGGTATTGATTACGGCCCTGACGCCGCTCCGCAGGCCTTCGGGATTGTACCCGCCTTCGAGGGTAAGCAGTATCTTGCCGGGGCAGCTTTCGTTCGCAATATCCCTGACGATGCCCGCAAGGCCGCCGAACCCTTCACCGGTCACCGCCATGCCGCCGAGAGGGTCCTGGACATAGGGGTCGAAGCCTGCCGATACGAGGATGAGCTCCGGACGGTATTCGAGGGCAATGGGTTTTAAGATCCTGGAATAAACATGAGATATACCCGGCGTCGCTGAACCCGACGGGGAAGGGCGCGTTTACCGTGAAGCCCTCTCCTTTGCCGCTTCCCACCTCATCGACGCCGCCGGAGCCGGGATAGTAGGGATACTGGTGAGAAGAAAAGAAGAGCACGGAGGGATCGTCATAGAAGGCCCGCTGCGTGCCGTTTCCGTGATGAAGGTCCCAGTCGACGATCAGGACCCGCTTGAGCCCGTATCGTTTTTTTGCGTACTCGGCGGCGATCGCCACATTGTTGAACAGGCAGAACCCCATGCCGCGAGCAGGCTCGGCATGATGCCCGGGGGGGCGGACAAAGGCGAATACCGATTGCGATTGTCACGTGCGGGACCACCCCTCACCCCAGCCCTCTCCCCTGATGGGAGAGGGGATGATTGGGAAGTCCTCTCCCCGGCGGAGAGGATTGAGGTGAGGGGGATTTCCGAAGATGGCATCAATACCATTGAGCAGACCGCCTACGGCGAGACGGGCCACCTCGTAGGACCTTGCGGATAACCCCGTATCGGGGTCAAGCTGCGAATGGAACTTTCCCTCGGTTTCAGCCACCTTCCGAATATAGGCCGGGTCGTGGACCAGGGCAAGCTCGTTCTCCCCGGCAAGGCGGGGGGGGATGACGGGGAGATTGGAGAATTCGGTCCCGATGAGGTCGTTGATAACGCGGAGCCGGTTGGGGCTCTCGGGATGCCCTATACCGGCGTTGTGTTCCAGATATCGTTCGTCTTTGATGATCGCGAGGGATGGCATTTTTCAGCGAGGAACGGGAAATCGGTGAATTCTGGCAGCGACACTTATTTCGTCATTCCCGAACGCCTCTATCGGGAATCCGTTTTTAAAGACAATTTCAAAATCAAAACCTCTGGATTCCGGCCAGAATCATGCCGGAATGACGGATCTATGTCATTCGATTCTATTTCTGGTCCCGCAGTCTGGCAATCGGCGGCGGGGCCGCCGCAATGTAATCTTTTACGCCGTACGACTCGATCCACTTCTGAAAAGCAGGCGGGCTCGGCAGTCGGTCCGGCATTTTTGCCTCAGGAGCGCAGACGTACATCACGGTTTTTACCAGGTCCATCACTCCGAACTCGAGCGTCGCCTGGATGTTCTTCGGCGAGGCCCCGGTGATCAAAATATTCTCGCGGTACCACCCGTCGCCCCGTGGAGTTATGGGACTACAGTCGAACCCCGCGGCCGGTCTGGTGCTGAAGCCCGCTTTCAGAGCGAACCCGGAGACATCGGCGCTCATCTGTTGCAGCCCTTTAAACGCGGGGTTCGAGCAGATACCTGCCTTGCCCCAGCAAAGGGGATCGAACCGGGTCGTATTGATGCCGCAGCAGAAGTGGTAGACGTCGGCGCCCTGCTCCGGCGCCTGGCGGATAACAATATACAGAAAGTCGTTCTTATATTCGTAGGATCGCAGTGTCTGGGCTTTTTTCAATGAAGACTCCTTCCCGGTAGGTGGCCGGGCTTAAGAGCGGCAACGTGGACGTGCCTGTCTTCGCGGCCATGAAGCGGGATTGCCAAGTTTCGTTCGCATCACATCGCGCCGATTTTTCAAGGGTTACTTTCGTTTCGTGGATTTTTTAGTGCTCTTGGCCGGCGCCGGCTTCTTTTTGGCCGCGGGTTTCGGCTTGGCCTTGGCCGCTGCTTCGCACTGCTGCACCTTTTTCTTGAGTTCGTCGATCTGCTGGTTCTGGTCCTTGAGAAGCTGTTCGAGCTTTGCACTGTCCTGTTTCAGGAGGTCGACTTCCTGCCTGGCCGCATCGCGCTCCGTTCGGGCCTTGTTCGCGGTGACCAGGCTCCAGATGAGGAGAATCGTCACCAGCGCTGCAAGCGAAAGAAAAATCAGTTTCATCTTCTGTGTGTCGTCTTTTTCGGTTCTTTCCGGTCTGTCCATTTTTTCCACTGTTCCTCCTTGCGATGATGAATATTGAAATTATTACCTGATCAGGCTTGATGAGATTGTATTCCCGGGGCTACCTGTGTTCGCCGGCTACTGCTCATACCGTTTTACTTCAAAGCGGAAAAGCTCGACCGGCGTTCCGGGTGGTATCCCCGCCTTCTGCATGGCGATGCTGATCTGGTAGTCTGCGGTATCGACGCCTTCGAGGTCTGGCAGCAGCAGGCCCCGTCTCCCTCCCGCCTGCACAATGACTCCGTAGCGCCGGGGATCGAGGTCGCTTTTCGATGCGACTTTCTCGGGAGGCGTCAGCACGTCCACGGTGTATTCGATCGCGTCCAGTTCGTCGGCGCGGACGCAGGAGAAACGGGGGTCGCAGGTGGCGGCGCTGACCGCGTTCCTTACGGCCTCGTGGGCGATGGTCGGCTCCGTCGGCTGGAACGTCCCGATGCACCCGCGAAGCTGGCCGCGGATCTTCAGACAGACGAACACGCCGGCCCGCGGTTTTCAGCTCGGCGGGGAGCTCGTCCTCCCGCACTTCATAGACCCTGCCTTCCCTGACGTAGAGCTCGACCGTGTCTTTTGCCAGACTGACGAGAGGATGCATTACATCTCCCGCTGCACGACATAATCCGCCAGAGCCATGAGGGCCTGGCGCGGCGCCGAATCGGGAAAGAGCGCAAGGGCCGCCTTGGCCTCGTTCGAAAGCGCCTGGGCGACTCCGAGCGCCTCGCCGACGGCCCCGTATTTTTCCATGAGCCCCAGGATATAGGCGAGATCGCCCTCGGCCATCGCATCGGCCTGGAGGATGTTCCCGAATGCGTCCGCGTTCCTCTTCGTCCGCGTCGCGCATGAGATAGATGAGGGGAAGGGTGACCTTGCCCTCCTCGAGGTCCTTGCCCAGGGCTTTGCCGAGCTGTTTCTGGTCCGCCGCATAGTCGAGGGTGTCATCGGTTATCTGGAACGCAAGGCCCAGTTTCTTTCCGTAGGCCGTCAGGGCGTCCTCCTGCGAGAGCGGCGCCTTGCTGATGATGGCGCCCAGCCGGCATGACGCCGCGATCAGCACGCCGGTCTTGCATTCGACGAGCCGGTAATAATCCGCCTCGGTGATCTCCGAGTTTTGGATCTGCATGAGCTGCAGCACTTCGCCTTCGGACATGGTCGTCGTGGTTTCGGACAGGACATCCATGACGCGCTGGTTGTGCAGACGGACGGCGTGGTAGAGGGCCTTGGAGTAAAGGTAATCGCCGACCAGGATGCTTGCCTGGTTGCCCCAGAGCGAATTGGCCGAGGACCGCCCGCGGCGGAGCTTGGCCTCATCGACGACGTCATCATGGAGGAGCGACGCCGTGTGGATGTATTCGACCACGCTGCCCAGAAGGTATTCGGCGTCGTGTTCGCGGAACCCGCAGAGTCTGGCCGAGAGGAGGTGCAGCAGAGGGCGGAACCGCTTGCCGCCCGCGCCGAGGATGTATTTGCTGACCTGCTGGATGAGCGGAACGTCGGTGCCCAGGCTCTCATGGATCCTGCGCTCCATGCGTTCCATGTCGGATTTGTATTCCTTTAATACGTCCTGGATGGTAGTGATCGTCATCGCGGTTTTTCCGGCCGGGCTAACGGAATAATAGGGGAGAAGCTCTGTATTGTCAAGGATTTTCAACTACAGTTTCATCGCCTCATACACTTCGGCAAGCGTCTTCGCGGCCACAAGGCGGGCCTTGCGGGAGCCTTCGGCAATGATCTCGGCCACCTATCTCCGGACTCGCGGCATACTCTTTCCGGCGGTCATGGATGGGCTTGAGATAGGCGAGGAGGTGCTTGAGCAGCTCCTTTTTATCATCCACGCAGCCGATGCCCGCGCGCCGGCATTCGACGTTCACGTAGTCGCACCACTCCTTCGGCGCAAAGATCCTGTCAAGCGTGAAGAGCGGGCAGACGTCGGGGTTGCCGGGGTCCTGCCTGCGCACCCGGGCGGGGTCCGTGACCATCTGCATGACCTTTTTCGTGATCTCCTCAGGGCTGTCCGAAAGATAGAGGCAGTTGTTGTAGCTCTTGCTCATCTTGCGGCCGTCCGTGCCCGGGACCTTGGGGTATTCGGTCAAAAGCGGCTGGGGCTCGGGGAACAGCTCTCCGTAGAACTGGTTGAAACGGCGGCAGATCTCGCGCGACAGCTCCAGGTGGGGGATCTGGTCTATGCCGACCGGCACGAAGTCCGCCTTATAGATCAGGATGTCCGCGGCCTGGAGCACGGGGTAGCCCAGAAAACCATAGGTGTTCATTTCCTTATCCTGGATCTGCTCGATCTTTTCCTTGTACGTGGGCACGCGTTCGAGCCAGGGGAGCGGCGTGGACATGGACAAAAGCACGTGGAGCACAGCATGCTCGGGCACGTGGGACTGCTGGAAGAGCACCGCCTTTTCGGGATCGAGACCGGCGGAGAGCCAGTCGATGACCATCTCCCTGACGTAGGTGCGGATCTGGGACGTGTCGGCATAGTTCGTGGTGAGGGCGTGCCAGTCGGCGACAAAGTAGTAGCATTCGTACTGGTCCTGCAGTTTCCTCCAGTTGTCGAGGGCGCCCATGAGGTTCCCGAGATGCAAAAGCCCGCTCGGCTGCATGCCGCTTAAGACTCGTTTTTTGTTAGTCATAAAAAATCCTTTTTTGTAATTAAGCATCCCCCGTTTGTCGTCCCCGAGTGCCCCTATCGGGGACCCAGTATCTTTAACAAATGGATTCCCGATTATAGCATTCGGGAATGACGGAAAAAGAGAAGGATGCCGGAGAAGTTACTGCTTTCTACATAATATCCCCGCCCAGAAGCAGTGTGAGGATCGGACGGATAACGGGGCCCATGATGCGGCCCAGCACGCCGAGTGCGATGAGGAGCATGAGAATAAGCGTGCCGTATGGCTCCAGGCGATAGTAGGCCGCGGCCTGTTTATCGGGCAGCAGCCAGTATGCCACCCTGCTTCCGTCGAGCGGCGGGATGGGGATCATGTTCAGCACGGCGAGGACGACGTTAATAATGACGCCGTAGCCCAGCATCAGGCTCAGGGGAAGGCCGAACAACTGCCAGGACTGCTTGGGGACGGCGCCTTCCAGCAATGGCATGACGGCACGAAGCAGGAATGCGAAGGAAACAGCCATGATTATGTTGACGCCGGGGCCGGCGATGGACGAAAGCGCCATGCCCTTTTTCGGGTTCTTGAAGTTGTAGGGATTGATCGGCACCGGCTTGGCGTAGCCGAACACCATCTTGCCGTTCGTGAGCACGAACAGGAGCAGCGGCATGACGATCGTGCCGACGAGGTCGATGTGGGAGATCGGGTTCAGCGTGAGCCTGCCCATGTCCCGCGCAGTATGGTCGCCGAGTTTGTTCGCCACCCATCCGTGCGCTACCTCGTGGAGTACGATGGCGAAGATGAGCGGCGGGGCCATGACTACGATCTTTTGTATGGTAGAGAGTTCGTCCATGATCAATAATGCATCTACCTATAGTTTGTCATCCCCCGCTTAATCCATGCGGGGCGGGCCCCGAATCGTGCCCCCGAATGGTTCGTATCGGGGATCCATTTTGACGTGATAAAACGGATCCCCGCTCAGCAGGATTGCGGGAATGACATTTTGTAATGGTTTAATGCCCTTATGTCCTCGCTGTAAGGAAATTGATACTAAAAGAATCCGCGTCGCCTTGTCAAGAGAAAACCGGGAAGGCGCTATTTTTCTCCGGGATAGAGGACAAACTTGCCGTCCTGGACTGTGATCAGAAAAAGCTTTTTCTGCGCCTCTCCGGCGCCCGGGAACGTGGTGGCCCCGGCGATGCCCGGGAAGTCCTTCAGGGAAAGCAGTCCGTCCCTGACTGCCTGGGGGGTGTCTTTGCGCTCCTTGAGCAGGGAAAGCACCATAGCCGCGGCATCATAGGCCTGGGCTGCGAGGATGTCGGGTTCCTCCTGGTACGCGGAGCGGTAGGCGTCGATGACGGACTTGACCGCGGGGTCGGCGCTTTCCGGGAAGAAGCCGTCGACGAACACCGCGCCCTCTGCATAACGCCGGGCGCGATCGATCAAGTCCTCGGAATGCCAGTTGTTCGACCCGATCAGGGCAATGCCGGAGATATTGTAAAATGCCAGTTGGGGTATCAGGAGCCCGATCCGTTCGGCGTATCCCGGCAGGTAAAGCGTATCGAAGCTCGGGATGTATTCCTGAAACAGCTTCTTTCGTTCCGCGTCATCCTCGGGGATAGGTATCTTCCGGGAGCGAAGGTCGATTTCAATCACTTTCCGTATATAAGGGCCGAAGTCCTTGACGTCGGACGGATAGGCCACCGTTGCCAGGTTTTCGGCCTTGTGGTCCAATTCCCGGGTAAAGAGCCGCGCGAGGTCCTTTCCGTAGGCGTCGTCAGGATAGAGGATCACATATCGGGTAATCTTCTGTTCAAGCGCATACTGGGCCGCGGCCGCAGCCTGGCTTGCGTTTGTGAGCGCGTTCCTGAAGAGCCAGGGGGAGAGTTTCCCGATACCCTCTCCGGACGCAGCCGGGGTAATCACCGGGACCTTTACTTTTGCGAGGTCCGGGGCAATCGCTTCCGCCTCTTTTGTCAACAAGGGCCCGATGGCCGCGATAATGCCCTTGGACGCGAGTTCGGAGAGCGCGGCAACGGCCTTTTCAGGAGAACCTTCGGTGTCCTTGACGAGAAGTTCCACCCGGTCTTCGGGATTCTGAAGATTATAGGAGTGCAGGGCGAGCTGAATTCCCTTGAGCACCCGGTCGCCAAAAAAGGCGAGTTGGCCCGACTGCGGCAGCAGCGCACCGAGGTAATGCCGCGGCGCGGTGAGCCCGGCCGTCGCGTCGTTCAAAAGCATTTCGGCACGCGTTTTTTCGGGGTGGTTCGGGTATTTTTCGAGGAAGTCCTTCGCTGTTCCGGCTGCGCTACGGTACTGCCGCTGCTCGAGTAAAAGAGCGGCTAGCCTCAGCCGGGCGAGATCCGCCGGATAGTCGGTCTCGGCCGAAAGGGCCTTAAGTTCGTCCTCGGTCAGGACCTTGTCGACGATCTCGCGGACCCGTTCCCGGTACGCGGCTTTTCGCTGGCCGGTATCAGCGGTATCGGCAAGGTAGACGAGCTCCTTGATTGCCCGGGGATAATTTTTCCTGGCCTCGTAAGCGACTGCCAGCATTTCCGAGATGCGCTTCAGCTGCGCCGGATCAGTGATCTTGCGCCGATCCGCAAGGTTTGCGATGGCAAGGTCGTACTCCTTCAGCTCGAAGTAGCACTGGCCGAGCCGGTATTTCGCCGACATGATGTAGCGAGGACGCGGGAAATTCCTGGATGATTTCCTGGTAGTTGGTGAGCGCCTTGCGGTAGTCTCGCTGGGTGAAGCGGATTTCGCCCGAGAGGTAGAGCGCACGGTCCCGCTGAGAGCTCGTGGGATACTTATAGAGAAAGGCATCGACGTTCTGCGACGCAAGATCGTACAGCTTCGTCTTGAATTGGCCTTCGGCCTTGTCAAGGAGCGCTCCGGCGTCTTTCTCCCACGGTTCGAGGAGGACAGCTTGGGCGCGCAGCCTCCCTGAAACGGCAGGACAAAACAGACGAATGCGAGCAGGATGAGCACTGCTGTTGATCCGGCATGCCTGAAGGGCATCGGTTTATTTTCCCTTTTTGGCCGCCGCCTCGGCGCGCGCAGTCTTGTGTCTGGCCCGAAGTACTTCTTCCCTCCGTTTACGCCTCCGGCTCAATTCTTTCTGTCTCTCACGCATGAATGGGTCTCTCCTTTCAATTGGTTTTATGCTTCTTGAGCCTGCACACTATAGCGGAGATACGCCAATTTGTCAATATCATCCGCGTGGCGAGGCAACGTCTCACGTGCAGGGAATGCTGTTACAGCTTTGTGACCTTAATCACGGACTTATCTTTTGATTTATGTTCTACTACCGAAGGATGATTATTTTCCCAAGGAGGTATGTCATGAGGCGTCTTATATCACGTTTGTTGATTTGCTTTAGCATGGCCGCGGTCCTGATATCTTGCGGCGGTGGGGGTGGTGGCGGATCGACGCCGCCTCCGCCGGTGCCGTCCGTGACGGCAGTGAACGGCGGTCTTGCGGGCAGCGGCACGGTGGGGAGTCTTTTCGTCCTTGACGGTTCTGGTTTCGGGACCCTTGGGGCGCCGACAGCAGGGTATTCCGTTGATTTCAAGGATGCGGTGTCAGGGAACGTCATAGCTTCCGCACCCGTCAATTACGCGGCCGGAGACTGGACAGATGCCTTCATCAAGGCAACGGTGCCGAACGGTCTCACCACGGCGACGACCTACAAGGTCTCGGTCACCACTGCGGGCGGGACGAGCAATACCGCGGACTTCATGGTCGTGGCGAGCGTGGCATTCAGCCCGTCTACGATCCTTTGGTCCGCAGAGACAGCCACGCTCCCCGCTGCCGCGCAGGGCTTCCCGACGGTTATTTCCACGCTCACATCGACAGTAACCACGACGAGCTATATCTACGTCCTGGGCGGGAATATCGCATCATCGGCAACGGTGACAAATGGCAAGGCATTGAACACGGACGCCGTTTATATGAACCGGCTCGATAACTCCACGGGCGGGCTCGCGAGCGCGTGGACCGCAACCACGGCCCTGCCGGCAAAGCGCGGCTTTTCCGCGGCCGTCTTCGCGAACAAGTTCAACTCCTTTGCAGGCGGCAACGGCCATGTCTACGTCCTCGGCGGGCTTGACAGCCAGGGAACTGCAACAACAACGGTATATCACGCGGCAGTGAATGACGACGGCGGCCTCGGCGCTTGGGCCGAGACCACGGCCCTTCCGCAGGCGCTCTTCGCCCACGGAGCGGTCATTGTCAGGGGACGCATCTACGTGGCCGGCGGGAACGACGCGGCTGGAAATCCCGTCAAGACGGTCTATACCGCCAAAGTTAAGAGCGACGGAACACTCGAGGCCTGGACGACGCTCCCCGACTTGCCCGAGGCGCGCGCCTATCATCAGTTCGTGACCGTGGCAGGATATCTTTACGTCATTGGCGGAGACAGCACGGCGGTCGCGCCCCTCGATAACAGCCTGAGCGCATCCTCGCAGGGGAACATTTACTACTGCTCAGATCAACCTGCTGGACGGTTCGCTCGTGAAAATGCATGGACGACGAACTCAAGCGATGGGCAAAAGCCGGGAGAAATTCACGGCAACCGTTGCCGGGAGCTACATTCTTGTGAGCGGAGGTTTGTATAACGGAGCTTCTTCCGGGGCAACCGAGCAGCAGTATGCGACGATCAATTCGGACGGTTCCCTATCTCCTTTCGGTGGTGCAACGGGGAATCATACGATTACGGATTCTGTCGGAGGTTATAATCCCTATAACCAGGCAAACGCCAACTTTGTCGATTCACACGGCAATCCCCACGTCATCATTCTGGGTGGTGCTGACGTCAGCACGGGTACGCCGCGGTCAAATATTTCCATCTGTGTCTCAGTAGAGTGCGAGTATTCGGGACATGTCCACTTCGCGAGGACGGTGAACAGGCCGTCCTCGCGTTTTTTTCTTGATTTCTTCCGGCTGATAGATTAGATTATACCCGCTTCCACGCCGTATACCAAGCCGTGGGCGAGTAGCTCAGCTGGGAGAGCGCCGCGTTCGCAATGCGGAGGCCGAGGGTTCGATCCCCTTCTCGTCCACCAAATTTCAATTTCCTCTTATTCAATCAATTTGTTCTCAAAGAAGTGCGCGCCTGAGTGTTCCCCATCCCCGAAATTTCCACTGATTATGAAGAAATGCACTCCCCCGCCAAGCCAGTACAGGTCGCCGAACTGGCTTTCGAACCAACCCTTGACAGGTCCATCGGATTGTAGTATGATTAAAAAAAATAATAGTAAATACAAATAAAAATGTTTACATTAGGTCGTGGGTTGACTGGAAAGGGGAATAAAATGGAAACCGAGAAGAGAAAACAGAATCGAGCGACCCTGAGAGAAGACGTAATGATCAACGGTTCCCTGCGGGCCAGAGGACTCAATCTCAGTACCGGAGGGATTTACCTCCATACGGGCCGAAGTTTTAAGACCGGTACGATCGTGACTGTAACGCTTCCGCTGTATAACGTTATTATCAACATCCAAGCTCGCATCCAGCACGTTCAGGAGGGTATCGGCATGGGGCTCAGGTTCGTGGACCCGACGCAGGAACAACTGGCGTCTATCAGGACGTACCTCACGGCCGCGGCGAACTATTTCCCGACCGGAAAGAAAAAGGTCATGATCGTCGATGACAATCCATCGACCGTTCGCATGCTGAAAGGCAGGCTCGTCCTGGACGGTTATACCGTCCTGGAGGCGAATGACGGCGTGGAAGCCCTTGCACTGCTGGAAAAAGAAGGCGCACAGCTGATGATTCTCGACCTTCAAATGGAAAGGCTTGACGGTTTAAAGGTCCTTTCCATTTTACGGCAGAAACCGGAGTGGAAGAGCATCCCGGTTATCATTTACTCGGCCCGGAGCTCTGCCGCAGATGTGGAAAAGGCCAAGAATGCCGGAGCTACGGTATTCCTGTTTAAGATGACGACCTCTCCGGTTAAAGTCAGCGAACGGGTCAAGATGCTCCTGGCGAGTTAATCGACTCGGTTGGAAAAACCGCCCGCCGAGGGGCGGACTCTCATCCCTCTCGATCGCAGATTTCATTCCTTCCGTTCGATCAGCCCGTTTCCCCCACTTCCGCACGATCAAATCCGGCATACGAAGATACCAATCCATTTAATTGAACACTATTAAAATTGGTATTATCAAAAAAAACTTGACAAGCAAAGAGAATTAGAGTACACTGGGCATGTGCTGGAAAAGGCTTCTTGCGTCAGCTTCACGTTCTCGAATGCGTTCAAGGAACGAGGCCCAGTATGATTACCTTCATTAAAAAGCGGCTCGAGCTGAAGATCGCCGTCGCCCTCGTCTTAGTCCTCGGAACCATCATCGGAATATTCACCATCATCGAAATTCGCACCATGCGGGCTGATACGATCAGGGCATCGGAGGAGAGTCTGGGGTCATTGTCGCGGATGGTCAAGGGGAGCGTGACGGCGGCCATGAAAGAGGGAAACCACCAGAATGTCCAGCGCATTATCGATGAGCTCCAGGACTCCTTCGCCGTCGACCGCATCATGATCTACGATGAACAAGGTTTAGTCAGAAGGCGCACGCGGTCAGCAGCGAACACGGCCGAACATATCATGCCGGTTCCGACGCCGATCCTGGACGCGGTAGCCGGGGGAGATCAGTTCGAGGTCCGCGTCCGGGACGGAGTGTCCTATCTCACCTATTACGCTCCGATCGCAAATCAGCCGGAATGTTTCCGGTGTCACGACAGCCGGAACAGACTCAACGGCATCGTCGGCATTGATTTCTCCCTTCAAGGCGTCGAGGCGCTCATCAAGTCGCGCCGGGACGGCATACTCATATGGGCTGCAATCATGGTCGCCGCTCTCATGGCCTCGCTCGTCTTGCTTTTGCGAGTCCTCATCCACCGCCCGGTCGGCGAGTTGAAAAAAGCCATGGCCGGAGTGGAGGACGAGGAGGGGCAATTCGTGATCACGACAACGGGAGAGGATGAGCTCTCCGAGCTCAAGCGCAGCTTTGTCAGCATGCTGCAAAGGGTCAACGCCCTGCACCGGGAAAACCTCGAACATGAGAAGCTGCTGGCCCGCAGCCAGGAGGCCGTGCGGTTTCGCAGCGAGCTTCAGGGCATGTTCGATGCCATGCCCGACGGGGTTCTCCTTGTTGATCCGCAGTACAGGATCGTTCACAGTAACTCCCGCGCTCATGAACTGCTGCCGGGCCTGCAGGTAACCGGCGGCGCTATTCCTTCCGACGGCCCGGCCGACGAGGCCTGTCCGCACGGCGGCATCCATGCGGCGTTTCAGGACGCGGTGGCAAGCGATCACCAGTTCAGCGTGCCGCTTCCCGGCGGACAGATGCGTCATATTCACTCCCTCTGCGCGCCGATCGTGGAAGACGGCAAGGTTGTCTATGTCGTTGCGGTTATCCGCGATATTACGGAACGGGTCAAGATCGAGCGCGAGCTTGAAAAAAAAACCAGGGAATTGACCGCGGCGAACGAGGCATTAACCCACATAGCAATTGTCGACGGCCTCACCCAGGTTTTCAACCGCCGGCATTTTGACGAGTTGTTGATAAAGGAGTTAAAGCACTTCAACCGGGGAGAATATTCAGACCTCACGCTCATGATGATCGATATCGACGAATTCAAGGAGATCAACGACACGCACGGCCACATCGCCGGAGATGCGATACTGAAGGAAATCGCCATGCTTATCAGGGGTAATATACGGGAAACGGACACCGCCGCGCGGTACGGGGGCGATGAATTCGTCGTGGTCATGCCGGGCGCAAACAGGGACAGCGCCGTCTCCAAAGCGGAAAAGATCAGGGGCCTGGTGGCAGGCAAGGAATTTCCCGGGCCTGACGGCCCGACAAGCGCCACAGTCAGCATCGGCATCGCCGCGTATTCGGCGGGCTCCCCGCGAGACCTCCTCCAGGCGGCAGACCTGGCGCTCTACCGGGCCAAGCATGCGGGAAGAAATGGCGTGGTCGTGGACAGGCCCGAGGGAGCGGAGACCGGCCAGATAACTGAAAAAAGAGGACTAACACGTTTTGACTGCAACGCAACTATTGATTATGTCCTGGAGAGCGGCGCTCATGAAAAGGTACAGAAGGCAGTGATGACCGACATCAGCAACATCGGATTCGGCGCCTACATCTACGGTCCCCTGCGAGTGGGGCAGGCGATCATCATCAAGAGCGCGCTGCCCGTGGACTATCAACGAGCGATCACTCTCTGGATCAAGGAGGAAAACGAAAGATTCTACAAGGCGGGGTTTTTATTCGACGCATGCTCCGCTTCTGCTTCCAGCGATCCGGCCGAAGATTGATTTTATGAGCTGACTTGAATTCTTTTTATCTCCCTGCTGATGCGATGAATGACCGGAGCCGCGGCTTTCTGCCGCGCTATGGGTTTATCAAGAAGCCGTTTGCCGGTGTTTCAATGCCGGTGACGACGACACGCCTTCCTTCAATCTTAAGCCTTCCCTCTGCATAAAGCTGGATCGCGCGGGAATAGATCTTGTGCTCCTGCGCGAGGATGCGCGCTGACAGGCTGTCTTCGGTGTCGCTGTCCAGGACCGGCACCACTGCCTGGATGATGATCGGGCCCGTGTCCATGCCTTCGTCCACGAAGTGCACCGTGCAGCCGGAGAATTTGACGCCGTGCTCCAGCGCCGCCTTCTGGACGTGAAGGCCGGGAAAGGCCGGCAGGAGCGCCGGGTGGATGTTCAGGATCCGGTTCGGAAAGGCCCTGATGAGCGTTGGCGTGATGATGCGCATAAAGCCGGCAAGGCAGACGAGTTCCACATCATATTTCCGCAGTTCTCTTACGAGCAGGGCGTCATACTCGTCCCGCCTTCCTTTATATCCCTTCGCGCTCACGTGCACCGCCGCGATGTTGTGTTTGCGCGCCCGTTCAAGGGCATAGGCGTCTGCCTGGTCGCTGATCACGACGGCGATTTCCGCGGCCAGGCTGCCGTTCTCGATGTTGTCGATGATCGCCTGGAGGTTGGAGCCGCGGCCGGAGACGAGGACGCCGAGTTTGATTTTTTCATGAACACTCTTCAAAGGGGGCGATGGAAAGTAGCAGGTAGCAAATAGCACGTAGCAAGGAATGAGCGTGCAAGATTTCCTTGTCCTCCTTGACCCTACTCTGACCCTTGACCCTATCTTTCCTCGTACTTCACTCCCTGCTTTCCCTTTACGATCTCCCCGATCAGGTAGGACTTTTCGCCGAGCTTCGCCGCTTTTTTCATGACCGCATCGACCTGTTTCTTCGGGACTGCGAGGACCATGCCGAGGCCCATGTTGAAGTCGCGGTACATCTCGGCGTCGTCCACCTGGGCCTTTTTCTGGATGAGTTTGAAGATCGGATGGACTTCCCAGACTCCCTTTCCTGATGCGGGCCTGCGTTCCCTTCGGAAGCATGCGGGGCGTGTTCTCGGTGATGCCTCCGCCCGTGATATGGGCCATGCCTCGGATGTCGAACTCCTTCACCAGGGCCATGATGGTCTTCGCGTAGATCCGTGTGGGCGTGAGCAGAACCTCGCCGAGCGTCGTGTGGCCCAGTTCGGTCAGGATGTCCTCCACGCCGTAGCCCGCTTTTTCAAACAGGACCTTGCGGACGAGGGAAAAACCATTGCTGTGGAGCCCCGACGAAGCGAGCCCGACGAGGAGGTCTCCGGGCTTTATCTTCTTTCCGTCGATGATCTTCTTTTTCTCGACGGCGCCCACCGCGAAACCCGCGAGATCGTATTCGTCTTCGGCGTAGAACGACGGCATTTCCGCGGTCTCGCCGCCGATGAGCGCGCAGCCCGCCTGCTTGCAGCCCGCGGCGATGCCTTTGACGATGTCTGAATGCTCCAGTGGTTTGAGCTTGCCCGTGGCGAAGTAGTCGAGAAAAAAGAGCGGCTCTGCGCCGGAGACGATGATGTCATTGACGCACATGGCCACGAGGTCGATGCCGACCGTGTCGTGCCTCTTCATCTGAAAGGCCACTTTCAGCTTGGTGCCCACGCCGTCGGTGCCGGACACGAGCACCGGCTCCTTGTACTTCCTGAGCGCGAAAAGCCCGCCGAAACCGCCGATGTGCGTCATGACCTCGGCCCGGAACGTGGATTTAACGTAGGGTTTGATCTTTTCGACGAAGTGGTCGCCGGCGTCGATGTCAACGCCCGCGTCTTTATAAGTTATGGCCATACCGTTTCCCTTCTGATTTTTAGGCAATAGTGTCGTACCGGCCGATGAAATCGAGGCCTACAGGCGACTGGACTTGTCGCCAGGTGAGAATATGATACTTTGCGTTATCTGTCAAGCCCGAATACACGGGATAACTCCGGAATTTAGTGCATAATTTAGCGAGAGTTTGTCGTGAAAATCCTTAAAAATTACGGGGAAAGCGATACAAAACATTGCATGATGGACAGATTTCAATCTATCCTCTATCATCTTGACAGTTCCTGATTATCGGGTAGACTTTACTTAGATTACGAGCCATAGCCGGGCGGATTATCACGGAGTCCGGTTATGACATCTCCGCACAGCGAACTTGATGATCCCGCAGGGTATGATCCTATCATACCTCGTTGATTTCAGGAACCTTTACAATAGGCGCATTTGGACGAGTGTTATATTCGGGAGGGGCAGCCATGTCACTATCGAGAAGGGAATTCATGAAGACGACGGCGGCCGTTGCTGCCGCAACGGCGGTCGGGATGGCGGTGCCGGAAAAACTGCTCGCTGCCGCAAAGGAGGCCGAGGCGGGCTGGAGATGGGACAAATCCGTGTGCCGCTTCTGCGGAACAGGGTGCGGCATCATGGTGGCGACCAGGAACGACCGAATCGTGGCCGTGAAGGGCGACCCCGCTGCGCCGGTCAACATGGGCCTGAACTGCATCAAGGGCTACTTCAACGCCAAGATCATCTACGGCGCCGACCGGCTTACCGAGCCGCTCATGCGCGTCAACGATAAAGGCGAGTTCGACAAGAAGGGCAAGTTCAAACCCGTTACGTGGAAAAAGGCCTTCGATGAGATGGCGAAGCAGTTTAAGAAATACTACAACCAACTCGGTCCTTCCGGCGTTGCCGTCTTCGGTTCCGGCCAGTATACCATCATGGAAGGCTACGCAGCCGCGAAGCTCATGAAGGCGGGCTTCCGTTCGAACAATATCGACCCGAACGCGAGACTGTGCATGGCCAGCGCCGTGGCCGGATTCATGGAGACCTTCGGCATCGACGAACCGGCCGGAAACTACGACGACATGCACTACTCCGACACGATCGTGCTCTGGGGCGCGAACATGGCGGAGGCGCACCCCGTGCTCTGGTCTAAAATCACCGACCGGAAGCTCGCGGACGCGAAACGGGTCAAGGTGGTGAACCTCACGACCTTTTCGAACCGGTGCTCGAACATCGCGGACATCGAGATCGTCATGAAACCGAACACCGACCTTGCAATCCAAAACTACATCCTCCGGGAGATCGTGTACAACCGGCCCCAGTGCATCGACTGGGACTTCGTGAATCAGAACTGCGTGTTCGCCACCGGGTACGTGGATATCGGATACGGACTGAGGCCCAAGATCGACCATCCGAAGTACAAGAAGGAAGAGCTCGATACGGCGAGCAGGGAAGCCTTCAAGATTATTACCAAGGACGAGGCCGCTGCCATGGCCACCCTGGGCTGCCAGGAGGGCGGCAAGATGGAGATGAAAAACGCGGCCAAGGCCGGCGTTCACTGGGCCATCAGTTTCGAGGACTTTAAGAAGGGGCTTGAACCCTATACCCTCGACTTCGTGGCCGCTCTTGCCAAAGGCGACTCCTCGGAGCCGCTCGATGAGTTCAAGAAGAAGCTCGTCGCTCTCGCCGACCTCTACACGGAGAAGGACCGGAAGGTCGTGAGCTTCTGGACCATGGGCTTCAACCAGCATGTGCGCGGTACGTGGGTAAACGAACAGAATTACGCGATCCACCTCCTTCTCGGCAAACAATCCCAGCCCGGCAACGGCGGATTCAGCCTCACGGGCCAGCCTTCGGCCTGCGGCACGGCGCGCGAGGTGGGGACTTTCTGCCACCGTCTCCCCGCGGACATGGTCGTGGCGAACCCGAAGCACCGGGCGGTTACCGAGAAGATCTGGAAGATCCCCGAGGGGACCTTGAACCCCGTCATGGGCTCGCACTTCATGAAGATCATGCGGGACCTCGAGGACGGTACGGTCAGGTGGGCGTGGGTGCAGGTGAACAACCCCTGGCAGAACGCGTCGAACGCCAACCACTGGATCGCCGCGGCCCGCGAGATGGACAACTTCATTGTCGTCTCCGACGCATACCCGAGTATCTCGGCCAAGGTCGCGGACCTGATCCTGCCCGCTGCGATGATTTTCGAAAAGTGGGGGGCTTATGGAAACGCCGAGCGCCGCACCCAGCACTGGCGGCAGCAGGTGACCCCGATCGGGAACTCCATGTCGGACACGTGGCAGACGGTCGAGTTCTCGAAGCGCTTCACCCTGGCAGAGGTGTGGAAGGAATGGAAGATCGACGAAAAGACCACACTGCCGGACGTCATCGGGAAAGCCCGCGATATGGGCTACACCGAGAAGACACGCTCTTTGACGTCCTGTTTGCCAACAAGGAGGCGCAGGGATATAAGTGGCCGGACCCGGTAGGGGCCGGGTTCCTGAACAGCGAGGCTGCAGGGGACAAGCGGAAGGTTGAAGGCTTTAAAGGATATGGTTTTTTCCTTCAGAAATACCTGTGGGAGGAGTACCGGAAGTTCGGCCTGGGCCACGGCCACGACCTTGCTGATTTCGACACCTACCACAAGGTTAGGGGCCTTCGCTGGCCGGTCGTGGACGGGAAGGAAACGCTGCTGGCGGTTTAATGCCGAGTACGACCCCTATGCGAAGGCGGCGAACCACGGCAAATTCGCCTTCTACGGAGACGCCATGAAGGAGATCCCGAAGGGAGACCTTACGGGACCGAAGGGTGAGGAGAAGGTCAAACTTCCGAACCAGGCCAAGATCTTCCTGCGCCACTATATCGACCCGCCGGAAATACCGAGCGCTGATTATCCGCTCTGGCTTCAGACCGGCAGGGTGCTCGAACATTGGCATACGGGGACCATGACCATGCGCGTGCCTGAATTGTACCGGGCGGTTCCCGAGGCGCAGTGCTTCATGAATCCCGAAGGACGCGCAGGAAAGCAGCGTCAAGGACGGTGATTTGGTCTGGATCGAGTCCCGGCGCGGCAAGGTGAAGGCGCGGGTAGAGACCCGCGGCAGGAACCTGCCGCCCAAGGGCCTCATCTTCGTGCCCTTCTTCGACGAGCAGGTCCTGATCAACAAAGTGACGCTCGATGCCACGTGCCCGATCTCGAAGGAACCGGATTTCAAGAAGTGCGCGGTGAAGATTTATAAGGCATAGGGCGGCCGGAGGCCGCATACGTCACGTTGATTGTCATACCCGCGAACGCGGGTATCCATTGGCTTTTATAAAAAAACCTCAACATGGATTCCCGATAAAATCATTCGGGAATGACTGTTTGGTTATTCTTGGTACAAACAAATATTCACTTGGACCTATGACGTGTTGCGGAGAAACTTCATAAAAAGCCTCGGTCTCGCTTCTCTCGGCGGCCTGATCTGGTCAAGTTTCCTGTCCAGCAGGCAGGCGTATCCCATGATCCTGAGACCGCCGGGCGCGGTTGCGGAAGAAAAGTTTCTCGCACGGTGCACGAAGTGCGGCCTCTGCGTTGATGCTTGTCCGTATCAGATCGCTTTCGCTGGCGAGGCCTGGCGACGGCCAGCCGGTTGGAACGCCATTCTTCTCCATGAGGGAAAATCCCTGCAGGATGTGCCGGGACATCCCCTGCGCAGCCGCATGCCCCACCCGCGCGCTCGATGTAAGCCTCGTGAGCGACAAGGGCGGCGACGACAGGCCGGTCTCAATATCAACAAGGCCATGATCGGGCTTGCCGTGATCGACCGGGAGACCTGCATCGCCTATTGGGGCATCCAGTGCGATGCCTGCTACCGGACATGCCCGCTCATTGACAAGGCGATCACGGTCGAGTATGCGCGAAATGACCGCACCGGAAAGCATGCCATTCTCGCTCCGGTCGTCCACAGCGAGCACTGCACAGGCTGCGGAATGTGCGAGCATGCATGCGTGACGAAGAAGGCCTCGATCCTCGTTCTTCCGCGCGGGCTCGCCCAGGGGGAATCCAGCGACCGGTACGTCAGAGGCTGGAAAGAAGAGGATGAGAAGCGGATCGGGGAGGCCCCGGAGGAGACCAGGACCGTAACACCCCGCAGTGAAAAGAACGCCCTCGATTACCTGAACCGGGAGGGTCTGTAAGATGCTGTGGATGCGGATGAACAGGTATCTCATCCTCAGGCGGTCAGTCCAGGTTTCGGTCCTGCTCCTGTTCATGGCGGGCCATTCTTGGGGCTGGAAGGCTCTCCAAGGGAACCTGAGCTCGTCCCGGATTCTGGGAACAATCCCGCTCGCAGACCCTTACGCCCTTCTCCAGACGGCATTTACCGGCACGCTGGTTGCCTCGGAGGCCCTGCTGGGGGGCGCTCTTGTGGTCGCTTTATTTGCACTTCTGGGCGGACGCGTGTTCTGCGGGTGGGTCTGCCCGATGAATGTTGTGACTGATTTCGCGGAGAGCGTGAGGAGAGCCGCCGGGACAAAGATTACCATGCCCTCCCCAACATTGAGCGGGAACGCGCGCTACTGGGCATTGGGGCTGGGTCTTATCCTTTCATCCATCCTCGGCATCGCGGCCTTCGAGTGGATCAGTCCCGTTTCCGCCCTGCACCGAGGAATTATCTACGGCATGGGCGCCGGCTGGACGCTTGTTGCCGCCGTTTTCCTGTTCGATCTGTTCGTGCTCAGGCATGGGTTCTGCGGTCATCTTTGCCCGCTCGGCGGATTTTACGCTCTTATCGGCAGAGCCGGCATCTTGCGGGTCAGACATAGCGAGGAACGGTGCAGCCGCTGCATGGAGTGCGTGGAGCGCTGTCCGGAGCCGCAGGTACTGCCCATGGTCGGCAAAGAAAGCGGGTTCGTCACATCGGGGGAGTGCACCAGCTGCGGCAGATGCATCGACGTCTGCCCGGATCGTGCAATGCAATACGGCTTACGGCTTTACAGCAGCACGCCTCGAAATGCAAAGGAGGTCAAATCATGAACTGCCTACACATGGTCACCAGGTTGGTCTTCGGCATGGCGCTCGTGGTCGCCCTTGCCGCGGCAGGAGCGTCGGCTGCCGATAAGGCGAAAAGCGAGGATGAACTCGGCATCCGGAAGCAGTCTCTCACCGACGAGTCCAAGGTGCAGCCCGCGCATGGAGAGTACGGCAAGGCGGAGCCCGGCAAGAGCAAACCGCTCGGCAGGGCCTTCGAAAACAGCCCGCCGCTCATTCCTCACGACCTGACCGGCATGCTGCCCATCGCCCAGACGAACAACATCTGCCTGAGCTGCCACATGCCGGAGCATGCACAAGCTCTCGGCGCGACTTCCCTGCCGAAGTCCCATTTCTTCGATATGGACACCGGCAAGGACCTTGCGGGGGTGCTGGACGGCAAACGGTACAACTGCATGCAGTGTCATGTCCCGCAGGTCAACATCCCCGAACCCATTAAGAACACCTTCAAGGCCGATTTCCGGGCCAAAAAGTCGAAGACGAGTTCGAACCTGCTCGAAACATTGAATGAAGGAGTGAAGGCGGACTAACATGAACGTATCGAGCCACGTGATAAAGGTCGCTCCGGAAAACCTGGAGACGGCCGTGGATTCGCTGAAGCAGTCGGGGCTGTGCGACGTCTTTTTCCACGATCCACAGGGGACGATCGTCGTGACGATCGAAGGCAAGGACGTCGGCGAGGAGATGGACAAAATGAGGGCGATCCAGAAGCTGCCTTTTGTCCTATCAGCAGCCCTTGCTTATTGCTACAACGAAACCGAGCTGCATGAGGCGGCGGTGACGTCCCTGCGTGACGGCGCCGTGCCCGATGCCCTGAAGGGAGAGTGATGGACGGACACGTTCATGAAACGGCGAGGCAGGACGGTGACAGAGCCGGGTTCGAGGACCTTCTCAGGGAATCAGCGCGTCTGCACGGGCACTTGTGCGCGGGCCAGGTGCTCGGCGCGCGTATGGCGGTCCTCGGCCTCCGGGAGGCCGGCATCAGCGATCCCCGGGGCGCCGACCGCAAGAACGTCATGGTGTTCGTCGAGATGGACCGGTGCGCCGCCGATGCCATCCAGTCCTTAACGGGTTGCACCCTCGGAAAAAGAACACTCAAGTTCCTTGATTACGGCAAGATGGCTGCGACCTTTGTCAATCTTCAAACAGACAAAGCCGTCCGGGTCGTGGCAAGGGACGACGCGCGGGAAAAGGCCAGGCAGCACATCCCTGGCATTGAGGACAAATACGCAGCTCAAATCGAAGCGTACAAGATCATGGATGACCGGGATTTGTTCCATGTTCAGAACGTCAGCGTGCAAGTCAGGCCCGAGGACATGCCGGGCAAGCCGCTCAGGAGAACGCAATGCAGTGTCTGCCGCGAATATGTTCAGGATATGCGGGAGGTCGTCCGAAATGGTGAAGTTTTTTGCAGACCTTGCGCAGAGGGTGGCTATTATTCGGGCCAGGATTTATTTAAACGGTCCGTTATGCAAAATAGTCATAACGCTCTGGAGGTCCGGTCCAAGGTTTGGATAGAATCAGACGGAGAGCCGGTTTTCGGCCGAGGCAGGCTTTTTCTGCTCGAAGCGATCGATACCCACGGATCGATCAACCGCGCCGCCGCTGAGGTCAACATCTCCTTTCGCAAGGCCTGGAGCCATGTCAAGGCCATGGAGGAGCGGCTCGGCATCAAACTGGTGGAGCGCCACGCAGGCGGGAAGAACGGTGGCGGCGCAGTCCTGACGAGCGACGCGCGGGAGTTCCTGAACAGGTACCGAACGATCGATGAAAGCGTCAGGCATGTTGTTGACAACAATTTCAGGAACATCTTCGGAAGCGGACAGCGTAGTTGAAACGCCACCGGAGAATAGGATAAGTTAGGGAAAGGACGGGAGAGCTGCTATGTGCGATGATTCCAGCGTTGAACGGGACGAACACGGGGTGATGATGACTGTACCAGTGGCCGATGCCGTCGGCATGGTCCTCGCCCATGACATCACAGAAATCCGCAGGGACGAGTTTAAGGGGGCCGCGTTCAAAAAGGGGCACGTCATCCGCGTCGAAGACGTTACGCATCTGAAGCGGCTGGGCAAAGAGCGACTGTTCGTCCTCTCCATCGCCCCGGATGAGATGCATGAGGACGACGCGGCGGCGGCGCTCGCCTCGGCGCTCATGGGAAAGGGCGTCAGGGCCGAAGGGGGGCCGCGGGAAGGGAAAATAAATATCGTCGCCGAAACGGACGGGCTCCTCAGGGTAAACCGGGAGGCGCTCCTTTCCCTGAATATGCTGGGCGACGTCATGTGCGCGTCGCGCCATGGGAACACGCTGGTGAGAACGGGGCGGGTCGTGGCCGGGACGAGGGCGATCCCGCTCGTTGTGAAGCGCGAGGTGATCGCTGCTGCGGTAGCCATCTGCGAGGACGCCAGGAAATCGGGGGCCGCGGTCATCGAGGTAGCCGGTCTTCGAAAGCCCAGGGCCGGGGTCGTTATCACGGGCAACGAAGTCTATCACGGAAGAATCAAAGACGCTTTTGCGCCGGTCATCACGAAGAAGATCGAGGCCTTCGGCGGCGAGATCGTCGGGCTCTACTATGCGCCCGATGACGCAGTGTTCATTGAACAGCGCCTGCGCGAGCTCCGGGGCGCCGGGGCTGACCTGCTGATCACGACCGGCGGCATGTCCGTGGACCCCGACGACGTTACGAGGTTCGCCATCCGCAACCTCGGCGCCATTGACGTTACCTACGGCGCGGCAGTGCTGCCGGGGGCGATGTTTCTGGTGGGGTACCTTGAAAAAGAGCGACACGGCGACGCGGAGACGCAGAGACGCGGAGATGAAAAAATTAAAGAAGAGGACAAAGTTGGTTTGTCGCCGCGTCCCCCCATCCCCCCCTCTCCCATTCCGATTTTAGGCATTCCCGCCTGTGGCATGTATCATGCCGTTACGGTCCTCGACCTGGTCCTCCCGCGGGTTCTCACGGGTGAGAAGATCGGCAGGAAGGAACTGGCCGAACTTGGCTACGGCGGCCTCTGCCTCCACTGCAAGGAATGCCGCTACCCGGTCTGTCCCTTCGGAAAGTGATGCTGCCCGCCCCCCGCAGACGTTTGACAACGGTCCGTCCGATGCTATCATTAAAGACATGATGGTTCATCAGGTATGCTGCGGGATTCTCGGCTTGGTGCGGGATAATTTTCTCTGTGGATCAACGACGGTCTTGTTGTCCATCGCGATGCTTTTTACCGTGACAAGCGCCGCCCATGCCGAATGGTTTACCGAAGCTGACATCAGAGCGGTTTACGACGACAATGTCAATCTCGCTGCTAATAAGCAGAATCGTAAGAGCGACGCCTCCCTGCAGTCCTCTGCCTCGTTCGGGCATTACTCGCAGCTTGCCGATTCAACCGGTCTCGCCGTCTCTGCCGAGGCCAAGTACATCGACTTCGCCCGGTTCGGCGGACTGGACAATCTCGAAGCGGGTTTGACAGCTTCCATAAAGTATAAATGGGGACTGGGTTCGTATGCTCCATGGATCAGGGTTTTCGGATCGGCGAACGTACGCCGATTTTCGTGAAGATTTCAGGGACGGAGTATTCGGTCCGGACGGGACTTTCGCTGGGAAAGCGGATGAACGAGAGGATCTTCACGCAGATCGAATATGAATATGACGAAAGCAGCGCCCGTAATTCGCGGTTCGACACGAGAAACAGCGCTGTTTCCGCGAGGATCGATTATCTTTTAACAGAATCGGTGCAGGTCGTGGATCGGCTATGCCTTGGGCAACGGCAAGTATGTGATATATACCCCCGTCAACCGTGCCCGCCCCACTGTTCCGGGCGCCGTCATCGTGGATACCTTTCAGGAGCCGATGCGCTCGCGTTCCAGCTGCCTGCCACTGCCCAGGTATTCTCTCTCGGCGCGAGTATAGCCCTGGCAAGGCACTGGTCCGCGGATATCAGCGCCGATTTTGCTGATATATACGGAAAGGGAGACACTATCCTGATTCAATCTATAGGGCGGGCATCGTCTATTCCTACTGATTCATGTCGGGTCGCGAGAGGGGAGAATGATTTCATCACGGCATCATCGAATGTATTCTGTCAGCGTTCATGGCAATCTGCTCGCTGTTATTCGCCGGCAGCGCCTTCGCGATGAACGTGCGCGCAATCGTGCAGGACGATGCCGGGAAGCCGGTCAAGGATGCGGTCGTCTACGCTGCTCGCCCTGGACAATACGGCGCCGGCGCCCCACCCCGTCCGGGAGGCGATCATGGACCAGCAGGATGAAGAGTTCGTTCCCTATGTGCTCCCCATTCAGGCGGGAACGACCGTGTATTTCCCGAACAAGGACAACATCCGGCATCATGTCTATTCGCTCTTTCCGCCGAAAAAATTCGAGCTGATGCTCAACAAGGGCACGCCTCCCGCGCCCGTCCTGTTCGACAAGCCGGGGGTCGTCGTGCTCGGCTGCAATATCCATGACTGGATGATCGCCTACATCCTCGTGCTGGAGACCCCCTATTTCGCCAAAACCGGCGAGGACGGCAAGGCCGAAATACGAAATCTTCCTCAAGGAACGTATGAGGTGCGCGCGTGGCATCCGCTCATGAAAGAAACCGCGGAATCCACGGGAAAACGCGTGGCCGCGCCCTTGCGGGACGGGGCCAGCAAGCGAGGTCGAACTCGAGTTCTCGGATTACGCTGAAACCCGAATGGAGGCCGCATCGCGTGCCGGCGTCCCCCGGAGGAGGATACCGCTGATGCCGGGATTCCGGAGCCATCAGGGACGCATCCTTTTCTTCTTTCTCGGCTTGTTCATTATTGTCCAGGCGCTTGCGTTCCTCTCCGTCAACACCGTCGTCACCCAGAATGCCCACGCGCAGATCAAAAACGAACTGCTGGCCGGCGGAAGGGTCTTCGAACGCCTCATTAAGGTCCGCACGGATCGCCTTATCCTGGCTGCCCGGACGCTGTCGGGCGATTTCGGGTTCAAGACCACCTTTGCCGACGGCGACAAGCCCACGCTGCTTTCCGCGATGCGCAATCACGTTGGCCGCATCCAGGCCGACGTCATGCAGCTCGTCTCCCTTGACGGCGACATTATCGCGGATACGCTGCATCCGGAAGCGGCGCTGTCAAAAGTTTTACCTCCCCCGCCTGATCGCAGCCGCGGAGCAATCGGGAGAGGCGTCGGCAATGGTATTTATCGAAGACCGCCTCTATCAGGTCGTGGTCGTTCCCCTGCTTGCGCCGGTGCCCGTGGCGTGGATCTGCATGGGATTCACGATCGACGATTCCCTGGCCCGGGAACTGCAATCACTTCACACCCTGGATGTCACGCTGGTAAGGGAACGCCCTCACGAGCCCCCGGTCATTTTCGGGTCGACCTTGTCCGGCGGGCTGCGGCAGGCGTTCGCCGCGGCCGTACAATCGGCAACATGGGACCCTGAAGGGGTCGCCATCGCGGACATGGGGGGCGTTAAATATGTAAGCCTCTCCCTGGAGCTCGACCGGCAGGGTGATTCGTCCGTGAAAGTTTTCCTGCAGCGTTCCCTGGAGCAGGCCCTTCTTCCGTTCAATCGCCTCCGAAAGATCCTGATCGCGCTCTTTGCCGCAGGCGTGGTCATCACGCTGGCCGGCGAGCGTCCTCGTCTCCCGAACGGTGACAAAACCCGTGCGCCTGCTCGCGGAAAGCGCCCGCAGTATCGAGCAGGGTGATTATACGCACACCGTGCGCGTGGGCAGTCAGGATGAACTCGGCCGGTTGTCTTCGGCATTCAACAACATGATAGGGGCCATCGCCCAGCGGGAAGAGCAGATCAAATTCCAGGCTTACCACGATACCCTGACCGGCTTGCCGAACCGGGCGTATCTTCAGCTGCGCCTGGAAAAGGCGGTCGCCGCTGCCCGGCCGGGAAATGTTCCTCTTGCGCTGATCGCGATGGACATCAGCCGCTTGAGGGACGTGAATGCGGCGCTCGGCCATGCAACGGGAGATGTCATTCTGCGGAGCGTGGGTGTCCCTTCTCAGCAATTCAATCCGGGATTCGGCCGTCGTGGCGCGCATAGGCGGAGATGAATTTGCCGTGCTTCTGCCGGCGGGGCAGGGCGTCGACGGCGCGGTGGCTCCACGTGCAAAAATTATTGAAGCTGCTCGAAACGCCGATTCCGGTCGCCGGGGCCCCGATCCAGATCGAAGCGAGTTTCGGGGTCGCTGCGCATCCTGCGCACGGGGATGACGCGGACACACTCATGAGGCACGCGGAAACGGCGATGCATCTCGCGAAGAATATTCCGCGCGGTTATTCCGTGTACGTGCCCGAATCGGACCAGCAGAGGATCCGTCAATTGACCCTTCTGGCGGAACTGCGGCATGCCATAGAACATGAAGAAATGGTGCTTGTACTATCAACCCAAGGTGAGTTTTGTCACGGGCCGCATAACCGGCATGGAGGCCCTCATCCGGTGGAAACATGCCGAGCACGGTCTCATGAATCCCGATGATTTCATGCCTCTCCTGGAACAGAACGGGATTGATCAGGCCGCTGACGTACTGGTCGCTCAAGGCGGCCATAGAGCAATGCGCGCGACTGAACGAGACCGGGCTCAACCTTCGCATGGCGGTCAACCTCTCCGCGAGGATGATATCGGACCTTCAACTCCCGGAGCAGGTGACTTCCTTCCTGGATTCCTGCGGAGTGCCGCCCGAGCAATTACCCTGGAGATCCTTGAAAGCGCAATTATGGCCTATCCGGAGCGCACCATGGACTAATGTCACGCGTCTTGACGCCACCGGGGTGCTGCTCTCCGTAGACGACTTCGGGACCGGCTATTCTTCGCTGTCGCACCTTCAGAAACTGCCCGTGGATGAACTGAAGATCGACAAGTCGTTCGTCCAGGACATGGACACGAACGCGAACGACGCGACGATCGTGCTCTCGATGATCGAGCTGGCTCACAATCTGGAATTAAAAGTTACCGCGGAAGGCGTCGAGACTCAACAGATCTGGGATTTACTCAAGTCTCACGGGTGCGACCTTGCCCAGGGATACTTGATGAGCAAGCCGATGACGATCGATGAGCTGATCCGGTGGGCGAAGGAATCAAGGTGGGGACTTGAGAAAGAAGGATAATATCCCGGAAGTCATCAGAGCTTAGCAGAAGGTGGCTTGCTGCGCTCCAAGGCTTCGGGTGGGTTCCGTGGAAAAGGCGAGGTCTTGCGGGCCGCGTTTGAAAAGGCGGGGATACCCCGTCGGATGCTCTATTGATTTTTCGCTGCCAAATACTCCCTGAGATATCTCCCGGTATACGATTCTTCGGCCTTCGCCACTTCTTCCGGCGTTCCCTGTGCAACGATCCGGCCGCCCGCTTCCCCGCCTTCGGGTCCGAGGTCGATGACCCAGTCCGCAGTCTTGACCACGTCGAGGTTGTGCTCCACGACGATCACGGTGTTGCCCGCCTCTACGAGCGCGTCCAGGACGTCGAGCAGTCTTTTCACATCGTCCATGTGGAGGCCGGTCGTGGGCTCGTCAAGGATGTAAACCATGTCGTACAGTTTCCAATCGCCCAGCTCATGGGATATCTTGAGCCGCTGGCTTTCCCCGCCGGAAAGCGTCGTTGCCGGCTGCCCAAGGCGGAGGTATCCGAGCCCGACCTCCGAAAGCGAACGGAGTTTGTTCTGGATTTGGGGATGACCCTCGAAGAACGAGAGGGCCTCGCTCACCGTCATCCGGAGCACGTCGGCAATGCTTCTTCCCTTGTAGAGGACCCTGAGGACCTCCGGTTTGTAGCGCCTGCCGCCGCACCGCTCGCAGGTGACGAACATGTCCTCGAAAAAGTACATCTCGATCTTCTGGACGCCGGCCCCGTTGCAAGCCGCGCACCTGCCGCCCGCCACGTTAAAGGAAAAATGGCCGGGACCGAACTTTTTCCGTTTCGCGTCCGGAAGGCCTGCAAAAAGCCTCCGGATGAGGTCGAAGGCCTTCACGTACGTGACCGGATTGGAGCGCGGAGTCTTGCCGATCGGCTCCTGGTCTATGAGCTTCACGCCCTTGATATGCCCGAGCCCGAGGAGCTCCCCGTACTTGCCGGGCTTATCAGTCGAGAGGGCGAACTCGCGCGCAAGGGCCCGGTACAGCGTGTCCTGGACGAGCGTGGACTTGCCCGAGCCCGATACGCCGGTGATGCAGGTCAGGGTCTGGAGCGGAATGCGCACGTCGATCCCTTTGAGGTTGTGTTCCGAGGCCTGGCGGACCTCCAGGAACTTTCGCTCCTGCTTTCGCCTTCTTACCGGGACCGGGATCGTCTCCTCTCCCGAGAGATACTTTGCCGTAAGACACGAACTCTTCAGGAATTCGTGTTTCGGTCCTGCGAACACGACGCGGCCTCCGCGCTCGCCTGCTCCCGGCCCCATCTCTATTACCTGATCAGCCGAACGGATGAGCGCCTGATCGTGTTCGACCATGAGCACGGTATTGCCCGCCGCGGACAGTTCCCGGATGATTGCCGAAAGCCGGTCCGTGTCGCGCGGGTGGAGGCCTATGCTCGGCTCATCGAGGACATAGAGAGTTCCGGTCAGCTTAAGCGCAAGCTGGTTCGAGAGATTCACGCGCTGGGCCTCGCCCCCCGAAAGTGTGCGCGTCTGCCTGTCGATCGTGAGATAGCCCAGTCCCACGCGAAGAAAGAAGGCCAGTTTCATCTGGAGCTGTGAGAGGATCTCGTCTGCCGCCTGGCGTTCGAACCCGGTGAGTTCGAGACCCTGAAACCATGTCGAGAGCTCCGCGACGGGTATGGCCGACACCTGGGAGATGTTCTGCCCGCCGATCTTGACAATAAGCGCCTCGGGCTTGAGCCTGGTTCCCTTGCAGACCGGACAGGTTGCGGCGCTGCGGTATCTGCTGAGGAACACCCGCACGTGGAGTTTGTAGCGCTTGCCCTGGAGGTGTTCGAAGAAATCATCGATCCCGTAAAAATCTTTGGTCCCCTTGAACATCATGTCACGGTCGGACTTCGGGAGCTCCCGGTACGGAATATCCGTGTTGAGCCGCGTTTTTTTCGCGCCCGAAAGCATCTGGCGCATCCACCATTTATTCGACGGCTTGGTCCAGGGCTCGATCGCGCCTTGCTTGAGGCTCAGGGACTTGTCCGGAATGATGAGGTCCTCGTCATAGCGCAGGATATTGCCGAAGCCGTTGCATTCTTTGCAGGCGCCGAGCGGATGGTTGAAGGAAAAAAGAAGGGGCTGCGGAGGCTCGAAGATCGTCCCGCAGGAAGTGCAGGTGAGGGCCTGGCTGAAGCGCACGGTCTTTTCCCCCAACACCTCGACAAGGACCTCTCCCTTGCCCTCCCGGAGCGCGGTTTCCAGGGACTCGACAAGCCGTGCCCGGGAATCGGGAGTGACGACGAGACGGTCTAGGAGCACGAGAAGTTCGGTCAGGTCCCTTCTCGGCCGGATCGATTGCCGAAGTCTCGACGATTTCATCTCCGAGCTTGATCCTGCCGAAGCCCTTGCTCTGGAGCTCCATCAAGAGAGCAGCCAAGCCGGCCTCGGGAACGGGGACCTGGAACAAGACGTATATCTTTCTTCCCCGGATAGTCGCGCAGAAGATCATCGGCGATCGAGGAGGGATGAGAGCGCTTCACCTCAATTCCGCATTTCGGGCAGACGATCCTTCCGATCCTGGCAAACAGCAGCCGGAGATAATCGTATATCTCGGACACGGTCCCGACCGTCGAGCGCGACGTCCTGACCGGGTTTCGCTGCTCGAGCGCGATGGCGGGCCGCACGTTCCGGAGTTCGTCCACATCCGGGCGGTCCAGCTTTTCGAGGAACATCTGCGCGTACGTGGACAGGGACTCGATGTAGCGCCACTGCCCCTCGGCAAAGACCGTGTCAAAGGCCAAAGACGACTTGCCCGAGCCGGAAAGCCCGGTGACCACGGTCACGGCATCGTGCGGGATCCTCACGCTCACGTTCTTGAGGTTGTTCTGCCGCGCGCCCTCTATGATAAGTTCGGATTTCATGGGTAGAATTTTGTATTGTAACACGGCGGGGCGGAGGAGGGAAGGGGGAGGGGTGCAAAAAAATCGCGCTCCTGCCCCGAACGATGTTCTTGGGAGGAGTATATTTCACTTACAAGTGCGGCATGTTAGAGCGCCCTCTGGATGGCGTTTGTGATCCAAACCCTGTTTTGATGCGAGTTACTATATCCATCAGTGGGATTTTTGGGCACTTTGTTTTTATATTATGACTTTCGAATTTAAAGGAAGTCAACATTAGTAGCAACGTTATATATGGGTAGAGCACGAGATTAGACTTCCCCAGCAAAGCATAGAATAAATCATCTTCAAGACTACCCAAAATAGAAACCTCCTGCTAAGAATTAGTTTATGACGGAACTAAATTCAAGAGACAGGAGGTTTCTATGGAACGACTTAAATGGTATCAGACTTGGGGAGTTCCGGCAAGTCAGAAATGAGATTCGCGGCTCAACGGAGCATTTGATCGTAGGGCTGGATATCGCCAAGGAACGGCACAACGCTTTCTTCGGCACTGCAACCGGCAAGACGCTGCACAAAGGAATGTTCTTTGAGAATACCTATGAGGGTTTTCAGAAGCTTTTGATGCAGACGGACGCGCTCAAGGTGCAGCATGGCCTGCGCAAAGTGGTTTTCGGCCTGGAGCCCACCGCCAATTACCATAAGCCCCTGGGAGAGTATTTGATCAAGGGCGGTCACCTGGTCGTCTTGGTGTCCGCGGCGGCAACATCGAAGAATCGGGAGCTTCTGGACGGCCGATGGGACAAGCACAACACCAAGGATTCCGCGAACGTGGCCGATTTGATAGCTCAGGGCAAATGCCTGTACTACGACTGTCCGGGAGAGGAGCTGCGGTCCCTGCGGGGCCTGCTGTCCTTAAAGAAACGGCTCAAGAAAGAGGAGCACGGCCTTCGGGTCCGCATCCGCAATCAGCTTCTGGCCCAGTACTTCCCGGAGATGGACCAGCACTTCGGTTCGATGGCGAGTCTGAACGTGGTAAGCCGCTGTCTGGATCCATCGCTGATCTCCCTCATGGAATATCACGAATTCTGCCGGACAGTATCGCCCGGCAAGGTGAACCTGGCGCAGCAGAGGCGTCTTACGCAGATATGGCGGGCGGCCAAGCAGTCCATAGGCTGCATCGTCGGAGAAGCGGTGTCCGTAGAGGCCCAGATCATGGTGGCGGCTCTTAACCGAGTCCGGGAAACGATCAAGACCCTTGAGGACAAGATCGAGGACATTTGCCTGAAGTTTCCGGAGTACTAGTTTCTGCTCACGATCCCCGGGTTCGGTCCGGACGTGTCAGCCAAGGCTCTTGCCGCCATTGGAGACCCCGATCGCTTTACGAGCGGCAAGCAGGTCTTGAAGATGGCCGGTTTCGATCTGTGCGCGAACCGAAGCGGAAAGACGTCACAGAGCGCCACGCCGGTGATCTCCAAGCATGGGAAATCCGATCTCCGTTATGCGCTGTATCAGGCTGCAATGATTTCGTCACTCACGAACAGGCATTTCATGGCTTATTACACCAATAAGCTCAGGGGCCGGGAGCGAGAGAAAGGGATCGGTATCAAAATGCGGGTGAAGCTGGCAGCGAAGCTTTTGATCATCGCCTGGACGCTGATGAAGAAGAAGGAGCCGTTCGACCCGAAATACCTTAACCAGGGGGGTAGTAAGGTATAGGCTGGCCCGACAGAACTCAACTACGGGCTTCTTGCGCATCCATTTTTCAAGCAAGAAGCCTCATAAACTAAATTTCGACGTAGAGAGCCCGAGACACAACGTTGAGGCGTATGACCTCGGTGGAGACAATAGAGGGCCTC
>CAVUHW010000007.1:0-17975 GCA_963741205.1 Nitrospirota bacterium
GTGAAACAAATGCGGCCGTACACGCAAGCAATGCGGCACACACAATACGAAACGTCTTTTTCATGATTTCCCCCTTTTTAATCTTTATAATTTATGACCGCGACCTTGCGCGGGGCACAGCGTCTGGGAAAGCCTCCGGAGCTTTCATAAGAAGGTACCGTATCAACTTACTTATCTGTTTAATTGCAAGGCATATGCCAAGTCATTCTGACGCCCATATTATGCCGATCAGGTTGATTTTATTGCCACTCATCGACAGACCAGGATACCGTTGCCCTTGCATTAGGCGGCTCAATGAGATTACATTCTACGCAAATGCTTAATAGATGATCAGGCGCGACTTCCTGTTCAATGGCCGTCACCTTACAGGACCAACTTCCCGATATACAGCCCGCAAAAAAGCGAGCCCCAGGCAATGACCGTCACATAAGCAGCCAGTTTACCTTTGTCCGGTTCATTCGTTCTTCCGATCAGAAACGATACGAAGAATGTGACTACGGCAAAAGCCAGCACAGCGAATACCAGCATGGGAATCATCTCCTCTCCCGTCAACTACTGCAAACCCCGCACTGCTCGTTCCGGGGTATCTTCACCTTCCTGAAGTCCATGTCAAACGTATTGAATACCAGCATCTCCGAAAAAAGCGGCTTGCCGTAACCGGTCAAGAGCTTGATCGTCTCCAGCGCCATCAGGCACCCCAGCATTCCCGAGACCGCTCCGAGCACCGGGAACCCAAGCTCCTCCCAGGACGGATCGTCCTCGGGATACACGCAGTGGACGCACGAGGCGGCCATCGGGATGACGTTGAAAAGATACCCCTCCATTCCGTTCATGGCAGCCTCGACCATCGGGACGCCCTTCCCGATGCAGGCCTTGTTCAAAACCCTTCGTTCTTCAAAGTTCGGCCTCGCGGACAATGCGATCTGCGCCCGCTGCAGCAAAGCCGCCGCATTTTTATCCGTTATGCGCTCATCATAGATCTCGACATCGACCCCCGGGTTCAGCTCCTGGATCGTCTTCTTCGCCTGCTCCACCCTGCTCTTGCCGATCCCGCCGTTCTTCATCAGGATCTGCCGGTTCATGTTCGAAAGCGTCAGGTTGCCCGCATGCGCAAGGACCAGCCGCCCTATTCCCGCTGCCGCGAGATAGAGCGCCGCCGTACCGCCCAGGCCGCCCACGCCGGCGACCAGGGCCGTGGAATCCCCGAGACGCCTCTGGTGGTCCGGCGTGAAGCCGCGGAGCATCAATTGGCGGCGATACCGTTCCAAGTCGGCATGCGTGAGCTGTTCTTTCATGATCATTACACCGCCTCGTTGTATTCCTCGCCGATCCGAGACATCAGCACTTCGAGTTCCATGTCCTTGTCCTCGCCCAGGATTCCGCAGGCATCGGCCCGGCACTGTTTGCAGTGAGTCATCTGTGGAATGAAAGGGCGGCACTCCTCGCGCAATTTACTGATTTCGGAATGGGAAGGCCGCGTCAGATGCTCGAACTCCGCCTGGGGGATGAGCGGTAGGATATTCATGATGTCGGCGCCGAGCTTGCCGGCGCGTTCGGCGATCTGCCGGATTTCATCATCGTTCACCCAGGGAATGAAAACGGTATTGACCTTCACGATAAGCCCTGCTTCGATAGCGCTCTCCAGACCGCGCCACTGGTTCTTCAGGAGAAGTTCCGCCGCCTCTCTTCCTTCGTAACGCCGTCCCTTATAGATAATCCAGGCATAGATCTTTTCCGCTGTCTCCGGGGTCACCGCATTGATCGTAACCGTCAGGCTCCGTACCCCCGTTGCGATAAGCTGTGCCAATCGGTCCGGCAGGAGAAGGCCGTTCGTCGAAAGGCACAGGGTCAGGTCGGGATATTCCCAGTGGATCTTTCTCAGAGTGACATACGTCGGCGCATTCACGAGCGGGTCTCCCGGACCAGCAATCCCCACGACGCTAAGGCGGTCGCTCCGCTCGATGAGCACCCTGGCCCTGTCGACAGCCTCATCCGGAGACAGGACCCTGCTCGTGATCCCTGGCCGCGACTCGTTCGCGCAATCGAATTTTCTCACACAGTACCGGCATTGGATGTTGCACGCCGGGGCGACGGGCAAATGCGCCCTCCCGAAGCGCTCGTGGGCCTCCTCGGAAAAACAGGGATGCACCTTGATAAAATCTTTGTTGCTGCGTCCTGGATTGCTCATACTGTCCTCCTTAGTCCATGCTCATGATAATAGCAATATCATTGCCAGGGACACGGCATCATGATTTTCAAGGAGTTCATGCGCTGAATTCCGTCGCAGAGGGAAAAGAGGCTGCGGGGTTTTTAGGCTATTGACTATTTTCGGATCAATTCGGGGTCTAAAGGCCGTAACCGTGAAGGACCTCTGAGGCAGGAAAGATTGGTGGTTTTCCAGCAGCGGTTTACATAGAACTTCAGGGCATCCCCGTTATCCTGATCAGCGAGGAGCTGGACCCGGCTCAGGCCCTTTTTTTCGCACCACGTTAAGGCCTCAGAAAGGAGTCTAGTCCCGATACCTTTCTTGCGGCTATCCTTTCGCACGATGACATCTTCGATAAGACCCACCGGGCCGCCCTCGGCAGTGGAGATCAGTGTCTGCACGGAGCACATGCCGAGGACCTCTCCGCCAGATTCAGCGACAAGAACGAGTGAGTTGCCTGGAGAATCGTTGATCAGAAGTTCCAGTCCGCGGGCTTGTTTTCGCGGGTCCGGTTCAAAATCGGACTCCAGGCAAAAGAGGTCGCCGAGGAGCCCGCAGAGCTGGCCGATATCCTCGCTTCTGGCCGGACGGAGGGTGATATCCACAGACCGGCCTCTCAAACCGCCACGTGCACGTGGCATTTCTTCGTGCACGTGCGCGCGCAGGCTTCGCACCCGATGCAGTTCTCCGGCCGTGCGACGGACATGACCTTGTTTCCCATGTCGTCGCCGTACTCGTCCTCGCCTTCAAACGGCTTTTCGATCAGCTCCAGCACGTCGAAGCCGCAGACCTTGTAGCAGCGTCCGCAGCCGATGCACTTGTCGATCTCGATAGCGTCGATGAATTTCGGGGTCCAGGGCTTGCCGCCCCGGGTTGTTCCGGTAATGGGGGACATGGTGACCTCCTTATGAATCAGAGCGCAAGGGTCAGTAGCGCATGGGCGCAAGCGTTTAGGCCATTTACCTTGCTGCTATGACTCTGCGCTATCCACTATGCCGTTTTACGCTATCGCCTCGCCGTTCTTCTCGCCGGTCCTGACCCGGAGCGCTCCATCGACGGCCGACACGAAGATCTTTCCGTCGCCTGCCTTGCCGGTCTGGTTCACTTTGATGATGGCTTTGACCACGGTAGTCACCACGTCGTCGGGGACCACGATCGTGAGCAAGCCGCTTCGGCACGAAGAGCGCGATCTTCGGCAGCGTATGGTCGAGCGCATAGGTCGAAGGCGTGGACTTGAGCTTCACCGCAGTGCAATAACTGTCCGGCATTTCCGAGTCCATCTCCGCGCACATGGCGCCCCGCTGCCTGCCCCGGCCGTCCGACGCTCTGGATCGTGAGCGAGGGATAGCCGAGGTCATCGAGTATTTTTTTCGTTTCCGGGAGCTTGTCCCGGCGTATGATTGCCGTAATTTCTTTCATGATGAGACCTCCTGTCCGGACAAGCCGGAAGCAAAACCTTGGAACCGCGAAGGCGCAAAGGTCGCGAAGGACGGCTAAAAATGTTTCGGGTTTAAAACCGAGAATTAAAGATTTCCTTAGCGCCCCTTGCGCCTTCGCGGTAAATTTGTTTAATTCATTTTATAACGGATCGACTCCGCATTCCGCATTCGCTACAATCCCGCTTCTCCGGTCCTTACCGTGTACGCGCTCTCCACCGGGCTCACGAAGATCTTCCCGTCGCCGATGAAACCGGTCCGCGCCTTGTCCTGGATCACCTTCAGCACCTTGTCCAGGTCCTTGTCGTCGATGACCGTCATGATGAGCGTCTTCGGAAGTTCGTCATAATGGACCGGCCCCACGGTCAACCCCTTCTGCTTGCCCCGTCCGAATACGGGAACTTTGGTCAGCGACGGGAAGCCCGCGCCTTCGAGCGCCAGGACAACCTCCTGTTCCTTTTCCGGCCGAATGAATGCTCTGATCATCTTCATGGTTTGTTTCCTCCTGTTTTTTTGTCAAGTTCTTTCGCAACTACGTGCATAGCGTTTATATTTTTTACTCTCTGCGCTTTGCGATTTCATCTGTTCAACGCCTTCCTGAGCCACGGCGGCGGCGATTTCTTGATCGTCTCCCAAGCTGCCCGAGGGCGCTCTCGATAGAGACGATCTCCTTCATCTTCATCGGCATGATGCCCTTTTTCACGAGCCGCGCCGCCGACGGGCCGCCGATCTCCGTAAGATAAATGAGCTTGCAGTCAGCGAGCGGTCAACTTTGTTCTCGACCGCGCTGTCATGAAGGGGACCCATGTCCCTGGTGTCCACGACCGCTTTGTCCATGCCATCGGCGAACTTCCGCATTCCGAGGAATTGAGAGCCGCCTCGCGTGATTTCATAAATTGCGAACATGCCCGCCCTGCCGAAATGCTCGTCCACCTGTTTCCCGTCAGTCGTTGCAAATGCGACTTTCATAAGAACCTCCAAGATCCTTCAAGCTTGCAAGCTTCAAAGCCGGCAAGCGGGGTACAACATCTTCGCAGCTACTTAATGCCTCTTCATCAGCAAATTCGCCATTTCATTGATCAGCGTCAGTGTCCCCCGGTAGCCGATCGTGACCTTCGAGGTGTACCCGAAGGTTTTGTACACCGGGAACCCCATTTCAAAGAGCGGGACGCCGAGACGCATCGCCGTGCTCTCCCCATGGGAGTTCGAGATAAGCGCGTCGAAACTCGCCTTGGATGGAGAAAAAGTCGCCGATCCGCACTTCCCGGGAGCAGATGCGGTCTGCGGCATCCGACAGCGTCGGGAATGACGGCCAACTCCACCGAAGCCCCCATTTCATCGAGCCACTTCGAGGTCTGGACCGCCAGATCGGGCTCAAGGGCAATACAGATCTTCTTGCCTCCGAAATAAAAGATGCGCGTCCCGCATTGCGTCCACCAGGACCTTGCGCTGCCGTTCGTACTGTGGCGGCATTGGCATCCCGCTGACTTCCGACAACGTCTGCATCAGACGATCGAGTCGTGCGAGCCCGCAGATGCTATCGAACACTCGATACTCGATGCCGGACTTTTCTGCAGCAGCCTGGCCGCGGGCTCCATGCTCATGCCCGAGCGCGATCGTGAGATCGGAACTGCCCATGGCGTCCAGATCCTCTATGGTCGTTCCTCCCGAGGCCAAGGGGAGAAAAACCCTGCCTGCTCCCGTCGAGAGCAGACAAGTCAGGGAGGATGATCGGTTTCATCCCGAACGACTCTATGATACTCACGAAGCTCCGTTACGTCCGCCGGAGTAAGATGCGATCCGGCGAGAACGTTGATCGTTCTGTCGGCAGTCCGGACGCGTCCGCAGTCGGCAGTCGACTGTTGACTAGCGACTGACGACTGAAGGACTGACTTCTATCGCCTTCGCATACCCCGTTTCCAGCCCGCCCTGCATAGTCCGGCGTCGGAATATGAACGACCCTGCATGCTGAATCCTGACCATTGAATTGCCGACACGACACGTGCGACATCATCCCCCTTCACTTCTGACAGCCCCGAGGTCAGCACGCCGATGAGCGAGGGTTTGTTCTTTTCAATGAACCCCTCTATGGTCTTGGCCAGCTTTCTTCGCTTCCCATGACCACATCCTCCACAAAAAGCTTCTCGAAACTAGCGCAATGGGCTCGCGGAAATGCTTGGTCAGGAGCACTTTGCCGAGGAACGTGCAGCCCTGGGCGCCGTGGATAAGCGGCAGCGCGCGGTCGATGCCCTGGAGCGCCATCGCCGCGCCGATTGCCGGAGAATGCTTGAGGGGATTGATAAGAATTGCGGATTTCGGATTGGCGATTTCGGATTGACTTTTTTGATGTTTTGATTTTAATTCCGCATGGAGCCTGCCCTCGAAATCCTTTATCGGGGGCAATCCGCATTCCGCAATCTCTCCGCTTCCCTCATAGAAGCGGAGGCTGTTGCTGATTTGCTCCGCCAAGTTCACAAGCCCCAAATATCCCGCATAGGGCGTGTGCCGCTCCTGGTTCACATCCACAAAGGGATATCCTTCTTTGACGGCAAGATACTGGTTCCGTCCTCCGGCAATCAGCATGTCAGCGCTGCGATCCTTTAACAGCTTCAGCAGGTTTTTCGGCGTCACATCCTCGACCAAGGGCGCGTCAGGCCCGAGGATCGCTTTCATCTTTTCTTCGTCCTCGACCGTGCTCTTCTTCGTGCCGACGGCCACGATCTCGATGCCGAGGTCCCTGAGCGCCGAGATGAAGGACCAGCTCTTGACTCCGCCCGTATACAGCACCGCCTTTTTGCCGTGCAGGTGCTTGTAGGGCTTGAGCTGCTGCTTCAGCCGTTTTTCCTCCGACAGGATGAGTTCCTCGACACGGGACGTGAGGCTCGGCTCGTCCTTCCCGACTTTGGCCTGCAGTCCCTCCGCGATCGCGCGCAAAGCCTTTGCGATCTCGGTGCTCCCGAAGAACGATACTTCCACGTACGGAATGCCGTATCTGCGTTCCATTTCCCGGGCGACGTTGATCAGTGCCCGGCCGCAAACGACCACGTTCAGTTTTGCCTGGTGCGCCCAGGTGATTTCCTCGAAGGTCGAGTCTCCGGTGATCCTCGAAAGGATCCGAATGCCCGCCTTGGCAAGGAGCGGCTCCACGAGCCAGAGGTCGCCGGCGATATTGTACTCGCCGATCAGGTTGATGTCGGTGTGCGTCATGACCGGCGTTTCCCCGGTCCCGATCACCTGCTCGAGCAGCACCTCGCCGGCGATGCGGTTCCCGAGGTTCTTCGGCCCCACAAACCCCGGCGCGTTCACGGGAATGACGCGTATGCCGAGTTCGTTTTCCGCGCGCTTGCAGACCGCTTCGATGTCCTCGCCCGTGAGCCCGCTCACGCAGGTGGAGTACACGAAGATCGCCTTCGGCCTGACCGTCTCCTGCGTTCGCTTTATGGCGTTCAGCAGTTTTTCTTCCGAGCCGTAAACGATGTCGATCTCGCCCATATCGGTGGTGAAGCCCATGGCATGCAGCTCGCCCTTCGACGATCGCGTTCCCCGGCCTTCCCAGGTGTTGCCGCAGCACGCGATCGGGCCGTGCACGACGTGCGCCGTGTCCGCGATGGGCTGGAGCACGATCATGGCGCCGTCAAAGGCGCAGGACTCCCCGCCGCGGGAACGGCAGACCTTGTGCTTGTCGTCCGTGGAACAACCGTCTGTTGTCAATTTGTCGAGAGTACTGACCATGAGAAACTCCGCTGCACTTTTGAACTCTTTACTTCGCGCGCCGTGCTCAGATTACGACCAGTTTCAACCCGGCCATGACGAGCATGACGCCGAGCAATACCCGCAGGACCGGACTGTTGAACTTCGTTGCCCCCAGCGTCGAGCCGATGAATCCGCCGGAAATGACCGCAACGGACCAGAAAGCGAGGTGGTCGGGGAACGCGCCGCCTTTTTGAATATATCCCGCTAAACCGGAGATCGAGTTCAGGAGGATGAATGCCGCGGCCACTGCGGCCGTTCTCCGGAGTCCCGCCCAATGCAGAATGATCAGCACCGGGCTGAGAAAGATTCCGCCGCCGACCCCCGTGAGGCCCGAAAGGAACCCGATGCCCCCTCCCACTGCCAGCGACGCCGCAATCGCCGGGTACGCGACCCGTCCGGAATCATCGGAAGCAACCTTGCTCCGGAGCATGAGATGGAGAGCGGCGAATACCAACGCAATGCCCACGAGCATTTTGTATATCGTCGCGTCCACTGCCAGTCCGCCGCCAAGGTACGCCATGGGAACCGAGGCAAGAGCAAAGGGCCAGAAAAGGCGCCAGGAAAAATGTCCGGCCTGGTAAAAGCGGATGGTCGTGACCAGGGCCACAATAATGTTAAGCGCAAGGGCCGTCGGCTTCATCACTGCCGGCGGAAACGAAAGAAGCGCCATGGTTGCCAGATACCCGGAGGCCCCCGCGTGCCCGACCGTGGAATACAGAAGCGCGATGAAAAAGAAGTATATGCCGGTCATTGCGATGTCGTGCATAGGATCACCCGAATACCAAGCACTAAACTCTAATTTCTAAATTCGAATCAATAGTCAAAATTTCAATTTGAATATTGGTCCCTTCGTGCTTTGAATTTATTTCGGATTTAGGATTTCCTATTTCGTGCTTGATCCTATCTGAATCACATCAAAGCTCGCCGAACCCGTCGGTCTTCCTGTCCAGCTCGTCAAGCACGGTGTTCACCAGCATGGTCACGAGGTTCAATGCTCCCTGGTACCCGATGATCGGCTGGCGGTGCAGATGGTGCCGGTCGAAAAGCGGGAACCCGATGCGGACCAGAGGCGTTCCCGTGTCCTGCGTCAGGAACTTTGCATACGAGTTGCCGATCAGGACGTCCACGGGATCGGTGAACAGAAGCGACCGGAGATGCCACATGTCTTTGCCGATATAGACTGTACCATGAGCGCCGAATGGGCTCGACGCGAGCAACTCGTTCGCCTCAGCCTCGAAATTCTTATCGCCGTTTGTGCATACGATATGGACCGGCTCGCCGCCCATCTCCATGATAAGGCTCATCATCCCGAGCAGGATGTCCGGGTCGCCGACCAGGGCGAACCGCTTGCCGTGGACGTACGGATGCGAGTCCACCATGGCGTCCACAACCCTGCCGCGCTCGGCCTCGATCGCGGCCGGGATCGGCTTGCCCGTAAGCTTGCTCAGCTCTGCAAAGAACGCGTCGGTATTCTTGATGCCGATCGGAGAAAGCGTGAGCGTCTTCTGGCCCCACTCCTTCTGGATGTAATCCATGGTCTTCATGGTCGAATATTTCTGAAGCGCGACCGTTCCCGGGGCGTTCACCGCGTCCATGGCATGCAGGGAGCGGCGTGCCGCCCGGGATAGAGCTTGTACTCGCCCGTGTTCGGAGAATCGAAAGTGTCGCTCACGTCGGCAAGAAGCGTAAACTCGATGCCCATCAGCGCCATCAGCCGTCTTGATCTCGTGATAGTTTCCGGTATAGGTATCGAAGCCCGGAATGATGTTGATCTTTCCGTTCGATTCGCCCTTCTTGCCCGTAGAGAGCGTCGAGAGGATGCCCTTCATCATGTTGTCGTAGCCCACGATGTGGGAGCCCACGAAGGAGGGCGTGTGCGCAAACGGGACCGGCAGGTCCTGGGGGATCACGCCCTTCTCGCGCGCGGTCCTGATGTAGGCGTTCAGGTCGTCGCCGATCACCTCCGCCATGCAGGTCGTCGAGACCGCGATCATCTTCGGCTTATACAGCGTATAGGCGTTCTCCAGGCCTTCGAGCATGTTGTTCAGTCCGCCGAACACCGCGGCGTCCTCGGTCATCGAAGTGGATATCGCGGCAAAAGGCTCCTTGAAATGCCGGGAGAGGTGGCTCCGGAAGTAGGCCACGCAGCCCTGTGCGCCCTGCACGAACGGCATGGAGCCCTCGAAACCCGAGGCGCAGAAAACAGCGCCGAGCGGCTGGCAGGCTTTCGCCGGGTTGATCTTGATGTTCTGGCGCTTGAAGTTGAGCTCCTTGTACTCCTCGGTCTTGGTCCACTCGGAGATCTCTTTCACCTTCTCCGCCGGCCAGCAGTTCTCGAACTCCTTCTTGCGCTCGAACTGGTCTTTATAATCTTGCTGTTTGAACAGCTCGCTATGGTCTCTGACTTTCATGATAATCCTCCATTGAACCACAGGCGACTGCATCGCGCACGGTAAGCATCGAAACTAAGACTCTGATTTTCGCACCTTGCAGTTCTCTCTGTGCGCTCTGCGACCTCCGTGGTTACAATTTATTGTTATTTCTTTCTCCTTATCAAACTCCACGTCGGGCTGTTCACGGTCATGTCCATGTCCCGCGCGAAGACCGGGAACCCGTCGAACCCATGGTACGGCCCCGAGTAATCCCAGGAGTGCATCTGCCGGAACGGCACGCCGAGCTTGTGGTAGGAGTACTTCTCCTTGATGCCCGAACCGACCATGTCGGGCTTCAGCCTGCGGGTGAACTCTTCGAGTTCATACAAGGTCGCATCGTCCATGATCACCGCGCCTTCCTTCATATCCGGATAGGTGCGCTTGTAGTCGTCGCTGTGACCGAACTCGTAGCCCGAGGCCACCACCTCCATGCCGAGGTCCTCGTAGGCGCCGATGGTGTGGCGGGGGCGGAGGCCGCCGACGTAGAGCATCACCTTCTTGCCTTCGAGCTTCGGCCGGTACTGCTCCACCACCTTGTCCATGAGCGGCTTGTACTTCTCGATCACGGCCTCGGCGTTCTTCTGGATCTTCTCGTCGAACTTGGCGGCGATCTTCCTGATGCTGTCGTAGATCTTCGTAGGACCGAAGAAATTGAACTCCATCCACGGGATGCCGTAGGTCTCTTCCATGTGCCGGCAGATATAGTTCATGGACCGGTAGCAGTGGATCAGGTTCAGCTTGGCCTTGGTCGCGATGCCGATCTCGTTGATCGTCGAATCGCCGGTGTACTGGGCGATCACGCGGAGGCCCATCTCTTCCAAAATTTTCCGCGAAGCCCAGGCATCGCCGCCGATGTTGTAGTCGCCGATCAGGTTCACGTCATAGGGCGTGGACTTCTTGAGTTCGCCTTTGCCGAGCACATAATCCCTGATCGTATCGTTCGCAATATGGTGCCCGAGGGACTGGGAAACTCCGCGAAAGCCCTCGCACCGACCGGAACGATCGGGATGCCCATTCCTTCGCCACCCGCTTCGAAACCGCTTCGATGTCGTCGCCGATGAGTCCCACGGGACATTCAGACAGGATGCCGATGCCGCGGCCGAGGGGGAAGAGGCCTTTCAGTTCCTTGAGCGCGGCATCAAGCCCCTTGTCTCCGCCATACACGATGTTTTTTTCCTGGAAATCGGTCGTGATGTGCATAGTGCCGAAGGCGTCGATGCCGGTCTGGCCGTTATAGTAATTCCTGCGCGACCACCAGGAGTACTGGCCGCAGCCGACGGGCCCGTGGCTGACCGTGATCTGGTCCTTGACCGGTCCCCAGACCACGCCCTTCGCGCCCGCGTACGCGCAGCCGCGCACGGTCATGACGCCGGGACGGGACTTGACGTTCGACTTCACCTGGCAGGTGCTGCACTGGCCCGTGGGGTCGTTGGCCGCCAGATGTTTCGCCCGCTCCTTCTTCGACTTCTCCGGGATAGGCATCCAGCACCTCTTCGATCATTTTCTGGGTATCTTTGATCTTTCCGCTCATGGGTTTCGCATCCTTGATTTCTTTATCTTTCACTTCAGTGCTCATGGGATCTCCTTCGTATGCAGTAGTCAAGCCAGTAGTCGGACAAAGCTATCGGACGCATCTTGCCTTCTACATCCTGCACTCCTGACTCCTGGCTTCTGTTTTCGCTACGCCACTGCCTCGCTCTCCATGATGCCGAAATCCATCAAGAAGCTGTTCCAGCTCATCCATGGAAATGGGAGTCGGTATGACCAGGTCCCTGTTGTCCGCGATCTTCTTTGCGAGTATCCTGTATTCTTCGGCCTGAGGGTGTTCCGGCGAGTATTCGATGACGGTCATCCTTCTGAGCTCCGCCCTCTGCACTTGGTTGTCCCTCGGCACAAAATGTATCAACTGGGTCCCGAGTTTTTTCGCGAGTTCTGAAATCAATTCGTATTCCTTGTCCGTCTTTCTGCTGTTGCAGATAAGGCCGCCGAGCCGTACGCCGCCGCTGTGGGCATATTTAAGGATGCCCCGTGAGATATTATTTGCGGCGTACATGGCCATCATCTCGCCGGAGGTCACGATATAGATCTCTTTTGCCTTGCCCTCTCTCATCGGCATGGCAAAGCCGCCGCAGACAACGTCACCGAGCACATCGTAAAAGACGAAATCGGTGTCCGCGTCATAGGCCCCGTTTTCTTCAAGGAAGTTTATGGCGGTTATAACTCCGCGGCCCGCGCATCCGACTCCCGGCTCCGGACCTCCCGACTCGGCGCACCTGATGCCGTTGAAGCCGGTCAGAAGCACTTCATTCACTTCAAGGTCTTCTACGGTGCCGCGTTCCCGCGCAAGGTCCATCACCGTCGTCTGCGCCTTTGCGTGCAGTATGAGCCTCGTTGCGTCCGCTTTGGGATCACAACCCACGATCATGCATTTGTATCCTGCCTGCGAAAGGCCGGCGACCGTATTCTGCGTTGTTGTTGATTTGCCGATGCCGCCCTTTCCGTAAACCGCTATCTGTCTCATAATGATCCTCCTGTGAGTATGTTTTCTCTTTTATATAGCAACTGGCGTGCCATTCTCAAAAATGCATTTTCTGGCCCGTTTTTTCATGTTTTGACAAAGCCGTCCGTGAACAAGATACGAACAGGTGGGGGATAAATAGGCATCATTGATACTACAAACGAGCTACAATGAAAGAAACGGCGAGCAGATGTGCAACACAGGGCTGCGAAGCGCGCCGTAAGCATGCCCCGGGAGAAAGTTCGGCTTTGGAGGACCGCATGAAACGAAAAACTCTTGCAACACTGTTCATGATGGTTGCAATCTGTTTATCCGCCGGCACGGCCTTCGGTTTGGACGCGGACGAGACATCGATTCATCCCGCAATCGGCATCCAGGGCTGGTTCTCATCGGCCTTTGCAAAATGGCAGATCTCATTTCCCTATGTCACCCGAGTCCGCAAATCCAGGGAATACCCGCCGAGGCACGCGCGGCAAGATCGAATCAGAGCTCGATTTCGATAACATCGACAGCCCAATTTGGATCGTTACGGGAGGAGCGGCCATTGGGCCGAACTTTTCTTTTGAAGTATTACTCGGCACGGGCTCGATCGGAAACGGGCACGGAACGGACACGGACAGGTTTCTGGCGGACTCGGGAGGAGGCCTGGAGTTCTCTCAATCCAAAAACGATGTCGACGGTAACGTCAAGCTGGGGGAATTAAATTTCTACTTTAATAACCATCGTTTCTCCGGGAAACATGATGGGCCCTGGGGGGCGGTGCTGGGCTACACCCATTATGAAGACCAACTGCACATGACGAACGCCGTACAAACCGTTTCCGTGACCTTCGACGGGACCGCGTTCCCGCCGGTCGGCCCTTTTCCCCCGGGCCTGGTGCTCAATTCCGATTTTGATTTTTCCTGGGATGCCTTAAAAGTGGGTGTCCTGTTTCAACCTGTCTTGACGGATCAGCTTTCTCTTACCGGAACCCTGTCCGTTTATCCGTTCGTAGAATACAAGGGCGACGGTTTTTGGAACCTGCGAGCGGGGAGCGGCAGGAACGATTTCCGCTCACAGCCGCCTAATTTCACTCAGACCTCTTCAACCGGCTACGGCTACGACGTGTCGCTCGGGTTGGCATATGCTGTTTTGGAAAATCTGGAATTGTCCGCGGGATACCGGATTTTTTACCTTCGCGCGACGAACGGGACCGATACGACATTTTTTGCGGACGGGACCTCGGACGTTTCGAACCTGGACTGGGCCACCGTGACGCGGCAGGGGGTCTATGCGGGTGTGCTGTACAAATTTTAATGCGCGCCCCTGCGGAACCCGATAAAGAATGAACTCCGGCGGAGATCCTCGAACGAGTCACTCATTGCCCCCCTTGCCAGCTGACCCCACTGGTCTCGAATACCTTAGCCTATCAGGCTACTGGGATCCGGGGTAATTAATAAGCATACTAAAGAAGTAGTTCAAAAAAGCCCACCTAATATGTCATTTCACCCACTTTTGGCGCAATTACCCAACCCTTAATTTTGTAATACACTGAAATTTAATAGTTTACAATTCTGGCATACCATATGCTTATTATTAATCAGAATTATAGATAGGGTGGGTAATAAAATGAACGAGATGAGAACAACCGGTTGCATCCGGGAAAAGGAAAAAGAGATCGTTAATATTTTGATCGACAGCGACCTTTACCTGGACATGGATCTGGCAGAGAGATACAGGCTGTTACACTACATCGTAGACTCCTATTTCGACGCCGCTGTAAAGTAGGAAACAAGCGCTCTCCTCAAGCCCTTGCCCCGCATTACGTTTGTCCCGCTATGACCATCTAGAACGAGACTGCAAGCAGACACGAAATTTCCCCTCAATCGTATTCAGTTGAAGATTGCGAATCCTTTCATAACCGCAGAATGACGGGAAATTATTTTATTTTTGTGATACAATGCGGACCCGATAAGGACATCACCATAAAGGGGGCATTTGATGCCGACAAAGGACAATTCGATTTTGACCACCGCGCTGCACTCGGAGGTCGAGAGCCGGTTCCTCACGTACGCCCTTTCCACCATCGTTTCCCGCTCTCTTCCCGATGTGCGCGACGGATTGAAGCCGGTGCACCGCAGGATCCTGTTCGCGATGTGGGAAATGGGCCTCGGCCCCACGGCAAAATTCCGCAAGAGCGCGGCCGTCGTGGGCGAGGTCCTCGGAAAGTTCCACCCCCACGGCGACCAGGCTGCCTACGACGCCATGGTCAGAATGGCGCAGCCCTTCTCGCTCCGCTATCCGCTCGTTGAGGGCTCGGGAAATTTCGGCAGCGTGGACGGCGACCCTGCGGCGGCCATGCGCTATACCGAAGCGCGGCTCTCGAGTATCGCCGAGGAGCTCCTGGCCGAGATCGACAAAGACACCGTCGGCTTCCGGCCGAACTACGACAACTCGTTGAAAGAACCGCTTGTGCTTCCCGCGCGGTTCCCCCAACTCCTGGTGAACGGCACGTCCGGAATAGCCGTGGGTATGAGCTGTTCCTTCCCGCCGCACAATATTTCCGAGGTAATCAACGGACTGGCGGCCATGATCGATGATCCGGACATCGAGATAAAGGACCTGCTCAAACACATCAAAGGCCCGGATTTCCCGACCGGAGGCCAGATTCTGAACTCGAAAAGGGAGCTTCGTGAGATTTACGAAACCGGTTCCGGCGGCATCAGGGTCCGCGGAGAATACGATGTCGAAGACCTTCCCCGCGGCAAGCAGGCCATCGTGTTCACCTCCATCCCCTACCTCGTGAACAAAGCCAAGCTGCTCGAAAAGCTCATCGGCCTCATGGAGGACAAGAAGCTGCCCCAGGTGTCCGTCGTCCGCGACGAATCCACCCACGAAGTTCGCCTCGTGCTCGAGCTCAAAGCTGAAACGAACGCGGAGCTCGTTACCGCATACCTCTTCAAACACACGGACCTCGAATCCACCTTTCCGATCAACTTCACCGCCTTGAAACCGAACATGGAGCCCGACCGCCTGCCGCTCAAGGAGATGATGCGCTATTTTCTCGACTTCAGGCTCGACGTCGTCAAGAAGCGGCTGAACTTCGACCTCAGGATCCTCAAGGCCCGGCTCCACATCCTGGCCGCCTTCGAGAAACTCTATGACGACCTCGACGCGGCGATCAAGATCATCCGCAAGGCTAAATCGCGGGAGGATGCCTCCGAGAAGCTCAAGAAGCACTTCAAGCTCGACGACGAACAGGTGAAGGCTGTCCTTGATATCCAGCTTTACAAGCTCGTGGGCTTGGAAATCGAGCGGATCCTCAACGAGATAGCCGAGAAGACCCGGCAAAAGAAAGACATCGAGGTCATCCTGGCCTCACAGAAAAAGATCTGGGGCCTCATCAAGACCGAGCTTCTGGAGATCAAGGAAAAATTCGGTGACAAGCGAAAGTCAACGATGAAGGCGGCGGATGACGTCGAATTCTCCCAGGAGGACTTCATCGTTCACGAGGATGTGACCGTGATCATGACGAAGATGGGATGGATCAGACGCGTCAAGACCGTGGGAGAGAACCTCCGGTTCAAGGAAGGCGACGAGCTTTTGGCGCTCCTGCCGGCGAACACCAAGGACAACATCGCCGTCTTCTCGTCGGCAGGCAAGGTCTATGTCGTGAAGGCCGTCGATCTGCCGTCCGGCTCCGGCTTCGGCGAGCCGGTCCAACACCTCTTCAAGTTCGGCGACGGCGAACGTCCTATCGCGGCAATGAATTTCACGACCGTCTTAGCGCAACCGGCACTCGCACCAGGCGAACAACCGGAGCTCGCTCTCGCCCCCCGGGAGGTGACGGCCCTGACTGTTTCCGCCCACGGTATGGGTTTTGCCTTTGACCTGGGACAATATAATTCCGTAACCACCCGAGCCGGGAAAAAATACGCCAGTGTCAAAGAAGACGACTATATCATGGGCGTGGGCATCCTCGATCTGCCGAATGTCCTGTTTATCACCTCAGAGGGCAAGGCCGTCGTAGTCGCAGCTAAGGAAATCACCGTCCTGACCGGAGCGGGCAAGGGTGTCAAGCTCGTGAACGTGAAGAACGGCGAGGTTGCGCTCTTCCGGCCCGTCAGCAAAGGCGAGCAGGTGAAGGTCGTCGATGAGAAGGGCAATGAGAAGGTGATCGACCTGAAAAAATACGGCGTGATGACCCGGGGGAGCGTAGGACATAAGGCCGTGAAGGCCGTGAAGTTCGCGTAGAAAACCTGACACATTAAAAGGGTCTTCGGGTCACATGCGCGGGGAGCAGCAGGCCCGGAGTCGGACCTCGATGTGCTCGTGGTTGTTGACCGCGCGGACCATGAACCCACGATTTTTTGAAAGCTGTCCCAGGCAAGTAGCTCGGCCAGTAAGTTTGTAGCAAAGCAAAACCCGACGTAACGATTCCAACAACGCCGTCGAGCGGATCGTTAAAACCGCGCCCCTCACGGCGGCGGTTCATTTGCCTGATTCAACCAGTATTATGCATAGATATTTCGTCAACATGGCTGCATAATTGGTAGGTGTCGACGAGATGGATAAAATTATTACGGACGTATAGAATAGTGAATGAACCATTCGGTTCAGCATCCATTTTGTAGTTGTTATAGCAACCACTTATTTAAGCGTGAGAAGATTCCACCTGAGTTCCTTCCCCCACATACATAGAAGATATTAACATATTGACTTTGACTATCAAAGGCCGGCTTGTTACAATCAATATATGAGAAAAATAATCACTACTACATTCTTAACATTAGACGGCATCGTACAAGCACCGGGAGGGCCAACGGAGGACACTACCGGCGGCTTTGCGTATGGCGGCTGGTCAGTCAATTATTGGGACGAGATGATGGGCACGGTCATGAAAGGGTTTATGGGTATCCCCTTTGAGCTCCTTCTCGGCAAGAACACGTACGAAATATTTGCCGCTTATTGGCCGCACACAAAAGAGGATGCGGTGGTGGCAGAGCCCTTCAACGCCACTAAAAAGTACGTCGTGTCGGAGAAATCCTTTGAGCCTTCGTGGCAGAACTCAACATGTATTACCGGTGATATAGTGAAGCAGATCAAAAAACTCAAAGCAGAGGACGGTCCAGATTTGTGGGTGCACGGCAGTGGTAACCTCATTCAGACCTTGCTCAGACACCAACTGATCGATCGAATGCATCTTTGGATCTTCCCGGTGACCGTGGGTGACGGAAAGAAACTTTTTGCGGAAGGAACGCAAGCTGAAGGATTCAAACTAGTTGAATCAAAATCTTCGACGACCGGCGTTATCATCGCTACATACGAGTCGGCAGGTGCGCTCAAGACGGGTTCAATCCATCCCGCCAAGCCTTCCTAAACCCGGGATACGATGCGTAACAGCAGCACAACATACAAGTGGTATTCTTTGTCCTTGTCACAATATTGGTCTTCCAAACTCGCAGGTGTGTCGACGAGATGGTCAAGAACTTAGAAGATGTGCAGAAGCCCGATTGAAGCATGCTGCGCGACCTACATCCTGTATCTTGTCTGCTTAAATGCAGAGCAGTTTGCATATTCTCCATGGGAGCCGCGTTCAGGAGAATACTATTAACAAAGCAATTAACAGGTTTTCAACAAACAATGTGAAC
>CAVUHW010000008.1:0-261044 GCA_963741205.1 Nitrospirota bacterium
TATATTAGCAGTGCAGTTAAGGTGCGCGAATCCGTCAAAAAATAAAGCGCAAATCCAGACAGATAACCGTTACGTTCCATATCATGGACCGCACGATCTCCGCCGAAGGGTCGGTCGTATACAGCCATGCATCAGGCGTGGTGCCTCACAAGGAGATCGGCATAGGTCTTAAGTTCACCAGCATCGAGGCAGCGGACCAAGAATTCATCGGGAAGTTTATTCGTGAAGAGGTCACCCGGGACATCGGAGCGGCGAATTTCCATGACACATCCGATCCCTGGCAGTAGCTGGCCGGGGGGCTACGATGCCCGTTTCATCGAAACTTCAGTAGAAAAAAACCCCCTGGTCAAGGGACTTTTTTATTCCCGCATTCACTCGCAGTGGCGCCGTCATGTCAGAAAACCTAAGAGCGATTGGGAAAGGTCCCCGGACGCTAATCATGGAGTGCCTGGAGTTGTTACCACCGTCTACACCGGGTCGGCATTCTCAATGGAGGGTAGGGTTGAAAGCAGTTGACAAACATATACCCTTATATGATATAATATACCCATGAAGCTTAGCGAATGGGCACGTCAGCAGGGGTTGGCCTATAAGACGGTGTGGCGGATGTGGAAGCTGGGACAGTTGCCGGTGCCGGTTGAGCAGCTGCCGACGGGAACGATTATTGTTCACCCTCCGGCATCGTCCGGCGAGGGCGGCACCGCACTCTATGCCCGGGTGTCTGGCGCCGATCAGAAGGCCGATTTGGACCGTCAGATAGCCAGGCTCAGCGAGTATGCGTCAAGCCGGCAACTGCGCGTTGTCGAGGTGGTCAAAGAGGTTGGTTCCGGCCTGAACGGACATCGCCGCGCCATGCTTCGCATACTGAGAAACCCCGGTGTAAGCACCGTCATCGTAGAGCATAGGGACAGGTTAATGAGGTTCGGCATCGAATACGTCGAGGCCGCGCTCGCCGCACAGGGTAGAAAACTCATGGTCATCGAACCTGATGAGATGAAGGACGATATCGTGCGCGATCTCCACGAGGTTATTGTATCCCTATGTGCAAGACTATACGGCAAGCGCTCGGCAAAGAACCGGGCGAAACGCGCAGTTGAGGCCGCCACCGGAGTCAAAGAATGAGGGAGCATCGTACCTACCAGTGCCGCATCGCCACGGACAGCGGTACCGACGCTGCTCTTACGGCCTATGCAGCGCTTTACAGCAAGGCTGAGAGAACGCTTTTTGCCAGGCTGCGGGCTGGCGGCAATCTCACCGACCTTAAACGGGAATTTATACCGAAGTTCGGGATAACCGCCAGGCAGTTCAATGCAATGTCAGCGGAGCTTAAGGGTAAGATCGCATCAATTAAGGAGCGAAGGACCGGACTAATTCAGGAGATGGAGAAAAGAATCGGGAAGGCGAAGAACGTGCTTGCCGAAATCACCGATCCCGCCAAGAGGCATCAGAAGAAGCGTCGTATCGCAAACCTGGTGACCCGGCTCGATCAACTCAAAGCCGATAAAGAGGCAGACAATGTCCGCCTCTGCTTTGGGAGCAAAAAGCTGTTCAGAGCACAGTTCAGTCTTGAGGCGAATGAATACGTTTCCCGTGCCGACTGGAAGAAAGACTGGCAGCAGGCCCGGAGCAGTCAGTTCTTTGTAATCGGATCAAAGGACGAGACGGCAGGATGTCAGGGTTGTGTTTCCACTGCGCAGAAAAGCGGCAGTATTTCACTCAAGCTTCGGATGCCGAATGCTCTGGCGGGGGAGGGCAAATACCTGGATATTCCTGGGCTCCGTTTCAGCCACGGCCATAATGCTGTAGTTGCCGCCATTGGCAGAAGATTGTCCGATGATAGGTCCCAATGGCAGGCGATCAACTACCGCTTCGTGAAAGACGCCAAGGGATGGCGGGTGTTCGTCACGGCGTCTCTGCCTGAAATCCCCTGTGTCTCGCAAAAAGGCATCGGGGTGGTCGGCATCGACATAAACGCCGACCATCTGGCTGTTACCGAGACGGACAGATTCGGCAACCCGGCTGGGTATTTCACGATTCCCTGCGTTACATACGGTAAGACCTCGAAGCAGCGGCTTGCCGCAGTCGGTGATGCCGTAAAACAAGTCGTTGAATTCGCGGTCTTGAAGCAAAAACCGCTTGTCATCGAGAAGCTGGATTTTGCCGAAAAGAAGGCGGCCCTTGAGAAGGAATCCCGTAAATATGCCCGGATGCTGTCCTCGTTCGCGTATACCGGTATTCAGACAATCTTAAGGGCCAGGGCGTTCGATTCCGGGATAGAGGTTCATGAGGTCAATCCCGCGTACACGTCGGTAATCGGAAGATTCAAGTTCAGCGCCCGATACGGGATGTCTGTGCATCACAGCGCGGCGCTCGTAATCGGACGGAGGTTCATGGGACTTCGGGAGACGCTACCAAATCAGCTTCACGGCACCCTGCCGCTATCCGTGAGAAATCGCGGCAAGCATGTGTGGAGCAAGTGGGCGGCCGTCTCTAGAATCTCTCAAGCAGCGCTTGCAGCGCACGGACGGTCCCGTATTCGTCGGGATCCTCGCCGTCACCTGGACTCCCCACAAGGAGCCAAAGCACGGCTTGCGACCACACCGTCTGTCGCCGGTGAAATCCCGGCGGGCGAATCGTTACCAACACTGTTCGGGTGACGTTATGGACGCCAGGAATATTTGTCCATAGATTAAGGAACGGTATCTTTTAGGGAGTTCGTCTTTTTGATCGAGCACGGAGGGCTGGTCCTTGAGACTGCTGAGCCGCTGTCTAATATCTCCATAGGTTTTTCAGGATCGATTCCGCTACCTTGCGCGGATCGACGGTATAGGCGCCGCGATCGATGCTCTCTCTGATTTCCCGCACCTTGGCCTCCCGGATCTCGGGCAGCTTGTCTACGGCGGACATGATGTCCGCGATTTCCTTGCATCGGCCCGGGTCCCGGTTTTCGGGCGGTCTGTTGGAATTGATATGCATGGTTCCTCCCTTTCGAGGCTGGTTTTTCGGCTTTCTTATCGGCAATTGCCGGAAAGTCTTTAATCCCGAAAATGGAATTTGGAACCACTGATTCAGGCCAAAATCAAGGAATTACGTATGTCAGAACACACCTGTCATTTTTCACGGGCATTCACGCACCCCGTTTTCATGACCATGCATCCTCCCGAAAGTAAAATAGGGAGCAAGATACCGTATTTTGGTGGTGCCGAACAGAAGGTATTCCTAAAGGGGTGGGTGAGTGATCGTAGTGGCGTTATTAGCAAGGCTGGCACTTTGCCCGGAAAAATCTTTGTTACGGACAACAAGCTGCGTTCTGTTGCTGTTACTTTGAGGAGCCTTTATTTATAATTATTCTTCCGTCATAAGCGGGACTATGTCTTTATGACGAACGACGAAAGACGCAGCCGAAATGGGCTCCGTAACCGTCGCCGCCCTTCTCACGCCCCCTGCCATAACTGATGGACCGGAGAGCCTATCTGCGCCTTGAGCCGTATGATAGCCTGATTGTGGAGCTGGCACACCCGGCCTTCGGTCAGGCGCATAATCTTGCCGATCTCCTTCATGGTGAGTTCCTCCCAGTAATAGAGTGAGAGGATGAGCTTCTCTTTTTCCGGCAAGCGTCTCGATGACCTGGGCAAGGGCTTCCTTCTTGCTGTTTTCCTCCAGCAATTCGAGAGGGGTTTTCATGTCCCGGTCGGGGATGCACTCCATCACGTCCATGCCGCTCTCTTCATGCATCCGGTCCCGGAAGTCCTCGAAACTGTACACCACGGAATTATTTGCGCGCTGGACGGTCCTGTAATATTCATCAAGTGAGATGCCGAGTTTTTCCGCGATCTCTTCCTCGTTCGGCATGCGGCCGAGTTTCTGTTCGAGCTCGCTATTCGCTTTCTTGATCTGGCCTATTTTCGTCTTCAGCGACCGGGGAACCCAGTCTTGCGACCGCAGCTCGTCAAGCATGGCGCCCCTGATCCGGTACTCGACGAAGGTATTGATCTTGACTCTGCCCTCGGTATACCGCTGGAGCGCATCGAGCAGGCCCATGATGCCCACACTGATGAGATCGTGAACCGACGACTGGGGTGTGAGCCGGTGCGCCAGACGGTACGCCGTGTACTTGATGAACGGAAGGGTCTCGTTAATGATCTTTTCCTTTTTCTGTTCCGATTTCTGTTCCGATAACTCGAGTTGACATTCCTGCATGGCCATTTCACCCCTCGATCAGTTGAGAAACACCGAGTTTAATGCTCACGTAATATACAAATATTATGCCCTTATTATCTAGTTGAATATATGAAGTAATAATTTGTAATGCCCTGTCATAGAAATGACTTATCTTCAGTGAGGGGGCAGAATAATGACGCATAATGGTAAACTGAGCAATATTAGAAATCCTAATCGCTTGGAATGACAAGATTTTTATTACATCCTCGCAGTTTGTTGTGAGTTCCCGAATTGTCATTGCGAGGAGCGCTTTCTCGGCGAAATAATCTCTTAATTGCATGGATATTTCAAACACCGAGATTGCTTCGCTCGCAAAGACAGCAAAATGAACTTTTTCAGTGATCTGCAAGGGGAAAATTCTTTAACTTAGAGCGTCAATCAGTTGACACAGTGACTATATCGTGTTATGTTTTTTTAAGCGAAATGGGGAAAATTCTCATCATAGAAGACGATGAAACGGTCAGGGACGTTCTTCGTTCCTTTCTCAAAGAAAAAGGCTTTGAGACGACTCTTGCCCAGAATGGCCAGGCAGGCCTCGATATGGTGCGCGCGGAGAAGTTCGATCTCATCCTCACCGACCTCGTCATGCCCGGCATCACCGGCATGGATGTTCTCAAGGAGATCGCGGCCGCCAAGATTATCGTCCCCGTCATCGTCATGACGGCCTTCGGCACGGTACAAACCGCCGTGGAGGCCATGAGGCACGGCGCCTTCGACTACATCACCAAGCCCTTCAACCTCGATGAGCTCATGATCGTACTCGAAAAGGCCCTATCCGTCGCTAAGCTCCAGAAAGAAAACGTGATGCTCAAGAGGCAGCTCAAGAAGAAGTACGACTTCGAGGGCCTCATCGGCGATTCTCCCCGCATGCAGGCGGTCTATGAGATGATCGAGAAGATAGCCGACACGGACAGCACGGTGCTCATCACCGGAGAAAGCGGCACCGGCAAGGAGCTCATCGCGAAGACCATACATCACAACAACAGTTCGCGGGCAGGCGGGCCCTTTGTACCGCTCAATTGCGCGGCCATCCCCAAGGACCTCCTCGAATCGGAGCTTTTCGGCCACGAGAAGGGCGCTTTCACGGGCGCCATTAACACCCGCCTGGGCAGGTTCGAGCTCGCCCAGCGCGGAACGCTCTTCCTGGACGAGGTGGGGGAACTCGATCCCTCCCTTCAAGGCAAACTCCTGCGGGTGCTCCAGGAGCGGGAGTTTGTGCGCGTGGGCGGCATGAAGACGATTAAGGCCGACGTCCGCATTCTGGCGGCGACGAGCAAGGACCTGGAAAATGCGACGAAGCAAGGGACGTTCAGGGAGGACCTGTTCTACCGCCTAAACGTGATACCGCTCCACTTGCCACCCCTCCGTAGCCGGCAGGAGGACATCCCGCTGCTCACGGCGCACTTTGTCCATGAATTCTGCCAGAAGAAAAAGCGGGGGTCCATCTCGTTCTCCGCTGCAGCCATGGACTGCCTGCTCAGATACCGCTGGCCCGGAAATGTGCGGGAACTCGAGAACCTCATCGAGCGTCTGACGATCCTGACAAGCGGTCCCGCGGTGAATGTTTCCGATCTTCCGGAAAAACTTCACCAATTAACCTTCGGCGGTCTTGACCACGTGCAAGGCCGGGCAGAAGCGGCCCCATACGCAGGAGGGACCGCGCCGGCTCCCGCGTCCGGACGCGCGAGCGGCATCGGATTGGGTGAAACGGGCGTCGACTTGAATGAGATGGTGAGCTCATTGGAGCGCGACCTCATTATGAAGGCCCTCGAAAAGTCGGGTGGCGTCAGGAGCAAGGCGGCCCGGCTTCTGAGCCTGAATCGTACTACGCTCCTGGAAAAGATGAAGAAGATGAAGATCGAAATGAAGAAGCAGTAAGTAATTTGCAGGTCCCGTATATTCCGTAGAAGACTTTCCACCGGTTGACATACGCCGAAAATCCCCAGCCAGAAACTGCCCTGATCGTGACCGGTATGCATAGTCGCCGACTATTGACTGGGTCTGCCCTTCGGTAGTCGATTGCAATGGATTAATACCTGAATCCTGCACTTCGTTGAAGGAGTAAAGATAAAACCATACGGGTTACACTGATATAATGCGGTTATCTCGCGAACAACCCATTATGTCAGGAGGTAACCCATATGGTTAAACGACAGAAGAAGCATAGCGCGAAACAGTACGTGAATCAAGGCCAAAATGAAGGCCGATCGGAACCCGCTAAAATCAACCCGAATACGCGCTACGAATATTGCAGCAAAAGGCTATCCCCCTTCGGCGGACTTTTGGCTCTGGAGAAATTCATTGACGCGGTGAAGTTCCGGGAGCTCATTGAAGGCTTTTATCAGCCTCCCGGCCGCACACCGGATCAGGGACATACCAGTCGGTGTATGGAATTCTGGTTCTGCTTTTCATCGGATTCACGAGGTTGTGGCATATTCAGTACATACGGACAGATCCCTTGGTGTAAGCTTGATACTGGGCAAGAGCTGCTTATGATCGCGGCAGCGGGAGCGAGTCATCAATGAACCGCAGCATGCCCGGGAGGATTTGACTCCGGATCCAGATCATCAAGGACCCGCGCTACGTTCCGGGAAGAGGCCTATCGAGCTCATCTTCAGGAGCTCGAAGGAGCTTTGCGAATTATCACAAGAACACCGTTCACGGGTTCAACCTTCCGGTTCAGCGTATCGCGTCAACTATCTACCGAAAGGCATCGTGAACCAACACAAGTCTACGCTACCGGTTTTTTTCTGATGCCCGGAGAGATCTACTTTTCCGGAGAGCCGAGTGTGGTCGTGACGGTGCTCGGTTCCTGTCTGTCGGTGACCATGTTCTGCCGGCGGCGGGGATTGGGTGGGATCTGCCACAGCCTCCTCCCGCTGTGCGCCGGTCACGAGGACTGCCGCGGCGATTGTTTTGAAGGTCTCAAATACGTGGCTTGTTCCATCCGAAAGATGGTGAGCCTTTTCGACAGGAAGAAGGTCGGGCGGGACGAGATCGAGGTCAAATGCTTCGGCGGCGCCGACATGTTCACGAAGGCGCTCGAGCAGCCGGGGATCGTCTCGATTGACAGACAGAACATCGCGGCGGCCGAACAGACTTTGACAAGCGTAGGGCTCCGGACTATGGTCATCGATGTCGGTGGCCCGCTGGGCAGGAAGATATTCTTTAACACCCATACCGGAGACGTGCTGTTGAAGCGTCTGTGCAGAGAGTAATAAGATCTCCAGCCAAGAAGGATCAAGCCCCGCGCCGGTTCACCGCGCAGGAAACGAGGTGCATGCCTATGAAGAAAAAGATCCGGGTCCTGGTCGTCGATGACTCCGCCGTGGTCCGGCAGACGCTCGAAGACGTCCTGAATGCCGATCGTGATATCGAAGTCATGGCGACGGCGTCAGATCCCTATATCGCCGCGGACAAGATCAGGAGCGAAATCCCCGACGTCATCACTCTCGACGTGGAAATGCCGCGCATGGACGGAATCACCTTTCTGCAGAAGATCATGTCCCAGCACCCGATTCCCGTCGTCATTTGTTCCAGCCTGACGGACGCCGGTTCGGAAACGGCGCTCAAGGCGCTCGAATACGGGGCCGTTGAGATTATCCTGAAGCCGCGCATCGGCACCAAGCAGTTCCTGGAAGAATCCAGAGTCCGCATCTGCGACGCCGTTAAGGCCGCGGCCCAGGCCAAGCTGTCCCGGCTCTGCCACAAGGACCGCGCCATCCCGCCAAAACTCACGGCGGATGCGGTCCTCGCCAAGGGGAACCCGCCGTCGGAGGCCATGCTCCGGACGACGGAAAAGGTCGTGGTCGTCGGCGCCTCCACGGGAGGCACGGAAGCCTTGAGCGATTTTCTTCAGGCAATGCCGCTCGACACACCCGGCATCGTCATCGTCCAGCACATGCCGGAGAATTTTACCCGCGCTTTTGCAGCGCGTCTCGACGCCATTTGCAGGATCTCGGTTAAAGAAGCGGAAAACAACGACACGATCATACGGGGACGGGCGCTCATAGCTCCGGGGAACCAGCCACCTCCTGCTGAAGCGGAGCGGCGCGCGCTACTACGTCGAGGTCAAGGACGGGCCCCTGGTCAGCCGGCACCGGCCATCAGTCGACGTGCTGTTCCGCTCCGCGGCACGGTACGCGGGTAAAAACGCCGTCGGCGTGATCATGACCGGGATGGGCGACGACGGAGCAAAGGGCATGCTCGAGATGAAAGAGGCCGGGGCATTCACGATTGCCCAGGACGAAGACTCCTGCGTCGTTTTCGGCATGCCGAAGAAGGCGATCGAACTGGACGCCGTTGGCCGGGTCGTGCCGCTCGGCTCCATTCCCGCGGCCGTCATTCGGGAGATGAATGGAGGAAACCCCGGTTAACCGCTTCCCGCCTTGCAACTTCAATTGTTACATTTCTGTTAAATCTTCCGGACAAGCTTGAATTTTATAGAAGATACGTGTTATAACTACGGCCATGGACAATAAAATATTAATTGTTGATGACGAGCCGGATATCGTCGACCTCGTATCCTACAATCTGAAGAAAGACGGTTTCCGGGTCACGACGGCTTCAGACGGTGAAGAGGCCCTCCACAAAATCAGGAAGGACAAGTTCGCACTTGTCGTTCTCGACCTCATGCTCCCCGGCATGCAGGGCGTGGAACTGTGCCGCATCATCAGGAACGAACCCAGAACAGCCGGGACCCCTATCATCATGCTTACGGCAAAAGGGGAAGAGGTGGACAGGGTCATAGGACTGGAAAGCGGCGCCGACGATTACATGACAAAACCGTTCAGCGCGAGAGAACTCATTGCGCGCATCAAGGCGGTATTGCGGAGGACCGGCGAAAAAGCGCCGGCGGAAAAGATCATCCGTATCGGCAACCTGCTCATCAATACGGAAACCTACGGCGTCACCAAGGGCACCACCCCCCTGGAACTCAGCGCAACGGAATTTAAGCTGCTCTTGTATCTTGCAATGAGAAGGGGCAGGGTATTCAGCCGCGAACAGCTCGTGGACGCGGTCTGGAAGGGCGAGGCATTTATCGAACCCAGGACTGTCGATGTTCATATCCGGCGACTGCGGACCCAGATCGAGGATGATCCGGCGAATCCCCTGTATATAAGGACCCGAAGGGGAGTAGGGTACTACGTGGATGAAACCCTATGAAACGCCGCCTCTTCGGCAGAATATTCTTACTCTACGCCCTTATTATGCTTGCCGCGGTCATGTTCGTCGAACTGTACATTACCAACGCGGTAAGAAACAGCCATATCAATGACCTGAGGGAACACCTCGTTGCGCAGGCGCAACTCGTCTCCAACGGCATCTCGTTCAAGCCCCAAACCTCTCTCGACAACCTCTGCAGGCAATTCAAGGAACAGACCGGGCTGCGCGTGACGGTGATCACCCTCGACGGACGTGTCCTCGGAGATTCCGACAAGGAATCATCGCTCATGGAGAACCACCTCGGCCGTCCTGAAATCCAGCAGGCCCTCCTGAACGGTACGGGCATGTCCCTTCGCTACAGCGATACCCTGCACGATGATTTATTGTATGTCGCAAAAAAAATCACGCGCGGTGGTCTTCCCGCCGGTATTGTTCGCCTCAGTATGCAGCTCAAGGCGGTGGACGCCGCGATCAACTCCCTCAGATTAAAGATCATCGCGGTCGTCGTCGCGATCCTCCTCGCGACAGGCTTGTTCTCGATCGGGCAGTTGGAGCGCATCAGGCGCCTGACGAAGCAGATCGGCGAATTTTCCCGGTCTCTTGCGGGCGGCGCGATCGGCCACAAGCTGTATCTGGGCCGGACCGGGGAGTTCGAAGAAATCGCCGAGAGCCTGAATACAATGTCCCTGGAGCTGAAGGGCGGCATCGCGGCGAACGAGGAGGAAAGAAAACGGCTGACGGTCATCCTCCACAGCATTCCCGACGTCCTCCTCATCCTTGATTCGACGGGCGTTGTACAGCTTGCCAGCGCCGCCTCAAAGCAATATTTCGGCGATGTCCCCTTAACCGGGAAACCTGTTTTTGAGGTCATCAGAAATCCCTTATTTCTGTCCCTCATGGATGAGGCCCGCAGGAACCTTACGCCCGGCGTCAGCGAGCTGAAGCTCGATTATCCGAAGGAAAAGTATTTTTCAGCACGGGTCTCACCGTTCTCTTACATGGAGAGTGAGCTGTCCGGATTCGTCGTCATCCTGCACGACATCACTCAGCTCAAAAAACTGGAGCAGACGCGCAAGGATTTCGTCGCCAACATCTCCCACGAAATCAAGACGCCGATCACGGCCATCAAAGGCTTTGCCGACACCCTTCTGGACGGCGCGCTGCATGACACGGAGCACGCCGAAAAATTTTTAAGGATCATCAAGTCGAACAGCGAGCGCATCAACAGCCTGGTGGACGATCTCATGACGATCTCCAAAATAGAGCTGGGCGTCGTCAGGATCGAGAAAGCTCCCGTGGATGTCGCGGACGTATTCGAACAGGTAATGACCATGCTGAGGGCCAAGGCCGCTGAAAAGAACCTGTTCATGAAAACAGATCTTCCGGAGACGCCCATGAAAGTTGCCGCGGACAGGGATAAACTCATCCAGGTCCTGACGAACCTCGTGGACAATGCAATAAAGTTTACGGAAAAGGGAGGAGTCACGATCGCCGCAAGGACGGAAAATGGCAAAGCGATCTTATCCGTGGAAGATACGGGGATCGGGATACTGGAGAAACACCTGCCACGCCTCGGAGAGAGGTTTTACCGCGTGGATGCCGCCCGGTCCCGAAAGATGGGAGGGACCGGACTCGGCCTGGCCATCGTCAAGCACCTGGTAAAAGCACACAATTGGGAAATGCGGATTGAGAGCATGGCGGAAAAGGGGACGAAGGTCAGGATCCTCTGCACCTAGACGGCGGATGGAATAATCGGGATACGCGATGATGTTCGCTGGAATATCGAGGCGCTCGAAGCGGCCTCCAAAGGGTCGTGTATCATGTCAAAAAGGAATGAAAAAACTATGCGCTTTAATGAAATCTCTGAATGTGCCGACAGCTGTCGAAACAGCCCCTCTCTCGATTCCTATGAGATAAAAGTGCCGCTTCATTTTTTTCCCCGGTATTCTTAGTAATTTCACCGTTCCCTCTTTGACCTCCGTAAACGCCGCCCATTTCGAAGCGAATGCGATGCCCAGCCCCGCCCGGACCATTTGAACGATTATATCGGGACTGCCGAGGACCATGCGGACTTTGATGTGTTTCTCATCGATTCCCGCGTCGCGAAAGTAGGCAGCAATCAGTTCTCGCATGCCGGACTCCCGGTCAGGAAGAATGAACGGTTCAGCGATCAGCTCCTCCAACGTGACATTCTTTTTTTTCGTCAAAGGATGGTTCTCGGAGGCGATGACGACGATTTCGTCCTCGGCAATCGAGTCTGCCGTGAAGGCCGGGTCCCCGACGGTACCCTCAATGATTCCAACATCGATCCTGCCGTCGCGCAAGTCTCGCACAACGGTTGCTGTTTCGCAAACCGAAAGATCGATTCTCATCCCGGGATGAGCCTTGGAAAACTCGTACATGACCTGGGGTAGAAAATGGACAGCCGGCGTTTTGCTTGCTCCCAGACGCAGGGTGTTCCTTGCGGTATGCGCGGCCATGCCGATGTCCTGCTCCATCCTCGTGTATTCTTCGAGGATCTTCTTTGCGTGTTCGTAGAAAAGCCTTCCTTCGGATGTGGGAAGCGCCGCCTTGCCCTTTCGATGTAGGAGCGTCACGCCCAATTCACCCTCCAGACTTTTAATGAGACGGCTCATGGCGGATTGGGTCATGTGCTTTGCCTGTGCGGCCCGGGAAAAGCTTTTGGTCTCGACAACGAGACAATATGATTTCAGCCTGTGGTCTTCCATCGCCCTCTCTACCTCACAGAGGCTTCATTGTAAAGACGCGGTCATGCTTTGTCAATGAATACCTTCCTTAATCACGAGCACGCCATCGTCATTCAACTCTTCCCAAGAGAAAAACAACGCTTCTATGAATATAATTCATGTCTGACATGAATTAAACGCATTTTACTTTCGCGGGCGACACCTCTACAATAAAGAAAAAGATGTCAAGGAGGCGGTTGTCATGAAAATAAATCAGAAAATAAAGCTCGTCATAGCCTCGACTACCAGCACTCAGAACTCGGGTCTCTTCGATATTCTCATCCCGCCTATGAGAAAGTCGACACGCTACGGCGTAACCGTCGAGGTCATTGCCGTTGGAACCGGCAAGGCAATGCGGATTGCGAAAAAAGGACGAGGCGGACCTGCTCTTCGTCCATGACCCGTTCCGGGAGGAAAAGTTCGTCGCCGAGGGTTACGGCGTGAACCGAAGGCAGGTCATGCACAATGATTTTGTCATTCTGGGGCCGAAAAGCGATCCGGCCCGCATCAGGGGCCACAAGAGCGCTATAGACGCCTTCGAGCTGATCGGAGAAAAAGGCGCGCCCTTCGTGTCGAGGGGCGATGATTCCGGAACGAACGCGAAGGAGCTGGATATCTGGGACGATGCGGGATTAAATCCCGAGGGGAAGGGCTGGTACTTCGAAACCGGGGCCAAGATGGGAGACACGCTCCTTATGGCGGACAGGAAAAAGGCCTACACCCTCTCCGACCGGGGAACGTTCCTGAATTACGAGTCCCTGATTGCGCTGAAAATTCTTGTGGAAGGCGACATACTTCTCAAGAACCAGTACAGCGTTATTGCTGTAAGCCCGGCGAAATACCCCGCAGTGAGATACCGGGAAGCCATGGATTTTATCGCCTTTGTCACTTCAGCCGAGGGACAGGGACTCATCGCCGGATATAAAAAGCGCGGCGTAAACTTGTTCACTCCGGATGCGGTCCCGGCTGCCTCACTGAAAAAGAAGGAATAAATGAGAGGAGGTATCTCATGCTCTTTATCAAAAGCTTCAAATCTGCGGTACTGTCTTGCCGTCAATCATTGTTTCGTTTCTAGTGGCGCAGCAACTCTGCGCCCGCGGCTCAAACGGCCACGGAGACCCCGAAGATACTGCTGGCCAGCACCATCGGCCCTATTGACGCAGGCATCGTCGGGGCGCTGGAAGAGGCGTTCACAAAGAAAACAGGCATCGTCGTAGAACATCAGGGCGCGGGGACAGGGCAGGCGCTGAAAATGGCGGAAACCGGCAAGTTTGATCTTGTCCTGGTGCATGCGCGGGCTTTGGAGGAAAAGTTCGTGGCCGACGGTTTTGGAACGAAACGCTACGATCTCATGTACAACGATTTCGTCGTCCTTGGACCCGCTTCCGATCCTGCCGGGATCAGGGGAATGAAAGATGCGGCTGCTGCGTTGCGCAAGATCGCAGATGCAAAAGTCCTCTTCGTGACGCGGGGCGATAAATCGGGCACCCACGTAAAGGAGCTGGAGGTTTGGAAAAAGGCGGGTATCGAACCGCAGGGGGCATGGTATGCCGTGTTTGAGCAGGGCGCAAAAGGGAACGCGCCCACCTTGGCCCATGCGAACGAAAAACAGGCCTATACGATCATGGACCGGGCCACCTACATCACCATGAAATCGAAGATCACCTTGCAGGTCCTGGTCGAACGGGACGATATTTTGCTGAATTTCATAACGCTTATACCGGTCAATCCCGCTAAGTTCCCGCACGTCCATCATAAGGAAGCCATGCAGTTTGTGGAGTGGTTGCAGGGCAGAGATGCCCAGACTATTATCCGCGATTTTGGGAAGGACAAGTACGGGGAACCGCTTTTCTTCCCCAATTCACCGGAAGGGAAGAAGTTGTAACCATTTTCGTTCCACGGAGGAAACATGAGAAAATTAATCGTACTGACCCTGGCATTGGTGTTTTTCGTCAGCACGGCCGCAGTTTCGGCGGAAACACGCATACGCATGGCCTCGACCACGAGCACGCAGAATTCCGGACTCTTCGACTATTTGCTGCCGATCTTCGAAAAGAAAACGGGAATCAAGATTGATGTCGTTGCCGTGGGCACCGGCGCGGCCATCGAGATCGGGAAGCGCGGCGACGCCGACGTGGTTTTCGTGCACGCGAAGGAGCAGGAATTGAAGGCGGTTGAAGAAGGCTTTTTCGTGAACCGTCATGATGTGATGTACAATGACTTCCTGGTCATCGGCCCGACGAATGACCCGGCGAAGATCAAGGGCATCAAATCCGCTCCCGATGCGTTCAAGAAAATCGCGGAATCGGGTGCCTCCTTCGTTTCGCGCGGGGACAAATCCGGCACCCACACCAAGGAACTTTCCCTCTGGAAGAAGACAGGCATAGATCCGACCGGGCAAAAATGGTATCTCGAGGTCGGCCAGGGAATGGAAAAGACCCAGCGCGTTGCCGACGAGAAACGGGCATACACGCTCACGGACCGCGGCACCTGGCTGGCCACGAAAGACAAGGACAAACTCGACATGGCCGTGGTCCTTGAAGGCGACCCCTCCCTGTTCAACCAGTACGGGGTCATGGCCGTGAACCCGGAAAAGAACAAGACCGTGAAATACAAAGAAGCCATGGAGTTCGTGACCTGGATCATTTCCAAGGAAGGGCAGGATGCTATAGCAGGATTCAAGGACAAGAACGGCAACGCTTTATTCATACCGAATGCCAAATAGCGACCAGGACCGGCGAGGACCGGTGCGTCACGCGCGAGGCAATACTCCCAGGATTCCTCCGCGCGCGCCGGTCCCTGTCCTGTTTCCCGCCCTTTTTATGAACCCGCCTCTCATCGTCGACATCCGCTGAACAAACCCAAACCCGCCACGACATATTTTCATCAACTTTTCATCAAACCGTCATACGGATGTAACAGCAGCGGAGTATAGTCCCTTCTGCGGCAATCTCCTGCCTGCCGCTTCGCGGACGAGATCCACGAGATCGGCTTAGTCAAAGCGGGCTACAACCTCTCCCGAGGGTATGAATTTCGCCCGCCTTTTTTATAAGAACCATGAAAACATTTCCCGATGATTTTTTCTGGGGCGTCGCAACATCGGCCTTTCAGATCGAGGGCGCTCCCAGCGCCGATTGGACGACCTGGGACCCGGTCTTAAGCGATATTCCGCAGATCACGAACCACTATAACCTCTTCCGGGAGGACCTCAAACTCCTCAAGGACCTCGGGGTAAATTCCTACCGATTTTCCCTCGAATGGAGCAGGATCCAGCCGGGGCCGTATACCTGGGACGAAGATGCCATCGCGCACTACCAGGAGATCATCGATATCCTGCGAAGCTACAATATCGAGCCCATGGTCACGCTCCATCATTTCACTCATCCCCGGTGGTTTCCGGAGCGGTCCCCCTGGCACCGGACCGCATCCATCGAGAAGTTCCTCCGCTATACGGAGATGATGGCCGCGACGCTCAGGAATGTCCGCTACTGGATAACCTTCAACGAGCCCTACGTCATCCTGATCGGCGGCTACATGGACGGGTGTACGCCTCCGGGCATTAAAAGCGTACCCCTTGCTCTGGTCGCCCTCAAAAATATTTTCACCGCCCACGGCAAGGCATACGACATCATCCACCGCTACGTCCCCGACGCCCGGGTCAGTGTCGCACACAACATGTCCGTGTTTTCTCCGTGGAAAAAATGGAACCCGCTGGACCGGCTCCTGAAGAAGGCCGCAAACTTCTTCTATAATCACTCGATCATCAATGCATTCCAGACAGGGATCTTCATCGTCAAGTTCCCCTTTTCGAGGCCCGTGGAGATTGAGGTCCCGATCAAGGACAAGCTCGACTTTTTCGGCGTGAATTACTATACCCGCATCCATCTCCGGTTCAATCCCCTCAAAAAAATGGGAGTGGAACTCCGGTATTCGGACATCGACGGGCACGGCCTCACCAATATCGGCTGGGAAGTCCATCCGCGCGGCCTGGCAAAGGTCCTCAGGTACGCGTCGCGGCTTAATCTGCCCATGATCATCACCGAGAACGGGATCGCGACGCATGATACCGAAAAAAAAGTCAAGTATATGAAGCAGCATGTGGATGTCGTCGAACGCTGCCTGAAGGACGGGCTCGATGTCCGGGGATATTTCTACTGGACCCTGATCGACAACTACGAATGGCTCCTGGGCCTCGACGCCCGGTTCGGCCTGTACCGGGTCGATTTCAAAACCCTCAAACGCTCCCCCACGAGTGCCGCGACCTATTACGCCTACCTGATCCAGAGCCGGGCGAAAATTTAACGGAAACTTCATCTCTTCTTCATACTCCCGTAACACCTTACGTGTATCGTCGGAATGGTTGAGACGTAGTGCTGCTCCTGGCTGCAGATGCCATGCATGGTATGCGGCTAAAGATCCTTTATGAAAAGGAGACAGGAAAATGAAGAGAAGGACTGCAGCACTGCTGGGGATAACCATCCTTTGTGTGTTTCTGACGGGCAGTGTCCGTGTATGGTTTCGAACAGGCTGATTTGGATAGATTAAGAGAACCAATCAATGTCCCCAATGTGACCTGAGCGGGGCGGACCTGAATGGGGTGAACCTGGAGGGGCAGGACCTCGGAGGGGCGGATATGAGCAGGGCGAACCTGAGCGGGAAATGCGAACCTGAGCGGGGCGAACCTTCGACTGAGCGGAGCGGACCTGAGCGGAGCGGATTTGAGCGGGGCGAACCTGAGCGGAGCGGATTTGACGGAGCGAACTTGAACGGGGCGGACCTGAACAAAGCCCCATAGAAAAATCTCCTTTCTTTTTGTGAGCAACAACTGAAACAAGTATATTCGCTTCTTATCATGCTTTCAAATTTCTTTTTCATTACTTGCCTACATTTCTTTTCACAGAAATTTAATGCTAATTTAATATGCCTGTAACATTCATCGCGTATACTTTCGTACAAAATCAGGAGGTGAATATGTCTAGTTCGTCGCTATTGCAGTTGCAGAAGCTCCATCGACGGCAGCACATATCTCAATGTGCCCCTACAGAAACGTAAACAGCAAATATTGCTCCGCGTCCGTCATGAAGTCTGCGATCAGCCAACGACAAGATGCCGCATATTGCTCCACGGAAAGCTTCGATTGCTGCCCGATGTTCCTTGGAAAGGTCTTACGAGGGAATTGAATCAACCCGCTTCCATGAGCGGCGGTGACAGCGGCTTCATTTAAACCCGGTTTAAGGAGAGATGATCATGCAAAACCCAGTGATGACAGACCCTTCGCGGCGCAGCTATGACAAGGACAATGACCAGCACGTTTTCGCTATCGACAGGCTCGTGCATGAGCTCGGGATTCCCGCTGAGGAAGTAAACAGGTCCTATCGGGAAATTTTGGAGGAACTGAAAAAAGACGCCTCAGCAAGGGCCTTTCTTCCTATCTTAGTCAGCACGGGCGTTAAAGAACGTTTAGCAGAGCAGCGGCGCCCTGTCATGTTCTGAGACGCTTTGGATACTCAACTACCCCGACAGCGGAGACACTGTCATGTCGAAACAAAAAGTACTATTCGTATGCGTTCATAACAGCGCCAGGAGCCAGATGGCGGAGGCGTTTCTCAACCACCTGGCAGGAGATAGATTCGAGGCAATGAGCGCGGGCCTGGAACCAGGTCAATTGAACCCTTACGCGGTCAAGGTCATGGAGGAAGTCGGCCTGGATATTTCCCACAACAGGATGAAAGACGTCTTTACCCTCTATAAAAAAGGAGAATTATTCAGCTACGTCATATGTGTCTGCGATGAGACAAACGCTGAACGTTGCCCGACTTTTCCCGGCATATCCAGGAGAATAAATTGGAGCTTCGATGACCCGTCGAAATTGACCGGCACTGACGAGGAAAAGCTCCAGGCTGCCAAAAAAATACGCGATCGGATTTACCAGAAGATCGTAGAGTGGCTGAAGACGGTCCAACCATGAGCCGCACGAAGGTCACAAAATAAGACCATCGGATCACCCGCCAAAATTTAACGTAAAATTCATTTCTTCTTCATTCTCCCGTAAAAGCCCTCCTGTATCATTGACGCCATAGACGCAAACACGTATCACGCCAGGTAGAACGCCGGCAGAGTATTTGGCGAATCAGAAGTTCAAGGAGGATCACATGAACCACATCATCATCAAGATTGAAAGCGGAGTTGTCGCCGATGTCTTCTTCACCGATCCGGTTATGGTGACCATCGTTGATCATGATGTCATTGAAGGCGGAGAATCCTTCGAAGATCGCATGAAAAAAGCGGTTTTAACAATGACGCCCGAGCAGCGCGTCAGGCCTGAGGACATCGAGGAGGCGGTCAGGACGCTGGTGCTTGAATGCCGCCGCCCCTATGACATACGAAAGCCCGGCCGGATCAAGAACAACGTCGAAGCTGCGGCATGAGAAGGGAGGGGGACATGAAAAACTTAACATAAACTTCACGTTTCCGTAATACGGGGGTAACAATCACCCTGTAGTATATCGACAATGCTTCTGTGTGATTTTCATATTCACACCACCTTTTCGGATGGTTCGCTGGAGATGAGAGAGACCATTGATCTTTTCGGCCAGGCTGGTTTTGATGTTATTGCAGTCACCGATCACGTCGTGAACGGCGACAATGTGATGGGCAAGTTTGCGCGAAAGTTCAACCTGTCCATTCGGGGCGATAATTTCGATGAATATCTTTCAACAATCCGGGCGGAGGCGGAGCGAGCCTGGGAAAAATACGGCATGCTCGTGGTCCCGGGTGTGGAGATCAGCAAGAATTACCTCTCGAAAGACGAATCGGCCCACCTCCTTCTCCTGGACATCAAGGAATTCATCCCCGCCTGCATGAGCTACGAAGAGATTTTTCTCGAAGCAAAGCGCCAGGACACCCTGACCGTCGCCTGTCACCCTCACCATACCCCGGACATGGTAAACAAAGACACGCTCTTTCTCTGGAACAACCGCGACAAGTATGCGAAGTACATCGATGCCTGGGAGATCGCAAACCGGGACGACGTGTTCAACGTGATCAGCCTGAAAAAATACCCCTATATCGCCAATAGCGATTTTCACAAGGCCCATCACCTGTACTCGTGGAAGACTCTGCTGAACTGTGAAAAGGACATCGATTCGGTCAAGAACTGTATCAAACACAATAAAGGGGTTGCGATCACGCTTTTCAGGAATTGAATACAACCCCTCACCCCAGCCCTCTCCCCGAAGGGGCGAGGGAGTTTTTTCATTCCTCTCCTCTCTGGGGAGAGGATTAAGGTGAGGGGCAAAGAGGAGGAACCACATGACGATATTTACCGTATGTGCAGCGATCTCAATCGCGGGGATCATACTCTACCTTCTCCAGGTCGGGGCGACGTATTCGGTCATCAAAAGAAAGAAAGAGCCTGCCGGCCAGGTATCAAATTTCCCCCCGGTCTCGATCCTGAAACCCCTCAAGGGACTTGACGACAACCTCTTTGACAACCTCGCGAGTTTTTGCACCCAGGATTATCCGACATACGAAATTCTTTTTTGCCTCCAGGACTTCAACGATCCCGCGTACAAAGTGGCAAAAAAAGTTCAGGACAAATATCCCGGCCGGAACATATCACTTGTAATAGAAAAGTGTAGTGCCGGGCTCAATCCCAAAGTAAATAACCTCATCCCCGCTTATCGAAAAGCCCGACATCCTTACGTACTCATAAGCGACAGCAACGTTTTAGTTAACGAAAATTACCTTCAGGAGATCATGCGGCATACCGCCGACCCGTCAGTCGGCCTCGTAAGCAACCTCATCCGGGGAGTTGGCGGGCGCAGCATGGGCGCGCTCTTCGAAAACCTTCACTTGAATTCATTCATCATCGGAAGCGTCAGCTTTCTCGACAGATTCCTGGGGATGCCCTGCGTCATTGGGAAATCCATGCTCATGAAAAAGGCAGATCTGGAGGCGCTCGGCGGCCTGAGAGCCTTCAAGGATATCCTGGCGGAAGATTTCATTATCGGCAGAGAGATGCAGGCAGCCGGCAAGAAAGTCGTGCTGTCGAATTACCTGGTCAAGAATGTCAACGAGTATTGGGGCGTCAAACGATTCCTGAATCGCCACACGAGATGGGGAAAGCTCAGATGGAAGATCGGCGGAGTAAAATACCTATCCGAACTGCTTGCCAATCCGGTATTTATCGCAGCCCTTCCGGTCCTGTTCAAGGGGCCGTCTCGTGAATCTCTCTCGTTCGCGGCCCTCATCGCTCTCATAAAAGTCCTTGGTGATTCCGTGATTGGAAGGACGATCGAAGCATCGTCTGCCAAAATTGATACGCATGCACAATCCCCGCTTATTTATTTCCTGGCGCCGGTTAAAGATATTCTCATCGGAATTCTCTGGTTCGTGCCGCTCTTAAGTTCGACCGTTGTCTGGCGGGGAAACCGGTATGTTATCGGGAAAGACTCCCGTTTATCACCCTGCCCTGAGACCGGATTCTGGTCTTGGGGCTGGCGGCTCACGGACAGTATCCGGGCAAGAATTGCTTAGGGTAGCCGCAAACTTTAGTTTGCGCGGTTCTTTGTTTTCAGCGCATTTCACCACGCAGGCTAAAGCCTGCGGCTACCAAATATCCGCATGAACCGCGCGTATTCCGACATTTCGCGGAGGGCTGACAATAAGCCGTTCGCGGACAAGGTACTATCAAGGAGGGCAACATGAAAGCAGCACGTGATTTAGCGCGTCCAGGGAAGTCCGTGAGACAACCGCTGGCCTATTCGCGCACCTCGCCAACCACGAAAACTCAGGAGTTGCCGCGTCCGGCATTCCAACACCCCTCCAGGATGCAATCTCCGGCCGCTGCCGAGCTGCGGGAAATTGGTTTGGTGCTGCACCAAATTCTCGCCCTGGCGGACATGATGCGGGAGGCCTACGGGAACGGGGAAATGGTGAGTCTCCGGCATCGTCTTTCCCTCTTGATGTTAAAAACAGCGATTCTTGAGTCTGCCCTTTCCACTATCACCGAGCCGTCAGCGCCGGAAGCAGCACCAGCGGATACAACCTGCGAGAGCTTCGATATAGTTGCGCTCCTCCATGAGGCGTCCGAAGCCGCACGTTCGGCCCTCGGGGACAAGCCGGTCACCGTCATGGACGTTTCCTGCCCAAATCCCGTCATCATCCATTCCGATCCGGCAAAGATAAAGCGGATCATGACGTGTCTTTTGAGCAATGCGGCAAAGTTTACCGCCCGGGGAAGGATCTCGCTGATCCTCGGCAGGGATGACGATAAAATCAGGATTACCATTGCCGACACCGGCAGGGGGATGGAGCCGGAAGAGATCCGCGCCGCGCTTAAGCCGGCCGGCCGCAAATACGACGGCGTAAGGAACGGACCGGCGGCAGCCGGCCAGGGATTCAGGATCGTCAAAGAACTTGTTAGCAAGCTCAACGGCAGTATTTCCATTGCAAGTAAACAAGGCGAGGGCACGATCGTCGAGGTCTCTTTGCCGCTTGAACCTTTGCAATGAAATAGCACTTCTCCTAATGTCTTGATCTAATCAGGTAGCCGCAAACTTCAGTTTGCGCGTTTCGTTGGCGCGTTCTAGGCGCCCCGACAGGTCGGGGCGGCTACCAAAACGGGAAATCGACCAGAGATTCCCGTCCTGTTCTTTTTGAACGTCCCTCCGGTCGTAACCAATTTTAATGCTTCCGTCATTCTCCTGTAACAATAATCGGATAGAGTACAAGACGCTAATTTCACGACAAAGGTCAGGACACGAGCTTAATGAAAAAACAGATTCTTATCGTTGAAGATGAATATGACTGCGCGGAACTCCTCCGTTACAACCTCCAGAAAGAAAACTACGAAACAGTAATCGCGCGCAGCGGGGAAGAGGCCATCAGCGCCGCGCAGCTCCATACGCCTGCCGTGGTCCTCCTGGATATCATGCTGCCGGAGCTGAACGGCTGGGAAGTGTGTCGCATCCTCCGGGAGAGCTCCAAGGGAAAGTCCCTGCCGATCATCATGCTTACGGCATTGTCGGACGAAGAGGCCCGCATCAAAGGCTTAAGCCTCGGGGCCGACGATTATCTGTCGAAACCCTATTCCCTGAAAGAACTGCTGCTGAAGGTGCGAAAACTCATCGATAAGGAGCAGACGATCAACCAGCTCAAGTCCCGCGAGCAGGAGCAGGACACGGCCCTGCGCTACATGGTCCATGAACTCAAAAATTCCCTGAGCACGATCGGCGGTTTTTCTTCCGTTGCCCTTCGAAAGGACCATGCGAATAAATACCTGAAGACCATCAATATTGCCGCAGTCCACGCCGAAAGCCTGCTGAACGACGCATCGCTTCTCTCCCGTCTTGAAAAGGGGGGGGAGTGGCTGTCCCGGGAGAAGGTCGATATCAATGCGCTGGTCGAGGAAACAATCGATTTTTTCCATGATACGGCGAAACAATCCAATATTGAAATCATCGCGGTAAACAGCACGACGTCTGCGGTCCAGGGCAACAGCATAGCGGTGAGACAAGTGCTGATCAACCTCGTTTCAAACGCGGTGAAATATAATCGCGCCGGCGGAAAGGTCTGGGTATCGTTCGATGACAGGAACGGATGGGTGGATATTTCAATAACGGATGAAGGTCAAGGAATGCCGCCCGCCGAACTTGTCCGTATTTTCGAAAAGTTCTATCGCGCCGCCGGAAGCGAAAGGCAGAAGGGGGCGGGACTCGGGCTCTACATCGTAAAACAACTTACAGAAGCCATGGGCGGAAAGGTCATGGTCGCCAGCCAGCCCGGGACGGGCAGCACCTTCACGGTATCATTCCCAAAGACGGACGCTGTTGCGGCGTGCCCCGGTCAGGACGTGGCATGACAGGACCGCGGTATGATTTTTTGATGAACAATAATGGAAATAAGGAGGTGAAAGTCGAATAATATTTAACAGAAACTTAATAAACTTGTAACAATTCTGTAATAATTCTATGGTATAACATATCGTCCTTTTCAGGAGGAAACCATGTCGAACGAGTTACGACAAGAATCGAGCAGGCAATCGTTTGACAACGACAGTGACCAGCATATTCGCGCTATAGACAAACTTGTCCGCGAGCTCGGGGTTCCCGCCGAAGAGGTCACCAGGTCCTACCGGGAGATTCTGGACGAACTCAGGAAAGACGCCAGGGTGAAGGTGTTCCTGCCCGTGCTCGTAAGCCGCAGCGTCAGGGAACGCTTTGGGCAGAAGCGGGCCTCATCGTTGAACGGCCACCGCCAATAACGCGGCATCATGGGCCTCACAGGCGCTCAAACCATATGGGTCCCCATCGTTGAAGAGAAGCCCGACTTCGTGGACTTCGTTTCCTGTAATCTCAGGCATGAAGGGTTCAACATTTCAACATACCGTCAATATTTTTAAAAAGGAGGATACACATAGTGAAAAAAATCGCAGCACTTGCATTAACCGCAGTACTAGCCCTGGGGTCGGCGGCGTTCGCCGAGGAAATGTTGAATGGCGCGGGCGCCACGTTCCCCTATCCCGTATATTCCGCATGGGCGCAATGAATACAACAAGGTAACGGGCATGAAGCTGAATTACCAGTCCATCGGTTCAGGCGGCGGGATCAAACAGATAACGGAACGGACCGTCGACTTCGGCGCGTCGGACAAGCCGCTCAAGCCGGAAGAGCTCGCCAAGGACAACCTGCTCCAGTTCCCGGCGGTGATCGGTGGTGTGGTGCCGGTCGTAAATATTGCCGGCATCAAAGCAGGTCAGCTCAAGCTCGATTCGGAAGCAGTTTGCAAGATCTATATGGGCGAGATCAAAAACTGGAACGACCCGAAGCTCAAGGAACTGAACCCCGGGGTGAATCTTCCCACAAGCGAGATCACCGTGGTCCATCGCTCGGACGGGTCCGGCACGACTGCCATCTTTACGGACTATCTTTCCGATGTCTGCCCCGCCTGGAAGGAGAAAGTCGGAAGCGGCACTTCGGTGAGCTGGCCCGTCGGTATCGGCGGGAAAGGGAATGAGGGCGTGGCCAACTACGTTCAGCAGCAGGCGAACTCCATCGGGTACGTGGAATTTGCCTATGCCAAGCAGAACAACCTCACCCACACGATGCTCAAGAACCACGCCGGCACTTTCGTAGAGCCGAGCTTTGAAACCTTCGAGGACGCGGCCGCAACAGCCAGCTTCGACCCCAAGAAGGATTTCTATCTCTGGCTCAATGATGCTCCGGGCAAAAAATCATGGCCCATTGCCGGCGCCACGTTCATTCTCCTTGCCAAGGAGAAAAAAGACTCGAATATGAAGGTGGTCAAGTTCTACGACTGGGCGTTCAAGAACGGGGATGCCAAGGCGAAGGAGCTCATCTACGTGCCGCTTCCGAAGGCGCTCAAATCCAAAATAGAAGGCTACTGGAAGGCGAACGGCATCCAGTAAACAGCTTGCAAAGCGGCTAAGCGTGTTATAATATACGGGTCAGGTATAGAGATATCTATGATACCTGGCCCGTTTCAATTTCAGTCCTATCCGATAATTGAGCAGAAAGGTCCGCTCATTGGCCATATCTCCCAGAAAAAATATCGCTGAAGTTTTCTTTTTTTCCCTTACCGCAATTGCGTCCCTGTCCGTCATCGTTTTCATCATCGGCATCATCGTCGTGCTTGTCAAGGAGTCCTCGCTTGCAATAGGGAAATTCGGGCTGTTCAATTTTCTTTTCTCGACGGCCTGGAACCCCGTGACGGGCATCTTCGGCGCGGCAACCACCATTTACGGCACCTTCGTTACGACCGCCCTCGCCCTGCTTTTCGCCATACCGACCGCCCTGGGCATCGCGGTCTTCGTTACTGAAATCGCTCCGAATTTTCTGAAAGGCCCCATCGGCGTGGCAATCGAGCTATTGGCCGCCATCCCGAGCATAATCTACGGCATGTGGGGACTGTTCACCCTCGCTCCCATCATGTCGAAATATATCGAACCGGCTCTCCAGGGAACAATCGGGAAACTGCCCCTGGTCGGCATCCTGTTCAAGGGCAATCCCATGGGTATCGACCTCCTGACAGCGAGCGTCATCCTCGCCATCATGATCATCCCCTTTACGGCGAGCATCGCCCGCGATTCCTTTAATCTGACCCCGGCCGTGGTCAAGGAATCGGCCTATGCCATTGGAGCGACGAAGTGGGAAGTGGTCAAGAACGTGGTGCTCCCCTATTCAAAACTGGGCGTGTTCGGGGGGGTTGCGCTTTCCCTGGGAAGGGCGCTGGGCGAGACCATGGCGGTCGCCTTCGTGCTCGGGAACAACCACAAGATCGCCACCTCGCTCCTCGACGCCGCGTCTACGATCACGGTGAGCCTCGCGAACGAATTTACGGAAGCGGACAGCGACCTGTATCTTTCTTCTCTCTTCTACCTGGCGCTGGTCCTGTTCGTGATGAGTTTCATCATCCTGGCGATAGCGAAGTATTTCCTTCTGAAGGCGGAGAGGAAATATTCGAGGTGAGATTCAAAAAATATATTTACCGCAGAGGACGCGGAGAAAATCAAGATTATACAGAATTATTCGTCATCCTGGAAAGCAGGAATCCAGAGTCTTATTGAAAAGCCACTGGATTCCGGGTCAAGCCCGGAATGACGGCGTAAGACGCCAATAACTTTCCATGACCCACGAACAAAAACGAAAAATCGAAAGCTTCATCGCGCTGAGCCTGAGCGGCTGTGCCGCCGCAGTCGGTCTTTTCTGGCTTGTCTACATCTTGTCCGACGTCCTCATCCACGGCCTGGGCGCACTGAATATCAGCCTCTTTTTCAACGACCCCGCGCCCGCCGGCGTTGAAGGCGGGGGCCTGAGGAACGCCTTCGTCGGGCAATTGATGATCACCCTGGCCGCAACGTTGATCGGCGTGCCCGTGGGCGTTCTCGGGGGAACCTTCCTGGCCGAGTATGCACGGGGAAAAAAGATCGCGCGGACCATCAGCATCATTTCCGACATCATGGTCAGCGTCCCGTCCATCGTCATCGGCGCCTTCGTCTACGCGCTTCTCGTCCGGCCGCTCCATCATTTCAGCGGCTGGGCCGGGGCGTTCGCGCTTTCGATCATCATGATCCCGGTGGTCCTCCGGACGACGGAGGACATGCTGTCCCTCGTGCCCTGGACGCTCCGGGAAGCGGCCTTTGCGCTCGGGGCGCCCCGTTACAAGGTGATCATCCAGATCGTGTACCGGGGGGCGGCCACGGGTATCCTGACCGGCGTTCTCCTGTCCATCGCCCGAGTGGCGGGCGAGACGGCGCCGCTCCTTTTCACGTCGTTCAACAACAATTTTTTCTCCACGGACATGAACAGGCCTATCGCGTCGCTGACGGTCACGATCTTTCAGTACGCCATGGGGCCCTATAAAAGCTGGCATTCCCAGGCGTGGGGCGCCGCCCTCGTCATAACGCTTTTCATACTCATGCTCACCATCGCCGGGAGGCTCATCTTAAAGTGGAGGTATAAACGGTGACGACGACGATTGAAATCGAGGTCAAAAACCTGGATTTCTATTATAACGGAGACGCCCGCGCTCTCCACGGCATATCTCTGCCGATCTATAAGAACAAAGTAACCGCCCTGATCGGTCCGTCAGGGTGCGGCAAGACCACGCTGCTTCGCTGTTTTAACCGGATGCATGACTTGTACCCGAGACACCGCTACGAAGGGGAGATACTACTTCCAGGGTAAAAATATCCTGGCGAACGATATCGACCTTATCAATCTTCGCAGCCGCATCGGCATGGTGTTCCAGAAAGCCCACGCCCTTTCCCATGAGCATCGCCGAAAACATCGCGTATGGCTTGAGACTCAAGGGCATCAGGAACAAGTCGGAACTCGTAGGGCGGATCGAGGAGGCGCTCAAACACGCCGCGCTCTGGGAGGAAGTCAGGGACAAGTTGAATGCGGGGGCTTACGAACTTTCCGGAGGGCAGCAGCAGCGGCTCGTCATCGCGCGGGCCCTGGCCGTGGAGCCGGAAGTTTTGCTCTTCGATGAGCCCACCTCGGCCCTGGATCCAATATCAACGGCTAAGATCGAAGAACTCGTCGTAATGTTGAAGAAATACGTTACGATCATCATCGTGACCCATAACATGCAGCAGGCAGCGCGCGTATCGGACATGACGGGCTTTCTCTATATGGGCGAGCTCATTGAATACGGGACCACGGAAAAGATCTTCACGAATCCGGACAATAAGCAAACCGACGATTATATAACCGGAAGGTTCGGGTGATCCGATTGCGGAATGCGAAATAAAGTCTACTGTAACCTGTCATACCTGCGAAAGCAGGTATCCATTGGTTTCTATCAAATAAACTTCAAACTGGATTCCGCTTTCGCGGGAATGACAAAATAGATTCGTCGGAGTATCGCAATCCGAAATTGACATAAGGAGATTCTCATGACCCTACAGAAAGAAAGAGATATTGAGGCGCTCAAGGAACGGGTGCTCAAAATGGGGGGCTTTGTCGAAGATTCGATAAGGAAGTCCGTCACGGCCCTGGTCGAGCGGGACCGGAACCTGGCTATTGCGGTCATCGACGGCGATGCCATTGTCAACAATTTCGACGTCGAGATCGAGGAAGAGTGCATCCGCTTTCTCGCCATCTGGCAACCGACGGGCAGCAATCTCCGTTTCATCACGACCGCCATCAAGATCATCACCGATCTTGAACGGATGGGCGACCTGGCCGTCGACATATGCGAGCGCGCGATCGAGCTCAACGACGAGCCGCCGCTCAAGCCCTATATCGACATCCCGAGAATGGCAGAGGCGGCCCAGAAAATGCTCAAGGACAGCCTGGATGCATTCGTCGCCAGGGACTCTGATCTGGCCCTGAGCGTGTGCGCCGCGGACGATTATGTCGACAACCTGAACCATCAGATATTCAACGAACTGCTTGTCTATATGCTGAAGGACCCTAAGAACATCTCGCGAGCCGTGCGCCTCACCTACATTACGAAGTATCTGGAGCGCATCGCGGATCATGCCACCAACATCGCCGAAATGGTCGTGTATATGGTCAAAGGGAAGGTCATTCGTCATACGGCATGCGAGGCGCGGGGCGGGGAAGGCGGGACGTCGGGATGAGCTTTAATTGCCGCGAGGAAGAGCAGCCGAAAACGCTGTGTAAGGAAAATCGAAGCTAAAAGTCATGGAATCCCTGATTGTCTTTTGAATACTTCTATCATATGCTGGATATGAGGCTTGAATAAAGTTCGCGAGGTGCTGAATACATGCGCGACCAGGGAAAGAATACGTTGCTCGTCGTCGATGACGACCCTTATGTTCTTGAATACGTTACAATACTATTGAAAGAGTTCGGCTATGCCGTCTACGGTTGTCGGAATGCCTGCGACGCCATGAACTTGCTAAAAGAGATCCCTATCGATGCGGTATTGACCGATATCAATATGCCGCAGGTCGGCGGCATCGAACTCCTGCGCGACATCCGCTCTTTTAATCAGCAGATTCCCGTGATCCTGATGACCGCTTTTGCGGAACTGGACGTCGCTGTCGACGCAATCAAGCAGGGCGCTTTTGATTTAATTACAAAACCGTTTAAGCCCGATTATCTCTTGCACGCCGTGGAAAAGGCCTTACAATTCGTCAGGTTTACCCAGATGGAAAAAAAATATAAGGCCATGCTTGAAGACATGGTTAAGAAGCGTACTCATGAGTTGGCTGACGCCCTGACGGCGGTGAGAAACATGAGCAGCGAACTCATCCGGCGTCTAACGAACGTGGCTGAATATCGCGACACGGACACGGGCGCTCACATCGGAAGGATCGGCCTGTACTCAAACAAAATTGCTGAAGCGCTGGACATGTCCGCCGATTTCGTTGAAACCATAACATTCGCAAGCCCCATGCACGACCTCGGCAACATCGGGATACCGGACAGCATTCTCCGGAAGCCCGGGGCCCTCACGCCGCGAAGAATTTGAAATCATGAAAAATCATACCTCGATCGGCGAAAAAATGCTTACCGGTTCTTCCTTTCCCGGCATTCAACTGGCCGCCTCCGTAGCGTTGAACCACCATGAACGATGGGACGGCAAGGGATACCCGAGCAGGACTCAAACACGATGAGATTCCGATTGAGGGCAGGATCGTCATGATCGCGGACAAGTACGATGCCCTTCGGTCCGAGCGGCCTTAAAAACCGGGATTTGACCATGCACAGGCATGCAAGATAATTACGGAGGGCAACGGAAGAACGATGTCTGAGCACTTTGATCCCATGGTTTTACGGGCATTTAAAGAGATCGCTCCCACCTTTGATGAAATTTTCACGACTTTCCCGGATTCACATCCTCCCAAGATAATTTTTTAAATGTTGTCTACGGCTCTCTTGAGAGTGTCCGTCCCCGTGGGGAGTTCAATCGTAAAGACCGCCCCTCCGCCCTCGGCGTTCTCAAACCGGATAGAGCCGCCGTGCTCAGTGATGATTCCGTGGGAGATAGAGAGGCCCAGTCCCGTGCCGATGCCCACCGGTTTTGTGGTAAAGAAGGGGTCGAAGATCTTTGCCGAGATCCCCGGTGAGATCCCGGGTCCATTGTCGATCACCTGGATCCGGAAGCTCCGGCTCGCCCTGTCGGACCGCGTGACAAAACGAATCTTCCCGTCGGCGCGGCCCGCGTCGGCGATCGCCTGCTCCGCGTTCATGAGCAGGTTCAGGACGACCTGCTGTATCTGCTGCGCGTCCACAAAGACCGTCGCAGATGGGTCGTACTCCCGCTCGATCCGAATGGAGTGCATCCTGAGCCAGTAGATCCGAAGATCGATGGCCCGGTCGATGAGGTCATTGATGGATTCCAGACTCCTCGCAGGCGTTCGCTGGCGCGAGAAGGTCAGGAGGTTGTCGACGATCTTCTTGCACCGCTCGGCGCTGACCAGAATCTTTTTGAGCTCGGTCTTGACGCCTTCATCGCCGACTTTCATGGAGAGCAGCTCGGTGTACGCGATGGTGCCGGTCAGCGGATTGTTGAGCTCGTGAGCCACTCCCGAAACCAGAAGCCCGATGGACGCGAGCTTCTCCGAATGATAGAGCTGGTCCTTCAACCACTTTACCTCGGTGATGTCCTTCATCACGTGGATAGTGAGTGTGCGGTCTTCTTCCCGCAGCGGAAATATGCTGATCTGATACATGTTATCGCCGATCTTTTTTTCGTAGGTGCTCGGCGTGCCGCTTGCCAGGACCTTCCCGAGCGCCTCGCCGTCGGCGGCGTCAAGCTTAAAGACCTCGGCGATTTTGTGTCCGACGATGTCCCGCGGGTGCATCCCGAGCGTCGACGCAAATGAGCTGTTCACCTTCACGAGCGTCAGCTCCGGGTCCAGGACGAAGAGGTAATCCGTGATGGCGTCGATGATCGACACCCAGTCCTTCTGGCTGCGCTTGACCTCTTCCGCGTTTTTGAGAATATTAGATTCCATCTTTTTGGGAGACGAAAACGAGCTCCACCCTCCAGTTGCGCGCCCTGCAAACGTCCATGGTGATGAAGGATAAGCTCCCCTTCCTTCGGAAAAACTGCAGTGGTTTATTATATTACCCCCGATCATGGGATGCAAGTTGATTTCCGCTGTTTCTTCGAGCGTGAGCTTGCCGGGCCACGAGCGGGTCGTCATCGACGATTAATATCGTGCCTTTTTGCATACCCGTTAACCAGCCTTTCCGTCAACAGCTCCGTCTCCCGGTCCGGGAGCACCTTCATGGTCTTCAGCTTCTCGATGCGTTTCAGCCAGCTCGTGGTCGCCTCCGGGTTGCCGCTCGCCGCGATGTTTTTGAGCAGTTCCCTATCGCGGTACGTTTCCCGCAAGCACTTACTCAGTTCCCTGTTGTCGGCGATGAGTCGCGCCCGCTGCCACGCTCGATCCGCGAGGATCGAGATCTCCTGGACCTTGAACGGCTTGGTCAGGTAATCGTAAGCGCCTTCTTTGATCGCCTCCAGCGTCGTGTCGAGGGTCCCGTGCGCCGTGAGAATGACGACCGCTATGTCGGGGTTGCTGCGGACCGAGTATTTGAGCACCTCAAGGCCGTCGGCGCCGGGCATCATGAGGTCGGTGAAGACGAGATGCATTTCTTCGATCCGGAGCCGGCGGACCGCCTCAAGGCCGTCGCTGACCGTCGTTACGGCATATCCTTCCCGGGCAAGGAGTGTCGAAATGACATCGCGCACGATGTCGTCGTCATCAGCAACGAGTATCTTGAAGCCTTTCTTGTCCATGATCCATCAACCGCCCTTCATTATGTATTGCGAATCCGCTCCAGTACATACTCCTGCTCTGATAGCGCCGAATGGTCGGACCTTTGCCCAGTCTCATCGGACGATTCCCTGGGAACTTTAGGAGAAAAGGGCGTCGCAAAACAGACCGTGGTTCGGGGTAAAATTGCGCCATTCCAGAGCAGTTCAAGTTTTTTTCGGCTTTGCCGATAAGACGTGCAAAGGCGCAGAGATCAGGGCCAGCGTCTCTAAAATAGCCTAGCGCCAAATCCTGTCAATGACCAGGAACCGCCCACGCTCCCTCGTTCCGTCGCGGAACCTGCAGAGCCTTCTGAGTTCCGTGAGTCCTTTTTCTTCCACCGCCAAGGAGGGTTTTCATGCTTGTGATATAATAATGTGCTGGAGCGTGCAGACGAGACCGAAACAAGCCGCGATACTCCGCGTTTATCCGGTTTTATTCGGAGAATGCCATTATTTCGCTGTGATTTTTTTGCTTTCTGTGGCAAACTGCCGCTTTTAGGATTAATGGTCTCAAAATAGTATCTACATAAATTCGAATACCAAAAAGTTCGTCATCCCCGAATGCCTCTATCGGGGATCCATTTTGACGTGAATAAAGTGGATTCCCGCTCAGAATCATTGCGGGAATGACAATTCATAATGCTGTTATTATTTTGAGACTGTAAATATTTGGCTGGACCGAAGGAAGTGAAAGGGTATATGAAGGACGATCAGAAAAAAGCCTCGACACTCAGGTATCGGCGCGGGAAGGACAGCGCGCCCACGGTCGTTGCCAAGGGCAGGGGCTTGGTGGCCAAGAAGATCATCTCCTTGGCCAGAAAAAACGGCGTCCCTATCCATGAGGACCGGAACCTGGTCGAAATCCTCTCCACGATCGGCCTCTACGAGGAGATCCCGACAGAGCTCTACAAGGCCGTCGCGGAGACCCTCGCTTATATCCACAAGATGAGCGGCAAACTGTGAAAGGACGTGCGGTCAAATAGTGAGGGAGGTCCTCTGTTTTGCGTCGAGGATTCGCCGAACCACCGAGAGCAGGTACGGCGATTCAAACGGTTTCTTCAGAAACCCGTCGATTTCTCTTATCCCGTCCTTGTCAGCGACATATTTCTCATGTCCCGACATGGCGATAATTTTTACTTCAGGCCTTATCTCTTTTATCTTCTTGATGAGCTCCTTGCCGTCCATCACCGGCATGGCCATGTCCGTGATGACGAGCGCTATCTCCTGGGGTATTTTCTTGAAGATGTTGAGCGCCTCGGGGGAAACGCTTATGGCGAATGTCTTGTAGCCGTGACTGGTCAGGGCGTCCTGGATCGCGTCCAGCATCTCTTTCTCATCGTCGACAATAAGCAGCGTCTCGTCTCCGCCCAAGGAAGCGGATGCGTCTTTCGCCGGCGCGAGCGCGGCCGAGCGAGCGGGGAGGAATACCGTAAAGGTCGTCCCTTGACCGACCGTGCTCTGGACGGTGATATACCCATTATGCTCCTTGACCGTTCCATACACCATGGACAAACCGAGCCCCGTGCCCTTTCCCCGCTCTTTCGTCGTGAAAAACGGCTCAAAAATCTTGTTCACGATATCATCGGGGATTCCCGTCCCGGTATCGGCGACCGTGAGCCGGACGTATTCTCCCGGCGCGATGTAGTTCGGGTAGTGCAGGCCCTCCTTGATATCGACGACAACCGTTTTGATAGTGATTTTTCCGCCCTTCGGCATGGCATCCCGCGCGTTGATGATGAGGTTCATGACGATCTGCTCGATATGGTTGGTATCACCCTGGATGTGCGGAATATGGCTGTCGAGCTCTACGTTTATTTCGATTTTTTTATCGATGACCCGCTCGAGGAGCTTGATCGTATCATACACCACATCGTTAAGATTGAGCGAGACGATCTCAAACTTGCTCTTGCGCGCAAAGCCCAGCAGTTTTGAGATCATCCTTCCCGCCCTTCGCGAAGCGTCTTCGATCACGCCGAGGCTGTTTGTCGCCTTTACATCCAGTACAGAGGTCCTGCGAATGATCTCCGCGTGGCCGAGGATGGCAGTCAGAATGTTATTGAAATCATGGGCGATGCCGCCAGCGAGGACGCCGATGGAATCCATCTTCTGCGACTGGAACACGTGCTCCTGGAGTCTCTTTCTCTCCGTAATATCGCGGTAAAAGGATTGGATGAACGGTTCATCGCCGATGGTAATCGCTTTCGCGCTGATCTCGAGCTCGATGGGGGTGCCGTCCTTTTTATTATGTCTGATTTCGAACACGAGGGATTCGCCGCCTAAAATCTTGCGCATCCTCTCCGCCATTTTTTCTTTGTCACTGTCGCCTTCGAGCAGCTTTATATGCGCACCGACCAATGCATCCCTGCTGAAACCATGCATCTCGCATGCCTTCTCATTCGCGTTCACGATGACGCCGTTCCTGTCAAGGACGACGATGCCGTCTGTTGCGTTTTCAAAAAGCGACCGGTGCCACTGCTCGGACTTGTTCAGTTCTTTTGTTCGCTCTGAAACGAGATCTTCAAGTTGCAGAGAGTATTTTTCAAGTTGCTCTTTGTCTCTAGACAGGTCATATTCGAGGGAAAGTTTTTTAGTAAAAAGCTCATCATTATAATATCTCCATGAAATGGCGATGATCGCTGTTGCTATTAAAAAGACGTTACTGTTAATAAAGACAGGAACATTGGTAATATTATCAATAATTAAGATGGGTAGCAGGTAAATTGAATATATTAAGGCACCCATGAATACAGTAAATTCAATGGAAAAAAGAGGAAGAAATCCGAGACAAAACATAAAAACAATAATCATACCCACATAATAACTGGATTGATGGCCTCCAAAAGAAAGTATCATTAACTCGACCATAATTGATACAATAAGACCGGCAAAAACACTGGCACTCAGTATAAGATAATGATTTGTCGTTAATCTATTTATAACAAATATGATTATGAACAAAAAAGCTGTTATTGATCTGTACATTAAGAATTTAGAGAAATTTTCAGGAGTGACAAAATAATCTAATACACTTAATGACATGATAACGACAGCTCCGGAAGCAATTGCGAACGAGCCCCAGTACTGGAGTAATTTGGTGGTTTCTTGTTCTATATACTGTTTTTTATTCATAGTATGAATTATAGCACAATTGTCTTAAAAAACCCTATTCATATTGCTGCCTTCACGACAACTTCGGAGTGGGCAGCGGCAATCCGTTACTTTAAAAGGAAGTACAGTAGTTTACCGGCTTAGAATGTTGCTCGGCAAGAAGGATCTTCATCCCTGCCTTTGCAAGATAACAACTGCATACCAGATCGATTACGCCAGCTATAATCACAGCATTATAATATTCCTTCATTTTTAACATTTACGATTTTTGATTCAATAAATTATTTACGAGCTCTACGGCCTCTTTCACAGTAGTAATTTTAGGGACATCCTCATCTCTCATTGAAACTTTAAATTTTTTTTCAATTGCAACGGTGATTTCAATCGCTTTAATAGAGTCTACTTCCAAGATCCTCAAAAAAATTTTTTTCCGGAGTTATTTCATCTTCATCAAATCCCGATACATCGGATATTATTGCAATTATTGATTTTTCTACAGTATCCACCATTGTTTACACTTTCATCTCCTTAGCCAGTATATTTTTTTAGAACCAGACAGGCATTATTGCCGCCAAACGCATACGAGTTATTTAATGCGATCGTGACTGCATGTTTTCTTGCATGATTGGGCACACAGTCAATATCACATTCAGGGTCAGGTGTTTCATAGTTGATAGTTGGAGGTATAATATCATTTTTAATGGCAAGTGCGCAAGCGATTGCTTCGATTGCTGAAGCTGCGCCCATAGTGTGGCCGAGCATGGATTTAATGGAACTGCGGGAATCTTTTTATAGTGAGTCCCAAAAATCTCTTTGATGGCAGCAGATTCGTTCCTATCATTCGTAAGCGTTCCTGTTCCGTGAGCACTTATATAATCTACATGCTCGACCGTAATCCCTGTCTCCTGAATTGCTTTTTTCATACATGCTGCGATACCTTCTGTGGAGGAAGTGGTCATGTGAAATGCATCACAACTAAGACCATACCCCAGAACCTCGGCGTAAATGTTACGCGTTTCTCTGTCAATGCACTTTCAAGAGGTTCAAGAACCACTATTCCTGCGCCTTCGGCCACCATCATCCCTTTTCTGTTTTTATCAAAAGGCTGGCACTTTTCAGGAGCACGGCAGAGAATTGATTAAACCCCGTGAAGGCAACCTTCGAAAGCGGATCTGCGCCGCCTGCCAGCACGACATCTGCCCACCAAACCTGATTAAATCAAACCCATACCCTATTGCATAATTACCTGCTGCAGCAGGCAGTAGAAAACATCATATTGGACCGCAAATGCCAAATTCCTTGGCGATTGCAGGAGGGGTTGAGTGTGTCGGTACCTGGCATAATAAATCATTATGCTGAAATCGTCTCTTTCTTCGTGTACAATGATTTCATTAACTTATTTCACAGGACTGCACTGATCCCATAGTCGTTCCAACACAGGTAGCCAACCTTCATGTTTGAAATTTCATCTTTTGATAGTTGGGCATCTCTAATTGCAAGCTTTGAGCCGCAAGTGCCATCTGTGATGCTCGGCTAAGGGATTTAAGTTTATCCTCTCGGAATAAAGTGTTCAGCCTTGAAATTTTTAACCTCGTCCACCGTTATGAGTAAAATGATTTGTCGTATCAAAAGATGACACTGGGCTTATTCCTGATTTGCCTTTAAGAAGGCCATCCCAGAATTCTTCCTTACCGATACCAATGGATGATATGATCCCAAGTCCTGTTATGACTACTCGTCTTATTCATCTCTTACACTAAATACAAGCTCTGCCTCTGCTATTTTTTTGTCGTCGACAAATGCCTCGCCCGACACATAGGCGCCGTTCGGCAGGGATTTGACATTTTCAACCTTTATCTTCAACTGGTCACCTGGTACCGCAGGGTGAAGAAATCGCGCCTTGACCGATCCAAAATAATAAATCTGCTTTTTGTCTCCTTCTGTCTTTTTTTCTTACGTTGCAAAAAGGACGATGGCAGTCTGTGCCATTGCCTCGATTATGAAAGCACCGGGCATAACGGCCTTTTCAGGGAAATGGCCAAGGAAGACCATATCATTCCCTGAAATATTCTTCACTGCAACTGCGTGTTTCCCGGGTTCAATTTCCAAGACCCTGTCGATCATGATGAAGGGAAAACGCTGGGGAATGAGTCTTTTTTATTTCTTCGAAGTCAAGCTGCATTCGTCACCTTTGTAGACGCCTACAACAACGGCTGTGTTCTGACCGTATGGGTCAGTTGAAGTTACGAGTACGTTCTTTACTGCTTTTTTGTCTCGCTTCATTCCGGGACATAATCGAGATCGCACTCGGGGTCTCTTTCCTTATAGTTTACCGTGGGAGATATTAATCCATTCTGTAGTGCACCTACCCCAGCTGATAGGGAAAGAGCGCCGGAAGCTGAAAACGACTCGCCTACCATGGATTTTATCGAACTCACCGGGTACCGTGTAGGCATGCTTTCCGAAAATCTCTTTTATCACCTTTGTCTCCATCCGGTCAAGACCGCTAGTCGAATTGGCACAGGCACAGATATAGTCTATGTCTTCCGGATTGAGAGAGGCGTCTTTTAATGCAAGGATAATGGCGTTCTTTAATCCTTGTCCTGCATGATTGAAGTGGTTTCCGGCAGAAGGATCAAAAGCATTGCCATATCCCAGAACCCTTGCAAGAATGGTGGCGCCTCTGTTTACATGCATGATCCTCATCTTCAAGTACCAGCACTGCCGCGCCTTCAGAAAGCATTATTCCGTTCCTTCTTGCATCAAAGGGGCAGCAAATAGGCTCTGAGCTGTCCGTCCCCGATAAAAAACCAAGCTTATGAAAGCCCAAAAAAGTCTCCTCGCAAAGCTCTTCAACACCGCCTGCAAGTACAACATTCGCCCTGTTTAATCGTATGAAATCAGCAGCATAGGAGACGGCATCAAGGCTGGCGCAGAAGCCTGTGGATATGGTGGTATTGAACCCTTTGATCTTGATCGGATGGACACATGGCTTGCTGGAGAATTTATCACGGTGTTCGGAAAGTGCGAGGGATTGACAGAGCCGCGGACCTTCGATAAGGCCAGAGCGGTCAAATTGGGAGATGCTGTGGAGACTGCCGAAGGTCGTGCCGATAGAGACGCCTGTAGAATGGGCGTTTTCGTCGGTGATCTCGAGCCTGGCGTCATCAATGGCCAGTTTAGCGGCGGAGCATATCAACCTTGTGCTTCTGTCGAGGTCCCGCAGCCCTTTCTTGCCGAGCAGAGAAAGAGGATCAAAGTCGACTATCTCGCCGGCGCGATGGACTTGAAAGGGCGTTGTATCGAAGAGGGATATTTCTCCAGAATCCCGTTTTCCCCTGGAATAGACCCGTCCCAGTAGTTATCCCTGCCGATACCGATGGGCGATAAGACCCCTATGCCTGAGATTACGACCTTTCTCTGCATCGTCGTTTAGATCCCCAATCCTCCGTCTATCTGTATTACTTGTCCCGTGATGTACTGCGATGCATCGCTCGCCAGGAATACGACAGCCTGCGCCACTTCATCCGCGGATGCCGAATCTTCCAAGCGGGATCATTTTCATGGCTTTTTCCCTGAAGGTGTCGCTGAAGGCCGCTGTCATATCAGTGTCCACAAAACCGGGAGCGACGGCATTGACTCTGATGTTATACGGCGCCACTTCTTTTGCCAGCGACTTGGTAAAGCCGATTACTCCGGCCTTTGCCGCCGCGTAATTGACCTGGCCGGGGAGGGGATGGATGCCGCTGACCGACGAGATATTGACAATGATTCCGCTCTTTTGCTTGAGAAAGGTGATGATGCATGCGCGGGTTGTATTGAAAACGCCGGTGAGATCGGTATCTATTACGTCGGACCAATCCTCTTTGCTCATCATCATAAGGGACTTGTCCCGCGTTATGCCGGCGTTATTGACGAGGATATCGAGCCGTCCGAATTCCTTTTTTACCTCTTCAATGAGCGTCTTTGCGCCCTCAAAATCCCTCACATCCAGTTGAAAAGGTGTTGCCCTCCTGCCCATTCCCTGAACTTCTTTTGCCAGCGATTCCGCTGCAGAAGGGTTTCTCGTATACGTGAATGCGCAGTCAGCGCCTTCACGACACAGGGCAAGAACGATCGAGCGGCCTATGCCCCTCGTCCCACCCGTTACGATCGCCACCTTATTGAGAAATAAATTTTTCTCCATGCTTTAAGCGTTCAATTTAACATAGCCTTGAACAGTAATCAAGAGTAATCACGTCAGGGGATGGGAATTACACGATGGGATGAGCAAAATCTTGCAAGCTGCATCGTTGCGTAGTGAATCACTGGATGCATAAAAAGATCACTACAGCGGGTGCAGGATTAGCACAGATAGTTTGATCGCAGCATGACCATATACGTGCGCAGGGTCAATTATGCGTACTTCCGGATTACCGCCTTGAGTGGTCTGGCTGGCTCAGGGTTATGGGGTCGAATGAGGGCAGGGTGTCATTAGCAAAGTTCAGTGCATTCTCTTAATGCTTCGTTGCAATATAAAAAATTATCGAACCCGATTTTACTCGGGTCATTGTAATGCGCTGCTGGGGATTTCAGCGCGACGGAACAATCTTTCAAAATCATCATCAGTACGCTGCAAGAAACCATCCCAGTCAGCGAACCAGTGATAAAGTTGCGACCGGTAACGGTTTGCATCCTTGAAAGCCGCTATGAGCTTTCCGCCAGGGTTAAGCAGCATATAGAGGGTACTGAGCAGTTTCACGAGGAAATCATCGGCCAAGTAATCGAAGTATCCAACACTGTAAATGATATCCTGCATGCCGAATGCAGACACGGCGGTCTCGTAGTCGAACATTCTGAGGGCATTATATTGAATGAATTCTGCACGGTCTGCCGAGAGGCCGGCATATGATAAACGATTGAGAGCGAAATCAAGGGCGTCGGAGTCTAAATCGATGCATTTGAAGTGGGCCCCGGACTTTTCAATTTCTGGTACTATTTCATGCAGCTCACGGCATGAGCCGCAGGCGATGTCGAGGACTTTCGGATATTGTCTGTTAATCAGCTCTGTTTTCAGCAGCTCAGCCAGTTTTCGCATTCTTTCTCGCACCCCTACCGCAAGGGTTGCAGAAAGCACATATTTATCGAGATAATATCCTATCCCCTCCGACATCGGCGTATTTCTGTACATGAATTCTATTGTTTTATAATCTCCCTGGTATCCTTGAGGCCAAGTCCGGACCCGATTTGCACCGTAGCTTTTGGATACAATAGGTTCCGTCTTATCACGAAAGGCCACCTGTGCCGCCTTGATTGCAGCCTTGTCATTTACCAACTTCTCAAATTGCTCGCATACCTGGAGCATCGAGTCATTCAGGACCGTAAGCTCCTGAAAGATGCTCTCGGGATCTCCTTCCTTGCTTATGCACCTTCGTTCAATGTCCCTGAGCGTATCCATATAGTGATCGGTCGTCGCTTCAAGGTAGCTGATATACTTCTCGCTCTCCTCGCTGACGAGCAACGCATTTTCATTGATTTCTTCGTTATCATAACCCCAAGAATTTTGCATGACCCACCCTCCTGGACATTTTGCGTATTGTCAAAAGCCGCGACAGCGATCACAGGAAAATCTTGTAATATTCAACTTTTTCACGTCATAGATTATCGTATCTACAAAGTTCTGTCAATATTTTTATAAAAAAGGATGTACGATCTAAGTTGTATATATGCAGTTTTTTGCACCTTGATTGGAATCTGGAAATGGTGGTTTTTAAGACGATTCTACGACCTGGTTATATAATACGAATACGAGAGAGGGAAGTAACAGTTGCGACAATTCGCATCCCCATTTCACAATGCGATGGGATCCTGCTAATGCAAAGTAGCGTTGTAGGAATCGTGTGGTTAAGAAAAAGTGACATCATTTTCTCTTGTAAAGTCCGATCAACTCGTTTTGAGCAACAATGTGCCCCTTCATTGCTTTTTCAAGCGCAGCCTTTGTTGTGTTCGCGCCGGGAGTGAGAGTAGCGTCGAGCGCATAAAGTTTAAAGTAATATCGGTGAGTGCCGGATGGGGGGCAGGGGCCGCCATAGTTGCGGTTCCTGAAGTCATTAATGCCCTGTTGGGCCCCTGAAGGAACGGAATTTTCCTTGATAGTAGTAACCATGGGATCAATGTTCCAGACCACCCAATGCACCCACGTTCCCGCCGGCGCGTCCGGATCGTCGACGATCAGGGCAAGCGACTTTGCGTTTGCCGGAACGTTTTCGATGGCAAGGGCGGGGTTTACGTCCGCTCCATCGCAGGTAAACTTGGCCGGAATGTGCTCATTGTGTTTAAAGTTTGGGCTTGATATCTTCATCGTACTCATTTCACTAGCCTCCGTTCGAATGGGATGAAATGCGAGGGTGATGAATACAAACAAAAATGCCGTACTCCTCGTTATCCGCACGCACAATCCTCCGCTCAGGTTTTTCTATTAAGAATGATACCACAACTTCACGGCGCATGAGGACCGTTAACCGGCCGCGCTGAAAATGAGGAGGGGATCGCAGGAAAACAATAAAACGAGTATACTAAATGGTATCCCGGCGCGTTCAACCATGCTGTCGTCCGCCGTGTCTCATGGTTATGCCGTCCTGCGGCGCGGAAGAGGGGGTGAAAAAAAGACAGTCCCGCGGACATTAAATTTATCCGGTTGCGAAAGGAGAGCATCGATGAGAAAAGCAAATGGAGGGAGAAGCAAGAGTATCAGATGGTCTGTTGTTTTGGTCGCGACCGCCGGTCTGGTCCTGTGGGCTTCCGCCGATATCTTCGCACAGGGGCGCGGGCCGTGCGCTGAAGACGCGGCCAAATACTGCAAGGATGTTCAGCCTGGCGGAGGCCGCATGGCACAGTGCCTGAAAGAGCACGAGAACGAGCTGTCCGCCGCCTGCAAGGAGCACATCGCGCAGATGAAGCAGAAGGGAAAGGAGATCCATGAGGCCTGCCAGGACGATGCCTTGAAGCTCTGCAAGGATGTGAAGCCGGGCGGTGGTAGGATCCTCAAGTGTCTCAAGGAACATGAGAGCGAGCTTTCCCCCGCGTGCAAGGAAAAGCTGCCGAAGGGTAGAAAGGGACAGTAACGGCGCACTGTAGCCGGGCAGGGGAGATCGGTGTGATCATTGAGGGGCGGAGTGAATCAGGACCCAAGTGATTGAGATTGACAAAAGGCGTGCAAATGCAGGTCTGGATATCTCCGGGCCTGCATTTGTAGACGGCCGCCGTTACGTTGATGTCTTTACCACATGCGCTGCCTTCGGGCCTTTGGGGCTATCGACAACCTCGAACGTCACTTCGTCGCCCTCGGCCAAGGTCTTGTAGCCTTCACTCTCGATCTCGCTGTAGTGCACGAAGACATCTCCGCCGTCTTCCTTTGCAATGAACCCGAAGCCTTTGGACTCATTGAACCATTTGACTTTTCCTCTTGTTGCCATGCTACGCGCCTCCTTTCCGTGGAATTGAAGATTACGGAAATGCCGCAACAAAAAAGCCGCGAAGCTACAGAGTCTTCGCGGCCTTTCGTACTGCAAAAAACTTCCGAACTTCTAATAATATGTTCACACTCCGGCCCTATGAAGTCAAGGGCTAATTGACGCTGTGCAGTGCCCCTCCGCAACAGATATCAATGCATGCGCTCCATGGCCTTCTGCTTCATCCTCCTCCTCTTGTCCCGGATCAAACGACAGTTGTTCGCACAAAACGGGCGGATTTGTTTCCTTGACAAGTGAACAAATGTTCACCTATAATATGTTCATCCGGAAAGCGCGCCTAAAGGTCCGATCCGGCAAGAAAAGAGGCGTGCCATGCAAACAAGTACCGTTCACCTGAATGTAGTTCATCGCCTTGAAGACCTTGTCTTGCCTGCTGCAGGAGGTAGCGGCACGGGGGCTGTCCCGATCGACGAGCCCCACGCATACCGGGTCCTCGGTCTCGTGGAGGCGGGGTTTCCGAGCCCGGCCGAGGAGGAGATGCGGGACACGCTGTCCCTCGATGAATTCCTCGTTTCGAACCCGGAAGCATCCTTCCTGCTCAAGGTCTCCGGAGATTCCATGACCGGCGCCGGCATACTCCCCGGTGATTTGGTCATCGTGGACCGCGGTCAGACCGCGAAAAGCGGCGACATCGTGATCGCCGAGGTGGACGGCGAGTGGACCATGAAGTTCCTGAAAAAGAGCGGCGATACGGTCTACCTCGTGCCAGCGAACCCGAAGTACAAACCGATACGACCGCAGCGCGAACTCAGGATCACCGGCGTGGTGACGGCGGTGGTGAGGAAGTACCGGCAGGGACAAGGGGCGGGGGGCAAGGGCCAGGGGAGCAGGGTCGCCGCGCAGACGGACGGCGAGTAAGAAGGAAGGTCTCTCGTGTCGCCGAAGACATGCCTTGCGCTAAAAAACGGGCCGTGCTAGATGCTATCATAATGAAAGCATGGGGAGGTCTTGTATGCCCAACATTCTCATCCGTGACGTTTCCCAGAAGGCCGTCAATCAATTGAAAGCGCGGGCCAAACGGCACAACCGCTCGCTTCAGGCAGAGGTGAAGCGCCTCGTCGAGGAAACCGCGAAGACGACCGGGGAGGGCGCCCTTCTCCGCGCGCGAAAAATCCGCGCAAGCTTCGGCAAGACGACGTTTTCCGACAGCGCCGAACTGCTCCGCGAGGACCGAAACCGGTGACCCGTTTCGTTGTCGATGCCAGCGTGGCGATCAAATGGTATCTGCCGGAACCGCACAGCGCCGACGCCGACCGGCTGTTGGGCGGCGGTTTTCAACTTCTCGCCCCGGACCTGCTTGTCACCGAAGCGGGAAATATTCTCTGGAAGCGGGTCATGAGGTCGGAGCTGACCGTCCGAAAGGCGCAGGTCATCATGCGCGCCCTGGTAGCCCTGCCAATGACGCTGCACCCTGCAAGCGTTCTCGCGGAAAACGCAATGACCGTTGCCTGCGGCCTGAAGCGGTCCTTTTATGACAGCTTGTATCTGGCGCTCGCCCTGACAGCGGATTGCCGGCTGGTGACCGCCGACAGAAAGCTGTTCGATGCCGTACGAGACGCAGCGCCGGTCAGGAAGCACATTCTCTGGATAGAAGATGTGCCGGAAAAGAATGACCCTGATTGACGTAATTAGGTCAGTGCGATGCCAGAGAAATCCGGATCGGAATGGACACCACCTCCGCCGCGATACGCTGCGGACGCCCTTGTTCCCCTGCGAATCGAAGCCGCGGATATGCCGATGCGGTTCTACAGGTAGATGCATGCAAATATATGTTGATGCCGGCTCCTAACGGCTCAATAACTGGTTGGGGAAAAACATAAGGACCATCATGCTGTTCAAAAAAGCCATCATATTTGGAATCAGAGTTGTCATATTTGCTGCGATAATCGCTGTGATAATCGCTGCTGCTATTCCTGTGCTTCGCAAGCACAGCCCAGGCTTCAACTGGATATTTTCACCCACGGATCTTTATAAGCCGCTATCAGTGAGCACTATCGATCTTGGGAAGGAAGGCCAGAGCTATCAGATAAGCTTCGAGAATAAGTACCCTGGGTTGCACTGGTTTGCCATCCAGGTTGCAAACCCGCGATCAACTACCACAGCCTATGAAGGCGATTTTGTTCTTCGGCTGGAAATACTGCATGATCATAAGCCAGTGCTCTCAAAGCTTATACACGGGCCAAGCGACCCATATGGGAGCCAGAAAAGCGGCTTTGCCGTCCTCTGGTATCGAGCACCACTTGACCTGCCGCTTCGAGAACCTCTTGAGGCGGAGATAACGGTTGTGAAGGCAGATCAGGCGTTTGTAGCGAAGCATGGCATGCCCGAGCTGGTCGTAAGAAAGCTTTCGGATGAGTAAATGAAAAGCTCGTAACGAGGCGCCTCAGCTAAAGACGAATAATGGCTTTTTCTACAGACTCGTTATACGTTCAAAACAGGATGAACAATCTATGAAGATCAAAGCGATTATTTTCGGGGCTACGGGCATGGTGGGGGAGGGCGTTCTCCACGTGGCACTCGGACATCGGGACGTAGAATCCGTTCTGGTCATCGGCAGAAAATCGTGCAATGTGAAACACCCCAAACTGAAGGAATTGATCCACAACGATTTCTACGACTATTCAGCCATTGAAAAGGAGCTTGCAGGCTATAACGCATGCTTCTTCTGTCTCGGCGTCTCTTCCGTGGGGATGAGTGAAAAAGCCTACACCCGCGTGACGTACGACCTGACGATGGAGGCTGCTAAAACCTTGTCAAGACTCAACCCTGATATGACCTTCTGCTATGTATCCGGTGCCGGGACCGACAGCACTGAGAAGGGCCGCATCATGTGGGCGCGCGTGAAGGGCAGGGTGGAAAATCGCCTGAAGGATTTTCCGTTCAAGTCCGTGTACCTGTTCAGGCCCGGATTTATCAAGCCCATCAAGGGCCTCAGGCATGCGCATACAATCTCCGAGGCGGTTGGAATGATGTATCCCCTCTTAAAAGTCATAAGCCCGAAGTATGTATGCACACTGGAAGATGTAGGCCTTGCAATGATACAGGCGGCCAAAGCAAGTCCTTCAAGACGGATCATCGAGAACAAGGATATCGCCCTATTAGCCGGAACCGGCACAAGCAGCAAGACCTAACTGACAATACTCAGAGCACCCTTAATTGTACCTGGGTTCTGACAAACCGGATATAACGGATGTACCTTCCTTCGAGAGGGTCGCTGAAAACCGCGTCCCTCAGGCGAAGCGTTATTACCAAGAGAGCTGATAATGAAAAAGTGTCCTTTCTGCGCTGAAGATATTCAAGACGACGCTAAAAAGTGTAAACACTGCGGTGAATTTCTGGATGCCGCCCCCCCCACGTTTTGCAGAAAAAAAGATCCCATGGTATTTCCGAAAAACCTTTATTGTCATCGCAGTCTGCTCTGTGGGGCCTCTGGCGTTGCCCCTGATTTGGTGGCGTCCACAAACGACGCGGGGATGGAAGATCGGACTCACCATAGGAATCCTTGTTCTCAGTTGGATGTTGTTCCAAACCACGATGGAATCCATTCGTACCATCAAGGAGTATTACACGTTCATTAAAGGACTCTGAAATTATCTCCAGTAGTCGGCCATTTGAAAATAACGGCAAATCACGAGGATTGAGACATGGGACTGGTACACAAAAGAGACATGAAAAAAGCGGTGCGGCACGGACAGGCGCAGGAGGAGCAGCCGGTGCGTTTGAGCAAAACGCAGAAGAAAAAAGCGGCGCTGTCCTTGCAGGACCTGGGTGAACGACTTGTGAAGTTGTCGAACGAGCAGCTCAAACAAAGCGATCTGCCCGAGGACGTCCTGGCTGCCGTGAAAGCGGCAAAGACCATTACAAAACACCATCCCCTTAGCCGGCAGATACAGTATATCGGCTCGTTGATGAGGAAATACGATCCTGCGCCTGTCAGGGAATTCCTCGACGCCTTGGGGCAGGGGAACCGCCGGCAGACGCGAAGGTTAAGCAAAACGAATAAATGACGCAATGCGAATGGATTCCCGCTTTCGCGGTGAATGACAGAATCGGTCCCGGCAACGAGTGTATGAAGGCTATCAGAAGAGCGCTCAAACCGGAGCAATCCAGCGGGCGGCTGATATAGCATGGATCTCGTCATCAAAAAAGGATAGACATGAGCGACCAGCAACATAAAGATCCCCTTCACGGTGTCACGCTGGAAATGATGCTTACCCAGCTGGTGGAGCATCATGGATGGGAGAAAATGGGCCAGATCATCAATATAAGATGCTTTAATAATGACCCGAGCATCAAGTCCAGCCTGCAGTTCCTGAGGAAAACCCCTTGGGCGAGAACAAAGGTCGAAGAGCTGTATCTGAAGTACAGAAGGAATGCTTTGAAAATGCCGAAACGCAGTTAAGATGGTCCACTGGATATTACAGGGGCTGCATGAACGATTATGGTCGCCCGTCGGTTTTAAAGATGGTGGGCCATTTCAACTCAGACATACCACTGGAGTATCAACAGCTTCCCTTGGTCCGACCCGGCATTGGAGTTCGGTGACGTCGAACGTTACACACGTATGAAATTTACCAAATATCATGCCCTCGGTAACGACTATCTGGTCCTCGATCCGAAAGATTACGACCAGCCTTGGGCGCTTACGGCCGAGCAGATCAAGACCATCTGCGACCGACACTATGGCATCGGGTCGGACGGAATACTTTTCGGCCCGCTGCCGTCTACAAAGGCTTCCTTCTCTCTTCGAATATTCAATCCTGATGGAAGTGAGGCGGAAAAAAGCGGCAATGGCCTTCGTATTTTTTGCCGCTATCTATGGGACGGGAAATTGGTCGGCGACAGCCTTTTTTCCGTAGAAACGAAAGGCGGCGTCATTCAGGCGCAGATACTGGATAGCGGCAAACTTGTCCGGGTAGAAATGGGCATGGTGAGTTTTCGAAGCGAGGACATCCCGGTTGCCGGCCCATCGCGCGAGGTTTTGCGCGAACAAGTCACCGTAGGCGACAGAACCTTTCAGTTCTGCGGTGCGACCATCGGCAATCCGCATTGCGTTATTTTGCTTGATGAGGTATCACCGTCACTGGCAAAACAGTATGGCCCGCTTTTGGAAGTTCATCCCTTATTTCCCAATCGGACGAATGTGCAGTTCGTAAAGGTTCTGGACCGAAGGAATATCCGGATCGAGATATGGGAGCGAGGCGCGGGGTATACCCTGGCATCGGGCAGCAGCAGTTGCGCATCAGCCGCCATTGCATACAAACTGGGTTTCTGCGATTCAACTATGACCGTACATATGCCCGGCGGCAAGATCGAGGTATCCATGGACGCCGCGTTTCGCATCGTGATGACCGGTCCGGTGACGCGGGTGGCGAAAGGGCATTTGTCGGGTGAGATGTTCGAGAGTGTTGAAAACCAGCTAATCGATCAACCCGCCAAGCGGATTAGCTCATTGTTGGCTACAACGTAAGAACTCCAAACAGTGGTCAAACAGTCTCCCTCAATGATATGGCGATGCCCGCTGACCTTTTTTATATTAATTCCGGAGGTATTCATGTTTTCCTTGAACGCACACGATTACGATCAGGCCCGAGCTCTCTTCAGGATCGAGGTGCCGGAGGAGTTCAACTTCGGGTTCGACGTGATCGACCGGCATGCCGCTGACCCGTCGAAACGGGCGCTGGTCTGGACCGACCCTGCGGGAAAGGAGGCCAGGGTATATACCTTCCGGGATATTTCCCGCCTCTCGAACCAGGCCGCGAACGCGCTCAAAGGCATCGGCGTCAAAAAGGGCGACCGCGTGTTCATCATGCTCGGCCGCGTCCCGGAATGGTACTTGCTGCTCGTGGCCTGCCATAAACTCGGTGCTGTCGTCGTGCCGGCGCCGGTCATCCTGCTTGCGTCCGACATCGAGTACCGGCTCATGAAAGGTAAAGCCAACATGTTGTCACGAACAGGGCGAACCATGCCAAGGTGGACGAGGCCGCGAGGAGCATCAGCGCTCCCTTTCTGCGAATAAGGCGCTGCTCGACGGAGATGCCGCGGGCTGGCACGACTTCGGAGCGAGCCATGGCCGCCGCGTCTCCCGCTCTGAGGGGCGACGTGGAGCCGAACCGGGCCTCTGATTCCTTCCTGATCTATTTCACCTCCGGAACCACCAGGTATCCCAAGATGGTCCATCATCTCTGCTCCTATCCGCTGGGGCATCTCCGGACCGCCGGGTTGTGGCACGGGCTGACGGATAGAGACCTGATCTGGGTCGTGTCGGACACGGGCTGGGCCAAGTCGGCCTGGGGGCTCTATGGCCAATGGGCCATCGGCGCGGGATTCTTCGTTCATAATGCGGAAGGGCGGTTCAACGCCAAGCTGACCCTGGAACTGCTCACAACCAGGGGAGTGACCGCGTTCTGCGGACCGCCCACGGTCTACCGCATGCTGATCCTGGAAGATCTCGCAAAAGTACGATTACTCCGGGGTCAGGCATTTCACGTCCGCAGGCGAGCCGCTGAACCCCGAAGTGATCAGGGTCTGGCAGAAGGCAACGGGAAAGACGATCCACGAAGGCTACGGACAGACCGAAAGCTCGGTGCTGATCGCGAATTATCCCTTCATGAAGGTGAAGGCCGGGTCCATGGGCAAGCCCGTCCCGGACCTGACCATCGATATCCTGGACGAGAATTTCAAACCGGCATGCAGCCGGCGACGTCGGCTTCATCTGTGTCAAGGTGGACCCCGTGAAGCCCGTGGGCATCTTCGAAAGCTATCTTGAGGACCCTGACGAGAATGCGAAGGTCTTCCAGCAGGGCTGGTACAATACCGGCGACAAGGCAACGAAGGATGACGAAGGGTACTTCACCTTCGTGGGCCGGGGAGACGACATCATCAAGGCCTCGGGCTACCGTATCGGGCCTTTCGAGGTCGAGAGCGTGATCCAGGAGCATCCGGCCGTGGCCGAGAATGCGGTGGTCGCCAGCCCCGATCCCGTCCGCGGCGAGATCATCAAGGCGTACATCGTGCTCGCGCCGGGCTTCAAGGCCTCAGACACCCTGGCGCACGAGATCCAGGAATTCGTAAAAGGCAGGACAGCGCCCTACAAGTATCCGCGGGAGATCGAGTTTATGACCGAACTGCCCAAGACCGTGAGCGGCAAGGTCAAACGCGCCGTGCTCCGGAGCCGCGAAGTGGAACGGAAGCTGGGGAAGCCAGGGTTGTAGGCGGACTCGAAGGTTTTCGAAAACCGATCCTTCCCGCAGCTAAAGGGAGGAGCAAACATGAATAGCGACGAACAAGAGATCCGTCAGCTCGTTGCCACCTGGATGGCGGCGACAAGGGCGGGTGACATCGAAACGGTCTTAGGCTTGATGGCGGATGATGTTGTTTTTCTGATGCCGGGCCATCCGCCGATGATCGGAAAGTCGGGTTTCGCCGGAGCGGCGAATGCCCAGCGGGCCCAGGGAGCGCCCCGGTTCGACGGCACCAGCGAGATCCAGGAGATCCGGGTGCTCGGAGAGTGGGCGTTCATGTGGACAAAACTGACGGTCGTGGTTACCCCGCCGGGGGGCGTTCCGTCAATGACGCGTGCAGGGCATACCCTTTCCATTCTCAAGAAGCAAGGCGGCAAGTGGCTGCTTGCGCGCGATGCGAATATGCTGTCGCCAATATCAACGTGAAGCGAACATGGACAATCAATTCATCCAACTTACTTCCTGGCCGCGCGCCATCCTGCATCTGGACGCCGACGCGTTTTTTGCCTCCTGCGAGCAGGCGATCCATCCGGAGCTCCGGGGCAGGCCGGTGATCACGGGCAAGGAGCGCGGGATCGTGGCCGCGGCCTCCTACGAGGCCAAGGCGCGGGGCGTCTCGCGCGGGGTGCGGCTCTCGGAGGTGAAGAAGATCTGTCCCGACGCGGTCATCCTGCCGTCGGACTACGAGACCTACAGCCTGTTCTCGGTCAGGATGTTCGAGATCCTCAGGCGCTTCTCTCCTGACGTGGAGGAGTATTCCATCGACGAGGCCTTCGTTGATCTTACCGGCCTAAGGCGGAGCTTTCACGGCCCCTATGCATTGATCGCGCGAAAAAGATGCAGGAGACCATCCAGAAGGAGCTGGGGCTCTCCGTGTCTGTGGGCGTCTCCCTCTCGAAGGTCCTGGCCAAGATCGGGTCGAAGCACAAGAAGCCGCACGGGATCACCATGATCCCGGGCCGCGAGATCCATCTCTATCTTGAAAAACTTCCCGTGGAGAAGGTCTGGGGCATCGGACCGAACACCGCGGCGTATCTGAACAAGTGCGGCATTACCACAGCGCTCCAGTTCGCGCGGAAGGACGAGGAGTTTGTCAGGACGCATCTGTCAAAACCGTATCAGGAGATCTGGCACGAGCTGAACGGCAGGAGCGTGTACCCCGTCACGACGGAGACGAAGAGCAGCTACCAGTCCATCAGCAAGGCAAAGACCTTCACGCCCGCCTCGACTGACGAGACCTTTGTGTTCGCCCAGCTCGCGAAGAACCTGGAGAACGCCTGCATCAAGGCCCGGCGCTACAAGCTCGCCGCCTCACGGGTGGTCATCTTTCTCCGGAAGCAGGACTTTACGGGCAGCGGCGTGGAGCTGAAGCTCAGCCGCCCTACCGCCTATCCCGTAGAGCTCTTCGAACTGTTACGGGAGGGCTTCCAGCATCTGTATCGAGCCCAAAGCCCTCTACCGCCAGACCGGGGCGGTGCTTGCCGGGCTGATCGAGGAAAAAAACGTGCAGTACTCACTTTTCGATGATACGACGAAGATCGAGAAGATGGCGAGGATTTACGAGAGCATCGACCGCATATCCCAAAAGTTCGGCAAGCACACGATCCAGCACGCGGCGAGCCTGCCCACGAAGCTCCAGGCGCAGCACGAAGGGGAGCGGGGAGACGTGCCTGTGAGACGGGCGATCCTTTTCAAGGGAGAGAACAAGCGGCAAAGGCTGCGTCTGCCGATGCTGCATGTTAAGGTGTAGAGTTTGTTGCGGGGGCTGTTATGACGGCGAGGCAGAATGATAATAAAAAAGGCGTTTAGCTCGAACCCGTATCTTGGCTTTTCCGTTGAACCTCGGGAGAGATACAATAAAGATCAGTTTTACTTTTTCCCTCCGCTTTCGCAGACGTTAAAGTAATCCCTTCTCTTTTCCTGTATCTTCCTTCGGTCTTTAAGGCTTCAGCTTTCGAACTTCTACGATCCTGCGATCTGGGAGCAGCTGCGGATTTCTCCACTCTCTGCTTGCCGATCCGGATCATTTCCTTCCAAAGCTTACCGCCTTCAACGGAAATCAAAAATACTTGCGCGACTGCTGTTTCGGGTCCGCGCAACGCCTTTTTAACTTCACAATTATGATACCACTTCTTTTAAATTATGTCATCAGTCAAGATGAATATTTTTTCTTTATCTGCTCTTCTTCCTAAGATACGAAAAAAGCCTTACCTCCGAAGGCGGCGCAAAGAATGGGGTACAATAATATAGTATTGAAAGGCCATTGGAGACATGTTCAGGGGGGACAAATAAAGGGCATCGGTTCACGGTTGAAAGATATGAATAAACAGCAGGCATTACAAAAAATTGCTTCAGAAATCAGTGCATGCCGTCTCTGTAAAAAAGGAGGCACGGGAATGGCGGTTCCCGGGGAAGGCAATCCCGATGCAGAGGTGGTGTTCGTGGGCGAGGCGCCGGGGAAGGAAGAGGCAAAGAGCGGCAGGCCTTTTATCGGCAGGTCGGGCAGATTTCTGCGCCAGGAGATCCGAGAGCTCGGGCTCAACGAGGATGAAGTCTTCATCACCAGCCCCGGACACTATCTTCCGCTTCGCGGCACCCCTTCAAAAGAAACACTCATTCACGGCAGGGAGCATCTTTTCAAGCAGCTTTCAATCATCAAGCCCAGGATCATCGTGCTCCTTGGGAATTCGGCGTGCATTGCAATGCTTGACCGTAAGATGGAAATAACCAGGACGCACGGAACGGTCATTGAAAAAGAGGGGAGGAAATATTTCATTACGTTTCATCCCGCTTATGCGATGCGGTTTCCGGAAGGGAAGAAACAGTTCATTCGGGACTTCGCTCTCTTGAAAAAGATTATACAGGCCGGTCAAACATGATCCGGCCGTGTCCTGTGCTTTTGCGCTCCGAAAGACTCAGCAAAACCGTGGCATGACGACGATTTCCTCTCATCATTCATGAACTGGGCGCTTTCAACGATCGATGCTCCATCACCTGGGGGATAAGAATAACGCCGGGTTTTACCTTATCCTTGTGTTCAAGCTTATGCAGGAAGGCTCGAATCCGTTTTGCATTGGTCCCTACGTCGCTCAAGCCCACGCGTGAAACAGAACGAACATCAACCCTGCTTCCTTGCGGCGCGGGAAGAATCCTGACAACGACATCATCTTTGAACCCGAACCAGAGAGTGGTTGCCGTGGCCTCGATGCGCCCTTCGCGCGCGTTCGCATCAACGATCTGCCATCCCATGTCATTCGCCGCGCGAAGCGCCCTTTCAAAAGCCGCGGTCTGCGGGACCGGCAGCTACGAGCGGTGCAATGTCCGGATACGCCGCTCGCTGCTGCGCGGCAACAACAGGACCGCCGTATTCCGCGGGATTGACGGCGTCTTTCCTCAATTGCAGAATTGCCGCGAACCGCGGCGGGTCCGCCGGATCGGTCGTGATGTCGTGGATCCGCGGCAGCTGCTGCGCCGTGCGCAACCATGACCAGGGTATGCCGGCCGCCAAGAGACCGATCAGAATTCCGGCCGCGGCCATGAAGAGAGCCGCACGTCGATACGCGTGCTTCACGGCGATGCCGCCGGCCAGGGAGAGTACCGCAGCGGCTAGCCCGGCAACAGCAGCCCACCGAAGAATAGCAAAACCGGTCGTGAAATGCCACCACGCCCACCTGGTTCCGAAGCCTGCAAAGGCTTCGGCAATGCCTGCAAACACAGCCACCACAAGACCAACTGGCGCGAGGTATGCGGTGAATGCGCCCACTGGCATAAATGTATGCTTCAGAGTATCCTGATGAGTAGTCATGACAAATCTCCTTCGCCCGAAAACAAGCTCAAATAAATCCTGTTTATATTCTAGCACGATCCTCGATTGTGGTTTACACAGAGCCGGCTGATCCTCAATTCGTATGCCCTTTGTATGAGAGATCGGTATGCTGTATAATAAGGAAGACGAAACGATCCAGTCCGGACGCAGTAAAGGCTGTAGAAAAGGAGAAATCGCGTGATTCCTTATCCTCACATAAATCCTGAAATCGTACGCATCGGCCCCGTTCGCCCTGCGATGGTACGGACTCATGTACGCGGCCGGGTTTGCAGCATCCTATGTGCTGGTCAGACGACAAATTAGTGAGCTGAATCAAAGGACAGGGGGGAAGGGCCGTGAACAGAAAGGCGTCGTGTTCCCGGAAGCCTTTCTTGATTCTCTCTATACCTACCTGGTCCTCGGCCTCATCCTCGGCGCCAGGCTGGGATATGTGCTTTTTTACGATCTGGCGAGCTATGCGGGTAAACCTCTCGAGATATTCGCGGTCTGGCACGGCGGCATGTCCTTCCACGGAGGCATGATCGGTACTCTCCTGGCGGGCTATCTGTGCTGCAGGAAATATCGTGTCGATTACTGGCTGGCCGCCGACCTCGTCGTCGTAACCGCTCCCATCGGGCTCGGCCTGGGAAGGCTCGGGAACTTCATCAACGGAGAGCTCTACGGCAGGGTGACCGACGTGCCCTGGGCCATGGTGTTTCCCGGGGGAGGCCCGCTGCCGCGGCATCCGTCGCAACTCTATGAGTTCGGACTCGAGGGCGTGCTGCTGTTCACGATCCTCTGGATTGCCAAGGACAGACGACACGCGCCGGGGATGATGACGGCCCTCATCCTCATGCTCTACGGCCTGTTCCGATTCCTGGTGGAGTTTTTCCGGGAACCTGATGCTCAGCTCGGTTTTATCGCAGGTCCTTTTACCATGGGGCAGGTCTTGAGCGCACTCACGGCGGCAGTCGGGATTGCCCTGTATTTCTTCCGGAAGAGAGCAGCCGCGGTCTGAGCTTTCCTTAATATAAAACGAGGGAGGTCTGTGCAATGAGCGAGGGTGGAGTCATTTCCTCGGAAGAGCTGAAAAAGAGGCTGGATGATAAGCAAGTGGACTTCCTGCTCGACCTCAGGAACGAGGACGAGTTCAAGTCCTGGCGTATCGAGGGGCGTGCGGATTTCGAGGCATTGAATATCCCCCAGGAAGAGTTCGTGGGTGAAGAGGAGCGTCATCTCGCCAAATTCCCGAAGGGAAAGGAAATCGTGACCGTTTGCGCCCATGGTGACTCGTCGAAGTATGCCGCAGAGCTGCTCCAGGGCCTTGGCATCAGCGCCGTCAGTCTCAAGGGCGGCATGGACGCCTGGAGCGGATTTTATGAGACGCACAAGATCGCCGATGACCCTACCATCTATCAGATCTATCGCGTGGCGCGAGGTTGCCTGGCCTATCTCGTAGTATCGCAAGGCGCCGCCGTCGTGATCGACGCGGCCCGCCATCTCGACCGCATCGAGAACCTCGCGGCCTCGCAGAACTTACGAATCGACAAAGTTTTCGACACCCACCTTCATGCAGACCACATCTCGGGAGGCCGGGAGCTTGCCGAAAAGTCAGGCGCTGCCTACTATCTGCATCCGGCTGACGCGCGATGGCGCACGATACCCCTATGTTCCCTTCGCGGACAATCAGATCTTCATTTTCGGAACGAACATCATCGAGGTAATCCATTCCCCCGGACATACACCCGGAAGCACGTCGTTCCTGCTGAACAACAGATATCTCTTCACCGGGGACACGATCATGAAAACCGGCATCGGGAGGCCGGACCTCGGGGGGAAGGCCGCCGAATGGGCTTCGCTTCTTTATGATACTCTCTTCAGGCGATTCAAGGGTCTTGACGACAGGGTCATCGTCCTGCCGAGTCATTCATCGTCAGTACGGGAGCAGGACGGCAGCGGCGTCATCATGACGACCATGGGCCGGGCGAGGAAGGAGCTGGACCTGTTTCAGATCCGGGATGAGGCAGCCTTCATTCGATACATTCAGAAAAACCTGCTGGAGAACCCGGAGCGTTATCAGGACATTCGCAAGGCGAACCTCGGAATAGCGAGGTTCGATGAGGCCAGGCAAAAGGAACTGGAGATAGGCAAGAACGTCTGCGGGATGGCAACGAAGGGTGGATAGTTTGGAGCATGGGGGCCTCAAGACCTGCGGGGATGACCGAGTCGGTCATGTCGGGGAGGAATGAATACGATGGTTGTCCCGATCATGAGCGATCTTTCGGAAAGGAAACGGCTGCGAGCGCGTTCATGGGGCCCACGGTCTTCAGCCGCTCAAGCTGATGTTCATTTCGCACGAAAAATGATCCGGCAAAGGCCAGAGAGTTGATTGAAATGTCTTCGAAAAATTCTTTGGACCTTGGCACGAGCAGCATCCAGTCCCGGGTCACCAGGAGACAATAGGGCAGGGATTGTCGTATGCGACCTGATAATTGCGGGGCCGTCATCCCGACGCTGGAAAGCATCGTACGGTAGAGCTCGAAGGTCATCCGAGCCGCCTTTGGCGGTGAGCCGGCTAAATCTCCGTCGAAGCGAATGAAAGAGTGGAGGAAGGGAAATCCGGGCGCCACACTCACGCCGCTTTTTGGCGACTGCGAGATCATGGGCTCGACCGGGATTGCCGGACCATTCGGTGCGAGGGGAAGCGGGACAAGCTGGAGATGCTTGTGCTGCTGGCTCGCGCCGGCTTCGCGGCCGCCGTTGTAAAATCCGAGACTGTTGTATTCCGCCATGCACAGCCAGAGCGCCTCAAAGTCAGGGAGCGTCAGCAGCATGTCCTGGTCTTCGAACTCGCGGGTAACGATCAGAAGGTGGTTCTCCACGACGTTGAATTTGTTTAAAAGCGCCAGGTGTGTCTCCGAAATATCCGCAACCGTGAGGTCCTTTTCGGGCGGAAGGAAGGGATTTGCATTTTCCCCTTTCTTGGTTTCCGCCTCCTGTTTCTCCCGCGCCTCATCCTTGCGCTGCAGGTTGGCGAGCACTCTTACGAAGAACCGTACTCCCTGGTCTTCAATATAAGCATGGTCCGTGGGGATCGGCACGAGAGCGCCTGCGGAAAGCGCATGCTTCGTGGTCGCAACAACTCTTTCCCACAGAGATCCTTTTTCCATTTTGCCCTTTCCTTGAAATTACGGCAAGATTATAACATATCGAGCGGGTAAAATCCGAACGCGGCCAGTGTCGCGAACGCCGAAGGGCGACGCCTGCGTGGTCAGGCTGCTTGATGTTTCAGCCGGTAGGTGATCCTTCCCCGGGTGAGATCGTAGGGGGAGAGCTCAACGGTGACGCGGTCGCCCGGCAGGATCTTGATATAGTGTATCCGGAGCTTTCCGGACAGGTGGGCCAGCACCATGTGGCCTCCCTCCATCTCGACACGGAACATCGCATTGGGGAGCGCTTCAACGACCTGTCCCTGCACTTCTATGACATCTTCCTTGGCCATGCCGAAACCTCTTTATTCCCCCTGTCAGACTCGGCGGAATAAGAGCGCTCTTGCGCTTATATCTAAATTATAGCTCAATTCAGCCGTATGATACGGATCATAGCGACGCGGCCCCTTTTCCCTTATACTGTCATTACAAAAAAACAAGGAGGTGCCCAATGAGCACGAACCATACCGTTGATTGTCCATCCTGTTCCTCGATCAAGACCGCCCCATCCGCAAATGACAAGGATGTCCGGCTCACGCAATGGCCGATCCAAATCAAGCTGATCGGCACGGCCGCGCCCTTTCTCGAAGATGCCGATCTTCTCGTGGCGGCCGACTGCACGGCCTTCGCGACGCCGGGGTTCCACGAGAAGTTTCTGCCGGGCAGGAAGGTCCTGATCGGCTGCCCCAAGCTGGATGACGCCATGCAGTACCTGTCGAAGTTCACCGAAATTTTCGGTACTGTGCCCGTCAAGAGAGTGACCTGCTTGAGGATGGAAGTGCCCTGCTGTGGCGGGATGACGGCGGTCCTGAAAGAGGCGATCGTCCGCTCCGGGAGAAAAATACCCATGACGGAAACGATCGTGGGCGTGAAGGGCGACGTTCTTTCGGAAAAGAGTATTTTGGAATAAGACAGAAAAGGGGAACGAGGTATGCTGGCTGTCAATCCTGCCAGAGATTGACGATGCAACCCTCCGTTCCCCGTTTTCTTCGCCGGACGATCACGTAGCAGCTCTTGTCGGACTTCTTGGCGAGTTTTTTGAACCCTTCCACGACCACGGCCACCATTTTCGTGTACCGATCATGCGGCGCCCTCTTCGAGCACCTGATCAACCGTGTCGCAGTCCGGATTGACGACCCGGTGTGTGACTTTTCATTTCAACGTTAATAAATCTTCAGAACCGCCGCCCTCACCGAGGGACGCGAATATTTTTTCCCTTCGCTCATCCGCAAGTTTGGCCACAGTAAAGCAGGACATCAGGGTCACCGTGAAAAAACCGCCTGTTATAAATACCAATGCACCCACGATCAAACTCATCACTGCACCCCTTGTATTCGCGGATTGTTGTTGAACCTACCTGTTAATTATTAAGCAAAAAAGTTGCCATCATGCATTTGCTTTATAGTTCAGTAAGTTGTCAAGCTGCGCATGCCTGAAACTGTCGAAATATGAACATTCTTTGTATGTGAATAAATAAATATTGATCGCAACATGTTGAAATATAGGGAAACTGCTTGCTGTTTTGTCGTAATTCCGACAGCGACAATAATATGTCGTCGATTGAGGGGTTGCAAAGCGGAGCTGGAAGACGTGCTTGCTTGGACCGATCAGAAGTTTTCGATGACTGCCGCAGCGAAGAGAGGAAACATGATCTCGTGGTGGCCGGTGAGCGCAAAACCCCTGCCGCCGCCCTGGGTGGGCCTGCGCACGACATTGGTGTTGGGCCGGTAGTGCTGGACAAAGTCCATGTTGACCGTGGTGAAGTGCCGAAGCGGCTGCCCAAGGTTCCGCGCGAGGGTCACTGCCTTGAGGAATATCTCGGGCAGGAGCACCGCGGAGCCGAGGTTGATGTACACGCCGCCCTCAAGGTCCGAGACGAGCGAACAAAAGGCCAGAAAATCCCGATGCGACGCCTCGCCGGTCGCTCTACCGTCGAAGGAAGGGTGCATGTGGATAATATCGGTCCCGATGGCGACATGGACCGTAACCGGCACGCCGAGCCGGTGCCCGGCCGCGAGCAGGCTGTTGCCCTTGTAGGGAAAGTCGCCTGAATGTATCATCCTGCCGACGGCGGCGCCGATGCCCTCGTCCGCTCCGGCTGAGCCGATCGCCTGATTCAGCATGCTGCCGGTCTCTTCGGCCATGCCGAAGGCGCCGGACAGGATCTCCCGGTCGACGTCCTCCGACGTCCGCCCGACGAACGCAAGCTCGAAGTCGTGGATGATCCCCGCGCCGTTGAGCGACAGGCTCGTGATGATCTTCCGCTCCATGAGGTCTATAATGACGGGGTTCAGGCCGACCTTGATGGAATGGGCGCCCATGCCGAGCATGACGGGCCGATCGTCCTTCCGGGCCTGGGTCACGGCGGCCACAACGTCCTTGAGGTGACGCGACGCGAGAATATTCGGGAGGGACGCGATGAAATCCTGGAAGCTCCCGCCTTTCACATGGGGACGGGAAAAATCATCGATCCGGACCTTGCTTTCGCGGCCCTTGATCGAATATGTTTTTACGCGTGAGACGTCGATCTTTTTCACTTGTGTAGTTACCGGATTATTTGCTATGGCTGCCGAACAGTTCTTCGTCAACCAGCTGGCAAATGGTATGTCCGAGGGTGATATGCGTTTCCTGGATCCTCGGCGTCATTTTGGTCGGCACGATGAACGTGAAATCCGCGAGGCCTGCCATTCTGCCGCCGGTGCCGCCGGTCAGGGCGATGGTCTTCATCCCGTTCTTTTTCGCGACCTCCAGGGCCTTGATGACATTGGGCGAATTGCCGCTGGTGCTGATGCCGATCACCACGTCTCCCTCGTGCCCCAGGGCGCTCAATTGCTTGGAAAAGACCTGCGAAAAGTCATAATCGTTGCTGATGCAGGTAAGAAGCGCCGCGTCGGAGTTCAGGGCGACAGCGGGAAGGGGGGGGCGCTCGATGAGGAAGCGGTTCATGAACTCTGCGGCGATGTGCGAGGCATCCATGGCGCTGCCCCCGTTGCCGAAGAGGATGACCTTTCTACCCTCACGAAAGGCCTGGGCGATCAACTGGACCACTTCCACGATTTTGTCCGCGTTTTCCCTGGCGAACTTGATCTTTATCTGGGCGCTTTCCTCGAATGCTTTTAGGATTGTTTCTTTCATGCCGCGCTCCTGGATCGGATATGAACATTTGCGCGTTCATTATATGGCAAGGGAGGGAAAAGTCAAGGCGAAAAGGCCGTCGTGAAACGAGAGCGCCGCGTATCCGGATCAGGAGCGCAGAAAATCTGCAAGTCTGCCGAATTCCTCGACGGAGAGGGTCTCCGCCCTGCGGCCGAGATCGATGCCCGTTTTCTCGGGTGCCGCGTCAAACTTCTCCCGGGGCAGGTCAAGTTGTCTCAGGGCGTTTTTGAGTGTTTTTCTGCGCTGGGAAAAGGCCGCCTTCACGACGCGCAGGAAGAAGCCCTGATCCTGCACGGGAATCGCGGGCCCGCCGCGGACGAGAAGCGAGACGACCGCGGAATCCACGTCCGGCCTCGGCGTGAACGCGCCGGCAGGGACCGTGAATTCGATCCGCGGCTCCGTGTATAGTTGGACAAGCACCGAGAGATAGCCGTACTCCTTTCCCCCGGGGGGTGATGCGATGCGGTCCGCGACTTCCTTCTGGAGCATGAGCGTGAGGCTCACAAACTTGTCGCGGTGCGCTATGAGTACCTGGAGTACGGCGGTGGAAATGTAATAGGGCAGGTTGGCCACGACCTTCCAAGTGCCGGGGAGTGATTCGTAGGGATAGGCAAGGGCGTCCGCCTGGACGACTTCTACGTTCCGGCTCCCGCCGAATTCCTCGCGCAGACGGGGAATGAGTCTCTCATCCAACTCGATGGCGAGCACGTTTCCCGCCGAGGCGGACAATGCGCGGGTGAGGTGGCCGAGTCCCGGTCCGATCTCGAGGACCTTATCGCCGGTCTCCAGCCGGGCCGCGCTGACGATCTTGTGAATGTAGTGAGGGTCCTTGAGAAAATTCTGACCCAGAGACTTCTTCGCTCGAATTGGATCCATGGGTTCGGGAATCCCGCGCGCCCGCCGTCAGCGAAAAGCGCCCTCTCCCGAAAAGTCGACGCTTCCGTCCTCCCGGTTTTTGAAATGGGCCATCATCCTCGTAACGACCCCCTCCGGGTCCTGGAACGGTTCGTCAGGTTGTAACTGGCTCAGTCGCTGCCGAAGATATTGTTCTTCCGCCTGCATAAGGGAAACGAACTGGATGCCGCCCCGATACCGATCGCCGTTTTTTTTGCACCACACGAGAAACCCGCACTTCTGACCGTAGACATGCTCCATGAACCAGATGATGCCCGGCGTGATCGGATGATCGACCTCAATTCCCAGGCCGATTACGCTGAGATCGACAATGGTGACATTATGCTCCGTCCATGCGAGATCTTGAAACGAAATGACGCCCAGCCTGCAGTCGCGAGTCGGAGTGACAGGGTGCCGCATTACTCCTTGTCTTCGCGTATATCTTTTTTCGTTCATGATTCGAGCCGCCGCTTACGATCACCCGCTCTTCTTGGTCGCGTACATGAAGTCGACATAGCCGGCAATTTGCGTCTTGCCTTCATCTGAAACCTGACGGATCTTTCTCACCAGCTGGATCTCATCCATGCTCAAGAGCTTCGCAAGGTAGTTGCACTGTTCTTCCGAAAGGGGATAAATGCGTTTCTCACGTTTCAATTTCGATTGCGAGGGGGCGAGAAACAGGCCCTGCATCTCGGGGGGGACTTTCTCACGGTGCGCCGTCATGATCAGGATGGACTTGTCCAAGCCCAGCTTGTTGGCGATCACGATGAGGGTTTTGTCTTTCGGAACGTGCCGCCTGTTGATGGTGACTCTCAGGAGTTCGGGGCTTATGCCGAGAAACTTCGCTGCATCCTTCAGATTGTGGAACCCCTTCTTTTCGAGCGCCTGATTGATTATTTCGGCTATATTCATGGCACTGTTGTCCTCATATTGTTTTATTCAACCCGCGGTCTCTGTCACTCACTCGATGATGCTGATTTCAGGAGCACATCCCTTCGTCCAACTATAGCATAAGAATAAAAAAACATACAAGCTTTTTCAGAGGTCCACCGCCCGTTAGACCCGCATTCTGGGGTCCAGCTTGTCGCGCAGAAAATCTCCCAGGATGTTGAAGCTTATCACCGTGACGCTGATGGCCAGGCCGGGGAAGACCACCATCCAGGGCGCGGAGTTGATATAGGCCCGGTTCAGGCTGATCATCGAGCCCCAGGTTGGCGTAGGCGGCTGAACGCCAAGGCCCAAAAAGGAAAGCGCGGCCTCAAGCAGGATGAACCCGCCGATGCGCAAGCTCCCTGCCACCAGAATGAGCGGCAGGGCGTTCGGCAGGATGTGGCGGTACAGGATGCGGGCAGGAGAGGCGCCGAGGGCGCGCGAAGCCTCTATGTAGGTCTGCTCTTTCAGGGTAAGGGTGATGCCACGCACTAGGCGCGCAAAGCCGGCCCATCCGACTAAGGTGATCGCGAGCATGGCAGAGGCGAGGCCCGGCGGCATGACCGCGCTGATGCCGATGGCGAGCAACAGGCTCGGAAAGGCCAGGAAGATGTCGAAAAACTGCGTAAGGACGGCGTCCGTCCTGCCGCCGAAGTAGCCTGAGATCAAGCCGAAAAAAATGCCGATACAGAGCGACAGGGCCGAAGCGATGATGCCCACCGCCAGGGAGATGCGCGACCCGTAAACCACGCGGGCAAGGACGTCCCGTCCCTTGCTGTCCGTGCCGAGCGGGTGGGCCTTGCTCGGCGGCTGCTTCAAACTGTCCAGATCCATGGCGAGCGGGTCTAATTTGGTGAGGTTCACAAGGGCCGGTCCGAGAATAGCGACAAGCGCAAGCGCGGCAATCACGATCACGGAGATCAGGGCCGGGACGTTGCCCTTAAAGTCCTTGAGAGAAAAAAGGTTTGTCATCCTTTTCGAATCCTCAATTGCCACCCTTGGTCCTCACGCGAGGATCAAGGAATTGGTACGAGATGTCAACCAGCAGGTTCATGGCAACAAAGACGACGGCTCCGAAGAGCACGACCCCCATGATGATCGGGTAATCGCGCTTGATGATCCCGTCGAGGGCGTAGCGGCCGAGGCCGTCCCAGCCGAAGATGGTCTCGGTCAAGACCGCCCCGTTCAGATAGGAGCCGAGGTCAAGGCCTATGAGTGTGATCACGGGGATGAGCGAGTTCCTGAGGGCGTGTTTCATTACGACGGTGGTTTCCGTCAGGCCCTTGGCCCGCGCAGCGGCGATGTAGGGTTGCGAAAGGGTCTCCAGCATGGAGGAACGCGTCACGCGCACGATGTAGGACAGGGAAAACGTTCCCAGCGTCACGGCGGGCAAAACCAGGTAGACGGCGCCGCCGTCGCCCATGCCCGAGGGCGGGAGCCAGCGCAGATGGAAGGCGAAGATGAGCATCAGCGCGAGCCCCAGCCAGAACACGGGGATGGAAATACCGCCGACGGAGACGAGCGTGATCAGCCGGTCCCATACGGTCCCTTTTTTGACCGCGGAAAATACGCCCATTCCGATGCCGAAGACCGAGGCAAAGAGCATGGCTGCCACGGCAAGCCTGAGCGTGTTGGGGAATTTCTGAAGAAGATCGTCCGAGATCCTTCTGTTGGTATAGTAGGACCGGCCGAGTTCGCCCGAGGCGATGAGCTTCAGGTAGCCGATATACTGGAGCGGAAGGGGCCTGTTCTGGCCGAGTTCCGCACGGATGCGCGCGACGGTCTCCGGGGAGGCGCGCTCTCCCGCCATGCCCGCTGCCGGGTCGCCGGGCAGTGCCTGCATGAGGACAAAGGTAATGAGTGTGATGCCCAGGAGGGTGGGGATGAACAGAAGGACCCTTTTAAGGATATAGAGCGCCATGTATCGTCGATCTTACACAATCCCCTGGGAAATCGCAACGGGAAAAAGTTTCCAGAGGCGCTCTTCACCATCCGGTCGTCATTATTTCCGGGAAACCGGCACGTAATACTGGGTGCCCTGCTTCATGCCCAGGATCTGCTTCAAGAGATCGTCGAGGTCTTCGCGCCGGTGCACATAGTCGATGTCCGAGGTGTTGATGACGAGGAGCGGGGTGTCGCTGTAGCGGAAGAAGAAGTTGTTGTACGCCTCGTTGACCGCCGCGATGTACTCGCGGCTGACCTCTTTTTCGAAAGTCCGGCCCCGGCTTTTGATGCGGCGTAGCAGTGTGTCCGTGTCTGCCTGGAGAAAGATCACGAGGTCGGGCTTCACGATCTTGGGCTCCAGGACCCGGTAGACCTGCTCGTACAGCGGCAGCTCGTGCTCGTCGAGAGTGAGGTAGGCGAAGATCCGGTCCTTGTCGAAGAGATAGTCGCTGATTGTGACCCGCGTAAAAAGGTCTGGCTGGAGCATTTCCCGCTGCTGGCTGAAGCGGTTCAGAAGAAAGAACATCTGGGTCTGGAACCGGAAGCGCTGCGGGTCTTTGTAAAAATCGGTGAGGAAAGGGTTCTTTTCCGCCTGTTCAAGGACGAGGCGTGCGCCGAGTTCATCGGCCAGGAGGGAGGTGAGACTCGTTTTTCCGACACCGATGGGGCCTTCGGTGACAATGTATTTTGTATGAAGATGGGGGCCTTTTTTTACGGTCATGATGACACACTTACGGCGCTTCTTTTCAACGCTTGATATGTTCGCGCGAATGTTTGCACAACTCTTTATGCCCATCCCCCTCTTAATCCCCCCTTGAAGGGGGAGAACATTAAAAGTTCCTCCCCTTCAAGGGGAGTTCAGGTGGGGATGGGTTCTATATTTTGGACGCGTTATGATTCGCACCTGACCACCCGGTGCGTATCGCCGAGTTCCTCCAACAGATGTGAGATGGTCTTTTTTGACACCGGGTGAACCGCCTGAGGCGCGATCTCGCACAGCGGGACAAGCACGAAACGCCTCGTTGCCATCAGCGGGTGTGGTACGATGAGCTCGCCGGTGTCGATTACCTGATCGCCGTACAGGAGGATGTCGAGATCGATAATGCGCGGACCCCACCGGAACAGCCGGTACCGTCCCAGTTCGTCCTCGATCGCTTGACAGGCGGCCAAGAGGGCCAGCGGGGGAAGCTCCGTCTCGATCTCCGCCACGGCGTTCAGGAAGGCTTCCTGGTCCGCGTATCCAACCGGCTCGGTGCAATAAAAGGACGACACCCGTGTGACGCGGCCTGCTCTGCCCAGGAGGTCAAGCGCACTGCGGCATGCAGCCATCTTGTCCCCCATGTTCGAGCCCAGCCCGATGTACGCGATGACCGGCATAAAATATTAGGACGCAGATTTGTAAACCGCATAGCGCCGAGCGCATGGCGCAGGATGCGTCATACAGGATTCCGCGCTATGCGCTTTGCTCCATGCTCTTTGCGATTCAAAACTCGAACTGCAGCCCGCTCATCCGCTTTTTGAATTCGTCGAGCACCCGTTGTTCGTCCGCCCTGCCTCGGGACTCGAAGGTCGCCGAGAACCGGATGTACGACCCCGCATCGTCCCACGGCACCGTGCTGATGAGCTTTTCGGCGATCAGGAACTCGGAGAACTCCTCGGCATTCGCAAAGGTCCTTCCGTTCCTGACGCCCTTGGGCATCTTGACGTAGAGATAAAAAGTGCCTGCGGGCATTTTCGCATTAAAGCCCATGTCCGCCAGGACACCCGACATGGCCTGGAGTCTCCGCTCGTACTTGGCGATGATTTCATCGGTGATCTCCGGATGTTCAAGGGCGTAGACGCCTGCCTTCTGGATGGCCTTGAACTGGCCCGAGTCGTAATTGTCCTTTACGTTCCCGTAGCCCGCTATCACGCGCTCGTTGCCCGCGACAAAGGCGAGGCGCCAGCCGGTCATGTTGAATGCCTTAGAAAGCGAATGGATCTCAATGCCCACGTCCTTCGCGCCGGGGACGGAGAGGAACGAAAGCGGCCTTGTCCCGTACGTAAGGGCGGCATAGGCCGCGTCATGCGCCACGACGACGTTGTTCGCCTTCGCGAACCGAACGACCTTCTCGAAGAATGCCGGAGTCGCGCCCGCGCCCGTAGGATTGTTCGGATAATTGATGTAGAGCAGCTTCGCCCTCTTTTTCACGTCCGCGGAGAGCCCGTCGAGGTCCGGCAGGAAGCCGCTCTCCTCGCAAAGCGGCAGGTTCACGACCTCGCCGCCGTACCAGCGGGTATGGGTCGCCATGACCGGATATCCCGGCGTCGTCATGAGCGTCACGTCGCCGGGATTGATAAAGATCGACGGGAGCATGGCGAGGACGGGCTTGCTGCCGATGCCGTGAAGCACCTCGGTCTCCGGGTTGATGCCGCCGACGCCGTAGACCTTCTGCAGGTACCGGGCCGCCGCGTCTTTGAATTCCTGGATACCGTTGTCCGCGTAACCCCGGTTCTCGGGCTTTTCCGCCTCGCGCTGGAGTTCCCGGACAACGCCGGGAAAGGCCATCTCGTCGGGCTCGCCGACGCCGAAGTCGATGAGTTCCTTTTCCGGGTTCGCAGCCAGGGCCGCGCGCTTCGCGCGCTTGATCTTCTCGAACTTGTAGATCTTCTGTTGTTTGCCGAACGTCCTGCCGCCGATGCGCTCGGCGAAGAGGGATTGGATGTAGGTTTCGTTCAGTGTCGTCAACTACGCGTCCTCCAGCAGAAAAATTTCAAATCAGCGCACAATGTTCTTTAAGCTCCCAATCCCCTCGATCCGCACTTCAACCTCATCGCCGGGCCTCATCGGCCCGATGCCTGCCGGCGTCCCGGTGATGATGAGGTCCCCGGGCAACAGCGTCATGATCTGTGAAATGAAGCTCACGAGATGATGCACCGGAAAAATGAACTGAGTCGTTCGCGATGACTGCCGCCGCTCGCCGTTCAGAAAGGACTCGATGAGGAGATCGCCGGGGTCGAGCTCGGTCTCGATCCAGGGCCCGACGGGGCAAAAAGTGTCGAAGGATTTGGCCCGTGTCCACTGTCCGTCCCTCCGCTGGAGATCCCGGGCTGTCACATCGTTCGCGCAGGTGTAGCCGAGGATATGGGCCTTTGCCTCATCCGGAGCGATGTCCTTCACCCGGTCCTTGATGACGACGCCCAGTTCCGCCTCGTAATCCACCTGCGCGCTCATGCGCGGATACCGGATCGCATCGCCCGGGCCTATCACCGTCGTGGAAGGTTTGAGGAATATAACGGGCTCAGCGGGGACCGCGAGCCCGATTTCCGCTGCGTGGTCCCGGTAATTGAGGCCCGCCGCAACGATCTTGCCCGGGCTGCACGGAGCCAGAAGCTTGACCGCGGCGCGCGCATGGCGTGTCTTCAGCGTCATTAAAGGGCCGATGACGTCGCCGTCAAGCTCCGTGATTTCGTCGCCGGTCAGGATGCCGGACGCCGTCCTGTCCCCGACCTGAAACCGTACCAGTCTCATACGGCGCTCCGGGCGTTATTGTTTCTGATCGATCCATTCCATGAGCTTGTCTTCCGGGAGAAAGCCGGAAAGCACGGTGCCGTCGTCCCGCACAAGGGTCGGCGTGCCGTTAAATTCCATCGTCTTCGCGAGGGCCTTGTTCTTCTCGATGACATCGGGCGTGCAACTTGCCGGCGGCTCGGGCACCGTTTTGCCGGAGAAGCCGTCATCCAGCATTTCGAGTGACTTTGAGCACTGGATTGCCTGCGCCTTCTTGTAGGCGTCCTTATGCATCGGAAGGGGATTAAGGATCAGCTCAAAGGCGATATCGTGCCGCTTGTCAGTCACCTGTTTGATGATCGTGTGGAGTTGCCTGCAATAGGGGCAGTCCGGGTCGGTGAAGACGATCACCTTTTTCGCGGCATCTTTGGGGCCGACGACGATGGCGTCACCGAGGGGGATCTTCGAGACATCGACCTTTTTGGCCGGCGGCTGCTTGCCGAGGTTCTCGACCGGAACGATCTGCCCGGCGATAAGGTTTTTCTTCGAGAAGTCCAGATATAACGCTCCGCGTTTGCCCTCGCCGGCGTCGACGTCAATCTGCCAGACACCTTTGATCGGCGACTGCTTGATATCAGTTATCGTCCCGGTGGGCACGATCTTCTTCACGATTACCTCGGCGTCTTTCTTGTCCAGCTTGTGGCACTCGATGCAGTCCTTGTCGCCCTTTTTCGTCGGGAAGGCCTGCGCCGTGAGCGGCAGGACCAGCATGAGGCTTATCAACATCACTCCATAATTCTTTTTCACTGTAGTCTCCTTTATGAGGTGTAAGGGTCCGGGTCCAGGGGCCGGGTCCAGAAAACCCTGACCCTTGACCCTGACGCCGGTCCCTGAAGTTATTACTTCAATCCCAGCACGTCCTGCATGTCGTAGAGGCCGGGCTTTTTGCCGACGACCCATTTCGCCGCACGAACAGCGCCGCGGGCGAACATGTCGCGGGTATGCGCCCGGTGGGTGAGCTCGATCCGCTCTCCCATTCCGATGAAATATACCGTGTGTTCTCCCACAATATCTCCGCCGCGAATGGTTTGCATGCCGATCTCTTCTTTCGTCCGCTCCCCGGTAATCCCCTCGCGGTGATATTTGGCTACCTGCCGGTAGTCGCGCCCGAGGGCGCCGGCCACAACCTCTCCCATTCGCACGGCGGTGCCGGACGGCGCGTCCTTCTTCATCCGGTGGTGCGACTCGACGATCTCCACGTCAAAGTCGTGTCCGAGCGTTTTTGCGATGTCGGCGAGGATCTTGAAGCACACATTCACCCCGACGCTCATGTTCGGCGAAAGGACGCAGGGTATCTTTTGAACGAGCTTGCCGGCTTCTGCGAGCTGTTCCTTGGAAAAACCGGTCGATCCGATGACCGCAGGTTTGCCGAGTTCCGCACAGATCCTGAGATTCGCGAGGCTGATCTCCGGGAACGTAAAATCAATGAGCACATCGCCGGTCTTGAGCGCGGCGGCAAGGTCATCCGTGATGACCGTCAGCGTCCCTCCTGCAGGAAGTCCTGCGGGGCCGCAGGAATCCTGGCCCACGAGCGGATGACCTTTCCGTTCAACGGCCCCCGAGAGACGGACGCCTTCCGAGGTAGAGAGCACGTTGATGATGCGCGAGCCCATCCTGCCGGCTGCGCCGGTGACTATTGCTTTGATCATAAAAGCTCCTTTATTACCACGAAGACAACACTCGCGGAACAACGCTGGGCGCAGCGAAGGCACGAAGTAAATCAGGTAGCAATACCGGGTGTTGCTTTCTTTGTGTTTTGGTGCCTTTGTGGTGAATAGATCTAAATCAACCCGTAGTCCTTGAGCGCCTTCTTCAGCTTTTCCTTGTTCGCATCAGCCATGGGGCAGAGCGGGAGCCGGAACTCCTCGTTGATCCTGCCCATGAGCGCAAGAGATGTCTTGACCGGGATAGGATTCGTTTCGATGAACATGGGACCATGCAGGGGCTCGAGCTTATAGTGGAGCTTGAGCGCCTCGGCGGTCTTGCCTGCAAAATAGGCGTCGAACAGGGCAGCGCAGTCAGCGGGCGCGATATTGGCAGTCACCGATATGGCGCCCACGCCGCCTAAGGCGAGGAGCGGCAAGGTGGTGAAGTCGTCTCCGGAGATCACATCGAAGTCCCTGCCGCAGAGCCGGAGGACCTCGCTCACCTGCTTCATGTCCCCCGTGGCCTCCTTGATGCCGACGATGTTCTTCTTTTCGCGGAGCCGCGCGACCGTGGCGGGCAGCATGTTGACGCTCGTCCGGCCCGGTACGTTATAGAGGACGATCGGGATGTCCGACGAGTCGGCGATCTTGGAGAAGTGGCGGAACAGTCCTTCCTGTGTGGGCTTGTTGTAGTAGGGGGTGATGAGCAGAACGCCGTCGGCCCCCGCCTTCTGAGCGTACCCCGTGAGTTCCAGCGTTTCGGACGTCGAGTTCGAGCCCGCGCCGGCAATGACGGGGACGCGCTTGTTCACCGTCTTCACCGTGAACTCCACGACGCGGTGGTGCTCCTCGTGCGAGAGCGTCGCCGACTCGCCGGTCGTCCCGCAGGGCACGATGACGTCCGTGCCGCTCTTGATGTGAAACTCGATCAAATCGCCTAAGGCCTTTTCGTCGACCTTTCCGTTTTTGAAGGGCGTTACGATCGCAACCATCGAACCTTTAAACATGGAAACCTCCTTCTTGAACCAGATACGAAATTCGAATATCTACATCCTCAATACATTCAAAATGTGAATGGCCGCCTCTTTCTCTTATTGACCATTTGATATTGTTTAAAATTCAGGATTCCGAGCTTCGTAGTTTATATATACAGCGTCCCTTCACAGATGACTTCCGCCCCTCCTTCAAGGTGGATGTTATCGAACCCATCGGCAATGCGGTCGAACGAGACCACAAGCCGTTCCCCGCCCGAGGTCAGCACCTCAACCGGCGGAGAGACGACGCCGAGCGCCCCAGCGACCAGGGCCGCGGCGACCGAACCCGTGCCGCAGGCCAGGGTCTCGCCCTCAACCCCCCGTTCATATGTCCTGATGCTGAGTTTGTTCCTGCCCTGGATCTGGACGAAGTTCACATTCGTGCCGGCCGGCTTGAACAACTCGTGATACCGAGTGGTCCTGCCGATCCGATCCACGTCTTCGTTCTCGATGTTCTTCGAAAGATAGACCAGGTGCGGGACGCCGGTATTGATGAAGTGACCCATGCGCAGGCCGCTGTCGAGCGGTACCGCGATGTTCGCACGCAGGCCGGAAGCGCTGGGCAACTGGACCTTCACCCGGCCGTTCTTGACCTGGGCGTGGATGATGCCCGCGAGCGTCTCGAAGGACATGTCCTTCTTCGCGATCTTTCTGAGGAAGGCAAACCGCGCGGCGCACCGCGAGCCGTTGCCGCACATCTCGGCCTCGCTCCCGTCGGCGTTGAAGAACCGCCACTTGAAGTCCGCTTTCCGGGAAGGAACGATTACGATCAGGCCGTCGGCGCCCACCGAAAAATGCCGGCGGCAAACGGTCACCGCCATCTCCCTCAGGTTCATTCCCTTGAGCGCTGCCCTGCGGTTGTCGATCAGGATAAAATCGTTCCCGCTCCCCTGCATCTTATAGAAAGGAATCTTTTTCATAGAAACACCGCATGGCGCAGAATACGATAGGGCATAGCGCAGAGCGGAAAGGCTTAACGCCATGCCCATATCGCGCTATGCGAATGCTCTGCCGTTATCCTTCCAGCCACGCCGGGATCTTCTCCCCTCTGACAAGGTCGTCGTACGTCTCCCGCTCCCGGACAACAACGTACTCGCCTCCCCGGACCATGACTTCAGCGGCCCTCGGCCGGGAATTGTAGTTCGAGGCCATGGAGAACCCATAGGCGCCGGCGCTCATGACGGCAAGAAGTTCCCCCTTTTTTACGACGGGAATCTCGCGGTCCTTCGCCAAAAAATCGCCTGACTCGCAGATGGGCCCGACCACGTCGAACACCGCATGCTCCGCGGCCTCCGTTTTCACGACTGGTTTGATCTCGTGGTAGGCCTCGTAGAGGCTGGGGCGGATCAGATCGTTCATTCCGGCATCGACGATCAGGAAGCGCTTTGCGCCGCTGTCCTTCCTGTATAACGCGGTCGTCACAAGGACGCCGGCATTGCCGACGATCGCCCGACCCGGCTCGAGGACGAGCGTGCAGTCTCCGGGAATGCGCGACCGGATGGCCGATGCAAGATCGCGTGGCTGGGGCGGGGTCTCGTCCTTATACGTGATGCCGAGGCCGCCCCCGATGTCGATGTACTTTATATTCATGCCCTCGGCGCGAAGCTCCGTTACGAGCCCTGCGACCTTCTCGATGGCCTCCACGAACGGCCCGACTTCGGTGATCTGCGAGCCGATGTGATGGTGCACTCCGACAATCTCCACGTGAGCCAGTGCCCTGGCCGTCTGGTAGTGCTCCAGCGCCTCCTCGATCGGGATGCCGAACTTGTTTTCCTTGAGTCCCGTGGAAATGTAGGCGTGGGTCCTGGGGTCGATGTTCGGGTTGACCCGCAGCGCGATCCGCGCCTTGACGCGCATCTCTCCTGCGACCTCGTTTAAGGCCTGAAGTTCCTCCCCCGACTCGACGTTGAACATAAGGATGCCGGTCCGGAGGGCGTATTCGATCTCGTCCCGCCGTTTGCCCACGCCTGCGTAGACGATCTTTCCGGGAGCGACCCCCGCGCGAAGGGCGCGAAACAGCTCGCCCCCGGACACGATGTCAGCGCCCGCACCTTCCCGCCCGAGCAGTCTCAGCAAGGCGCCGTTCGAGTTGGATTTGAGCGCGTAACAGATGATCCGGGGAACACCGGAAAAAGCGCTGTCAAAGGCCCGAAAGTGGTTTACGAGCGTGTTGCTGCTGTAGACGTAGAACGGCGTCCCCACCCGCCGGGCGATGCCGCTGAGCGGGACGTCCTCGCAACAGAGCTCTCCGTTCTTATACTGAAAATCATGCATAATTGTTCCCGCAGCCGCAACCAAAATATCGTCATCCCCGAATGGTTCTATCGGGGATCCATTTTGAATTTAGTCTTGAAAAAAGACCATGGATTCCCGCTTTCGCGGGAATGACACCTGAGTGGTTACAAAAATACTTTTTACCTCAGCTTCTCGACAGAAGCCTTTTGTTCTTCCGACCGGGAGCTTTCGTTGCCCGAAAGGTCCACTGCGGTGACAACATAGTGATAGACGACCCCGCTCTTTACGTTTTCGTCCGAAAACGTCGTCCGGTTGAGCGGCTTTCCCGTCAATCGCACGTAATCTCTGCCGCTCTTGATCGAGCGGTACACGTAATATCCGGCGAGGTCGGCCTCCTGGTTTTCGTTCCAGGTCAGGAACACCCGTTCCACGCCCGCTACAACGGTAAGACCCGTGGGCCTGGCCGGCGGGGTCAAGTCCCTCGGCATGGCCGATACTTCCTCGGAATCCGGGCCTTCCAGCCAGGGAGGCGCGGGGCTGTCCACGGCGCGGACGATATAGTAATACGTAGTATTGTTTACCGCCGATGCGTCCTTATACGATGCGGCCTGTAATGGTTCCTTGTTCAGAGGTGTTTCGTCGTGGAACCCCTTCTCAGTGCCGCGATATATATTGTATCCAACGAAACCCTCGACAGGCCTTCCATCCATCCATGTGTTTACCGGCTTCCACGTGAGCCGATTATTACTGTCTCCAGCCTTGGCCGCCAACCCCTTCGGCGCGGATAAGGCTATCTGCGGCGTGACCCGGACTTCCTCGGACCACGGACTGACCCCGCCCCGTGCACTTTCTGCCCTAATCCGGTATCCGTACGTTTGGCCATACCTGACTTGATCGTCAGTCCAGGTTACTACGTTGTTCCGCATGACGGCCGGCGCCGGGCTCTTCATGTCTATCTCTGCGTACCGCTTATAGCGCGTCATTTTGCGGTCCCGCCCGAGTTCAGCGCGGTATATCCTTATCTTCCGAATATCCGACGGAGCGATGCCCTTGCCCTCGACGTTCCTCGTCGGCAGCGGCCATGAGAGAGACACGACGGCGCCCCGCGCCACGGCCTCGGTAGCGCTCATCGCCTCAGGCCTCGGGCTGTCGGGAACGAGCGGTATCGTTTTTCTGCCGCAGGCAGAGGCGGCCATGAGCGCAAGCAGGCAGGCCGCTACACACCACCGGAAACGGTTGTTCATTTCATCGTCTTCTTCAGAAACTCAAGCCGCTTTCCCAGATTGACGGGAGCGGTGCCGCCGTATGATCTTCTCCTGCCCACCGATGTTTCCACGGAAATGGCCTGGAACACGTCCTTGTTGATATGCGGCGAAAGCTTCCTGTATTCCGCAAGCGGCATGTCTTGGAGACCGCAGCCCAGTTCCGTCGCGCGCAGAACGGCCTTGCCCACGACCTCATGCGCCTGCCGGAAGGGCGTGCCTTTTCTGACCAGGTAATCGGCAAGGTCGGTTGCCGTGATGAATCCATCGCCCGCCGCCCGCCGCATGGCCTCCTTGTGGACCTTGACGCTTTTGAGCATTTCGGCGACGACGGAGAGCGAAAGGGTGACCGTGTCTCCTGCGTCGAAGAGGGGCTCCTTGTCCTCCTGCATGTCGCGGTTGTAGGCGAGCGGGAGGCCTTTCATGAGCGTCAGAAGCGCCACGAGGCTGCCGTACACCCTGCCGGTCTTGCCACGCGCGAGCTCCGCCACGTCGGGGTTTTTTTTCTGCGGCATGATGGAGGAACCGGTGGTAAAGGCATCCGACAAGGTGATGAAGCCGAATTCCGCCGATGACCAGATGACGAGTTCCTCGGACAGACGGGAAAGGTGCATCATGATCTGGGCGCAGTCCGCGACGAATTCAATCGCGAAATCCCGGTCCGAGACCGCGTCCATGCTGTTCTCGCACAGGCCGCTGAAGCCGAGTTGCCTCGCCACGAACCGGCGGTCGATGGGGAGCACCGTGCCGGCCAGCGCCCCCGCACCCAGGGGAAGAATGTTTACACGTCTGAAACAATCCTTGAGCCGGCCCCGGTCGCGCTCGAACATCTCGTAGTAGGCGAGCAGGTGATGGCCGAGGAGCACGGGCTGCGCCCGCTGCAGGTGAGTGTAGCCGGGAAGAATCACGTCGCGGTGTGCGTCGGCAAGGTGCACGAGCGTCTTCTGGAGCGCGCCCAACAGATCGTGGATCTCGGCGATCTCGTCCCGCAGGTACATGCGGATGTCGAGGGCCACCTGGTCGTTCCTGCTTCGGGCGGTGTGGAGCTTGCCGCCCACGGGGCCGATCTTTTCGATCAGACGGCTCTCGATGTTCATGTGGATGTCTTCGAGCGCTATGCTGAACGAAAAGGTGCCCGCGGCCAGCTCCCTCAGGATCTCGTCCAGTCCGCGGGTGATGCGGGCCGCCTCTTTTTTCGTGATGATCCCGGTCTTGGCGAGCATGGCCGCATGCGCCCTGCTGCCGGCGATATCATACGGATACAGCCGCCAGTCGTAAGGGATCGAAGCGGTAAACTCCTCGACGAGCCGGTTCGTGGCCTCCGTGAACCGTCCGCCCCAGGGCTTGGAGGTTTTCTGAGGCTTTTTCGCCCGATGGGTCTTCGTTGCTATTTTGCTTTTCTTCGGCATAGGTGTCACATGAAATTCTAAATCCCAAGCACCAAATCACCACTCCCTTAAGCCGTCATTCCAGCATGACTCTGGCCGGAATCCAGTGGCTTCTGGTTTTTTCTATCTTGAGAATTTTGGATTCCCGACAGAAGCATTCGGGAATGACGAAAAAAGGTCGCCTTAGCGTTATTGGGAATTTGTTATTTGGCTATTGCCTTCTTTTCTATCCTCAGCCGGAGCGCGTTCAGCCGGATAAAGCCTTCCGCATCCTTCTGATTGTATACCGCGTCCGCCTCGAAGGTGGCGAGTTCGGGGTTGTAGAGAGACACCGCGGACTTGCGGCCCACGGTGTCGCAGTTTCCCTTGTATAATTTGATCCTCGCCGTGCCCGTCACGTTCTTTTGCGATTCGTCCACCATCGCCTGGAGCATGGTACGCTCGGGCGCGAACCAGTACCCGTAATAGACCAGCTCGGCGTAGCGCGGCGACGAGGCTGTCTCGCAAGTGCATGGCCTCGCGGTCCATGGTGATGGACTCGACGGCCCGGTGCGCGGCGTGCAGGAGCGTGCCGCCTGGCGTCTCGTAGACGCCGCGGGACTTCATGCCGACGTAGCGGTTTTCCACGAGGTCGACGCGGCCTACGCCGTGCGCTCCCGCGATCCGGTTCGCTTCGGCAAGGAGCACGGCGGGGGAAAGCTTTTTTCCGTTAAGGGCAACGGGGTCGCCCTCCTCGTACTCCACCTCGACGTACTCGGATTTGTCCGGCGCCTTCTCAACCGGCACCGCCATCGTGTACATGTCGTCCGTCGATTCGCGCCAGGGGTCTTCCAGGATGCCTCCTTCATAGCTGATGTGCAGGAGGTTCCTGTCCGTGGAATAGGGCTTCGACGCGGTCGCCGTCACCGGAATCCTGTGTTTCGCTGCATAGGCGATGAGCTCCTCGCGGCCCTTCATGGTCCACTCGCGCCAGGGGGCGACGATCTTCACGTCCGGCTTGAGCGCAAAGTAGGTGAGCTCGAAACGGACCTGGTCGTTCCCCTTGCCCGTGGCGCCGTGACAGACCGCGTCTGCGCCTTCCCGGACGGCGATCTCGATCTGCCGCTTCGCGATGAGCGGGCGGGCGATCGACGTGCCCAGAAGATAGCGGCCTTCATACACGGCGTTCGCACGCAGAAGCGGGAACACGAAGTCGCGGACGAACTCTTCGCGGAGGTCGTCGATGTAGATCCTGCTCGCCCCGGTCTTGACGGCCTTCTCACGGAGGGGCTCCAGTTCCTCGCCCTGGCCGATGTCCGCGGTAAAGGCGATCACCTCGCAGCCGTAGGTTTCCCTGAGCCAGGTGATGATGACCGACGTGTCGAGTCCGCCGGAGTAGGCGACAACGATTTTCTTGATATCCTGCTTCAAACAAAAACTCCTACTGACAACTTAGGTCGTCATTCCCGCCCCTGCTTGAATCATGCTGGGGCAGGCTCCAGCGGGAATCCGTTGGCTTTTCTAAGGACTAAATTCAAAATGGATTCCCGATAAAACCATTCGCCCTGCACTCGCGTTTCCGCACTCGTAAACGCTGGGTGCAGGCGGAATGACAGTTTGGTTGTTAGATGGACCGTTCAGTGGCATCGGCGGTCGATCTAAGTTATTTCCCTTCCACGATCTTCACTTTCATCTCGATGCGGTCGTTCGGGTTGTCGGCCTGGTCGCGGGGTTGTGCAACGATCTTGTCGACGGCCTCGATCCCGCTCACGACTTCGCCGAAGACCGTGTACTGCCGGTCAAGAAACGGCGAATCCTTCACGCAGATGAAGAACTGGGACCCGGCGCTGTCGGGGCTGGCGGCCCTGGCCATGGAGAGCGTGCCGCGCTTGTGCGGCTTTTCGTTGAATTCGGCCTTGATGGTGTACCCCGGCCCGCCCTGGCCGTGCCTGCTCCTGTCCGTGTTCTTCGTGTTCGGGTCGCCGCCCTGGATCATGAATCCGGGAATCACGCGGTGAAACGTCGTCCCGTCATAAAAGCCTTTCTTTGCCAGATCAATGAAGTTCTTGACATGCCCCGGCGCCACGTCGGGGAAAAATTTGAGCGTGATGCTGCCGAATTTCGTTTCGATGATTGCCGTGGTTTCCGCCATTTTTTTGATCTCCTGTGGTGTGAATTTTTGCGGCTGCTGCTGGGCGAACGACGCCGAGGCGACGAGTGCGCCAATAGCCAGAATCATGAGAACAAGGACCGTTTTTTTCATGGACCATAACCTCCTGTGCCGGGGAATAGGCCTGGAATGTGCATTGGCAGGCAAAGATATACAGTTTTACCAGAAAGCCGGAAGGTTGTCAAACAAAACCAGAGGCTTGCGCGTTTCCCGGTCCTGGATTCGGCGCTTCCCATTTCGGAGTTTTTCTGATATTATTTTTCCATCGTCAAGGAGCAGACTGCCGCATCACGAAAGGGGTAAGCGATCATGGTACAGAAAGCAACGAGCGCGTTAACTGATATGATGAACAGGGCGATCGCCCGCGAGATCCAGGTGAGCGTCCAGTATATGTGGCAGCACGTCATGGCAAAAGGGCTGGACTCGGCGGCGATTTCGGACGTGTTCGAGGACGTCGCGATAGCCGAGATGAAACACGCGGAAAAGATTGCGGAACGGATTTTCTATTTCGACGTAGTCCCCACGATCAAACCCGATGCCATCAAGGTCGGCGGTTCAATCAAGGAGATGCTCGAATTTGACGCGAAGGCCGAGGAAGAGGCCATCGAGCTTTACAAGAAAATCATCAAACAGGCCGGGTCAGAAGGCGACTCGACAACCAGGCTTCTCTTCGAGGAGATCCTCGCGGACGAGGAAGACCATCACGATACGTTTACGACGCTGCTGGGGAAATAACCCACCTTCGTCAACCTCGGTAACGTCATTCCCGAAATCCTCAATCGGGAATTCAGCGGTTTTGGTTCATCGGTAAAGGAAACGAAGACACACCCTGCACTCGCGCTATAGGCACTCATAAACGCTGGCCGCAGGCTCATAACCGTTGGGTGCAGGCTGGATTCCCGATGGAACCGTTCGGGAATGACGAATAATAAATGTTCGGCGCTCCACCCATGCAAATCATAACCACCATCTCCGAAATGCAGTCACTCGCTGAATCACAGCGGCGGCAGGGAAAGACCATCGGCCTGGTGCCCACCATGGGCTTTCTGCACGAAGGCCACCTCTCGCTCATGCGGCGGGCGCGGCAGGAGTGCGACACCGTTGTCGCCAGCATCTTCGTGAACCCGACGCAGTTCGGGCCCCAGGAGGATTTCGACCGCTATCCCCGCGATGACGAAGGCGACCGGGCGAAGTGCGGGTCCGCCGGCGTCGATATCCTGTTCATGCCGAAGGCCTCCGAGATGTATCCGGAAAAGCCTTCCGTGTTCGTCGACGTGGAGGGGATATCGGACATCCTCGAAGGCGCGGCCAGGCCAGGGCATTTCCGCGGCGTGGCCACGGTAGTCTCCAAGCTCTTCCACATCGTCAAACCGCACACGGCCTATTTCGGCCAGAAGGATTACCAGCAATGCGCAGTGATCAGGCGCATGGCGAAGTGCCTGAACATGGATGTGAAGATCGCGGTGCTCCCGACGGTCCGCGAACAGGACGGCCTCGCGATGAGCTCGCGCAACAGCTATCTCAGCACCGAGGAGCGGCGCGCCGCCGCGGCGATTTATCGCGCTCTTTCGTCCGCCGGGCAGCTCGTCAAGGCCGGTGTGAAAGAGCCGGAGAAGCTCAAGAACAAGATGCAGGCGGTTTTGCAGGAGGAGCGGGGGATCTCTATCGACTATATCGAGATCGCAGACTGCGAGAGCCTCGCCCCGCTCGCGGTCGTCCAGGAAAACATGGTGGTGTTGGTTGCGGTTCGTCTCGGACGCACAAGACTGATTGACAATCTCCCGGTACTATGCTAATTAGTGCATCGGCCTGAAGCATTGTTCGGATGTTGCCTCGAGTCGCAAGCGTCCTTTGTGGAAGCATACTCCCTGCAGCTTTCCCCCTCCGCTTGACAATGAGGTCACTTTCAGTTACTATGACTACATGCAAACGAAAACCATTGGCATTCGTGAAATGAAAGCCCATCTGAGCGGCTATCTGAGGGACGTGAAGCGGGGCGAGGAACTGCTCATCTCGGAGCGGGGCAAGGCCATCGCCCGCCTTGTGCCGGCAGGCGCTCCGGCGGAGGCAGGCAAGCTGCATTCCGCGCTCGTCAAAATGGCGCTCGCGGGCGCGATCATCCTTCCGCCGTCGTACAAACCGCCGCGCCGGCCGAAATTCAGAAAAAAAGTAAAAGGTTCTCTCTTCTCCAAGGCGATCATCGAGGACCGGCGATGATGCTCTATCTCGATACGTCCGCGCTCATCAAGCGTTACGTGGACGAGGACGGGTCCGGGCGCGTGAATGAGCTGTGGGACGGGGCAACGGGGATCGCGACATCGGTCGTCGCCTTTGCGGAAATGATCGCCGCGCTGAACCGCAAGCTTCGGGAAGGCGTCTTGTCAGCCCGTGAGTATTCCCGAACGGCAACTTCCTTCAAGAGCGACTATCGCCGGATCATTCTCATTCCCGTCAATGCAGGACTGAATGAACGCATTGAATCGCTGGCGCGGAAATATGCACTGAGGGGGTTTGATGCAATTCACCTGGCATCGGCGCTTGTGATTCGAAGCAACGGCAAGGTGGACACGGGTTTCGCCTGCTACGACCGCGTGCTGAATGAAGCGGCAATGAAGGAAGGCTTTCCATCAATCCTCTAACTATCCTCGTCCCACAACCCCGTCGGGTGAACATCTTAGGCAGAACGCCGTCGTTAAAGCCGGTAGGTTGAGCAATGGGCATCATCTTGCCCAATAGAATTCAAAAGATGTTGTACTGTGATTCGTAGCTAACCTGCAATCTGCGTACTTTATCATGGAAGGAGCAAACCACTATGATCAACCCTCAGTTCGTCACTACCGCGTTTGACCTTCCGGGCCATCGCATCGTGAAGAATCTCGGCGTGGTGCGGGGCATCGTGGTCCGGTCGCGCAGCATCATCGGGAACGTCGGGGCCGTAATCCAGATGCTCTTCGGCGGGAACATCACGCTCTACACCGCCCTGTGCGAGAAGGCCCGATCCGATGCCTATAATTTGATGCTGGAACACGCGGAGGAGCACGGCGCGAACGCACTCATCGGCATGCGCTACGACGCCAACGAGGTTACAGCGGGAGTCACCGAGGTGCTGGCTTACGGGACTGCCGTGATGGTAGAACAATCACCGCGTTAGTAGGGGCTTCACGCCGGGATGAACAAACTTTACTTTTCGGGGATTTGGGGAAACCATGGGGGCAGATCAGCGACGTGATCCGCAGGACGATGCGGACTCGCGAGCGGTAGAGTGGCCGCCCTTTTTTCTTGATCGCCTGTACGCCTTGGGCAATACGCCATGGACGCCTTCGATGGCAGTGGACGTGGAAACCGACTGCAAAAGAGCAGATTTGAGGTCGGCGGCTTCTCTCAGAAAGGGATCGGATTTTACCGGGGGAAGTTTAGCATGAGAAAATAACCATAAACGGCAGGGATGATCATTGCGAAACTTTGCACCAGATCGTCAGGATGAATGGCACGCCGGATATTTCACCCTCCCCAACCCCTCCTATCAAGGGAGGGGCTACGTAAGTTCCTACACCATCACGACCTCGTACTGCTCCTGGTGCAGGTTGGGATCGGCCTTGATCACGACCTTTTTCTGAAATTCCTTCTCCAGTTCCTCCACGCCCTGCCGTTCCTCGTCGTACAGCATGTCGGCGACAACGGAATTGACGGTAACGAGCGCCTTCTTCTCGTCCGCCTTTGAGAAGGCCCTGCGGATTTCCCGAAGGACCTCGTAGCACACAGTCCGGCTCGACTTGATGTACCCGCGGCCGTCGCAGTACGGGCAGGGCTCGCACAGCGTGCGGCCCAGGCTCTCCCGGATTCTCTTCCTGGTCATCTCGATCAAGCCGATCGGAGAGATGTGCGAGATTGTGGTTTTCGCCTTGTCGGAGGCGAGCGCCTCCTGAAGCGCCGAATAGACCTTCCTGCGGTTGTCCTCCCGTTCCATGTCGATGAAGTCCAGGATGATGATGCCGCCGATGTTCCGGAGCCGGAGCTGGTAGGCGATTTCGCGCAAAGCCTCGAGGTTGGTTTTGAGGATGGTATCCTCGAGGGTCCGCTTGCCCACGTACCTGCCGGTGTTCACGTCGATGGCGGTAAGCGCCTCGGTCTGGTCTACGATGATGTATCCGCCCGATTTGAGCCAGACCTTCCTGCCGAGGGCGCGTGAGATTTCTATCTCCACGCCGTAATGGTCGAAGACAGGCTCGTCACCCTCAAAGGGTTTCACGCGCCGGGAAAGCTGCGGGATGTAGGAGTCCACGAACTCCCTGACCCGCTGGTATTCATCGGGTGAATCGATGACCATCCTGTCCACGTCGCGGGTGAAGACGTCCCGGATGACGCGGAAGACCAGGTCAAGCTCGTTGTGCATCAGGGCCGGGGCCGAGGTGCGCTCCTTTTTTTTCTGGATGTTGTCCCACAGTCTTCCCAGGAATTCGATGTCGGCGGTGAAGTCGTCCTCGCTCCTGCCCTGGCTTGCGGTCCGGATGATGTAGCCCGTGTTCGGCCTCCGGAGGCGGCTCACGATCTCGCGCAGGCGCTTCCGCTCCTCGCCGTTCTCGATGCGGCGCGAGACGCCGATGTGGTTCACGCCGGGCATCATGACGAGATAGCGTCCGGGGATGCTGATGTAGGTCGTGACACGCGCACCCTTGGTGCTGATCGGCTCTTTCGAAACCTGGACGAGAATCTCCTGGCCCTCCTGCAAAAGGTCCTCGATCTGGTTGGAGTGGGAACGCTTCCGTTTGGTTTCGACCTCCAGCTCCAGGCCCTCGTCGTCCATCATGGGCGTGTATTCCGACGTGCTGTCGAAGACGTCGCCGACGTAGAGGAAGGCGGATTTTTCCAGGCCGATGTCAACGAAGGCCGCCTGCATGCCGGGAAGGACCTTCATGACCCTGCCTTTGTACACATTCCCCGCGATGCCGCGGTCTTTCTTGCGGTCGATATAGATTTCCGTGACAAGTCCGTTCTCAAGAAGCGCCACGCGGGTTTCCTCCCGGCCGGCGTTTACGATGATCTCAGATGGCATACAGTCTCCTTGGCGGAATGGATGTGATGATTAATGCATTTTATAATAAGTGGGGTTGCTAATACAAGGACAAAAAGGAAGTGGGGGTGCGTGTTGCGGGTTGCGATGTTACGAGGAGGCGTGGTAAAACTCGCAACGGAACCTTGCTTTGGCAGGACAGATTAACGTTATAATCATTGCAAACGCAATGACAAACACGCTCGAGTTACACGGCCTCCAGGGGACTTTTCCATTGGTCGCCGTCCCGGTAGAATAGGCCCGTACGCCTGACACGGAACAGGGCGGATTGCTCCGGTCCGATGCCGAACAACTGCCCGATAACGTCCTGCACCCGCGGCCTTACTTCGCCATGGTCAACGAGCGTGACGATCAGTCCGCCGGTATTGGCAGAGCCCTGGGGCTCGATCGATTCTATGCAAGGACGGATGTCCCTCTCTTTTCCCTCTTTTGAAACGATAAGAGAGGTACGTGCCAGCAGGGCCGCGATCTTTGTTGTCAGCTCTCCCCGGGGCGCCGGCTCGTGGACTTCGTACACATACCTTCCGATGCAGCCGGAAATGGACGGCGCCTTCTTCGGAATGACCCCGGACTCGAGTATCCGTACTCCCTCAGGCAGGACTGCGTTCAGGTCCTTCGTCAGCTGAAGCAGATCGACGAATGGATCGGTCTCCATATCGAGAAATTCCGTCTCGCTTTCCATGCCCACGGAGAGTGCGGGACCGAAGGCGATCCTGGGATGGGGGTTAAACCCCTGGGACCACGCGATGGGTATACCTGCGCGGACCGCGGCCCGATGAATGAGCGTCATGAAATCGAGATGAGACAGAAACCTGATGCGGCCCGCCTTGGTGTATCTCATTCTGATGCGCGTGGTCATGCCCGGAAGTCCCTCAGGCCTCCCGCGGTCAGGGACCGGCTCCTGCCGGTGTGATTCGGTCGGCGCCGTCTGTGATCGACGGCAGCCCCAGAAGGTCCGTTCCACCGTCCGTACACCCGATGCCGCAATGCCCGCAATCCACCCTGCAGTTTTCGGTGATTTCCGATGCCGCGGCCCTCCGGTACTCTTGCTTCAGAAATTCCTTCGACACGCCGCTTTTTACATGGTCCCAGGGAAGCTCATCGTCAGGGCTGTAGGCCCGGGAGGCGCAGGAGGCAGGGTCGATGCCGCAGCTCGCAAAGGCATCCATCCACTTTTTGAAGTCGAACCATTCCGTCCATCCGTCCAGGCGGCAGCCGAGACGCACCGCTTCCGCGATGACTTGTCCGAGCGCGCGGTCGCCGCGGGCGAAGGCGGCCTCGAGCAGGCTCGTCTCGGGGTTGTGTGCCTTGAACGCGATGCCGCGTCTCCTGAGTCCTCCGCTGAGGTAAGCCTGCTTCCTGCGGACCTCTTCGATCCGCGCCTGGCCCATCCACTGAAAGGGGGTGTGGGGCTTGGGCACGAAGGTCGATACGCTGATGTTGAGCTGGATGTGCCGTCTTGAGGCGCGCTTGCCCACGGCAAGGAGTTCGTTTGCGAGTCTGATAATGCCGTCCAGGTCCTCGTCGGTTTCGGTAGGAAGGCCGATCATGAAGTAGAGCTTGAGCACGCTCCAGCCGTTTTTAAATACGGTCTCCGCGGCCTCCATGAGGTCCCGATCGGAGACGGGCTTGTTGATGACCCTGCGGAGGCGTTCGGTCCCGGCCTCCGGCGCCAGGGTAAAGCCGGTCTTCCGCGTCCCGGCGATCGCCTCGATCATCTCCGGCGTGAGCGTGCCGACGCGCAGCGACGGGAGGGAGACCGAGACGCGGCCCTCCCGGTACTTCTTCATGAGCTCGATGACGAGCGGCTGGATGCCGGAATGATCGCCGGAGGAGAGCGACGCGAGGGACAACTCCTCGTAGCCGGTGCAGGCAAGCGACTCGTGCAAGAGCTCTTTGATCCGTTCGGCGCTCCGCTCCCGGTACGGCCGGTAGATGATCCCGGCCTGGCAGAAACGGCAGCCGCGGATACACCCGCGCGCCACCTCGACGGTCACGCGGTCGTGGATGGGTTTCATGAGCGGCACGAGGGGCCTGTCGGGATAGGGCGCTGTGTCGATCTCCCGGATAAATCTCCTGCGCACCGCTTTTTTCCCGAGCGCGGGAACGTAGAAGCCGTCTCGCCGGGAAATGGCTTCGAGGAAGCCTTCCCGGGTACCCTCCGCCTGCCTCGCTTCAATGACTTCATGAATCGCCTCTTCCGCTTCGCCGATGAAAAAGACGTCGACGAAATCAGAGAGCGGCTCCGGGTTAACGGCGCAGGGTCCGCCTGCGACGATCACGGGATGGCTGTCGTCTCTGTCCGAAGAACGAAGCGGTATGCCGGCGAGTTCCAGTCCCGTCAGTATGTTGGAATAGGACAGCTCGTACTGAAGCGTGACGCCGATGATATCGAACAGGGCAAGGGGGAGACCTGACTCGAGACTTTTAAGCGGCCGTCCTGACGCCCGCAGTCTTTCCTCGTAATCCGGCCAGGGGGAGAAGACCCTCTCGCAGACCGTGTCCGGCCTGTTGTTCAGGATATGGTAGAGGATGCGCAGGCCCAGGTGCGACATGCCGACCTCATAGGTGTCCGGAAAGAAGAGGCAGACCTTCGTCGCGACCCGCGAGTGGTCCTTATGGACCGCGTTGATTTCGTTGTTGATGTACCTGCCCGGTTTCGTTACGAGCGGTAGAAAGTCTTCGAGCATGGGACTCCTTGGGGATGCATAGCGCATAGGGCAGTGGCGTTTGAATCTTTTACGCTATGCGCTTTGCCCCATGCTCTTTACGATGCGTGCTTTGAGCAATCAATAGAACAGCTGAAACCGTCGCGTCTGGATGTTCAAGAGCAATCCGAGGGCCAGGAAGGTGGCGATGATGGAAGTGCCGCCGTAGCTGACGAGGGGGAGCGGGACGCCCACGACGGGCACGATGCCTACGGCCATTCCCACGTTGATGAATACATAGAGCGAGATCATGGATACAATGCCTCCGGCCATGAGAACGCCGAGCCGGTCCTTTGCGTTCTTGGCGGTGTCGACGCCGACCAGCAGCAGGACCAGGTAAAGGAAAATAACAACGCTGGATCCGACGAGGCCTGTCTCCTCGGCGATGACGGCAAAAATGAAGTCTGTATGGCGTTCCGGCAAAAAGGCCATCTGGCTCTGTGTCCCTTTGCGGTACCCCTTGCCGGAGATCTGGCCCGAGCCCACCGCGATCTTCGACTGGTTCGCATGATAGCCGCTGCCGAGCGGATCGGATCCGGGGTCTACGAACGCCTTGATCCTGTTCTGCTGATACGGCTTGAGCGAACCCCAGATCTTAGTCCGGACTGGCGCAACCAGGAAGATCAGCGATATGATGACCGCGACGGCGAGCAGGACGACCGTGAGGGACCGCAGCTGGATGCCTGCCATCATGGCTATCAGCAAGGATGTCAGGAGCAGCATGATCGCTGTGCCGAGGTCCGGCTGTTTCAGCACCAGCAGGAGGGGGACCAGGACCATGGCGCCGGGTACGGCGAGGTCCTTCAGTTCATAGCCTCCACGCTTGGGGTCTTCGGCGAAGAACCTCGCGAGGGCCAGGGTGAGCGAGAGTTTGGCTAACTCGGACGGCTGGAACACGAAGGGGCCGATGGCGAGCCAGCGCTGCGCGCCCATGCCGGTGCGTCCGATTACCATGACGAGAATCAGGAGCAGGAGCGAACAGGCATATAAGATGTAGGCATAGCGGCCGACGGTATGATAATCGGGAATGAGCGCGAGGAACATAATGACGATGCCGACGGAGATCCAGATTATTTGCTTATAAAAGAGCGGCGACGGACCGCGCGACGTGTACGTAGCGCTGTATACAGCGGCAAGTCCGATGCACGCGATGCCGAATATGAGGCCGATCATGCCCCAGGGCAGTTTAATGAACCAGCGTTTGCTGAACATTCTTCAAATACTCCTCGATGACTCTTTTGGCTATGGGCGCCGCAACAGACCCTCCGTGGCCGCCGTGCTCGACGACCACCGCAACGGCGATCTTCGGGTTCTCTACGGGCGCGTAGGCGACGAACCACGCATGGTCCCCTGTATTCGCGGAAAGTCTCCTGCCCGCCACCTTTTGCGCGATGACCTGGGCGGTCCCGGTCTTTCCGGCCACGGTCGCGAGCGGCGTGTGGGCGGCATGGCCGGTGCCGCCGGGCTCGGCAACGACGCCCGCCAGCGCCTGTCGCACCTCCTCGAGCGCCTTGGCGTCAATGGTGATTTTGCCGTTCAGGTCGGTGGAGTACGTTTTGACCTCGCCGGTTTCGCGGTTCCGGGATTGTTTGAGCAGGGTGGGACGATAGAAATATCCCCCGTTCGCGACGACGCTCATCAACTGGCACGCCTGAATCGGGCTGACGAGAACGAAGCCCTGGCCGATCGAGTTGATGAAAGTGTCACCGCCGCGCCAGATATCGCCGGTCCTCTTCTTCTTCCACTCCGTCGTGGGAATGAGGCCCGGCTTCTCGTCGGGCATCTGGATGCCGGTCAAGGTCCCGTATCCGAGCCTTTTTGCATATGCGGCGACACGGTCCCAGCCGATGCGTTCTCCCATGGTATAAAAGTAAACGTCGCAGGATTCGACGATGGCCCGGTGGAGCGAGATGGGGCCATGCCCTTTCTTTTGCCAGCACCGGAAACTGTGCTTGCCGCTGGCGAGAGAGCCGTGGCAGATGATCTTTTCATCGGGATCGATGACGCCGTATTCAAGGCCGGCCAGCGCAACGACGATCTTGAAGGTCGACCCGGGGGGATAGACGCTTTGGATAGCCCGATTGTACATGGGGTGAGACGGGTCGTCCATCAGACGGACCCAGTCTTGCGGTGAAATCCCGCGCGGAAACATGTTGGGGTCAAAGTTGGGGTGGCTTGCCATGGCGAGGATTTCGCCGGAGTTCGGGTCCATGGCGACGACGGCGCCGGCGCGCTCGCCGAGCCCCTCCTCGGCGGCCTTCTGGGCATCGAGGTCGATCGTGAGGTACATATCCGTACCGGGCCGGGGCTCCTCGATCCCCAGGTCCTTGACCTTCCTCCCCCCGGCATTCACCTGTATCATCCGGCGGCCCGGCGTACCGCGCAGGAGCTTGTCGTAGATCTTTTCGAGACCGCTCTGGCCTGCGAGCATGCCGATATCGGTCTGCTCCAGCTTGCGCTGGGACTGCGACACCTTGCCGATGTAGCCGAGTTGCTGCGAGGCGAGTCCGTCGTAGGGGTAATGCCTGCGGTGTTCCGGCTCGATGATGGTCCCTGCAAGGTCCTCCTGGTGCGCTTCCACGAGCGCCACTTCATCCCACGTCGCTTCTTCCCGTATCTTCACCGGTTCGTACTTCGTCCTGCCAGCCGCGGCCTCGTCCAGGGCCTTGCGGATCGAGGCCTCGTCGATTTTTACGATCGAGGACATTTTCCGGATCGTACTCTCAAGGTTCTGCGCGTCTTCCGGCACGAGCGAGATATCGAAGGTCAGCGCGTTCTCGACGATGGGCCTGCCCATGCGGTCATAGATGACGCCCCGCGGAGGTCTGATTTTCACGGGCCGGATGCGGTTGCTTTCAGCCTGTTCATAATAATAGTCTCCCTTTACCGCCTGGAGATACCAGAGGCGGATAAAGAGAACCAGGGTGAACGCAATGATAAAGACCGCTAAAAGGGGGAGTCTTCTCTGAATATCGGTTGGGATGTCCTGCCGGTCCATTTACAGCTCCTTCTGAACGTCGTGTCTTTTCAGCATGGGGAGGACGTTTTTCCTGGTGACCACCCGCAGTACCAGGAGGCCCAGCAGGCTGGTATATATCGCCTGAGGAAGGAGTCGGCCCGTTATGATGCTGAGAAACGGCACCTCGCCGTAGATCACCTGCAGGAACAGTGAAATCAGTATGCCTTCGACCAGGCTGAAGGCCGCCAGAAATGGAACGACGGTGGGGCTGGTAGTGTCGATCATCCTTAATCCGAGCAGTCCGGCAGTGAGACCGGCCAGCCCTCGCGTGAGGCCGGAGAACCCAAGGAGGCTGGCGGAGGCAATGTCCTGGACCAGGCCGATGCCCATCCCCGCCATTGCCGCTTCAGCCGGGCCGGTGAGCAGACCGATGACGAAAATGAGGGCCAGGGCAAGATCAGGCTTGATGCCGCCCAGAGAAAACATGTCGAGAAGGCTGGCTTGGAAAGGGATGATCAACAGGAGCAAAATGACGTAGACGTGGGGTTTCATGGCAAAAGCACCAGTGCCTCTTCCAGGCGGCTCAGTTGCACGGAGGGCTCGGCAACGACGGTTTGAAACGCGACCGCTTCATGCTTCGTTACCTTTTTGACCGTTGCTACGGGGATACCTTTGGGGTAGATGCCGTCGAGTCCCGAAGTGACCAGCAAATCGCCTTCCTGAATGTCCGAGTAAAAGGAAACAAATTTGAGGGCGCAGTTGATGAGTTTGCCCTCGAGCAGGCCCTCTTCCCGATTGCGCTGGACCCTGACCGCCACCGTGCTGCCGGGATCCGTGAGGAGTATGACCTTCGCGGTGCCGGGGAGCGCCGCTTGTATCTTTCCCACCACGCCTTCGGAGGTGATGACCGGCATGTCCTTGCGGATGCCGTCCTTGGAGCCTTTGTTGATCGTGATGGTGCTCGAGGCGGGCGACATGTTTTTGCTGATGATCTGGACGGCGATCGAGGTCCAGGGCCGGGACTTCTTGAAGTCGAGCGCATCCCTCAACCGTTCATTCTCCAGGAGAAGTTCATTTTCGACTGAATTTTCGATCCTCAGCCGGTCGATCTCCTCCTTGAGCCGCTGGTTTTCCTGCACGGTTCCTACGAGAAACACGTACCCTTTTCCGATCGACAATGCCGTGTTGAACGGCCAAATGATGATGCGCTCAAGGAACCCGGAGACGGCAAGGACCGGTTTTTCCAGCAGCGTGAACCTTCCGTTCTTGACCTGGATGGTGAGGAGCCAGAACAGGACCGTAAAGAGGACGAAAATGAAAATAGATTTTTTGTATTTTGTGATAAACCCGGGCATCTCGGGAAGCCGCTTTCCGTTTACCCCGTCAAAGATCATCCGGTGCCTCCACGTCCCCGCGCTCTCGCCGCGGAGATGTTCGCCACACTATTTCATCATGGTGAATCAGCACGCCAGGTGATATCTCACGGACTTACATCATGACCTTTTTCAGAAATTCCTCGTCATCTAGGACCTTGCCCGCGCCGAGCGCCACGCAGGTCAGCGGGTTCTCCGCGATGATGATGGGGAGCGACGTTTCCTCGCGCAGGAAGACGTCCATGCCCCGCAGCAGGGCGCCGCCGCCTGCAAGAACGATCCCCTTGTCCACGATGTCGGCCGAGAGTTCAGGCGGTGTGTTCTCGAGGGCCAGCTTGATGCCGTTCAGGATCTGGCTTACGGGCTCCGCGAGCGACTCGCGCACCTCGTCGTCATCGAGGATAAGCGTCTTGGGTATGCCGGAAACAAGGTCGCGGCCCTTGATTTCCATGGTCAGTCGCTGGCTGTCCGTTTTGTAGGCGGAGCCGAGCTCCATCTTAATCGATTCGGCCATCATTTCGCCGATGAGGAGATTGTATTTCCGCTTGATATAGTTGATGATCGCCTCGTCCATCTTGTCACCGCCGACACGGATAGCCTTGCTGTATACTACGCCGTTCATCGAGATGACGGCGATGTCCGTCGTTCCACCGCCGATGTCCACGATCATATTGCCCGACGGCTCAGAGATCGGCAGCCCCGTGCCGATGGCCGCCGCCACAGGTTCCTCGATCAGGAAGACGCCGCGTCCGCCCGAGGAGATTGCCGCGTCCTTGACGGCTCGCTGCTCCACCTGGGTGATCCCCGATGGTACGCCAATGACGATGCGCGGCCGCATGAAGGACTTCCGGTTGTGGACGCGCTGGATGAAATACTTGAGCATTTCGCCGGTATAGTCGAAGTCGGAGATCACGCCATCCTTGATCGGACGGATCGTCTGGACGTCGCCGGGGGTCCGTCCGAGCATCCTCTTTGCGTCGGAGCCGACAGCGAGGACCTTGCCGGACTTCTTAGAAATAGCCACGACGGACGGTTCATTGCAGACGATCCCCTTGCCCTTGACGTAGACGAGGGTGTTCGCCGTTCCGAGGTCGATGGCCATGTCGTTCGAAAACCAGCCCATGATGGAATTGATAAACATTGTCGGAAGAAGCTCCTTTCGAATACCGGATAGAGTGCCGTCTCTCCGCGGCAGTGTGTGAATGCCGCCAAACGCTAAGGCTTCACGGCGTCCTGCGGTTCCTCCGCGGCGGGTTGCCGCCCGGGAGGTTGCTGCGTCCGAACAAACGCGGGAACAGCCGGGATCACCACGGTCCGCGCCAGCAGATCACCGATACGCATGCCCCGCTCATCACCGAGAGCGGCCAGGCATTCCAGACCAACAGCCACGGCGCAGAGCGCCCAGCCCGCGTAGGGTATCAGGAAGAGAAGGTACGCAACCGCAAACGGCGTATTTCTGATGATTGATTCCCGGTAGGTCGCCTCCGGCGCGGCGTCGTCCGCTGCTATCACGCGGAGACCTATCAGTTTTTTCCCGATGCTGCGGCGGTCGAATAGACCGTCGCGGATAAGAATGTAGCCTGAGGCGAACAAGAACCCGAGTACGTCCGGCAACCTGGCCAGGCCGATGATGATCAGAAGATCGACAAATCCCGCAACCGCTCTGGTTGTAAGGTCCGCGCGCGGCAAGGAGCCTCCTAGCATAAATTCCCTAAAACCTATTCATAGTAACAGAATAACAAAGCGATTTCAAGCGCAAAAAGGCGCGGAGCGCCCGAATGAAATATGAGCCCCCAGGGTAGGCGATCAGGGTCTTCCGGTTTGTCCGGCTGCTCAGGGTAAGGGAAAATGAATTAGAGCTTTTCTCCTTCAAATGGTGTATAATAGCATGTTTGAATTACAGGCCGGGTCCCGATTGCCGATGCCGCGGACCATCCGGCCAGCGCTCCGAAGTCCGTGGGCGAAAAACTCTAAGCCTCAAAAAGGAGATTTCCATGCTTGAAAAGTGTTCAGCCGGCGACAATATCGCCGCCTACTGTACAAAATGCAAATTGGGTCTTGACCATGTTGTCGTGGCCATGGATGGGGAGACGATCGTCAAGGTAAAATGCAAGACCTGCGGCAGCGCGCACAAATTCAGGGACCCCGCGGACGTAAAAAAGCCGCGGGCCGCGAAGAAAAAAGAAGACGCGGATAAGGCAGCCGAAACGCTTTGGGAAAGCTGTCTTGCGACGACAAAAGGCAAGGAGCGCGCCTACGACATGGGGTGCAAGTTCCGCATCGGCGACGTCGTAATGCACAACACCTTCGGCAAGGGCGTCGTGCGGAAGCTCTATATGAACAAATGCGACGTGCTTTTCAAGGACAAGGAACGCCTGATGGCATCGGCGAACTGAGGAAAGAAACGAAGGACGAGAAATGAGCGACGACGGACGAAAATGGAAAAGACATTGCGTCCGTCGTTTTTGTTAGCAAATCAAACGGCCGTCTCTCGCCAGTCACTAGCTTCCCTCTCCGCAGCGATCCTTCCTCTCATATGCATAAATCCCCTATTCTCATCACCTGCCCCAAGGGCATTCCTCCTTTTCTCAGGCAAGAACTGACCGCCATGAACTTCCCGGTGCTGTCCGAGCACGTGGCCGCTGTCGGGACCGAGGGGACCTATGACGACGCCCTCCGTCTCAACCTGCGACTTCGCACGGCCCACCGCGTGCTCGTGCAGCTTCAGGAGTTCAGCGCGAAAGATGCAGAAGAACTCTACGCGCGGATCGCGGCGATAAACTGGGAAGAGTACATTCCCGAAGACGGCTATGTCTGCGTGACTTCGAGCGTGGAGAACCCGAGCATCAGGGACACGCGCTTCGCGACCCTGCGGTGCAAGGACGCCATTGTGGATCGGATCAAGGAGAAGAAAGGAAGGCGGCCCGATTCCGGCCCGGAGAGGGACCGGAGCGTCGTTCACCTCTACTGGAAGGGCGACCGCGGATCCGTGTACTTCGACACCTCGGGAGAGCCGCTCTCCCGCCGCGGCTACCGGAAAATTCCTCTCGCGGCCCCCATGCAAGAGACGCTCGCCGCCGCAGTCGCCCTCGCTACAGACTGGGACGGGAGCGGCGCCTTCGTCAATCCCATGTGCGGAAGCGGAACGCTTGCCATCGAGGCGGCGCAGATTGCCCTTGACCGGGCGCCGGGGCTTTTGCGGAGCAACTTTGGATTCATGCATTTAAAAGGTTTTAATGCCGCCCTCTGGCGCGAACTTCGCGAAGAGGCAAGGAAAGAATCGAGGAAAAGTCCGGCGGGGCGGATCATCGCCACGGACTCGAGCCCCGAAGCAGTCGAGGCGGCCCGAAAGAACGCCACAACAGCGGGCGTGGACCATCTCATCGAATTTGGCGTCTGCGATTTCGTTGACACACCGGTGCCCGAAGGAGGCGGGGTCGTCGTCATGAACCCCGCGTACGGCGAGCGCATGGGAGAGATCGCAAAACTTGAAGAGACGTATAAAAGAATCGGAGACTTTCTCAAGCAGAAGTGCAAAGGATATACCGGGTACGTGTTTACGGGAAACCCCGGCCTTGCCAAAAAGGTGAGCCTCAAGCCGAAGCAGAGCTTTCAGTTCTTCAACAGCGGCATCGAATGCCGTCTGCTTGAATACGACCTCTACGAAGGGACCAGAAAGATCAAGAAACCCAAGTCACAGCCCGCCTGAAGCCAATCTCGCGACCAAGCCCATTTCGCCTTTTGCGCTACACGCTCTATACTCATCTTCAAACTCCTTGACAAAAACAGACCGCGTACTATAATCGGCCAGTCTCATATCGGTCGGACAGGGGAGGAGCATGACTGCTTTATGCAAAGGCGCGCCAAGGTCACCGGGAGTTCGCTGTTCCCCAATCAGAAGAGCGCTCAAGCAATTGGTGCTTTTCTTGGCGCTCCTCGCGCCCCTCGCATCCTGCAGCCTGCGCACACCGCCGCAGGCTGAAGACCTCAGAGACAAGGTGTTCAACGCATACGGGGGACGAGAGCGCCTCTCGCAGATCCATTCCATAGCGGCAGAGGGGCGTATAACAGCACTGGTCCGGGGCGACAGCGGCGTCTACCATCGCGCCCTGCGCAGGGACGGCAAGCTGTTCGTGGACATCCAGTACACCCGGTCCCGGGAAACGCGCATCCTGAACGGGACACAGGCTCTCCGCGGTGTCGACGGAAAGGTGGAGCAGGCAAGCGGCCCCGGCTATCTCGCCATGGTATACCAGTACAACGAGCTGAGCATGCCGTTTGCCCTGCTCGACGACACCTTTACCGTGAAGGACCTGGGACGCGAATCCCGGGACGGCGCCGCTGTCCGCGTTCTCCATGCACGGACCGGGCCGGAAACAGCATGGACGTGTTCGTGGACGAGCTCACCTACCGGATCGTCAAAACGCTCGGCCTTTTTTCAGTGGGTGACAAGACAACGAGCCTGAGCTCCGAGTTCGGCGAATTCAGATTTTTCGAAGGCGTGCTTGTCCCCTTTAAGATCGTCAATTACGCCGGAGGGACGAGAATCAGCGAAACGATCATCGATGACTATCTCTTTAACGCGCCAATGAGCGATGCACTGTTCGATCTCCACGGCCATACTCAGAACTATTCAGGGGATTGAGGCTGGGCCCACAGTCCGGTGGAATATCCGGCTAACATCGGCATGGCTTGGAAATCAAGATTTACCCGAAGAAGAAAAAGAAATTCAATGAGGTCGTGCTTTTTCAAGTAGTTTCCGCTAACTCATATACCTCCCGCCGTTTACATTGATAGTCTGTCCGGTAATGAAGCCGTTACAGGCAAGCAGCACGGCGACCGCGGCGACTTCTTCGGGCTCTCCGAAGCGGCCGAGCGGCACCATGCTCACGTTCAACTGCGGGAGGTTCGCCGACATATCGGACCGAATCGGCCCCGGGGCGATGGTATTCGCGGTGATTCCTTCCTTTGCAAGCTGTGACGCGTAGTAGTGCGTGAGCCCGATGAGCCCCGCTTTTGAGGCGGCATAATGGGGACCGACGACGCCTCCGAGCTGGGCCGCGGTAGATGAAATATTGATGATCCTGCCCCAACGCGCGGTCCTCATGCCGGAAACGACCGCCTGGGTAACGAGAAAAGGTGCCCTCAAATTGACGTTCACGAGGGCGTCCCAGTCCTGTTCGGTGATAGTATCGAGGGTCTGCGTCCGTGCAATGCCTGCATTGTTTACCAGGATGGTCACCGTCCCGAGCTCGCGTCGAACGGTTTCCACCAGCCTTGTAACGTCCGGTGCCGATGAGACGTCCGCCCGCACTGCTGTGCAATGTCTGCCAAGGTCCTTGATCTTACCGCAAACGTCCTGCGCTTCTTGTTCGTGTGCCCAATAGTTTATTGCGACATCCGCGCCTGCCTCCGCGAGGGCCAGGGCGATGGCCTTGCCGATGCCGCGGCTTGACCCAGTCACGAGGGCTGTTTTCCCGCTCAACTCCTGTGAACCCATGGCAATTGACCTCCTTGATGTTCGATGCCGATCATTCGTTCTATTCTATCACCATCGAGCGGCCGGAGTTTTCAGTTCAGCAGATCGGACAACGCTTCCGAGCCTATCATCGAGATATCCTACTTTGGTAGGATAAATATATTTTGTAATTTCTCTTCTCGCGGCCCTTGCCAACGCAGTTTTCCCGCACTAAACTTATTTTGTATCTTTTGCTCTTGCCCTAAATTCTGCTGCACTACAGCAAACTTTTTTGCACACGTATCCAGTTATCCGTCATTCCGGCAAGGTTCTAGCCGGAATCCAGTGGCTTTGATTTTGCTTTTTCTTGAAAACTTGGATTCCCGATAGAACCATTGCCTGCATGACAACGTAAAGTGGGGAGCGGGAATGACAAAAGTGTCAAGGAGGAATCCCTGCATGGAAAAAGAAGACCATAAAGAAAAAAAGTCCCCGGATGACCCGGAGATGAAAGGCATGACCCGCCGCGGATTTCTTACGAGTGTGGGCGCGAGCGCCGCGGGTCTGGCCCTCTCCGAACGGCTCGGGGTGAAGCCCGCCGAAGCCGTGGAAGTGACTGAGCCGGGTCAGGCTTCCCGGATCGAGCTCACGATCAACGGCAGAAAACACCGGCTCCTGGTCGAGCCTCGGTGGTCGCTGCTGTTCGTGCTCCGGGAACACCTGGGGTTTACGGGCACGAAGGTGGGATGCGAACGGGGCGAGTGCGGCGCCTGCACGGTCCTGATAAACGGCGTCCCGCGCTATGCCTGCATGACCCTGGCGGTCGAGGCGGACGGAAGAGAGATCACGACCGTTGAGGGCCTCATGCGCGGCGAGGAACTGGGGCCTGTGCAGCAGGCATTCCTTGAAAAGGACGCATACCAGTGCGGTTACTGCACGCCGGGACAGATCATGGCCGTGGAGGGGCTGCTTCGAAAGACCCCATCTCCCACGCAGGACGAGGTGAGAGAGGGCGTGAGCGGGAACCTCTGCAGGTGCGGCGCTTACGTGAACATCTTCAAGGCCGCGCAGAGAGCGGCGGAACTCAAGAAGGCATAGTGAGAGGTTCAATTGTAAAACCTTATGTTTTGTCATTCCCGCGAAAGCGGGAATCCATTCTCGTATTGAAAAGCCAATGGATTCCGGGTCAAGCCCGGAATGACAGCGCGTGGATATGAGGCTTTACTGATGGCCTTAAATGCGAGGTGAGGCATGAACAAGGATGATAAGAAAGATTACTACGTCAAGGGGATCCCGGTTCCGGAAACTCCGGAGCCTGACGTAACCGCCGAGCCCTGGAAGAAAACAAAGATCGTGGGCAAGGCCCTGCCGCGGGTCGACGGCTATGACCGGGTGAGCGGCTCGGCGATCTACGCCTCGGACATTACCATGCCCGAAATGCTCTACGGAGCGATCCTCCGAAGTCCCCATCCTCATGCGATCGTCAAGGCCGTCGATACAAAGGAAGCGGAGAAGATGCCGGGTGTTCGCGCCGTAATCTCCGGATCGAGCCCCGAGGCCGATCTTCTGTGGCCGTACGCGAAAGATATGAGCATGAAGCTTTTCGATCCCCACTGTCGCTATGAGGGAGAGGTAGTGGCCGCGGTGGCCGCTGAAACTCCGTACCACGCGTGGGACGCGCTCAAGGCCATCAGGGTGGACTATGAGGTGTTGCCCTATATTGCCGATGAGCGGAAGTCGCTCGCTGCCGGCGCCCCACAGATCCACGAGGGTGGAAACAAGGTCAAGACCGATACCTACGAAAGGGGAGACGTGAAGAAGGGGTTTGCCGAGGCGGACGTTGTTCTCGAGCAGACGTACCGCACGGCCTGCGAAATCCACACACCCATGGAGCTGCACGGCTCTGCGGCGAAGTGGGACGGCGACAGTCTCACGATCTGGGAGTCCACCCAGGGAGTATACTCGATCCAGGCTCGTGTCGCAGAGGTGCTCAAGCTCCCGCTTTCCAAGGTCCGCGTCATAAGCCGCTATATGGGCGGCGGGTTCGGGAGCAAGCTCCAGGCGGGAAAGAACACGATCATCGCGGCTGTACTCGCGAAGAAAACAGCAAGACCGGTGAAGCTCTTTCTCACGCGCGAGGAGACCTTCCTGGATGCGGGAAACCGGCCCCCGGCGGATATGACCATCAAGGCGGGTGTCAAAAAGGACGGTACGCTCAGTGCCCTGGAGTTTACCGGCCTGGGCACGGGCGGCGCCTATCCGGCAGGAGGGACCGGGCTCCTCGACTGGCTCGTCCGCGACCTCTATACTTGTCCCAACGTCCGAAGCGAAACAACGGACGTCTATATAAACGCCGGGCCTAGCCGGCCATTCCGGGCGCCCGGCCATCCCCAAGGCTCCTGGGCTTTGGAGCAGATGATGGATTCCCTAGCAGAGGCCGTTAATCTGGACCCGGTCGAGCTGCGTCTTAAGAATATCCCCACCTACAGCCAGGGACGGGAGGGAAACCCGCCCTATACCACGACGGGCTTAGAGCAGTGCATCAGGGAAGGCGCGGAAGTATTCGGGTGGAAGGAGGCGAGGCAGCGCGCGGCTGCATCTGCAAAGAACGGCCAGGTCCGCCGAGGCGTGGGCATGGCGAGCTGCCTCTGGTTCGCGGGCGGCGGCAACCCGCCGTCAACGGCGATCGTGAAGTTCTTCTCCGACGGAAGCGTGAATCTGAACCTCGGCATGAGCGATATCGGAACGGGCACCAAGACGGTGATGGCCATGGTCGTCGCCGAGGAGTTGGGTGTTCAGCCTACGCTCATCCAGATAGAAAACGCGGACACCGCTACCACTCAGTACGCCACGCCCTCTGGCGGGAGCAAGACCGTGCCCACCGAGGCGCCCACGGTTCGGGCCGCGAGCCTCCATGTAAAACAACAGCTCCTCGGGATGGCCGCAGAAGATTTGAAAACAGACGCATCAAACCTCTCGTTCGAAGGCGACTCTATCATCTCAACAACCGATCCGTCGAAGAAGATCAAGATAACGGATATAACGACGCTCAAGAAACGCGGCCTGGTCGTCGGCGTGGGCTACCGCGGTCAGAACCCGGCGAACAAGGTCGTAAACCCCTTTGCCGCGCAGTTCTGCGAGGTGGAGGTGAACATGAAGACCGGCGAGGTGAAGATCCTGCGCTTCCTAGGCGCCCACGAGAGCGGCAGGGTGATGAACCGCATGGGATTCGACAGCCAGGTCTACGGCGGCATCACCATGGGCATCGGGTACGCCATGAGCGAGGAGCGGATATTCGACGTATCGCAGACAGGGAAGATGGTGAACAGGAACTGGCACGATTATAAAATTCCCACGGCACTCGATGTCCCGGCGGACATGTTGTCCCATGCCGTGGACCTTCCCGACCCCGAGGCGAACCTTGCGGGTGCAAAAGGTCTTGGAGAGCCGGTTACGATACCCACGGCTGCCGCCGTGGCAAACGCGGTGTACCATGCGACGGGTGTGCGCGTATCCGAGACGCCGATGAATGCGCTGCGGCTCAGCAAACTGTTTGCGGAAGCGAAGAAGTAAGGGACCCGGAAGCTTCTCGCGTACTGCTTGAGACACATCCCCCTCTCAATCTCCCCCTTGAAGGGGGAGAAGTTCAAAAAGTTTCCTCCCCTTCAAGGGGAGGATATAGGTGGGGATGGGTAGGACTGGAGAAGAGGGTATCGGAATCTTCTGAACCCTCTGCGGTGAAAAAGATTTTGATGTGAAGAAAGCGAAGGAGGGCTAAGCCATGCTGCCGAATTTTTCCTATGTCCGTCCGAAAACGCTCAAAGACGCCGTGAAGCAGCTTTCTTCCGAGGGGAGCAGCTTGCTCGCCGGCGGGACAGATCTTCTGGGGTGCATGCACGATGGCGTCCTTCCAGTCAAGAAGATGGTAAGTATCACGGACCTTACAGACCTGCGTGGGATCAAAAAGATTGCCGACGACGGCCTGACAATAGGCGCCCTCACCACCGTTACCGAGGTTGCGGAGAACAAACTCGTTCAGGAATCATATCCCGGACTCGCGCAAGCTGCCGCGGAAGTAGCGAGTCCGCAGCTGCGGAACCAGGGCACGATCGGTGGAAATCTTTGCCAGAAGCCGAGGTGCTGGTATTACCGGGGAGAGTTTCACTGCCTCCGCAAGGGGGGGAAGCTCTGCTACGCGGCGTCCGGTGAGAACCAGTTTCACTGCATCTTCGGCGGCGGACCCTGTTACATCGTCCATCCGTCGGATATTGCGCCGGCCCTCGCGGCTTTCGGCGCGTCAGTGAAAACCGTGGGGCCGAAGGGGGGCAGAACAATACCGGTCGATGCATTCCACGTGCTCCCGGCCGTAGATGTGCTTCGGGACACAGTCCTGGGGCCGGGGGAGATCGTGACAGGGATCGTCCTGCCGCGGCCGCCAAAGGGCACGCGGAGTTCCTACCGCAAGGTGCGGGCAAGAAACTCCTGGGACTTCGCCGTAGCCGGAGCGGCCATCAAGCTCACCATGGAAGGCGAGGTGATAGCGAAGGCAAGGATTGTCCTTTCCGGCGCTGCGCCGGTTCCCTGGAGGTCGAAGGCAGCGGAAGAAGCGGTCATCGGCAAGCGGCTTGGTCCGGACGTGATAGCTCACGCAGCGGAAGCTGCGGTCAAAGGGGCAGAGCCGCTCGAGCACAACGGATACAAGGTCGCGATCTTTCGCGGCATCATCCAGGAGGAATTGTCGAAACTCGCGAAGGTGTGATTGCGGCTGTGTAAACAAAGGCGCCCATCTTGGGCGCCTTTTTTATGGCCGGCATGCGAACACTGTTGCCTATCTACAAAAATCGTATGTAGACTGGCGATCTTTTTTCAATCCGTCATTCCCGAACGCTTTAATCGGGAATCCAGGGGTTCGAAGACTCACCCTGCAGCGGCGTAGCACTCAACCGCCGAGTGCAGGCTGGGTGCCCGATAAAGGCATTCGGGGGGACGACGAGCGATGGATATCGCCGTCAAAAAAAATGCAATCGCTTTTTCAGGCCCATCGCAAACTCCGCGCAGGAAGATGGTATACTTACAGGTAAAAAGGAGCGGATACAGATGCCGGAACGTGTCGTAGAATCCTTCGCAGTAAAACGCCTCGAAATCCTTGATGCACAGGGAAATATCGACAGCAGCCTCGCGCCTAACTTTGACCGATGATGAAATAAAAAGGATGTACGAGCTTCTCATTCTTTCCCGGACCTTCGACCAGCGTGCGCTCGCTCTCCAGCGGGAGGGACGTCTCGGCACCTATCCCTCGATGCTGGGGCAGGAGGCGTCGCAGGTAGGAAGCGCTTTTGCCGCGGAGAAATCGGACTGGATATTCCCTACATTCAGGGAGCACGGCGCTTACATCACAACGGGCTTTCCCATGCATATGATCTTTCAATACTGGATGGGCGATGAACGGGGCCTGAAAATCCCGGACGGTCTGAACATCTTCCCTCTCAGCATTCCCGTCGGGACCCAGGTGCCCCACGCCGTCGGCGCCGCGATGGCCGCGAAGTACCGGAAAGACCGGGTCGCCGCTCTCGTCTATTTCGGCGACGGCGGAAGTTCGAAGGGTGATTTCCACGAAGGTATGAACATGGCGGGCTTATTCAAGCTTCCCGTCGTGTTTCTCTGCCAGAACAATCAATGGGCGATATCAGTGCCGCGGGAACAGCAGACCGCATCAAAGACCATTGCGCAGAAGGCCTATGCGTACGGTTTCGAAGGCATCCAGGTGGACGGAAACGACGTCTTCGCCGTGTACAAGGCAACGCACGATGCCGTCCAAAAGGCAAAAGAGGGCGGCGGCCCGACCCTGATAGAATGCGACACCTACCGGATTGCGGACCATACCACGGCCGACGACGCCTCCCGCTACCGGATGAAGGAACAGACCGAACAGTGGAAGGCCAGGGACCCCATCCTGCGGCTTAAGCTGTTCATGGAGAAGAAGGGCCTGTGGACCGAGCAGTATCAAAAAGAGGTTGACGGGCGGTCTAAGGCTGCGGTCGACGAAGCGATAAAGACCGCAGAGTCCGTGGCCCCGCCTGATCCGCGGGACCTGTTCACCTTCACCTACACAAGCCTCTCACAAAGGCAGACGAGACAACTGAAGGATATTTGATATGGCGACGATGAACATGGTCCAGGCCCTGAATCTTGCGCTCAGGGAAGAGATGGAGCGGGACAAGGACGTGGTCGTCCTGGGCGAAGACGTGGGCAAGGACGGCGGCGTATTCCGGGTGACGGACGGCTTGTTTGGCCGCTTCGGTCCTGAACGCGTTGTTGACACGCCGCTTGCGGAAACCGGGATCGTCGGCGCGGCCTTCGGCATGGCTGCCTATGGACTCAAGCCCGTGGTGGAAATCCAGTTCATGGGGTTCATTTATTCCGCCATCGACCAGTTGGTCTCACACGCATCGCGCATCCGGGCGCGCTCGCGGGGTAGGTTCGGTTGTCCGCTCGTGGTACGCACACCCTACGGCGCGGGAGTCAAGGCGCTGGAACACCATTCGGAAAGCACGGAGGCGCTCTTCTGCCAGATACCGGGCTTGAAGGTCGTCGTGCCTTCGTCCCCACGCATCGCGAAGGGGCTGCTCCTTGCCTCCATCAGGGACCCGGACCCCGTCGTGTTTCTGGAGCCTACCAGACTCTACCGGCTCATCAAGGAGGACGTGCCCGAAATCGACTACACCGTTCCCCTGGGAAAGGCCAGGATCGCCCGGGAGGGGAAGGCAGTCACCGTGATCGCCTGGGGGAGCATGTTCCACCGGACGATGCAGGCAGTGGAGGGGTTCGACGCCGAGGTGATCGACCTGATGACGCTCTCCCCCTTTGACGAAGAGGCCGTGCTTCAGTCGGCGAAAAAGACGGGAAGGGTCGTGATCGTCCACGAAGCGCCCGAGACGTGCGGACTGGGTGCGGAGATCTCCGCGACGATCGCCCAGCACGCCATGCTGCATCTGAGGGCGCCCATCATCCGGGTCACGGGATATGGACGTCGTCATGCCTCTGCCGAAGCTCGAGGACTACTACGTGCCGACGATCGAGAAGATCCGGAAGGGCATCGAGACGGTGATGCAATATTAAATCGACAGAGCAGTCAACCAGGGTTAGCTGCAAGCGGTCAAGCAGCAAGGTAACATCAACCTTGCTACGTGCTACCTGCGCTAATCGCACTACGGCACTATTCGCCAAGTAACCTGTGAAAGGACAACGACCATGGCTTTCGAATTCAAATTGCCCGACCTGGGCGAAGGCATAGCCGAGGCCGAGATCAGGAAGTGGCTGGTCAAGGCAGGCGACGCCATAGAAGAGCACCAGGCCGTGGTCGAGGTGGAGACGGACAAGGCCGTCGTGGAAGTCCCGTCTCCGAAAAAGGGGACCGTTCTCAAGGTCAACAGGGAAGAGGGGGAGACGGTAAAGGTCGGCGAGGTGCTCATGGTCGTCGGGGAGGCGGGAGAGAAGATCGAGGAGCCTCGCCCTGCGGAAAAAAAACCCGCAGCAGAAGAGCGGCCGAAGTCTGTTTCCGTTGTGGGCGTCCTGCCCGAGGAAGAGGAGGCGGTAGTACTCGCCACGCCCGCTGTCCGGGCCTTCGCAAAGGAGCAAGGGGTTTCCCTCGAAAAAGTCAGGGGCTCCGGCCCGGGGGGGAGCATTACCCGGGAGGACGTGCAGAAGGCGTCGAAGCTGCCAGGCAAGGCAGAAGACCAGTACGGGACTGTCGAGCGGGTCGCCATACGCGGCGTAAGAAAGGCGATCGCGAAGAACCTTCTTTTTTCGCAGAAGACGACCGCGTCCGTCACGGAAACGGACGAGGCGGACATCACCGAGCTCTGGTCCCTGCGGGAGCGAGAGAAGAAGGCGCTGCAGGACAAGGGGATACACCTCACGTTCATGCCCTTTTTCATGAAGGCGGTTCAGCACACGTGCATGGAGTTCGCAGCGTTCAACGCCTCCGTGGACGAGCAGCGTGAAGAGATCATGGTCAAGAAATATTACAACATCGGTGTTGCCGTGGATACGCCGGAAGGCCTCATCGTCCCGGTGGTGAAGAACGTCGAGAAAAAGACCATCCGCGAGCTGGCCCAGGAGCTTACCGACTTCTCGAAGCAGGCGCGGGAGCGGACGGTGAAGCTGGAAGACCTGAAGGGAAGCACCTTTACGATTACCAATTACGGAACGTACGGCAGCACCTTTGCCACGCCCATCATCAACTATCCGGACGTGGCGATCCTCGGGACCGGGAAAATCACCGACAAACCCTGGGTCAAGGAAGGCAAGATCGTCATCCGCAAGGTCCTCCCGCTGTCTCTCACCTTCGACCACCGGGTGAATGACGGCGCAGGAGCGGCGAAATTCCTGACGCGTCTCGTCGGGTATCTCGAAGACCCGGCGTCGCTCTTTATCGAAAGCGCATAGTCAGTAAACCGTTTTAAACATGAATCGGAATCACCGAGGTCTTCGAATGTCCAAAGGGTGTTAAGACATCCCCGAATGCTCCCATTCGGGGATATGGTTTAACACCAGACTTCCTTGCGAACTTTAAATCTTCGCGAGAATGAATGATCTCTTGATCACAATGGTCAAGACCCGTGGAGGCGAAAAGAACTCTCTGTTGTCGTCGGTATAGACCTGGCAGGGAGCCCGCTCCGAAATACCGGCGTCTGCGCGCTCCGCGGCATGACGATAACGTCGATCGAAACGCTCCATCCCGACGAAGAAATCCTCGACTTCGTCGAACGCAATCACCCCGATCTCATCGCCATAGACGCTCCACTCAGCCTCCCTCCGGGAAGAACTTCCCTCGAAGATCGAAACGCTGAACACTTCCGTCCCAGCGACCGGGAACTTATGAAACGGGGCATCCGGTTCTTTCCCATCACCCTGGGACCCATGCGCATGCTCACCGCGCGAGGCATCAAACTGAAGAAGATACTGACACGACGCAATTACCCGTCATCGAGATCTATCCCGGAGCTGCGCAGGATATTTTCGGGATCCCGCGAAAGCAGCATGGGCTCGGAAAACTTCAAAGAGGCCTGGAGCGGCTGGGGCTTAGAGGCCTGAAGAAAGATATGAACGGCGATGAGCTTGATGCCGTGACCGGCGCATTCGTGGGAAGTCTGTACCTCAAAGGGAAGGCGGAGGTGCTGGGGGATGTGAAGACCGGGGCGATCATTGTTCCGAAAAAAACGAGTTCTAAATAGTCAGGGGATAGATTCACATTACCTTGATCAGGTGTTGCGGCGCTGAACCGGCTGCCCGAAATCCCCGAGTAATGGACAGCATCTTATTATGATCTTCACGGAATCTCTAAACGATCATTCGACAAAAAAGGCGACCTTTCGGTCGCCTTTTCAATTTACGGTATCACCTTGTTCAGCGGATACTCCACGATCCCCGATGCACCTCTTCGTTTGAGCCGGGGGATCAGGTTGCGGGCGAGTTTTTCATCGAGGATCACCTCGAGGCTCACCCACGCGGGGTCCGTCTGGTGCGAGATCGTGGGGGCGTGCATGGACGGGAGCAGGCCGCAAATCTCCTTCAGGTTTGCCTTGGGCGCATTCATCTTGAGGCCGACCTTTTCCTCGGCAGCAAGCGCACCCTGGAGCAGCATGGCCATGCTCTCGATCTTCTTCCGTTTCCAGGGGTCCTTCCATGCTTTTTTATTAGCGATGAGTCGGGTTGTGGACTCAAGCATGACCTCGACGATTCGGAGCTTGTTTGCCTTCAAGGAGCTGCCCGTCTCGGTCAACTCCACGATGGCGTCGGCGAGCGTCGGCGGTTTCACTTCCGTGGCGCCCCAGGAGAACTCGATGTCGGCGGTGACTCCCTTGGATTTGAGATAGCGCTTGGTGTAACCTACGAGCTCCGTAGCGATGCGCTTGCCTTTCAGGTCCTTGACGGATCTGAATGGCCGAGTCTTCTGGTACGGCCACGACCCAGCGTACGGGATTCAGGCCGCCCTTTGCGTAGCGGAGCTCGGCGACCTCGACAACGTCGGCATCCTGCTCCAGGATCCAGTCCTTGCCCGTGAGGCCTACGTCGAAGATGCCGTTGTCCACGTACCGGGCCATCTCCTGGGCGCGAACCATGATGCACCCGATGTCAGGATCGTCGATGCTGGGGTAGTAGCTTCGCGAGCTTACCTGGATGCGGTAGCCGGCCTTGTTGAAGAGCTTGAAGGTCGCTTCCTGCAGGCTTCCCTTGGGCAGGCCGAGTTTGAGCTTCGGACTTGCGAGCGCTGCAGCTTTCGGTGTTTGTTTCTTTGATTTTACAGGCATGTGATCTCCTTGTTGTGTAAAGGAGCCAGGAGCCAGAAGCCAGGAGTCAGAAAGAAATGCAATAAGCTCTCTCCTGACTCCTGACTTCTGACTTCTGACTCTCCTGATGCTTTATTTCTTCTCCATCCTCACCCTGATCGTATTGCCGTGCGCTTCGAGCCCTTCGACATCCGCAATCTGCATCACTGCCTCCCCGACCCTCTCCAATCCTTCCTTCGTGTAGAAGAGCAGGCTCGACTTTTTCATGAAGCTGTCCGTGGACAGGGGAGAGAAAAACCGCGCCGTGCCGCCCGTAGGAAGCACATGGTTCGGCCCGGCGATATAGTCTCCCACGGATTCGGGCGTGTAATGACCGAGGAAGATGGCACCCGCATTCTTGATCAGCGCCAGGAGTTCGAAAGGTTTATCCACGGCGAGCTCGAGATGCTCCGGGGCGATGGAGTTCGACACGTCCGCCGCCTCCTGCAGGCTGCCGGTAATCACGATCGCTCCGAAGCGGTCGATGGCCTTACGAGCGATTTCTTTTCTCGTCAGGTTCGCCATCTGGCGCTCTACTTCGGCGTCCACCTTCTCGGCGATTTCCTTCGATGTCGTTATGAGAATGGATGAGGCAAGTTCATCGTGCTCCGCCTGGGAAAGCAGATCGGCAGCAACGAATCTCGGATTCGCCGATTGGTCCGCTATGACCAGGATTTCGCTCGGACCGGCGATCATGTCGATGTCCACTTGGCCGAAGACATACCGTTTAGCCGTGGCCACATAGATATTGCCCGGGCCTACGATCTTGTCTACCTTGGGGACGGAGGCGGTGCCGTATGCCATGGCCGCTATCGCCTGCGCTCCGCCAATCCGGTAGATCTCGGTCATCCCGGCGATGTCCGCGGCAACAAGGATGTAGGGGTTCAGGTTACCGCCAGGCGCCGGCGAGCACATGATGAGCTGTTCCACGCCCGCGACTTTTGCGGGGATGACGTTCATGAGCACCGTGGAAGGATAGCAGGCCTTTCCTCCGGGTACGTAGACGCCGACGCTCCGGATCGGCCGCGCCAGCTGGCCAAGGATCACGCCGTCGGCCTCCTGGCTGACCCAGGAGCTCATCTTTTGTTTTTCGTGAAATGTCCGGATGTTTTGAGCCGCGAGTTTGAGCGCTTCGACTTTCTTTGTATCAACTTGCGTATAGGCTGCCTTGATCTCGTCCGGAGAAATCCTGATGTCCTTGAGTGTGAGCTTCACCTTGTCGAACTTCTCGGTGAATACCAGCACCGCCGGATCGCCTTCCTTCCGAACACGTTCCACGACTTCCTTGACTGCCACGGAGACTTCCTCCGTCGCGGTCTCACCGCGGTTGACGATCCGCTTGAGCTCGATGGTGATGTCTTTTTCACTTGCGTCGAAGATCTTCATGCAAACCCTCACTTCTTAATGTTTAACCACGGATGAACACGGACAACTCGGAAAATTGGAAAAAAATCTTTTTGAAGGTTTAAACCGTGTTCATCTGTGGTTACAATTCTTACACTCTCTTGATGTCCGCTCCGAGCGCGGAAAGCTTCCCCTCGATGTCCTCGTATCCCCGGTCGAGATGGTAGATGCGTGAGATCACAGTCTGGCCTTCCGCCGCCAGTCCCGCGAGGATGAGCGATGCGCTCGCCCGGAGGTCCGTCGCCATCACCGGCGCAGCCGAAAGCTTCGAAACGCCCTTGACGACGGCGGTGCGGCCGTCGGCCTCGATTTCGGCGCCCATCCGCCGGAGTTCGGCGACGTGGGTGAAGCGGTTTTCGAAGATGGTCTCGTTGATGACACTCGTCCCGTCCGCCAAGCGTCATGAGGCTCATGATTTGCGCCTGCATGTCCGTCGGGAAGCCGGGATATTCCAGGGTTTTGACGTTCACCGGTTTTATGGTTCGCGGTCCCGTCACGCGGATCGTGTTGTCGCTGACCGTTATTTCCGCCCCTGCTTCGACCGCTTTTGCAAGCACGGCGTCGAGGTGAGCGGGATTGCAGCTCTTGATGAGGACTGAACCTCCCGTGATGGCCGCGGCCATCACGAACGTGCCCGTTTCGATCCGGTCGGGCATCACCGTGTAGTTCATCGGCCTGAGCCGCTCGACACCCCTGATCGTTACGATGTCGGAGCCCGCGCCTTCGATCCTCGCGCCCATCTGAATGAGGGCGTTCGCGAGGTCGATGACCTCAGGCTCCCGCGCCGCGTTTTCGAGGACCGTTTCCCCCTGTGCGAGCGCGGCCGCCATCATGAGGTTCTCGGTGCCGGTCACAGTCACCGTATCGAAACAGATGCGGGCCCCCCGGAGCTTTTTCGCCGACGCCACGACATAGCCGTGCTCTATCTTGACCGATGCTCCGAGCTTCTCGAGCCCCATGAGGTGCAGGTTGATGGGCCGGGCGCCGATGGCGCAACCGCCCGGCAGCGAGACGCGCGCCCTGCCCATGCGCGCCACGAGCGGGCCGAGCACGAGCACCGAGGCGCGCATGGTACGCACGAGATCATAAGGGGCCTCCGGTTTCGAGAGGGCCGTGGAATCGAGGACGATGTCGTGGTCCTTCCGCTCAAAGGACACGCCCATGTTCTGGAGGATCCTGCCGAGCGTCGTCACATCTGCGAGGCGCGGAACGTTCGAGATCGTATGTTTTCCCGGGCATAATAGCCCAGCGGCAAGGATCGGCAGCGCCGCGTTTTTGGCCCCGCTGACGCCGACTTCACCGGTGAGTTTTTTACCGCCGTTGATGACGATGGTTTTCATAAGATACGCGCATGGCGCATAGGGCATAGCGCAAAGGGTTCAACGCCCTGCTCTATGCGCTCTGCCTGTCTAAAGTTTCTTTGCCTCTATCACCCGCTCGATTCCCGCAAGGTCCTTCAGAACACGCGGTGAATCGTACGCCCGCGTATCCCGAATTATCCGCCTGAGCGTCCCCGCCTGGCCGAGCCCCATCTCCATGATGAGGCGGCCATTGCTGTTGAGTAAGCGCGGCGCCTGTTCGATGATTTTCCGATGGACCTCCGTGCCGTCCGGGCCGGCAAAGAGCGCCATTGACGGTTCGTGATCCCTTACCTCGGGCTGGAGCGCGGTACGGTCTCCCGAGGCAATATAGGGCGGATTCGAGACAATAATATCAACTTGCCCCCCTATGTCGAGCTCTTCCAGCGGCTCGAAGAGGTCGCCCTCGAGGAACCGGATCCGGTCCGCGACTCCGTGGCTGCGGGCGTTCTCGCGGGCCACTTTAAGGGCCTTCGCCGACGTATCGGTCGCGAAGATCCTTGCATCCGTCAATTCCTTCGCCAGGCTTACGGCGATGCAGCCCGAGCCTGTGCAGGCGTCGACGATCGTGAGCGGTTTGTTCCTGTCCGGCACAACGGCAAGGGTTGTCTCGATGACCAGCTCGGTCTCGGGTCTCGGGATGAGCACATCAGGCGTAACCAGGAAATCGAGGCCCCAGAACTCCTGCTTGCCCGTAATATACTGCAGGGGTTCCCGCCGTGTCCTGCGTTCTATGGCTTGTTCAAAGGTCCTGCGATGCTCCTCGCCAATCACGTCCTGGAAGTGGGCCAAGAGCCACGCGCGGTCGCATCCGAGCGCATGACGGAGCAGCACCTCGGCGTCAAGCCGGTTATTGGATACACCTGCCGCGGCCAGTTTGGCCGACGCGTCGTTTATTGCGTTAATAAGAGTCATCTGAAAATTGCGGCTTTCGGAATTAAACGCTTTCAAAATCCGCAATCGTTTATAGGTTCTTCAACCTCTCCGCGTTGTCATGGGCGGTGAGTGAGTCGATGAATTCGTCGATGTCGCCGTCCATTACCGCATCGATCTTGTACAGTGAAACGCCGACGCGGTGGTCCGTCACCCTGCTCTGAGGAAAGTTGTATGTTCTGATCTTCTCGCTGCGGTCGCCGGTGCCGACCTGGGATTTGCGGGCCGCGGCCTCCTCGGCATCCCTCTTCTCGCGCTCTTTTTCGAGCAGGCGCGACTTGAGGATCTTCATGGCCTTTTCGCGGTTCTTAAGCTGCGAGCGCTCATCCTGGCAGGCCACGACCTCGCCGGTCGGAATGTGCGTGATACGGACGGCTGAATAGGTCGTGTTCACGCTCTGGCCGCCGGGGCCCGACGAGCAGTAGGTGTCGATCCTGAGGTCCTTCTGCTCGATCTGGATGTCCACGTCCTCAGCTTCGGGAATGACCGCCACCGTCACCGTCGAGGTGTGGATCCTTCCGGAGGCCTCCGTGGCGGGGACGCGCTGCACCCGGTGCACGCCGCTTTCATACTTGAGGCGGCTATAGACGCCCTTGCCCTGTATCTGGGCGATAACTTCTTTCGCTCCGCCGACGCCCGTGGTGCTCATGTCGAGGAGCGTGACCTTCCAGCGTTTCTTCTCGGCGTATCGTGAATACATGCGGAAGAGCTCGGCCGCAAACAGACCTGCCTCGTCACCGCCCGCGCCGGCCCGGATTTCGAGGAAGATGTTCTTGTCGTCCCGCGGGTCTTTGGGCACCAGCATGAGCCGGAGCGCCTGGTCCATCTGCTCGACCTTGGGGCGGAGCTCTCTGAGCTCGGCCTCTGCCATCACCCGCAGTTCGGGATCGGCCAGCTTGTCCTGGGTCATCTCCTCCGCTTCCTGGATCTGCTTCTGGAGACCCCGATAGGCGCGATAGTGGTTTACCACGTCCGCGATCTCCGACCGCTCCTTCGAGTATTTCTGGTACCGCTGGTGGTCGGCGGCGACCGAGGGGTCGGACAGGAGCCTGGTCAGCTCATCGTATTTTTCTGCGACAGCGTCTAATTTGCTCAGCATAGGTTAAGGTAATTAACCACAGGTGACGTCCCCCGCTCCGTTTCTATCACGATAGATGCGGGACGGAGCCGCACACGGTAAGGCATGAAGCGACAGACCGGAGTCTTTAACCGTGTTCATCCGTGGTTACTCGGATTTGTCTTCCAACAAAAAACCCCGCTTCAGCGGGGTTCCATCGCGAGGGCTTCATTGAGGGACCTGATGGCCACCTCAATTTGATCATCTGACGGTTCCCGTGTCGTGAGACGCTGGAGCCAGAGCCCCGGCTTCATCAATACCTTGATGACCGGGTTCCCGCACTTCTTCGCGCTGTATTTGATGAATTCGTAGCCCAGTCCCGCAATCAGCGGGAGCAGCACGATCCTCGACAGCCCCTTGGCCCAGAGCGGCCAGGCGCCAGGTATGAGCGAGAACAGGAGTATCGAAAGGGCGATGACCGCGAGCAGGAAGCTTGTGCCGCACCGGGGATGAATGCGGGAGTAGGGCCGGGCGTTCTCGACGGTGAGCGGGACGCCGGCCTCGTATGCGGCGATGGACTTGTGTTCGGCCCCGTGATACTCGAATACCCTCCTGATGTCCTTCATGAACGATATGCCGGACACGTAACCGAGAAACAACGCCATGCGCAGCGCGCCGTCCGTGAGATTGAACAGGACGCTGTTCTTGCCGACGGCGCCGTAATGCGCGCCGAGCAGGTTGGTGATGAGCAGAGGCAGCGCCAGAAAGATGCCGAGGGAAAACGCGATTGCCACGACCATGGTCCCGGCCATGGCGAGCGGGCTGATCTCCTCTTTCTTTCCGTCCTCGCTTTCGAGCGCTTCGTTCGCCGAGAAATTGAGCGCCCGGATGCCGAGCCACAACGCCTCGAAGAGGGCGAACGATCCCCGGATGATCTTTTTCTTGAGGATCGGATAGCGTTCCCCGATGGGGACAATCGTCTCCCGCAAGACCGCGATGTCAGCCCCGGCTTTGCCCCCTTTGCGCACCGCTACGGTAAAGGCGTGCGGCGAGCGCATCATGACGCCCTCAAGCACCGCCTGCCCGCCTATGTTTATTGATTCAGGCAAGTCAGAACCTCGTGGGAGTGGCAAGTAGCAAGTAGCAAGGTTTTGACTTCCTGGCTACTTGACCCTTGCTCCATGACCCATCGCATTTACGCCTTTTTGTATTTTTTCCGGAACTTATCTACGCGGCCTTCCGTGTCGATGAGCTTCTGTTTGCCGGTGTAGAAGGGGTGGCAGTTCGAGCAGATGTCGAGCTTCACGTTCTCCTTGGTGGACCGGGTCTGAAACGCTTCGCCGCAGGCGCAGTGAATCGTCGTTACCTTGTAGGCTGGATGAATACCCTCTTTCATAGTCCTGATCTCCTCTTCTATAGAAAAGCCAAGCCACAGCAGTTGGCTGTGGCTCTCATGGTCAAGGCCGAAATAATATACCAAATCGGGCAAAAAGACAAGCGAAAAGTTATTTGTTCATCGAGTCCAGGAAGTCCCGGTTGGTCTTCGCCTGTTTGAGTTTTTCCAGCAGGAACTCCATGCTCTCGACGGTGGACAGCGGGTTCAGGACCTTGCGGAGCACCCACATGCGGTTCAGGTCGTCTTTGTCCACGAGCAGCTCTTCCTTGCGGGTGCCGGACGCGTTGATGTCGATGGCCGGGAAAACCCTCTTGTCGACGAGCTTCCGGTCCAGGTGGAGTTCCATGTTGCCCGTTCCCTTGAATTCCTCGAAGATCACGTCGTCCATGCGGCTGCCGGTGTCCACGAGCGCGGTCGCAAGGATCGTCAGGCTGCCGCCGTCCTCGATGCTGCGGGCGGCGCCGAAGAACCGCTTCGGCCTCTGGAGCGCGTTCGCGTCCAGGCCGCCGGAGAGCACCTTGCCGGAGGCCGGGATGATGGCGTTGTGCGCCCGGGCCAGGCGGGTAATGCTGTCCAGCAGGATCACGACGTCCTTTTTGTGCTCGACCAGGCGCTTCGCGCGCTCGCTCACCATGTCCGCGACCTGCACGTGTCTCTGCGGCGGCTCGTCGAAGGTGGAGCTGATGATCTCAGTCTTGACCTGGCGCTGCCAGTCCGTGACTTCCTCGGGCCGCTCGTCGATCAGGAGCACGATGAGCTTGATGTCCGGATGGTTTTTCAGGATGGCCTTGGCCACGGCTTGAAGCAGCATGGTCTTGCCGGTCCGGGGCGGAGCGACGATCATGCCGCGCTGGCCCATGCCGATGGGGGTGACCAGTTCGATGGCGCGGGTTGTGTAATCCGTGGGAGCATGTTCGAGCTTGATTTTCTTGATCGGGTAGTATGGTGTGAGGTTGTCGAAGAGGATCTTGGACCGTGATATCTCGGGGTCCTCGTAGTTGATGGCGTCGACCTTAAGCAGCGCAAAGTATCGCTCGCCCTCTTTCGGCGGCCGGATCTGGCCGGAGACGGTGTCGCCCGTCCGGATGTTGAACCTCCGTATCTGCGACGGCGACACGTAGATGTCGTCCGGGCCGGGCAGGTAGTTGTAGTCCGGGGCCCGGAGGAAGCCGAAGCCGTCCGGCAGGATTTCGAGCACTCCCTCGCCGAAGATCATGCCGTTTTTCTCGGTCTGGGCCTGAAGGATGGCGAAGATCAGCTCTTGCTTGCGCAGGCCGCTGACTCCCTCGACCTTCAGCTCATCAGCCATCGTGGTAAGTTCGGCTATGTTCTTTCCTTTGAGTTCTACTAAGTTCATGGGTTTACTCCTTGGCTCCTGGCCCTATCGGGCATATGAGGTCCATTCCTGTGGTTAAGGCGCGTCTGTGGTTTATTTTTCTCATGCAGCCGAGAGAATAGTGAATCATTAATCGCAGTATTATATATATGGAGGTTCCTGCAATATTGCTTTTCATTCCGAATACTTCTGTAAGGGATATGGAGTGTTAGGACCGGGGGAGCCGTGTTCGCATTGTTTCCCGACGTAATTTGATCAAAAAGGGTTACGCCGACACACCTGCTCTCGCCCAGTTGCACACCCTGCATCCGCGGTGTAGTACACTCTGTATTCGCGTCAGCACTATTAATCGCGAAGTGCAGGCTCATAAACGCCGGGTGCAGGCGGTCGGCTCGGTCCATAAAAACCAGCTTCCCGCCCCGAATCACTGCGAGAATGACAAAATAGGCAATTTGTTTGTTAGGGCCTCAATGGTAATTGCATTAATAAGGGGAGTGTTGTCTCGGGTCGTCGGTTTGCGTGGTTATCGTGAAAATGGTGTTGTAACGTAAACGACGGCTGCCAATTGCGTGCTTGTTCCGGGTGATATTGCCTTCCTGTCTGTATGCTTTGCAGTCTGTTTAATTACCTGATAATGTCTCGTGCAATGAGTTGGGTTTGGTAATACCAGGGGTTGTCGGTTAGGCCTGCACTTTAGGTGATGCCTTTGGAAACGAAGATGGAATTAATCTACCGCAGAAAAAATGATTTGTCAACAGATTATTTTTTAACAAGTTGCGAACCGTTAAATTCTATGTTAAGGTACCACTCGGAAATATCACCGGTTTAAACGCATGATCGAAGCAAACGCTTCGCCTGGTCATCCGACTTCTGTCCCCCGCTTTTATGTGAGGGGGTTATGCATGCCCCAATACCGATATAAAGCGAGCGAAGAGCGAACAGAGAACGAGACGGAGCTCATGATCTTCATTACACCGACGATGATGTAGACATGGCCATGGGACTTCACAACTGACAGGACTGCCGCGCATCTTGCAGTGTGCGCGGAGAGGGACGGCGCCTTGCCTTTTGACCCCCTCCGAGAATTGCGGTTGACACTGCCTGGCGACCGTAGTATAAAAAATCATGGATAAAGGCCGTCGGGAATTCATCAAAAAGTCGGTCTACGGAGTTCTTGCGCTCCTCGGGCTCGGTTTCCTGATTCCCGGCATCAAGCTGATCACCCCATCCGGCAAGGCGGAAAAGGAACTGGTCTTCTTTCCGCTCATTTCCGAGGACGATGTCCCTCGTGCAGGCGTGAAGAAGACTGAACTGCTATTCTCGGTCTCGGGAAAGGAAAGAAAGACACGGGTCTTCATCGTCCCGGCCCCCGAAGGACCGGTGGTGTTCTCCGCAACCTGTTCCCATCTCGGTTGTCTCGTCAATTACCATAAGGATAAGCGGGAGTTCGTCTGCCCCTGCCACGGCGGGAAATATGACCTGACCGGAAAAAACATCGCCGGACCACCGCCCGCGCCGCTCACGCGGTTCCCGATCAAAATCCAGGACGGCATGATTCTGGCGGGGTTAAAAGTATAGTACCGAGCTCAGAGTCCGTAGTTCGGAGTGCAAAGTAATCTGTTATGAGAATTTTCGATTATCTCGATACGCGGCTGGGTTTCACAATCAGGCACGGCAGGGTACTGAACAAACCGGTGCCCGGATGGATCAATTACTTCTATTGTTTCGGCGGGATCACGTTCACGCTCTTCCTGGTGCAACTCCTGACCGGCTTGCTCCTCTCCGTGCACTATACGCCGTCGGAAGCCGAAGCCTACCTGAGCATCCAGCGACTTCATCAGGCCGTGCCCTTGGGCCGGCTGCTCCGCTCGGTGCACCACTGGGCCGCAAATCTCATGGTTGTCATGGTCGTGCTCCACATGCTGAGGGTCTTTATCAGCGGATCGTACAGGAACCCGCGGGAGCTGAACTGGATCGCCGGCGCCATGTTGTTCGTGATGACGCTCGCCTTCGGCTTCACCGGATACCTCCTGCCCTGGGACCAAAAGGCGTACTGGGCCACGGTCGTAGGGACGAATATGCTTGGTTCGGTGCCCTTTGCCGGTCAGTTCCTGTCCGCTTTCATGCGGGGCGGAACCGAGGTTACCGGCCAGACGCTCCTGCGGTTTTACAGCATGCATGTCCTGTGGTTCCCGCTCTTCTCCGCGCTCTTCCTGTGGGTCCATTTCCATGTGCTGAGAAGGGTCGGGATATCGGGAGGGATGTGAGGAGCGGATCAGGAGTCAGGAGTCAGGAGTCAGGAGAACATGACCTTTCGGCCGGCGGAGATCAACGAACTGAATGAATAGCAAGAGCGAACAAAAATTTTTCCCCTATTACTTCTTCGAGATCACGCTTATCTCGTTGTTTACAATAGAGGCCGTCCTTATCCTTGCTGTCCTGTTTCCGCCGGCTGTAGGCAGGGAGATCGACTTCTCCGCGCAGTTCAGCCCAAGGCCTGAATGGTATTTCCTGGCACTCTACCAGTTAACAAAATATTTTCCCGGCAGGTTTACGTTTGTGGGCGCCGTGCTGCTTCCCGGACTGGCCTTCAGCGTTTTGCTCCTTGCGCCCTTCCTTGACAGCGGCAGGGCTACATCGCTCCGTGAGCGGAAGGCTGCTGCGGCAGTGGGATTCGGACTCCTGGCGGCGGTGATGGCCTTGACGGCCGCGGCCTTGGTATAAGCAAATAAATTTCGGCTATAACAATAGCAAATAGAAGGTTTCATCGCAAAACGAGTGTTGACAGGAAACGGTGTTTTTGCTAATGTACTAACTTGCAACACTCACCTCAGGGTCATCGCGCCGTTGCTTTATCTCATTGCGAGCCGATTCACGAAGGGGGGTGATGGAGAGAGGAGCGGGAACGCTTCACGGAGTGCCGGGAACTTTTTGAACAACACGAAATTTTTCAACGGACCGTTCTGACGAGCGGCCCGAATTCACGGAACGATACTTAAGGAGGAATACCATGTCAGTCAAGACTGCAACACCGGATCAGACGCTGGACACCCTGGGAAGAGTGTGTCCCTATCCCTTGCTCCTTACCAAGAAGGCGCTTGAGAAACTGGCGAGCGGACAAACGCTCAAGGTCCTGTGCGACGCTCCGGCGTCGGCCGAGGACAGCATCCCCCGCTATGCCGAGAAGAATAACTTCGCCTTCGAGGCCGTCAAGATCGAAGACAAAGGCATGTGGGAGCTCTATATCAAGAAGTCATAGATCCATGCATTGAAGTGAAAAAATGATGTTGAGGAAACCGGCGGGGAATACATTCTAGGAGGGGGGAAAGAATGGTTTCTACAATAGCATACATCGCGACCGGTCTGCTCATCGGCGCGGCGTTTGGTTTTGTGCTCCAGCGCGGACGGTTTTGCATCAACTCTGCGTTCCGTGAGGTGCTTTTCCAGGACTACACCATGCTGCGCGCCTACATGCTCGCCGTCGTGGTGACCATGATCGGTGCGAACCTTATCGAGCAGCTCGGGTGGCTTCAGCCGGCCGCTGACGGAACGGCCGGACAACTGTACCGTCAGGCATTTGTGCCCTGGGCAAACATCGTCGGCGGCTACATCTTCGGCATGGGTATCGTACTTGCGGGCGGCTGCGGAAGCGGCATCCTGTACCGCGTGGGTGAAGGCAACCTCGCGTATGTGTTCGCCGTCTTCGGTTTTTTCTTCGGCATCGTGATCACCAAATTCGGCTTCCTGAAGCCGGTCTATGAGGCGCTCATCTCGACGCCGGTTTTCATCGGAGCGGACAAAGACGTGGTCCCCACGCTGGACAATATTATCGGCGTGAACAAGTGGATTGTGATCGTGGTTGTCTCGGCGATCATGCTGTATTTCGTGTTCCAGGGCAAGCCGACCTTGAAGGCCAAGAAGGGATATTCATGGACGATGGTCGGCCTTCTGGCAGGCATCGTCGCGGTGGCCGCTTTTTGGGCGTCCGACTACTACGGCGGCCGCGCCCGCGGTCTCTCCTTCACGGGCCCGGTTCGCGAGTTTTTCCTGGCCGTGTTATTCGGGAATTCGCAAGCTGCGGCTTCCGACAAGACGCAGACGCTCCTCGGCATTACCTATTCCTGGAGCTCGCTCTATGTGCTGGCAGTGCCGATCGGCGCATTTATCAGCGGAAAGCTTCTGAACGAAGTCAAGCTGAAGGTACCGCCGGCTGATGAACTCATCAAGGTTCTCTTGGGAGGCTTCGTTATGGGCATCGGCGCGCAGATCGGCGGCGGTTGCAATATCGGCCACAGCCTGACCGGCGTATCTACGCTCGCCGTTTCGAGCTGGGTGGCGAATCTCTTTATCATCCTCGGTAACTGGACCATGGTTTATTTCATGCTGATCAGGCCGATGCGGGACATGGATGTATAGATGTAGTAAGCACCGGGCCGGGTGGGATTTTTCCGCCCGGCTTTTTCTTTTGCCCGGCGTGTAGTAGAACACTTGTTAGAAATCCGACAACGATGGTACAATTGCTTCCAATCCGGGCAGGACAAACGGGAATCAAAATGTGGGCAAAGATTCGAAGCCTCAAAGGAAGACAAAAGAGAGAGTAGCTGGCTGTTCTCTTGGTCATTGTGGCAACAATTATCCGTATTCGATATCATGTTCCGAAAGGAGGTGAGCTTTATGGCGACGGAGATTCTGGGTATCATGGTCACGAAGTTCGAACACGTAGAACACATAGCGGGCGCGGCCAAGGCGGCGCGGGCGGCGGGCAAATCGGTAATAATCTTCCTGACCGACGAAGCAGTGCGCTTTACCACGGACCCGAAGTTTCTTGAGTTGTTGAAGGTCGACGGTGTGGAGCTGTCCTGCTGCGACCACAGCTGCGAGCGGGTCGGAGTTCACGGCAAGACCGACGGCATATCCTACGGCAACCAGTATAATAACGCAACGATGCTGCACGACAGCGCGCGCGTTTTGGTGTTTTAATAATCCGAGCATGAGGAGATACACGAAATGGGAGACACGAAAAAAATAGCGGTGGTAGTGCGGGACCGTCAGGGCGAGGCACTCCGCGTCGCGAGTGGTCTTACGCTTGCGGATGATACGATCGAGGTCTTCATTCTGGACTGGCAACTGGATAAGAACAACCCGGAGGTTGCGCAGCCGCTCGAGCTGATCACCGAGCTGGACCTTAAGGTCTATTCGAACAATCCGGAAAACGGCTACACCACGATCTCGCTCGCCGAGATGGCGAAAAAGCTCCTGGAATATGACGTCGTGGTGCCGTACTAAAGCGAAGAAGGAGAACACTATGAAAATTCTGCACATCGTGAAGAAGGCGCCGGATGAAAGCACCAGGAAAATTATGGAGCTTCAGGCCTCCGGCAATGAAGTGAAGATCGTCGAACTGTACAAGGGCGGTGTTTCGTACGACAAGCTCATTGCGGATGTGTTCGCGTACGACAGGATATTCTGCTGGTAGCTTGTGCGGCCGCGCGATCCTGCGTTGTCGGGGTTGCCGAAAAAACGAAAAACAAAAGGGGACTGCCGTGCAGGGCACGCGCGGTCCTTTTCATTTACCGTTATCCCAGCCCTTCTGCTTTATCTCCTGTCCCTGTTGTATCATATGCCACAGCGCGACATCTTCGTCTCCTGCCATCCCGTTGATTTTTCTCGCCTTGCCCTTCTGGCAGCCGGATTGCAAAACAAGCGGCGTGTTCGGCAAGCGCTGATTCATCCTGGACGCACCAAACCGCGGAGGTTGACCATGAATTGCCCTCATTGCACGACATCAAACGACACCGATGCGCTCTTCTGCGCCGAGTGCGGGAAGCGGCTCACCGACGGACCCGGGACGCCGGTCCGCGGTCAGCGCAGGCAGTATTTCCTCGCCCTCCTGTTCGTTCCGGTCATAATTCTCGCGGCCGCCATCGGCTACTACAAATTTATTCTGCCCGACGGCATAGCAGCCGTCGTAAACGGCGAGAAGATTGCTCTGTCCGAGCTCGACGCAGCCGTTGCGCGCATGAAGGGCGCGGGCGGAGAGGCGCCCGCCGGGATGCGGTTTCAGGCGCTGAATGAATTGATCTCCGAGCGTCTTGCGCTCCAGGAGGCGGGCAGGGCGGGCATCGCGGTCTCGAAGGAAGAGACGGCCACGGCCGTTCGTAACGCGCAGGCGGCATCCGGCCTCGATGACGCGGCGTTTACCACGGAAATGAAGGCCCTTTACGGAAGCGCGCGGAATTTTGAAAAGGCCATGGAGCGCAGCCTCATCATCAACAGGTTTCTCACGGAAAGGGTCATTCCGAGAGGCGCAGACCCAGGGACCGCGGCTCAGGCGGTAAATCGCTGGCTGCAGGACCTGTCGGGCAAGGCCTCGGTGCGGATAGCCCTGGCGGAAAACCTGTCGGGCCCGGGCTGCGGCTGCGGCGGGAAAAAAGGGGTCCGTCTGCCGAGGGCCGCGAAAGGCCTTATCGGGAATGCCAAGCGGGGAAAGGCCGGCCTGCGGCATCCGAAGGAACAAAGGCAGCGGAGGATGCAGGCCTTCGGTACTGGCATGCGCAACACGGACAAGACACAGTCTCCGCGCGATTGCGGGATTTCGGGTGCCATGTCCAGGTTGATATTGTTCAGAACGAAAAGATCGTCGGCTCCCTCCGATACCAGGACGGCAACATTACAGAAATGTGATGAGCAAGGGAAAACAATTTCATTCAACGAAGAGTACGCGGAAATAAAAGAGAAGGAAAATATATAAGGAAAAATTGATAGCATGACAGTTTGAGATAAAGTAAAGAAGGAGATCGGAAATGAGCACATGCGGCAAATGCGGAGCGGAAGCGAAGACAAGCGCGAAATTCTGTCAAGCCTGCGGAGCGGGCATTTCCCCGGACAACGGAGCGCTGAAGGATAAAAAAGCGCGCGTGATGGAGCGGGAGCGGCCATGGAAAAAACCGCTGGCCGTCGTTGGGGCGATCGTTCTGGTGGTCGCCCTGGGATGGGCGGCAAAGGGCGCCTATATGACAAAAAAGATGGGCCAGCACCCGATGTTCCCCCCGCATCGTGAGGCGTCAACGAGGCTGGCGGATGCACCGGCTGTGAAGGACCAGGGCGGGAACGTCAGCGTCCCGCTCGCAACCCTCGAGGATGGCAAAGCCCATTTCTTCGCCTTTGCAGCGAGCGGGAAGACGATCACCTTTTTCATGATGAAGGCAAGTGACGGCAGCATCCGTACGGCCTTTGACGCCTGCATTGCCTGCAATCACGCGAAGCTGGGTTACCGGCCGGAGGGGGACCTCGTAGTCTGTAACAACTGCGGCATGGGTTTCAAACCGACGGAAATCGGCATGGAGACCGGCGGATGCAACCCCATCCCGGTCGACAAATCCATCGACGGACAGATGGTCGTGCTGAAGGCAAGGGATCTTGAGGCAGGGGCAAAGTACTTCTAGCGTGGTGCATTTACGCTTCTTTAACTTATAATCAAATAATTTTCTTATGTCGTCATTCCCGCGAAAGCGGAAATCCATCTGATTAAATTGGATTCCGAGTCAAGCTCGGAATGACAATAGAAGGAAAGGGATTTATGAAGCTTCTCGATATCTCATTGAACAACCTGTTCCGGAAAAAAGGGCGCACCTTCTTTCTCGTGTCGGGCCTTGCAATCGGCATCGGCGCGGCAGTGGCCATGACCTCCGTCGGCGACGCCATGAACAGAGAGGTCATGCACGCGCTCGACGAATTCGGGGCGAACATCCTGGTACTCCCGGCTTCGGAAGGCCTGCCGCTCTCCTACGGAGGCCTCACGGTCTCGGCGGTGAGCGCCGGCGGGCGGGAACTGACCACGCTGACGTCGAAAAGATACGCGCCATCAAAAACAATCAGAACATCAGCACGATCGCGCCGAAACTGCTCGTGCAGACCGAGGTGAAGGGCACGAAGGTGCTTGTGGCGGGCGTGAATTTCAAGGCGGAGCAACGTCTCAAGAAATGGTGGCGCGTGGCAAAGGGAACAAGCCCGCAGGAAGGCGGCGAGGCGCTGATTGGAAAAGACGCAGCCTTCCGGCTTCGGCTCACGCCCGGAGACTCGATCTCCCTCGGCAGCGGCTTGCTCCGGGTGTCGGGCGTGCTCGACAATACAGGGTCGCAGGACGACGGACTCATCTTCGCCGATATCGGCTGGGTCCAGCGGCAGTTCAGCAAGGGCAATGCCGTGAGCCTCATCGAACTGTCGGCCCTCTGCAGCGGGTGTCCCATCGAGGACATGGTGGCGCAGGTGAACAGCATACTGCCCGGCGCCCGCGCCGTGGCGGTGAAGGAAACCGTGGAGCTCAAGATGCAGGCCATGCACTATTTTCACAAATTTTCGCTCGGCATCTCGGCCCTGCTTTTGATCGTTGCCGGGATGATCATCTTCTTCGCCATGACCGCATCGGTCAAGGAGCGGGTGCAGGAGATCGGACTGTTCCGGGCGATCGGGTTCCGGACCGGCCACATCATCCGGGTGCTTCTGACCGAGGCCTTCATCGTGAGCCTCATGGCCGGTGTCGCGGGATATGCCGTCGGCGTCATCAGCCCCCGTTTTGTCGCGCCCTATCTGATGAGCGCTTACAATCTGACCTTCGAGTTCGATCCCCTGCTGGCGTTCGGGGCCCTCGTTGCGTCCGTGGCCGTCGGCCTTTTGGCGAGCATCTACCCGGCGGTCCGAGCCGGCCGGCTCGATCCGGTTGAGGCATTGAAGACCTTATAGATTGGAAATTGAAGATGGGAATCCCCGATCAGAGTCGAGGACAAGAGTGGAACAATAAAAATGAATTCGGTGAGCGCATGTCATTTATAGAACTGAACAATGTTACAAAGACATTCCATGCCGGGGATGAAGAGTACGCCGCGCTCAAGGGCGTTTCGCTCGGCATCGAATCGGGCGAGTTCGTCGCCGTGATGGGGCCGTCGGGATCCGGCAAGAGCACGCTGCTCGCGCTCGTCGGGGGCTTAAGCAGGACGTCCTCGGGAGCGGTGAAGATCGACGATATCGACCTCGGCGGTCTCGGTCCGGACCGGCTGTCCGACTTCAGGCGCGAGTACCTCGGTTTCGTCTTCCAGTCCTTTTATCTCGTGCCCTATCTCACGGCAGTCGAGAACGTGATGCTGCCGCTCACGATCCAGCCCGGCTTAAATGGGACGGCGAAGGGCATGGCGAGGGAGGCGTTGTCGAGGGTGGGCCTGGAGGCCAAGGCGGGACGGCTGCCGTCGCAGCTCTCAGGCGGAGAGCAGGAGCGGGTCGCTATCGCGCGGGCGATCGTGAACAGGCCCGCCGTCATCCTCGCGGACGAGCCGACCGGCAATCTGGACTCGCACACCGGCAACAAGGTGCTCGACATGCTGGAGGGGCTGCACGGCGAGGGCCGCACGATCGTGATGGTCACGCACAGCGAGGAAAACGCGAAGCGGGCGGGGAGAGTTATCCGAGATACAGGGACGGCGAGGTTGAGTAGTTCGTTCTGGAGGCACGTCGCGGGAATGACACCCTATCATTATGTTGCTACTATTTTGAGACTGTTAATGATCCGCGGTAACAATAATCAAAACTCGAATAAAAACCCGGCCAGATAGGCCGTGCCGCCGAGGTCCGCGGAGATATCGCTGATTTTAGCGCTGATGTATTCGGCCTCAATGAATAAATAGGTGTGGATAATGCCGTAACCCATGTACATGTTGTTCGCCGCGTTCCGGTCCAGGCCGTCCAGCAGGAATTGCAGCCCGCCTCGCGCATGAAATCCGTTCACGGACCCCTTGACGCTTCCTTGTCCCTCTACCGTTTGCCGGTAGAATACTGACGTGATCCCTCCGCCCAGGTACGGGACAACCACTTGATTTTCTTTTACGATGCCTCGGAAAAGAAGGAAAACATTGATCGGAAAAATTTCATAACGTACGCTTCCCGCAAACACCGGCTGCCCCGCCTGCTCGGAATGGAGCTTCGCAATGGCGCTGCCGGTTGCCTTGGATACGCCGCCTTCGACGCCGATCTCGATGCGCCTGCGGAGCTTGTATGCGAGCGATATCGCAAACTCGGGCATATCTTTCCTGCCGTAAAACTCCTGCCAGTTGGACTGGGAAGGCGCAAACCTGCCGCCCTTCAATTCGAACGACCAGTGGGGAAGGTCAAAGGGCGATTCCTCGGCAAAGGCAGCAGCCGGAGCCATGAAGAGTATCAGGAGCAGTAGGATTTTTCTCAACGGGGGCCTCCGGTGCGTAACGACCGTCTCCGGTAGTACGCATACGGGATGATGCCGGCAACGGTCATCAGCAATCCGATGAGGACCGCGAACGGCGCCTCCGTCATGAAGAGCGAGACGCCCACAGCGGGAAGAAGAGCCGCTCTGACAAAAGGCTTGCAGCCCGGATGGGCGTTCAGCCATTCCGCGGCGACGGGACCGTTGGTGTAATACCAGGCGACGAAGGCCCTGCCCGGCGTGTTGGTGAGCAGATACTGATCGCGGAAATTGCGGAGCGCCTGCACCTGGGGCGCCGAATAATGGCCGTAGGCCGCGGTTGCAATGAAGCATCCCACTCGTCTGTTCACGAGGTTCGGGTTCGTGATGAACTCATCGGGGAACTCGTGCTGGACTTCCGAAATGGCGCCCTCCGCAGCGGCGCCGGACCCGGCTTTTATTTCCTGGGAGTAGGCGCTTTCGTCCGCCTGACCGGGGACCAATTGGACCGTCGAGACCTCGCCTCTCGTATCGTAAGCGGTGACGGCGACAAACAAGCCCGCCTGGGCGACCGCCGACACTGCCACGTAATAGGTCTGTCCGTTCGTCAACCCCGGCAAGGTGTAGGATGTCGCGTTATCGACGACGACAAAAGTATCGGGGAGAAGCGTGGAAGCGTCGAAAGGGGTTGTGCCGTAGTAAATCTTATACTCCGTTACGCCGGCGTCGGACCAGCTGACGCCGAGGCTGCCGTTTTGTATCTGCAGCGGATTGAGTACGGGGGCGGCGGGAGGAGCGACATTCGCGCTGAGACCGCTCAATGTCTGGCTTGTCTCCGCCTGGCCGGCCACATTGATGGGAGAAGGACCCTCCGACGCGTCGTCGTCTGCCCGTGTAATTACCGCTGGACTTTCCATACCAAACGCGGTAGCCGGCGACCTGGTAATCGGCACTCGCGTTCCAACTGATCGTTATCGTGGACGTGTCAGTCTGCACGGCATTGACATTCGATACGGGAAAGGGGATCGCATCTTCATCCGGACCTCCATAGGCCCCGATGTCGCTCCGCGTGGCATCAACCTTATCAGTGATCGTGCTGGCTCCGTTGTCGATACAGGGTGAGCCTGCCTTCAGATGAAAATCCCGGTTGGCGGAATCGACAAAGAGCGGGTCAAGCAAAGTGACGAGTGTATTGGGGATAAAGTCCGTCCCTTTCGGGCCGTCGTTTACGTTTGAAAAAAAGGCGTTGCTGGTAATATTGTTTGCCGTAGTACTCACGGTCTGGTTTATGGGGAGCGAGTTGGTCGAAAATAGATTATTTGTGATACGTATAACACCCGCATCGCCCGATATGGCAAAGTTGTTCTGGAAAAAGGTGTTATTGATGATGGCTGTCGAAGGAGAGTTCTGTATCTGAATTGCCGTGCCGCCTGTTCCGACATTAAATACATTGTTCGTAATGTTCACCGCGGAGTTGTTCGAGACGCTCATCCCGATGGAGGCGTTGACGATGGTGAAATGCTGAAAATTGATGGTACTGGCCACGTTGTCCGCCGTTACCACGGGTCCGCCCCCGCCGCCGGACAGGATGGTCCGGGCTGTCTCCCTGCCGCGCACGGAGATCTTCGGGAGTAATTTGATTTGCTCGCCATAGGTACCCGGTTCCACGAGGACGTTGTAGGCGACTGTTGTGTCGGTATTCGTGGTAATAATAATATTGGCCTGGTCTATGGCAGCCTGGATGGAAGAGAAGTGCGAGGGATCAGTCGGCTTTAGCTCGACGATAAGATCAACGGCGCCGGCTGTTGGCGGCATGACGACCACGAAGAGAACGACTGCCGCGGCCAGAAAAAGAACAGCTTTTCTTGAGTCCATAAATTACCCGCCTCCTGCTGAATTAGTAAAAAATACATGAATGCGGCATGAAAGTCAATCGAAAGGATGGGGCGGCCGTGTTGTATCGGCACTGTTAAAGAGGAACGAAGTGGAAGACGGCTACCTCCTCTTTTTCTCTGGATGTTTCCCCTCCAATCTGATATCTTATCCGCATGAAAAATCAAGCTGTCGCCTCCCGCAGTCCCTGGTCCTTCCTGCCCACGCTCTATTTCGCCGAAGGCCTGCCCTATGTGCTCATCAATACGGTCTCGGTCATCCTGTACAAGCGCATGGGGATCGACAACGCGCACATCGCCTTCTGGACGAGCTGGCTCTACCTTCCCTGGGTCATCAAGATGTTCTGGGGGCCGTTCGTTGACGTGTATTCGACCAAGCGGAAGATGGATCCTTGTCGACCCAGGCCGCGATGAGCCTGTGCATGTTCGTGGTCGCCTTCTCGCTCAGGACGGAATCGTTCTTCTTCCTGTCCCTTGCGGCATTCTTCGCAGGCGCTTTCATTTCCGCGACCTATGACATCGCCACGGACGGGTTCTACATGCTTGCGCTCTCGGAAAAGGACCAGGCGCTGTTCGTGGGACTTGCGGGCGGGTTTTTACCGGCTGGCGATGATCTTCGGCTCGGGATTTCTGGTGTATATCGCGGGCATGCTCGAAACATCGAGCAGGCGACATTGCCTGGAGCTGGTCAGCGGTCATGGTCGCCTCCGGGCTGATCTTCGCGAGGGCCGGCATGTATCACAAATTCATGCTGCCGTTCCCCGCGGCGGACGGCGGCGAATTCGGCGAAAGAGAAGAGACAGAGGGAGGCGTCATTCGGAGAGGTGATTCAGGTCCTACTTCCGGCAGGAAAAAATCGGGGTGACGCTCGCGTTCATCCTGTGCTACCGCCTGGGCGAGGCCATGCTTCTGAAACTGGTCTCGCCTTTTCTCCTGGATGCAAAAGCGCGGCGGGCTGGGGCTTACGACCAAAGAGGTGGGCCTTGTTTACGGGACCGTGGGTGTTATCTGTCTCGTCAGCGGCGGGATACTCGGGGGCTGGCTGATATCGCGGTTCGGTTTTAAACATTGCGTCTGGCCGATGGTGATTATCATGCATCTGCCGGACCTGTTTTTCGTGTACATGGCATATGCGCAGCCGGGCATCGGTCTCGTCTATCCGCTCGTGGCGCTGGAGCAGTTCGGCTACGGCCTGGGCTTCACCGTGTTCACCGTCTACCTCATGTATTCGGCGAACGGACGGTACAAGACGTCGCACTACGCCATCTCGACGGGCATCATGGCCCTCGGCATGATGCTGCCCGGGTTCGTGAGCGGCTGGGTCCAGCAGACCGTGGGGTACCGGACGTTTTTCATCATCGTCTGCTTCATGACGATCCCCGGCATGCTGACGATACCGTTTCTTCCGATAGGGTCTCGGGACGACGCGAAAATCGATGAGTAATACCCATCCCCGCGTCTCCCCATCTCCCCGCCGGCATTTATTCTTTCCCAAATCCCGAAAGCACATAGCCGACGATGACGCCGAGGAGGGTCCCGATGGTCTCCCTGCCGAGCGTATTCATGATGCCGAGGACGAGCAGGAGCGGCAGGACAAAGGCGATCGTCAGGAACTGAATCAGCCTTGTGTTGATCCCCGCTTGCTGCTTGATGATAAGAAAGAGCACCCCGCAGAGCCCTGCCGCCATGATGACGGCCCCGATCACGGCAATCCAGATCTGATACATTGCGTTCCTCCAGACTTTACGAGATTTTGCAGAACACTTTCCTGCCTTGCACAAGCCGCCATTATATGATACCGTGAAGGTCTTGTCAAAGGTTCTGTGACCGAGCGCAATACCGGCAGGACGGGCTGCGCTGGCAACTTTGTGGAAAAACGGGTACAATGATTAAGTGCGTACCGTCCGATTTCGTGCGTCCGTTATCAGGCATCAACGGAGTTGTACACCAACATGTTCCCGGAGTCATTCGCGCGATCGGGGGAGGGACTGGCATGGGCGATAAACACGATCATTCACACCAACATCACGGGCACGGCCACCACGACAGCGGGCATGAGGGGCATGAGCACCACGGACTTGTGGAGGTGACACTTCTGCTTGAGGACGAGCATCTCGACGCCCTGGACGAGGTCGCCGCGGAGCTCACCGGGGACCTCAGGCAAAAATGGGACCGAGGCGCCGTTGTTCGGCTCGCGCTCTCCGAGTTTTTTTCGCGGAGAGGAAAGATCACGTAAAGAGGACAGACGGGTAGATAGGCGAGACACGGAGACGATGGGGAGATTTCAATAGCGGTTTTTTCGTCCTCCGTCCCTGCGTCGCCCCGTCACCGTGTCGACGTTTTCTTATCGAGGTTAACTATGGCCTACGCAGTGGGAACAAGCCATACCTTGTCGACATCCATGTGCACGGCGCGGATAAGTACGATACGCGAACGCGCCGGCAGGACGATATCCTCCAGGTGGCCGGCATCCACGGCGGCGGGGGACCTCCGCGATTTTACCCACGGTGTATCCCGGCGACATCGAGCTCATGCGCGAGAACATGGCGGCCGTACGGCGGGCCATGTCCGCGCAGCGAGAGGGGGCCGCGATCCTCGGCGTGCACCTGGAAGGGCCCTTTCTGAACCCCGAGCGGGCGGGTTCGCTGGACGGAAAAAGCTTTTTCGATCCGTCGGTTGAGACCTTCACGCGGCTCGTCGAGGACTTCGAAGACATCATCAAGATCATCACCATTGCGCCCGAACTTCCGGGGGCGCTGCGGCTTGATCGAACTGAGCCGGGAAAGAGGGTTCCTGGTGCACATGGGCCACAGCGACGCGTCGTTTGAACAGGCCGAGGAGGGAAAGCGCGCCGGCGCCACGGGCATCACGCACCTGTTCAACGCCATGCGCGGCTTTCATCACCGCGAGCCCGGCCTTGCCGGGTTCGGTATCATGGACGAGGACATCTACGTGGAGATCATCGCGGACCTGGCGCACCTGCACCCGCAGAGCCTTAAGATGATCTTCGACATGAAATCGCCGGACAAGATCATCCTGGTCTCGGACTCGGTCATGGGCCCGGGCTGGGGCGGCGGCCCCATGCGCGGAGCTGGCGGCGCCCTTCTGGGCAGCGGCATTGCCCTTGCCGATGCGATCAAGAACCTGGTCGCGCTCGGCGTCCCCCAGGAACGGGCAATGCGGTTCGCCTCGGACAACCCGATGAAGTACCTGGGATTGACAAAGGCTCGTCAAGCATCACATCCGATGTCAACGATCGGACTGCATGGGCCACGGTAGCCGCGGTGGCATCATTGATTGGTCTCCTTTCTTTCGTGCCCTTGTGGCGGTGTTAATACGCAGTCGACATATCATGAACCCATCGGTCTCATTATCTTCGACCTCGACGGCACCCTCGTGAATACGCTGGAGGACATCGCCGCTTCAGTGAATTATACGCTTCCGCAGCTCGGCAGGCCGCCGATTCCGGTTGATTCCGTCCGCCAGTATGTGGGCGACGGGATCGAGATGCTCATGACGCGTGCGCTGGATGGCAGGGACGAGTTTCTGCCGAGGCCGTCGGCATCTAAAGGTCCATCACCGCAGGAACCTCGTCGTCCGTTCCCGGCTCTATCCGTCGGTACCGAGAGATGCTCGAACATTTTCGCGCCCTACCCATGGCCGTGATCAGCAACAAGACTACGGAGTTCGTTCAACCGCTGCTGGACGGCCTCGAGATTGTCAGCTATTTCCGCATTCCTCGGCGCGGATTCCGGCCTGCCGCTCAAGCCAGCGCCGGACGCAGTGCAGAAGATCATGCGGAGCTCAAGGCGCCGAAGACCGTACGGTGATAGTCGGTGACGGGACCACGGACATGCGGGCCGGCAAGGCCGCCGGCGTCATCACCTGTTCCGTGACATACGGCTTCCGGTCCGAGGAAGAACTGCGGAAGGCGGGGCCGGATCAGTCATTCACGAGCTGTCGGAATTGAAAAAGCTCTTCATGCCCGAGATACGATAAAACTGCTGGTTCCTTCCACGCCGCTGGAATTTGGCCTTTACTATTCCCGCCTGATTGGTTAATATACGAGTTACGCGTTTCGTGAGTTGCGAGTTAAGACTCAGTAAGCGGCAACCTGCAACTCGAAATCCGCAACACTCAACTCCGAAATCAGCAATTAAAGGAGTTTCCATGTCCCATCCGCATGCAACGAAAGCGCCCCACGCACGGCCATCCCGGGGGCGAGGGCACAGAAAAAAAATATCTTCCCGCGGCTGATCGCCTGGGAGGTGACCCGAAGCTGCGTCCTGAACTGCGTCCACTGCCGCGCCGCGGCCAAGTACGGTCCGTACCCGGGCGAGCTCGACACGGAGGCGTGCTTCCGGTTCCTGGACGACGTCAAGTCCTTCAGCGACCCGATCATCATCCTGACCGGCGGCGAGCCCATGATGCGGCCCGACATCTACGATATCGCGAAACACGGCACCAAGCTCGGGCTCCGCATGGTCATGGCGCCCTGCGGCCTGCTGGTGACCGAGGAGCTCGCGCAGAAGATCAAGGATTCGGGCATCATGCGCGTGTCGCTCTCGATCGACGGCCTGGACGCGAAGAGCCACAATGCCTTCCGCCGCGTGGAAGGGGCCTTCGAGGGCGTGATGAAGGCCATCGAGAACTTCAAGAAGGTCGGCATGGAGTTCCAGGTGAACACGACCATCACGAAGCACAACGTGAAGGACCTGCCGAAGCTCCTGGAGATGGTCATCGGCCTCGGCGCCGTGGCCTACCATCCGTTCCTGCTCGTCCCCACGGGCCGCGGCAAGGAGCTCGTGGACCAGGAGATCCCGCCTGCGGAATACGAAAGCACGCTCAAATGGTTCTACGAGATGCGGGACAAGGTGCCGATCCAGTTCAAGCCCACCTGCGCCCCGCATTACTACCGCATCTTCCGGCAGGGAGAGAAGGAGAAAGGCGAGGCAGTCACACCCGAGTCCCATGGCTTCGACGCCATGACCAAGGGCTGCATGGGCGGCCAGAGCTTCGCCTTCGTGTCCCATGTGGGCAAGGTCCAGATCTGCGGGTTCCTCGAAGAAGAGGCGGGCGACATCAAGAAAGAGCCTTTCTCGAAGATATGGAACACCTCGAAGCTTTTCATGGAGATGCGCGACCTCGACCACTACCACGGCAAGTGCGGCATCTGCGAGTACCGCAGGGTCTGCGGCGGCTGCCGCGCCCGGGCCTTCGCCATCTCCGGCGACTACCTCGCGGCCGAGCCGTTCTGCACCTTCGAGCCGGCCATGGCGAAGAAGTAAGAAAAACCGGAGAAGTTCCAAGGAGGGGGTGGTTCACATCACTCCCTCCTATTTTTTTAACGTTGGTCATCTCCTAAATATTAAAGGGGGATCCAGTTTTTTACGAGGACATTCAGGAATAAGGCCGGTTTTGCGGGCGTTCACGACATGTTCACGCCATGTCCTTGACAAACGTCTCTTACTGCTTTACTCTATTGCCACTTTAACCTGAGACGGACATTGTTCAAAACCTAATATGAAACCTATCTGTATCGTAGACGACCAGCCTTCCATTTCCTCCACCGTTGCGAGCATTCTGAAGGACGAGGGATACCAGGCCCTTTCATTTCCGGATGCGGAGAGTTTCTTGCAGAGGCTCGATACCCTGGAGCCTTCTCTCGTCCTGCTGGATATCTGGCTCCCGGGCATAGACGGCATGCAGCTCTTGAAACGTCTGCAGGACCGGTTCCCCGCGCTCCCCGTCATCATGATGAGCGGACATGCCGGAATCGAGGCGGCGGTTGCCGCGATCAAGGCGGGGGCCTACGATTTTTTGGAGAAACCGCTGCATCTGGAGGTTTTACTCGACAAGGTGGCGTCCGCTTTGAAGCACCGGCCGGTCGGGACCAACGAGACCCTGCCCTCGGATACGCGTCTTGAGATCGCAAGCGCCGACCATGCGATGCCTCCCGGCGCGGTGGACGTGGTGGATTCTCCTGAACCTCAGCGCACCCTCAAGGGGAATGTGGTCCTGAACGGGACAGGGCTCCTGAGCGGCAGGAACACGGGGATCATCCTGAGCCCCCTCGGGATCAACGAGGGGATCGTCTTTCAAACGCTTGACGGTCAAACCATCAGCGGACATATTACTTCCCTTGAGGATTACTCACAGTCAGTCTCGTCGAAGACCTTTTCCGCGAACTCCACGACCCTGGTCAACGGCTTTCGGCGCGTGCGCACGGTTGAACACCTGATGGCGGTTCTTTCCATGTACGGTATAACCAACGTGCTGGTAAAGGTCGATGAGGAAATACCGAACACGGACGGTTCCGCCCAGCATTTCTGCGACCTCATCGGGGAGGCGGGGATCGAGGAACAGCCTGCCTTCACCAAGGTCGCCGTCATCCGCAGGAAGATCGGCGTGGGAAATGAGGAGAGGGGAGAAAAGCACCTCTATGCGGAGCCGTTTGAAGGGTTCGAGATATCGATGCGGGTCGACTACCCGACGCCTATAGGCGAACAAGTCCTCACATTCAATCCTGAACGTATGTCCTTTGCAAAGATGATAGCCCCGGCCCGCTCTTTCAACACCTTTGAAAATATCGAAATGGCCCAGAAACTCGGAAAGGTGGGAGGCGGATACCTCAATTCCCATATCATCATGTACGACGGCAAGGTCATCAACACTGAACTCCGCTATCCCGACGAATTCGTGCGCCACAAGATATTGGACCTGATCGGAGACCTCTACCTCCTCGGTCATCACATCAGAGGACGCATTATTGCCAACATGACCTCCCACGGTTATAATCAGGCCCTGGTGCAACGCTTGTACGAGGCTGTCCAGAGCAGCTCCAGGAAATTATGACCCGGCTCTTCTCCGCTTTACGCTCTCCTGAAATAAGCGATCATCCAGGAGGAGAAAGATCATGAAGTTAAAGCATTTGCTTTGCGGTTTTTTCATTGTGGTTGTAGCGGCATCATCCGTGTTCGCAGTACCGACGCAGATCACTGTCCGGGTCAAGTCCAAGGACGCTAAGTTCGTGGGCACCAGTATGGGGGGCGTTCTGATCACGATCAGGAACGTACAGACCGGCGAGCTATTGGCCAAGGGGCGTACCGCCGGCGGCACGGGCAATACGGCCAAGATCATGACGACGCCGATCACGCGGGGCGTGGCCATTTCTGACGAGAGCGCGGCCAAATTCTCCGCCACTATCGACATCGACGAACCGGTCCAGGTCGAGGTGACTGCGTTCGGGCCTTCCGCAAGCCTTCAGTCCGCCAACAAAGTATCCGCGACCCAGTGGGTGGTGCCGGGCAAAAACATCACTGAGGGCGATGCCTGGCTTATGGAGCTGCGGGGCTTCGCGGTGGACGTGTTGGCCCCTCCCACGCACTCCATGCTCATGGGAGTGCCGCAGGCCGTGGCCATCAAGGCCAATATCACGATGATGTGCGGCTGTCCCATCACGCCCGGCGGCCTGTGGGATGCGAACAAGTTTGAAGTGGCGGCCCTCCTGAGCAAAGACGGGCAGCGCATCGGCGTCCTGCCCCTCCAGTATGCCGGGAGCACCAGCCAGTTCTCCGCAATCTGGAACCTGCAGGAGCCGGGGACCTATGAAGCGACGGTGTATGCCTACGACGCTTCGAACGGGAATACCGGGATTGACAGCGTGACCTTCATGGTAGGAAAATAGACATGCAGGCCGCTGTTGTCTCGAGTCCGGTGAACGAAAGGTTTGTGCCGTTTATGGAAGAATCGCAAATAGGACCTCTCTTAGCCAAACTTGACAAGCTCCTGGACCGCTATGTGGACGGCGGTCCGACAGCTCCGTCTTTTGATACCTACCAGGCTTTCGTCTGGGACGGGAAGCGAAAGTCTATCAGGCCCGTAAAGCGGCCGGTACGGGTCTCCCCGGACGAGCTTATCGGCATCGACTCCATTAAGAAAGAAGTGGTCCGCAACACGAAGAATTTTATCGAGGACAGGAGGGCTAACAATGTCCTGCTCTGGGGCGAACGGGGCACGGGCAAGTCGTCGCTTCTGAAGTCGCTCCTCACCGTCTTCGACGGGACGCCGCTCAGGATGGTCCAAATCTACAAGCATGACATCCTCACCATCCAGGACCTCTATGACGTCATCGCCGCAAGCAAACCCTACCGGTTCATCCTGTTCATCGACGACCTGTCCTTCGAAGAGAGCCAGACCGACTATAAGGAAATGAAGATCATCATGGACGGCGGGCTCGAGGAAATTCCTGAGAACGTTCTGTTCTACGCCACCTCGAACCGAAAGCACCTGGTGCCCACGCGATTTTCCGACAACGACAGCGACGAGATCCGTCCTTCCGACACGGTCGAGGAAAAAGTCTCGCTCGTGGACCGCTTCGGCCTGCGCTTGGGCTTTTACCATTTTTCCCAGGACACCTACCTTGAGATCGTCGCTTCCTATGCCGCAAAGTATGGGGTCAGCATGGACAAGGAAAGGCTCGAAGAACTGGCGATCCGGTGGGCCATGGGGGCAGGAGGCAGGAACGGCAGGATCGCCGAGCAGTTTATCAGGATGGTCCAGGGAGACGGCTTGAGTTAGCATGCAGGCTGCGCCCTTTTCCCCTCTTCCGGTCTTGCCTTTTCACTGATTTTAGATTATCCTCATTGTAGCGTAACCGGCGTCAGCAGCTGAGTGGTCCCCTGCGGGCGCTTCAATCACATCACAACGCCATCGGAGGTAGAGGAAATGATAAAGCTTCTCATAGCAATCGACGATTCATCGAGCGCGATGAAGGCGGTAGACTACGTTGCGCAGCAATTCGTCGGATGCGGCGCGCAGATCAGCCTCGTGCATGTTCTGCCGAACCTGCCCGCCATCTTCTGGGACGAAGGACATATCCTTTCCGAGGAAGAGAAGGGCGACCGGCAGAAGGTCGTCAGCAAATGGCTTGACGATCAGAAGGCCAGGATGGAGCCTCTTTTCAAGAAATCCGTTGAAACGCTGGCTGCGAAGGGAGTCCCCTCGGATTGGGTGCAGACCAGGTTCCTGTCCGATTCAACGGACATTGCAGACAGTATCCTCGAAGAGGCCAGGAACGGCGGGTACAAGACCATCGTCGTGGGACGGTGTGAACATCCCGCAAAGCACTTTCTGGGGAGCGTGTCGGGCAAGATCGTCAACCAGGGAAGCGGCATGACCGTAGTCATCGTTGAATAGGAGGTCCCGGTGTCGTAAGGCCGGTAAACGCCTGGCCCTCTTCTTTTCGGCGGCGGATTCTCCATCTTTCTTTGCCTGACCTTCCCGGACGGAACGCCGTTCCTTAAACCTGCGGCCATCTGCGGCTGACGGCCTTTCCCCGCGTAATACCGCCTCGTCCCCGCCGATTTTTTCAGCTTAATTTTTCAATTTTTTGTATTATCTTTTTTGCATTACGGCAATCCACCGTTGCCGAAGGAAAAAGGAGATGATATGAAAGTCTCTGTGAAAATAGCGGCACTGTTTTTCGCCGCCGGCGTTATTGCGCTCGTCCTGTTCATGATGAAAGAAACACCCAAATCCGAAAGTTCAATCATTGCCGGAGAGAGGGACAAGCTTGCCCGCTCCCTGGATAAAGAGCGCGCCCAAAAGGATCAGGACTATGTCCGCGACCTGGATGACAAGCTGCGGTTCCTCGGTTACCGGCTGGCCCTGGCATACATTGCGGAAAAAAAGCCCGATGACGCCATCGGGGTCCTGGAGAAGATGATCAAGGACGAAGAGGCGAAGTCCCCGGGCAACAGGCCCCGGCGCTCCCGCAGTTATTTTGACGAAGCGCGGTACTACGGGGCGCTGATGAGGGCTTATGAACTGAAGGGAGACGACGGCGGTGCGACTAAGGCGGCGCGGCTCCATGATGAGCTCCAGTCCAGGGCCTCGGAACTGAAGAAACAGGAAGATCAGAGTGAAGGTAAATCTGTCGGCATGAAAGCGCAGTAGCGGGCATCGTTATCGTTGCCGATGCTCCAAGCAGTTCCAGTTTTCTCCGGTTTTATCCGCCTGCAGGATTTCGTTTGGAGCTGCAATCCATGGACACCCTTTCCGGAAAAAGGAAACTCGGCCTTGCCTTAAGCGGGGGCGCCACCCGCGGCCTGGCGCATATCGGCGTGCTCCAGGCGCTTGAAGAGAACGGCCTTTGGCCCGATTTTATTTCCGGCACGAGCATCGGCGCTTTCGCCGCCGTTCTTTACGGCTTCGGCGTACCGCTTGCGAAGATGCGGACCGTGGGGGAGGGGATGACCCCTCTCCGGGTCACGAAGCTCAAGCTTTCCCGGTACAGCCTCTTCTCGAACGAGGAGTTGGGCAAGCTCATCAAGGCGGAGATCGGGACCGCCCGGCTCGAAGAGTCTCCTATTCCGCTCGCCATCGTGACGACGGACATCAGCACGGGCGAGAAAGTCGTGCTGCGGGAGGGCGAGGCAGCGTCAGCGGTGATGGCGAGCAGCGCGCTGGCGGGCATCTACCTGCCGGTGCGCATAAACAACAGGCTGCTGATGGACGGCGGCATCATGGAGGACGTGCCGATTTCGCCGCTTCGCATGATGGGCGCCGACGTCGTGGTGGCCGTCAATCTGAGCGCCCAGCGCAAGTACCGGATGCCCGAGGACATTATCGACATCCTCTTCAATGCCTTCGATATCGCCATTGACGAGAACACCAAGGTCCAGGTGAAGGCAGCCGATGTGCTCATCGAGCCCTGCCTGTTCGATTTTCGCCGCATGGATGTGAGCCAGATCGACGAACTCATCGCGGAGGGTCGCCGGGCCGCCGTGGAAAGCATCCCCCGGATCAGGGAAGAGCTGGAGCGTCCCGCGGGACAGGCCGCCTCCCGGAAAGATCTTTGCGCCGAATAAAATCCGCACGGGTGATCACTTCCAACGACTCATCATCCTGTTGGCATTCGTGTTACCAAGACCATTAAGAAAAAGAGCGGCTGCGAACAGTTTCAGGACGAAACCTGCGGTTCCCGTTGACCACACTTTGTTTTTCTATGCCTGTATAACCTTGCTGCTATCTTTGTATGAAATTTCTTCGCCTTGATCGTCCCGGACATTTTCTGCAATTTTTGTCGGATTGACACAGGTATACAGAGAGTTAAAATATATCAGGAGAGATGCAAGGTAGAGCAATGTCTCTTCAAGCCGGGGGCCCCAGATAATGACCCTCGGCTCTCATTTTGTGCGCGGAAATCGCGGCAACGCCCTGCACTCGCGCTGTCGCACACCCTGCATTCGCGCTAGCACTCATAACCGCTGGGTGCAGGCTCATAATCGCCGGGTGCAGGTTCGGTTGCCTTGCTCCCTGAAAACATGGTATAACGTCCCGACACTCCATGGATAGTCAAGCTCACATGCAAAACGACAAACTAAAATCCCTTGCTCAAAAGGTCGCCCGGCTCTCTCATCTCCTGACGCGGGAGCGAGAGGACCTGCCGGCCTCATACCTGAAGGATGCGGGGCTCCGGGAAGCGTATCTCTCGTATTTTCTCCCCCCGAACCTCGGGAAAATTCATGTGCCGCTCAGGGAACTGTCGCGCCATCCCGAAAGGCTGCTGGAAAAGGACAGGCTCCGGATCCTTGATCTGGGCTGCGGGCCGGGCACTTCGCTGCTCGGCATACTCGAATTTTTCGCGGCGCAGGAGAAACGTCCTCATCTCGAGTTCGTCGCACTCGATCTCGTTGCCGAGAACCTGAAAATCGCCGAGGATTTATTTGCCTCCTCGCGGAGCGCGAAGGCGCTCCCGGCCTCCCTGAAGACCATCCGCTCGAGCATCGAGAGCGCAGGGCAGCATGTTGCAGGGGCCTTCGATCTCATCATCCTCTCGAATGTCCTGAACGAGCTTTTCGCCCATGAAGGGCGGAAGATCGAAAAACGGTTTGTGGTGACGGAGGAGATCATAACAACGCTGCTCGCGGACAACGGCAGCCTCATCATCATCGAGCCGGCCCTGCGTGATACGTCGCGGGAGCTGCTAGAAGTCAGGGACCGATTGCTGGGCGAGGGTTTTCACATCTACGCCCCCTGTTTCTTCCGAGGAAAATGCCCGGCCCTCGCGAATCCCAAGGACTGGTGCCATGAAGACATTCCGTGGGACCCGCCTGCCGTGATCAGGGAACTGGACAGGCTGACGGGACTTCGGAAAGATTCGCTCAAGTTCTCCTGGCTCGTCCTGCGAAAGGACGGCCTCTCGGCAGCCGACTTCTACGGCAGGAATTCCTTCCGTGTTGTAAGCGAGCCGCTCGTTTCCAAGGGCAAAGTCGAATTCTACCTCTGCGGCATGAACGGAAGAAAACTCGTAACACGGCTCGACAAGGACAGGTCCGCAGGCAACGAAGGCATGGGAGCGATGAGGCGGGGCGATGTTGTAGTCTTCGAGGGGCTTCTCGACGAGGGGAAGCGATATAAAGTCGGTAAGGATACCAGCGTAAGTGTAAGAAGCAACCGCTGATTGCTTCTTGATTCCCGCCCCTGTTTACCGTATTATCTCCCCGATATGAGCAGATACCGTCCGCCCCAGAAACCGGGCTCCAAGTACATCACCCCCGAAGGCAAGAAGCGCCTCTCCGACGAGTTCGAATATCTCTGGCGGACCAAGCGCCCCGAGGTGACGGCGGCCCTCGCGGCGGCCGCTGCAGAGGGCGACCGTTCGGAAAATGCGGAGTATATCTACCGCAAGAAGCAGCTCCGCGAAATAGACTCCCGGATCCACCATCTCAAAGAGCGGCTCGAACACATCGTCGTCGTGGACAGTCCGCCGGACAACGAGTCGCAGGTGTTTTTCGGGGCCTGGGTGCGGCTTGAGGACGAAGAGGGGAACAGGAGCGAATACCGCATCGTGGGGCCCGATGAATTCGACCCCGCAAAGAACCTGATCAGCATGGACTCCCCCATGGCCAGGGCGCTCATGAAAAAGTCCGAAGGCGACGAGGTCGTCGTGAAGCGGCCGAAGGGTGACGCGATGTTTACGATCCTGTGCGTTCAGTATGAGCCGTTTCGAGATAACACGTTCTTGATCGCGAACATAGTAGCCTACATTCCATGCGGATAACAAAGAGCCCATCACCCCTCGCATGCCTCTCCCATCGAAGGGAGGAGGAGCCTTAAAAAACGGATTCCCGCTTCAAGGGGAGTGGCCAGGGATTGGCACTGAGAATATCACGATCAGTTGAACACTGTTGCTTCAAAAGAATTAAGGAGGCCGCTGCTGAACCTGATTCTTTTGCATCCTGAGGACCTTACCGAGGCCACGGAACGCGTGCGGCTTACGGGTCGTCGTCTCAAGCACGTTCTCGAAGTGCACCGCGCTTCTGTCGGCGACGAGCTTTGCGTGGGAATGCTGGGTGGTCGCATCGGCATCGGGAACGTCACTCTCCTGACTCAATCAGTCCTCGAGATGGAGGTGCGGTTCGGGCAGTCGCCGCCGCCTCCACTTCCGCTGACCCTTATTCTCGCCCTGCCGAGGCCGAAGGTGCTGAGACGGCTGCTCCGCTCTGCGAGCGCCCTGGGTGTGAAACGGATTATCCTGATCAACTCTTTTCGCGTGGAGAAGAGCTACTGGCAGACCCCGTTCCTGAATGACGAATCCGTGAAAGAGCAACTGGTCCTCGGCCTTGAGCAGGCGAAAGACACCGTCCTTCCCGAGGTCCGGCTCCGGCCGCTCTTCAAGCCGTTCGTGGAGGATGAGCTGCCCGGGCTCATCAAGGAAACGCTTCCCCTTGTCGCCCATCCCGCCGGCGCGGAACCCTGTCCGCGGGACATCAGGCGCAACGTGACCCTTGCCGTCGGTCCTGAAGGAGGTTTCATCCCTTACGAGATTGACAAACTCGTCTCTTGCGGGTTCATGCCGGTATCGCTGGGAGAACGCATTCTGAGCGTTGAAACGGCGGTGCCTGCCCTCATTGCCCGGCTCTTCTGATCAAAAAATCCGTGTACATCCGTGTTCATCCGTGGCAAAATGAACTTATGATCAAAATCACGAACAATATCTTCATTGACGAAAGCGAAATCCAACTCAACTTCGTCCGTGCTTCCGGCCCCGGCGGCCAGAACGTCAACAAGGTCGCCACGGCCGTGCAGCTCCGGTTCGATGTGGGGAATTCTCCATCTCTCCCCGGCGATGTGCGCACGCGTCTGATACGACTGGCAGGAAGGCGTGTCACCCAGGACGGCATCCTGATCATCGAAGCGCGCCAGTTCCGCACTCAGGAGCGGAACCGTGAGGATGCGATAGATCGGCTTGCTGAGCTTATCCGCAGGGCCGCGGAGAGGCCGAAGCCGCGGAAGAAGACGAAACCCTCCAAAGCGTCGAAGGAGAGAAGGATTGAGGGCAAGAAGCGAAGGGGCGAGGTCAAGAAGATGCGCAGGGCTGCGCCGGGTCTTGAATAGTATTACTCGCATGAAAACCGCAGCGAGTATTGTTACGCGGATAATGCGCAGATGCATTCCGCACGCTTTGATCGGCGAATCCATTTTTGATAATTGAACAATGGATTCCCAAAGAGGCATTCATGCTGCATTTCTACCTGCCGCATCTTAATCCGCTTTTCCTGAAGTAAATCGTGAGACGTTAATAAATGTGGTGTAGGGTATCTTATGGCGAAACCGTGGCAGACACTCGATAAGGCGGAAACTCCGGACGGGGTGCTTGAACTGCGGAGGCGGGGAGAGAGGGACTTTTTGATCCTCATCAACAACCGTGTGCTCATGAACAGCAGCGCGAACAGGTCCGAGCTCGCGCTCGGTGAGCTGGCCTGCAAGGTTGTGGCGGCGCGCCCGGGTCCCCGAGTGCTCCTTGGCGGACTGGGCATGGGGCTCACCCTGCGGGCGGCGCTCGATTCGTTGCCTCATACCGCGGAGATCGTCGTCTCCGAGCTGAACCCTGTTGTCGCTACCTGGTGCCGCGGTCCCCTGGCGGGGCTCACGAATAACGCAGTGGGTGACCCTCGCGTTATCATTATGATCGACAATGTTGCCGACATAATCGCGCAGTCGGCAGAGCAGGGCGTAAAAAAGTACGATGCAATCATCATAGACCTTTATGAAGGCCCGCATGCGGGAACGGACGCTGTCAATGATCCCTTCTACGGAAGCCGCGCCCTTACGAAGACAGCCGGGGCGCTTTCGGCAGGCGGTGTTTTCGCTGTCTGGGGAGAGGCCTCCGATGCGGCGTTCGAGAGGCGCCTTGCGGCGGCGGGATTTTCGGTTGACCGGCAAAGGCCGGGCAGAGGCGGGCTCAGGCATGTCGTGTACGTGGCGCAGAAACTGAAGTGAACCTTTTTCGAGTGTTGTACTACTTGCTTGATTTCAGCAATTCAATGATACGCGGAGTGCACCGCTTCCCTTTGCATGAACCGCCACCCGTGCCCGTGGCTTTTTTCAGTTCTTCGACCGTCCGTAAGCCTGCCTTGATGTGCTTGAGAAAGACGCTCTTCCTGATGCCCTTGCATTGGCAGATCGGTTTGAGGCCGTCGATGATGTCCTGGTTCTTCGTCAAAGTAGATGATAACTCCTCTCGGCCCATCATACCATAACGTGCAGGTTATAGAAACGGTGTATCACTGCGCTGTTTTCGTGAACGTCGTCTTCCTGTTTTGCAATCGATGATTTCGGTTGCAATTCAGGGCCTCTCACGGTACATTGTGCGGGCACAAATGGCGGCTGACAAGCGGGGTAATCCATGGCATTGGTAAGTTTACAGGGTGTGAACGTCGGCTTCGGCGGTCCGCTTCTTCTTGAAGGGGTCGATCTTTCCATTGACCGGGGAGAGCGGGTCTGCCTCGTGGGCAGGAACGGCACGGGCAAGTCCACGATCCTGCGGCTTATCACCGGCGAGGTGAAGACCGACGCGGGAAAGATCGTGTTCCAGCAGGGCGTGCGCATCACGCTTCTGACCCAGGAGGTCCCCCAGGCGCTCGCGGGAAGCGTATTCGACGTGGTGTCCGGCGCGTTCGGCGAGCAGGGGAAACTTTTGGCCGCGTATCATCATGTGAGCGCACGGCTGGCCCATGACCACAGCGAGAAGCTGATGGCCGAGCTCGAGGACGTGCAGCACAGGTTCGAGGCGGCCGGCGGATGGCAGATGCAGCAGAAGGTTGAGGAGATCCTGACGAGGCTCAAGCTTCCGGAAGACGCCGAGTTCTCCGAACTTTCCGGCGGGCTCAAGCGCAGGGTCCTTTTGGCAAAGGCGCTGGCGGGCGAACCGGACCTCCTGCTCTTGGATGAGCCCACGAACCATCTGGACATCGACGCCATTGCCTGGCTCGAGGAATTCCTGCTTTCTTTCGGCGGGACCCTGTTGTTCGTGACCCACGACCGCATGCTGCTCCAGAAGCTGGCAACGCGCATCGTGGACCTTGACCGCGGCAGGCTCACCAGCTGGCCCGGCAACTATCAGTCCTACCTGGCGCTGAAACAGGCGGCGCTCGATGCCGAGAGCATGGAGAACGCGAAGTTCGACAAGAAGCTTGCGTCGGAGGAGGTCTGGATCAGGCAGGGCGTCAAGGCCAGGAGGACGAGGAATGAAGGCCGCGTGCGCGCGCTCAAGGAGCTTCGGAGGATCCGGAGCGAGCGCCGCGAGGTCACGGGCGCTGCGCGCATGCAGACGCAGGAGGCGGAGCGCACCGGTAAGATCGTGATCGAGGCGACGGATGTCTCGTACGCTTACAACAACGTTCCGGTCATCAGCGACTTTTCCACGACCATCCTCCGGGGCGACAAGATCGGCATCATCGGGCCGAACGGTTCGGGAAAAACCACGCTGCTCAAGATCCTGCTCGGAGAGCTCAAAGCGCAGAAGGGAACGATCAAGCACGGCACGAACCTGGAGGTTGCGTACCTGGACCAGCACCGGGCCCAGCTCGACGACGAGAAGACCGTGCAGGACAATGTTGCGAACGGCAGCGACCACGTGACCGTGGACGGGAACCACAGGCACGTGATCGGCTATCTGCAGGACTTTCTGTTCGCCCCGGCCCGCGCGCGAAGCCCCGTGAAGGTCCTGTCCGGCGGAGAGCGGAACCGGCTCCTTCTGGCCAAGCTCTTTACCCAGCCCTCGAACGTGCTGGTGCTGGACGAGCCCACGAACGATCTGGACATCGAGACCCTCGACCTGCTCGAAGAGCTTCTCTCGGACTACCGCGGCACCGTGCTGCTCGTGAGCCACGACCGCGCGTTCCTCAACGACGTGGTCACGAGCACGCTGGTGCTCGAAGGCGAAGGCAGGGTGAGCGAATACGTGGGCGGGTACGACGACTGGCTGCTCCAGAGCCGGAGGAGGACAGCGGAGACAGCGGTTACCGCAAAGCCGGAAGGTAAGAAGGAGCCGCCGCGGCCTCCAGAAGGAGAAACCTCGCAAGCTTACCTTCAAGGAACAGAAGGAGCTTGAGGCCCTGCCGAAGCGCCTGGCGGAGCTCGAAGCCGAACAGCAGCAGATCCAGAAGGACTTGGCAGACCCGGCCTTCTACCGGGAAAGCGGCAATAAGGTTTCGGGATACAAGGCGCGGCTTGAAGTGCTGGAGAAGGAGCTGTCGGAGGCGTACAAACGGTGGGAGGTGCTGGAGGCGTTAAAGGAGTGATTATCAGCTGATGCCTTCCGTCCGGCTGTTTCGCCGGATTGTCGGTCAGATCATGAAACGCAGCATTGGACACACTTTTTCCGCTGACGCAGAACAAATCCGTTCATCCTCCGGCATTTGAGAAGTGCCATGACCTGCGTCCAGTCTCCAGGCTACTTGTCGTGAATTTTCTTACGCCATGAATCAAGGTAATCTTTGGTTACCTTTTCAATACCATGGTCTTTTTTCCCGTGTGCAGCGGCTTTTTTTAAAACGTCATCCACCGTTTTGCCAGTCGCAACATAGTCACAGTCCACACCAAGGTCTTTGCATGCTAATGCCTTCATAATTTGCCTCCCTTGCGCCGTTTCCACGGCTCCCTGCATTACTCTGTCCCGCACTCACTCCGCATACTTCTTCAGATACTCGATGGTCGCGGGCCAGGCTTGTTTCGATGCCTCGAGGTTTGCCCCTTCGCGGCCGTCCTGCGCGCGAAGGAAGCCATGCCCAGCGCCCTTGTAGGTGTGGGTAATAAAGGTTTTTTTCAGTTCCTTCATCTTCGCCTCGGCAGGCCCCACCGTGGCGTTGACGCGGGCGTCGTCCTCTCCGTAGAGCCCGAGCACCGGGGCATGGACCGTTTTCAAAGCCTCCAGGTCCGGGGACGTTCCGTAATACACAACCGCCGCCGCCAAGTCAGGCTGCGTCACTGCGTACTGAAAGCTTTGACTTCCGCCCCAGCAGAAGCCGATCGTGGCGAACTTGTTTTTCGCCGCGGGGAGTTTCGTGCCGTAGCGGGCCACGGCGTCCAGGATCGTTGCTACCTCCGATGAGGACAGGTCGCGCACGGCCTTGACCACGTCGTCCCTACCCGCAAACTTGTCCGTTCCTCCGCCCCCCGGGCCTCTCCCGGAAAGCATATCCGGGGCAATGGCGATAAATCCAGCCCCCGCGAGATTGTCGGCAACGGCGCGAATCCAGTCGGTGAGACCGTAGACCTCGTGGATGACGAGCACCACAGGCGCCTTGTCCTTGCGTTCAGGATAGGCAACGAATGCCGCGATCGGCGCGTTCTTCCCCGGGACGGCGATGTCCACCCACTCATGGTGGCGCGGAGATTTATTCAGCGCTGCCTTTGCTTCAGCCTCACCCGGGGGGATCACCCCTGAATTGGCAGCAAAAGTACTTGTGGGAATCGTTGTTCCGAGAATGCTCAAAAGAAACAGAAGAATGCCTAATTTTTCGTCCATGGCAGTCTCTCCTTTCGTCTAAGAAAATTATACCTCTTAAGGAGGGGGGAGACTGAGCACGGGAGACCAATAATCCTGAGAAAACATTTGGACGCAGATAAAATCTTATAAGCGCGGATTAAAGCGGGTAGCCTGGAAAAAGCGCTTGGACGCGGATTTGCGCAGATGCACGCAGATATTCAAGAGCTTGAGTAAAAATCTCAAGTCGCCTTTTTGGTGAATACCAAATTGCAATTATGTCTTTGGTTTATCAGCGGAAAACTGCGTTCATCTGCGTCCGATCGCCGTTTTCAAGACAATGACTCTTGCATTTTTATTCGTGCGAGTTATAATGTGTGGGTATGATCGGCCCTTCGGGTCGGTCGGTTGTGGAGGATTGAATACATGAATATTTGGACTGTGGCGGCCCTGGTCGCCTTACTGAACATCCCTTTCGGCTACTGGAGGGGGAGCGTTGATAAATTATCCCGACAGTGGTTTCTTGCCGTGCATACACCGGTGCCATTTGTCATAGCACTTCGAATCCTTTCAGGCCTCGGCTTTCATCTGGCCACACTTCCCGTTATGATCGGGGCGTTCTTTATCGGACAGTTCATGGGGGGCAAGCTGAACGAATGGGCGAGGAACCACGCAAAAGCGCCGGTGACCGCCTGCCTCGTGATGGACGCAGTGTCCGGCATCAGGAGCGTCATTCCCCGATAATCTTCACCAGCACCCGCTTTTTCCTTCTCCCGTCGAATTCCCCGTAGAAGATCTGTTCCCACGGCCCGAAGTCGAGCTTGCCGTTCGTGATCGCGACCACCACTTCGCGGCCCATGACTGAGCGCTTCAGATGCGCGTCGGCGTTGTCCTCGCCGGTGTTGTGCCGGTACTGGGCGACGGGCTCGTGGGGCGCCAGCTTTTCGAGCCAGACCTCGAAGTCTCCCAGAAGACCGCGCTCGTCGTCGTTTACGAACACCGATGCCGTGATGTGCATTGCGTTCACGAGGCAGAGGCCCTCCCGGACCTCGCTCTTCTGCACGCACTCCTCGACATCCCGCGTGATGTTCACGAAGCCCATGCGCGAGGGAATGTTGAACCAGAGTTCTTTGCGGAAGCTTTTCATACCTTCACCTACGAGCTTGCACACGCGTTGACTAAAATTAATGAAGAATACCGCATTATGTGTAACTGACTACATTGCAAGAAATCCCGAAGCTGCCCGATCTTATTGCGGGACGGCGAGATTATCGTTGTGATAATAATACGTATTCGCCACTCGGTGTTCGCCAGAGGCTGTCCATACAGGCATGCATTTCCGCAGTGATAGTTCCAGCATTATCTGATTCGTCGATGATATGTACGCAGGATTGTAATGGAATATCGTCGCTGTTCCGTTAACGACCTTCTTCACCCGCTGGCCATTGCCGTTGTACGTGTAGCCGGCGATCATGGCTCCGTCCACTACTGGATCAAGCGCTGTTCTGGTTATAGGTGTAGACCCGAGAACTTTGCGTTGGACTGCTGTTACCATTCAAGACTTAACAGTGCGAGGATTCCTGACCCTGCGATGATCAGGCCCGCGATCCTATTTACCCATTGCAACTCGTGATGCTCGAACCTTTTCTTAAAAATGCTGAAGACACCGACCAGAAAAAGCCACCAGATCGCCGAGCCGAGGAATACCCCGAGAACGAGTATTCCCGCAGATGTCACGCTCCCCCTTGTGCCTGCCAAGCCAAACCCGGCGAAGACCGCTGCAAAAGAAAAGATCGTCATAGGATTCGTGAGCGTAAGGAGGAACGTGGAAGTGTACATCCCGGCATATTTTCGCACCGATGAGGGAAGCTCACTATCTTCTTTAGGTACCGAAATAAGCGTCTTCGTCCCCAGGAAACACAGAAACGTGCCACCGACAAGCCTGAGCCAGAACTGGTGGCCGATTAGAAAGTTCGATACGAAAGTCAGGCCGAAGGCGGCGATGAAACCGTAGATGGCGTCGGCGGTGGCCGCTCCCATACCGGAGAAGAAACCCGCTCGCCTCCCGTGCGTCAGCGTGCGCCGTGCACAGAGCACGCCGATGGGACCGACGGGCGCGGCGATCACAAAGCCGAGAATAAGTCCTTTTAGAAAAATTATCGTTTCCATACCGCTTTTATTGCGTTCTCTATTTTTCGCCGTTCACTGTCACGCGTACGACGAACGCGTACGAAGAACCTTAATCTCTGCTTCCGGAGATATTCGAGCGATCAAGTCAGTTAGTTTGAATAACGATGAGTTTGATTAGCGCTGGAGAATTGATAATCGTCCAATCATTCCTGCCGGTGAACTTATATAGCTTGTTTACGATTGTGAAATAAGTTAATACAGCTAAATGAAATATACTGGCAATATTCTGTAACAATCTTTTCGTTTTCATCCATACGCATTGAAAAAGTATCACCAATAATACTACGTGAAGTCTACAATTTCAGAAAGAAGCGACTGTCGCGGACTTCAGGAAGAAAACGTCACTGCAGGCTACAATAGTTAATCTTCAAAAAATCAGATCAGAAGCTCCGCTGGGAGCACCTAACGCTTTGCAATGCCAGTTTATCGAATCAGACAACAATTACTGACTGAAGCATGAACGACAAAGTTAAGCTGCGGCGGCCCCCTCCCAGGACCTCAAATTCCGCGAAGCCGGGCGGCGGGCCACCTCTCTCTGCTTTTCCGCCTTTTTATGGCAGCGTTCAATATTGATCTTATTTCTTGTAATTGCTACACAGCCACGAATACGGACGCGAAGTTATATCAGCTTTCTCACTTACTCATTTCGCTCACCAGGCTCTTGTCAATCAGCATGATCTCTATCCGGCGGTTCTTCTGGCGTCCTTCCGGTGTGTCGTTGGTAGACACGGGATCGTACTCAGCCCGTCCTGCCGCCACCATTCGCTCTGGCGGAACACCAACCTCCTGCAGGAAACGGACGACGTTCGCGGCCCGGGCAACTGACAGATCCCAGTTTGACGGGAAGGTGGCCCGCAGGGACTTGGCAACCGGCACATTGTCCGTATGACCTACGACCCGTATGATCTTGTTCTCGTACCGCATCAGGGCATCGCCGACCTTCTTTAGTACGGCCTTGCCTTCCTTCCTCAGCGTCACCTTACCGGAATCAAAGAATACTCGCGATGCCAGATCCACCGACAGCATGTTCTTATACTGATTCACCTGCAGCTCGCCCTTTTTAACTTCCTGCGCGAGGCCCTGCGTCAGTTCCTCGTACTCTTTCTGCGTCTGAAGATTGGACGCCGCCAGTGAGGCCTTTTCCGTCTCCAGCGATCCGACCTTCTGCTGGGCATCCGCGTTCTGCTGCTCCAAGGACCTAACCCGCTTTTTTAGATCCGCGTTCTCTTTCTCCGTCGAGGCTTTTTCCTGCTGCACAGCAGCGATCTCCCCATTTTTTGACGCTTCCATCTTTTCGAATGTGCCGGAGCTGACACAACCGCTCGCGATGAATCCCGCCGCGAGAACGGCAACGCTGAGGCGAAGATGCTTCATCATATGCAAGTCCTCCTTGTCCTTTCAATGATTATCATGGTTTGATCCACGACCCTCTCATAAACGGCAATTGAACCACAGATGTACACAGATAAGAGCTCAAGATCAAAGTCATAGACGTTCCCAATCCTTTTCTCTCGAAGAGTTTAGCGTTATCGAGAACTACTTAGATAAAATCACATACCAGAAGAGTTGTCAATGTTTCGATAGGGCATTTTAAGGGTAGGCACTATTGAATTCGGAATGAAAATTGATGAGTTGCCAGTTTAAGAAACTTCATGAGATTCAGGCAGGAGGTCGCGCCTGCTCTTCACCGCCTACCAAATGAACGGCACGAGACGGTAACGCACCTTCTCACAGTACGCCGCATATCCGTTCAAGTTTGCAATGAGAAATTTTTCTTCCTCAAGTAACCTGGCCGTAACAGCGATTATCAATAGTATGGGGAACGGGAGCGCCACCCACGACCCAAGCGCAAGCGGCGAAAAAAGAAGTAAAAGGCTGGCTCCCGCATACATCGGGTGTCGAACCAAACTGTATGGCCCACTGTCTATTACCTTTTGCTCCTTCGAAACTTCAATGATTGCGCTTGCATAACTGTTTTCCCTGAAGGCCAGGAATACGACAATTAAGCCAAGTTCTACAAACCCATCGCAAGGGGATTTGAGCGTGATCCCTAAGGCACACCTCTAGCCGACTTTGCCGGGATGTTCGCGCCGGACCATCTGAATCACCTGGTCCAGTTTCTGCAAAAAGCTTGACCTGTCGCGTTTGGAGAAGGGTGCCGGACCCCCAGTGATCTCGCCGTTCCCACGCAGCTCTGCAAGCAGGTTACGGGTTGCGACAGCATCTCCGATGTTTTCCTCGGTGAAGGCCTTCCCCGTTGGGTCGATTGCGTACGCACCTGCCTTGATGCATCGGCTCGCTAGAAGAATATCAGCCGTGACCACGATGTCGTGGGGAGTGACATTAGCAACAATCCAGTTGTCGGCCTCATCTAGCCCATTGCCGACGACTTGAAGTACGATTCCATCCTCTGTGGGCACGCGCATCCAAGAGTTGGTCACCAAGGTGACACCTATATGATACCTGGCTGCAACCCGGTAGACCTCTTGCTTCACAGGGCATGCGTCAGCATCTACGAAAACATTCAGCAATCGATATCCTTGGTGACAAACTCAAAAGGAATCCAGTGAGGTTGCCTCTAACCAATCCATCGTTCAATTGTTTTGATTCGGGAATTGGCTTTATTTTTTGATGACTGCGGTCAATACGCAAATAAAAAGAACTTTATTAACTGTCATCAATTTACCCTCTTGTATCTTTTGAAGCTTGTGAAATCTTATCTATTGTGCAGAATGAGAACTTCAGTATGTACCAGGCGCTGAAAGATTCAACCAATATTTTTCATTTCAATCTGGCGTTGGTACCTGTCACAGCCACCTACAAGTCTGCAGTGCCAATAATGTGACAGGGCAAAGAATTCCGGTTGTAATATGCACTTGGGTTAGTGGGGCCAAGCAAAGCTGTTTTTACAAATGCGCTTGAGACCCTGTCATACAGTTCCTGATCCCGATTCGAATCCGTGGTCGTCTCTACTCTGGAAAAAGAGAGCCCTTATTTTGTCCTCTCCTAGCACCCGCCCCAACTCCTTGACGGCGAAGAAAGGGAGAAGCGCCACGAATATGACCAGACTCCCGGCGAGCAATTCATGGGATCCTTTTCCAAAATAGTCAACGAGACCTCCCATGAGACCCTTCCCCACCCAAAGACCCTTGATCACCTGCTCGATGAGAGTAAAGACACCAACAAATAACGCGAAGACTACCGTCTTGTAAAGAGTAGGATAAATCAAAGGCTTCTGTTCAAGGCCGCGACCGAGGCGGAATACAGATCCTATCATGATGACTTTTGCAAGCACCAATGCTTCGATCACGGCTACTCCGTAATTCGTGTACTCGATATCATGGGCAGCCAGAAGGAATCTTCGGTACCACGTGAAAGCGGCGAACACAAGGATGAGATAACAGACATTTAGCCAGTACTCGACCACTTCATGGAAGATTCTTTTCTTCCAGCTCCCCTTTTTCTTATCAGGGCTGTTCATAACCCGTGGCCCTCCTCCACACACCATTACCCCTTCTCAGATAATCAGTGGTACTTTTGAATCTGTCAGCATGAAAAACTTTCATCATCTCAACTCTCATAGAAGGCTCGATTCTTTTTCGATCACGCCGCAAATATAGTAGAGAAGCCCGCAATTCGAATAGAAAACATCGGGTCCGCGTGCCACCATCAGGATCTCAGCGTCTCCTCGGTATACAGCATGAGCGGCTATATACCGACGCGATCGGAGTTCATCCTGGTAACGCTCATATTGTCCGCCTTCTTCGATTGTGTCGATGGATATTCGTGATGCTTTGATTCAAGGTGAAAATCGCACACTGGATTAACATAGCGTCAGTGCATAATTCAGGAAGAAGTCTATTCTTTTCTAAATTCCTTGTCAATCAGAGGATAATGCCGACGCCCCTCTGAAGCGTGCGGTTGTGGCTGGAAGGCCATAGTTGCCGTTACAAACGGCTAACTCGACTTTGGACCCCAGGAACAGATATTTTGCGGAGCGTTTAAAGGAAGACGGGAAAAGCCGGTGCTGGTGAAGGTCATCGGGGAATTTTTTTTATGCCAGACGTCTTGTTTTGGCATGTCCCGGCTCGAATTAAGTTGTCATGTGAGCACGCCCTCGTGATACACGGTTTTGATAAATACAGACTCTCGGAGGGGACTGTTCTTTATAGCATCGATGCTCAAAACGATGGAGACGACGTCATCGGCAGATCCGGCTCCCATACGCAATCGCTGATATAGCGTTCTGTTTCATGGTCCGCGCGGTCAACAACCACGAGCACATCGAGGTCCGACTCCGGGCCTGCTGCTCCCCGCGCATGTGACCCGAAGACCCTTTTAATGTGTCAGGTTTTCTACGCGAACTTCACTGCCTTCACGGCCTTGTGTCCTACGCTCCCCCGGGTCATCACGCCGTATTTTTTCAGGTCGATCACCTTCTCATTGCCCTTCTCATCGAGACCTTCACCTGCTCGCCTTTGCTGACGGGCCGGAAGAGCGCAACCTCGCCGTTCTTCACGTTCACGAGCTTGACGCCCTTGCCCGCTCCGGTCAGGACGGGGATTTCCTTGGCTGCGACGACGACGGCCTTGCCCTCTGAGGTGATAAACAGGACATTCGGCAGATCGAGGATGCCCACGCCCATGATATAGTCGTCTTCTTTGACACTGGCGAATTTTTTCCCGGCTCGGGTGGTTACGGAATTATATTGACCCAGGTCAAAGGCAAAACCCATACCGTGGGCGGAAACGGTCAGGGCCGTCACCTCCCGGGGGGCGAGAGCAAGCTCCGGTTGTTCGCCTGGTGCGAGTGCCGGTTGCGCTAAGACGGTCGTGAAATTCATTGCCGCGATAGGCCGTTCGCCGTCGCCGAACTTGAAGAGGTGTTGGACCGGCTCGCCGAAGCCGGAGCCGGACGGCAGGTCGAAGGCCTTCACGACATAGACCTTGCCTGCCGACGAGAAGACGGCGATGTTGTCCTTGGTGTTCGCCGGCAGGAGCGCCAAAAGCTCGTCGCCTTCCTTGAACCGGAGGTTCTCTCCCACGGTCTTGACGCGTCTGATCCATCCCATCTTCGTCATGATCACGGTCACATCCTCGTGAACGATGAAGTCCTCCTGGGAGAATTCGACGTCCTCGGCCGCCTTCATCGTTGACTTTCGCTTGTCGCCGTATTTTTCCTTGATCTCCAGAAGCTCGGTCTTGATGAGGCCCCAGATCTTTTTCTGTGAGGCCAGGATGACCTCGATGTCTTTCTTTTGCCGGGTCTTCTCGGCTATCTCCTTGAGGATCCGCTCGATTTCCAAGCCCACGAGCTTGTAAAGCTGGATATCAAGGATAGCCTTCACCTGTTCGTCGTCGAGCTTGAAGTGCTTCTTGAGCTTCTCGGAGGCATCCTCCCGCGATTTCGCCTTGCGGATGATCTTGATCGCCGCGTCGAGGTCGTCATAGAGCTTCTCGAAGGCGGCCAGGATGTGGAGCCGGGCCTTGAGGATCCTGAGGTCGAAGTTCAGCCGCTTCTTGACGACGTCGTGCCGGAAGTCGAGGAAATACCGCATGATCTCCTTGAGCGGCAGCCGGTCGGGCTCCATGTTCGGTTTCAAGGCGGTGAAGTTGATCGGAAAGGTGGATTCGAGGTCCGTGTGTTTGAAGAGGTATGCGGTAACGAGCTCCGCGTTCGTTTCAGCTTTGAGCTCGAGCACGAGGCGAACTTCATGGGTGGATTCGTCGCGGACGACGGACACCTGGGGCAGCTTCTTGTCCTCCATGAGGCCGATGAGCTTCTCGAGCAGCTTGGCTTTGTTCACGAGGTAGGGGATGGAGGTGAACACGATGGCCTGCTTGCCGCGGGGAAGGTCTTCGACGTCGTATTCTCCGCGGATCCTGATGCCGCCGGAGCCGGTTTCGTAAATCTCCCGAAGCTCCTTTTTCGAGTTCAGAATCTGGCCTCCGGTCGGGAAATCCGGGCCTTTGATGTATTTGAGCAGGTCCTTTACCTCGATGTCCGGATCATCGATCATGGCCGCCAGGCCGTCGATCACCTCGGAGATATTGTGCGGCGGGAAGGAGCAGCTCATACCCACGGCTATTCCGGACGTGCCGTTCACCAGGAGCTGGGGGAACCGCGCGGGAAGCACAAGCGGTTCTTTCAGCGAGTTGTCGTAGTTCGGCCGGAAGCCGACGGTGTCCTTGTCGATCTCGGCCAGGAGCTCTTCGGCGATACTCGAGAGCCGCGCCTCGGTATAGCGCATGGCCGCCGCGGGGTCGCCGTCCAGGCTGCCGAAATTTCCCGAGCCCTCAACGAGCGGATAGCGGAGCGAGAAGGGCTGCGCCATTCTGACCATGGCGTCGTAGGCAGCCTGGTCGCCGTGGGGGTGGAACTTTCCGAGTACCTCGCCGACGACGGCCGCGCTCTTGCGGAATTTTGCCGTGGGGCCGAGGCCCATTTCCCACATCGCGAAAAGGATCCTGCGGTGCACCGGCTTCAAGCCGTCGCGCACATCGGGAAGAGAGCGGGAAACGATGGTCGAAAGGGCGTAGGTGAGGAACCGGCTCTCGACCTCCGAGTGCAGCGCGGTGGTCAAAATCGAATTGTCCTTTGTCGGCATCAAATGCCCCCTTTATGGTGATGTCCTTATCGGGTCCGCATTGTATCACAAAAAGAAAATAATTTCCCGTCATTCTGCGGTTATGAAAGGATTCGCAATCTTCAACTGAATACGATTGAGGGGAAAATTTCGTGTCTGCTTGCAGTCTCGTTCTAGATGGTCATAGCGGGACAAACATAATGCGGGGCAAGGGCTTGAGGGAGAGCGCTTGTTTCCTACTTTACAGCGGCGTCGAAATAGGAGGCTACGATGTAATGTAACAGCCTGTATCTCTCTGCCAGCTCCATGTCCAGGTAAAGGTCGCTGTCGATCAAAATATTAACGATCTCTTTTTCCTTTTCCTGGATGCAACCGGTTGTTCTCATCTCGTTCATTTTATTACCCATCCTATCTATAATTCTGATTAATAATAAGCATATGGTATGCCAGAATTGTAAACTATTAAATTTCAGTGTATTACAAAATGAAGGGTTGGGTAATTGCGCCAAAAGTGGGTCAAATGACATATTAGGTGGGCTTTTTTGAACTACTCCTTTAGTATGCTTATTAATTACCCCGGATCCCAGGTAGCCTGATAGCTAAGGTATTCGAGACCAGTGGGGTCAGCTGGCAAGGGGGGCAATGAGTGACTCGTTCGAGGATCTCCGCCGGAGTTCATTCTTTATCGGATTCCGCAGGGGCGCGCATTAAAATTTGTACAGCACACCCGCATAGACCCCCTGCCGCGTCACGGTGGCCCAGTCCAGGTTCGAAACGTCTGAGGTCCCGTCCGCAAAAAATGTCGTATCGGTCCCGTTCGTCGCGCGAAGGTAAAAAATCCGGTATCCCGCGGACAATTCCAGATTTTCCAAAACAGCATATGCCAACCCGACCGACACGTCGTAGCCGTAGCCGGTTGAAGAGGTCTGCGTGAAATTCGGCGGCTGTGAACGGAAATCGTTCCTACCGCTCCCCGCTCGCAGGTTCCAAAAACCGTCGCCCTTGTATTCTACGAAGGGATAAACGGACAGGGTTCCGATAAAAGAAAGCTGCTCCGTCAGAGAAGGTTGAAACAGGACACCCACTTTAAGGGCATCCCAGGAAAAATCGAAATTAGAATTGAGCACCAGGCCCGGGGGAAAAGGGCCTTTCGGCGGGAACACGGTCCCGTCGAAGGTCTCGGAAACGGTTTGTACGGCGTTCGTCATGTGCAGTTGGTCTTCATAATGGGTGTAGCCCAACACCGCCCCCCAGGGCCCATCATGTTTCCCGGAGAAACGATGGTTATTAAAGTAGAAATTTAATTCCCCCAGCTTGACGTTACCGTCGATATCATTTTTGGATTGAGAGAACTCCAGGCCTCCTCCCGAGTCCGCCAGAAACCTGTCCGTGTCCGTTCCGTGCCCGTTTCCGATCGAGCCCGTGCCTAGTAATACTTCAAAAGAAAAGTCCGGCCCAATGGCCGCTCCTCCCGTAATGATCCAAATTGGGCTGTCGATGTTATCGAAATCGAGCTCTGATTCGATCTTGCCCCGCGTGCCTGCGGGGGTATTTCCTGCCCGGTTATCACTCCGGGTGACATAAGGAAAGGAGATCTGCCATTTTGCAAAGGCCGATGAGAACCAGCCCTGGATGCCGATTGCGGGATGAATCGATGACGCGTCCTCATCCATGCCGAAGGCGGCACCGGCGGTGGATAAACAGATCGCAGTCATTATAAGCAGTGTCGCAAGAGTTTTTCGTTTCATGCGGTCCCCACGATCCCGGCAGATGCGACAGGGGATTTTCCTTCGCCGGTCAACTGGTTTAGTTCCATTCATTTTATCTATTGTAGCTCATTTATCGCTTCTCCGATGCTCATTAAACGAACAGGTGCTTAAAGCGTTGTCTGTGATATCGAATGCCGCATGATCGTCATAAATCGTTTAGATCAAGAGGACCGGCATGAAATCAATGCATTATCCGTTCTGATCCTGCGACATGCTGATGGCATGAGCATTGCTAAAGAGGTAACCAGAGAATGATTGCGAAGCAATGTTCTGAAAGCTCCAAAGGCTGTCAGCGACTTACAGCGCCCTGCGAAAAGCTCGCGGGGCATGATCGACATCATTAACTATGATAGGGGGGAAGTATGAACAGAAAGAAGATCGTTCAGTTTGTGTGCACCGCACTGATTGCGGGCACGGTAGTGTCAGCGGCACCGGTTTTTGCGGAGGACCCGAAGCCGGCGGGCCTCAACCCGGACGAGGTGAAGAAGGCGCTCGGCATCAGTTTCTATGTCCAGGGCGGCTACACATACAATGGAAACGCCACCGACGGCGTTACCAAGGCTTCGGAAAACGACCTCAGGGTGTTCGACCACAAGGCGAACAGCTTCAGCCTCGATCTGGCGCAGATCGTGGCATTAAAGGATGTGGCTAAGGCGGGGGACGGCGGTTACAAGATCAAACTCTCCGCCGGGGAAACGGCAAAGTGGATCCATGCGCGCGGCTTAAGCGGCGCTACGCTTGACACGCCGCAGGCGGGGGAGGGGACCGACAGCATCGACGTTACGGAGGCCTATGTGAGCTACATGGCGCCCCTCGGCAGAGGGCTCAGGTTCGACGCCGGCAAGATGGTGACCTACTTCGGCGCGGAGGTTATCGAGGCAATAGACAACCCGAACTATTCGCGGTCGTTCCTGTTCAACTATGCAATCCCGTTTACGCATACCGGCGTGAAGGCGAGCTATGCCTTTACCGATGCGCTGAATGCGAGCCTCCACGTTGTGAACGGTTGGGACAACGCTGAAGACAATAACGCCGGCAAGAGTTTCGGCGTCAGCATCGGCTATGCCCCTGCTGAAATATTCTCGGGGTATGTCAACTTTATGACCGGTCCGGAGCAGGACAGCAACAGCAGCAACACGAGGACGCTTGTCGACTTGGTCGCCACGATCAAGCCGATAAAGCCGCTCTCGATCATCCTGAACTATGACGATGGGAAGGAAGACAAGGCGATTGCGGCAGGCGATGCAAAGTGGTCCGGTTTTGCGGGTATCGTGAAGTTCGATTTCAATGACAGGTACAGCCTTGCGGTCAGGGGCGAGTCCTTCGACGACAAGGACGGCTTCAGGACCGGCACGGTGCAGAAGCTGACGGAAATTACGGTCACTCCGGAGATCCGGCTTAGCGGCGGTTTGATCCTCCGTCCTGAATACCGGCACGATACGTCCGACAAGCAGTCCTTCGACAACGGCACGAAGAAATCCCAGGACACCCTCGCGCTCGCCGCGATGTATAGATGGTAGGGAATACGAAAGAAAAAGGAGATTTACTATGAAGTTTATTGCGAGCAAGAAACGTTTTATAGTTGCAATGTTATTGGCCATGATGATGGCGATCGTGGGTGGGCTCGTCTTTGCCGATGAGCCGGCAGCCCCGCCGGCCCCCGCTGCGGCAGCCGCCGCACCGGCAGCTCCCGCACTCCAGCCCGATCCCTCGGGCGCGAATACCGGCGGAGCGGCGGACATTGTCGGCGCCTCCGCAGGCGCACCCACGGCGGATGATCTGAAGAACCTGGGCCCGAAGGAACCGCTCGCGGCGAAATTGGCGGATGTCGTCGGACACAACCGCATTGCGATCAACATTGTCTGGACCCTCGTGGCGGGCTTCCTGGTCATGTTCATGCAGGCCGGGTTCGCCATGGTTGAGACGGGCTTCACTCAGGCGAAGAATGCCGGACACACCATGGCCATGAACTTCATGGTCTACCCGCTCGGCATGCTCGGCTACTGGATCTGCGGCTTCGCGCTCCAGATGGGCGGCGTCGGCGGCGGGCCGACCTCAGCGGCGGGACCGCTCTGCTGTCGAACGAATTCACGATTCACCTGTTCGGCAAGGATTTCGGGCTCTGGGGCACAACGGGATTTTTCCTTTCCGGCGTGACCTATGATGCTTCAATCTTCGCGCTCTTCCTGTTCCAGATGGTGTTCATGGACACGACCGCGACGATCCCGACCGGCTCCATGGCGGAACGGTGGAACTTCAAGTCCTTCGTGATCTATGGTTTCATCATCGGCGGCCTCATCTACCCGCTGTATGCAAACTGGGTATGGGGCGGCGGTTGGCTTTCACAGCTCGGCAAGAATTTCGGTCTCGGACACGGTCATGTCGACTATGCGGGTTCATCAGTCGTTCACATGGTGGGCGGCGTTTGCGCTCTGGCAGGGGCCATGGTCATCGGTCCGCAGACTTGGAAAGTATAAGGATGGGAAAGTTCATGCGATCCCCGGTCATCACATCCCCATGGCGATTGTGGGGACGTTTATCCTTGCCTTCGGGTGGTTCGGGTTCAACGCGGGATCTTCCTTGGCCGGTACTGACCTCCGCATCGGCGTTGTTGCCACGAATACGATGCTGGCATCTGCAGGCGGCGCATTTTCTGCAATGATATATATGTGGTTCAAGTACGGTAAGCCCGATATCAGTATGATCGCGAACGGTATGCTTGCAGGCCTGGTTGCTATTACGGCGCCCTGCGCCTTCGTCACCGCGCCTGTAGCAGTAATGATCGGCGCAATCGCGGGCATCCTGGTTTGCATCTCCGTGTTCTTCATTGACCGTACACTTAAAATCGATGATCCTGTGGGCGCCATATCGGTCCACGGTGTGAACGGCATGTGGGGTGTGATCTCCCTTGGTCTCTTTGCCGACGGCACGTATGGAGATGGATACAACGGTATTGCCGGCGGGGTCAAGGGCCTGTTCTACGGCGGCGGTTCACAGTTCGTTGCGCAGTTGATCGGCACGGCGACAAATATTGTTTTCGTGTTCATTGCGTCCTATATCATGTTCAAGGTGCTGGACAAGGTCGTGGGGCTCAGGGTCTCGGAAGAGGTCGAAATTGAAGGGCTTGACCAGGCTGAGGTAGCAGTCTCCGCCTATCCTGAATTTCACCTGAGCAAGACCCATCGTTAGACTGGAGAGAAACCATGAAAAAAATAGAAGCGATCATAAAGCCGTTCAAGCTCGATGAAGTGAAGGACGCCCTGAACGCGATCGGCATCCCGGGTATGACCGTGACCGAGGTGAAGGGGTTCGGCAGGCAAAAGGGCCATGTCGAGCTCTACCGCGGCGCGGAGTACGACATCTCTTTCATTCCGAAGGTGAAGATCGAATTGGTTGTTGCGGAAGCGATGGCGGAGAAGGTGATCTCAACCATCATGGAGAAGGCCAAGACCGGCAAGATCGGAGACGGCAAGATCTTCATCTCCAAGCTTGAAGACATTATCCGGATCAGGACGGGCGAAAAAGGCGAGACAGCGATTTGAGAGGTCGCTGTTTATCCTCCCTGGGGCCGGCATGTTCCATTGCATGCCGGCCCTTTTTTTAAGGACCACCGCGGCCTTCACCTATGACAGTGAGTTTTTATTCCCGAATGCTTTTACGGAATTCTTGAAGTTTGATTGATAAGCTCTTTCAGGTATGACTGATGATATTTAGCATGGGCTCTTCGCAGCAAAACACATTATGATCACCATCATCCTCATACTTATATTCCTGATATCCTGCTCCTCCCCATGCTGGTAAAGCGGGTCGAGCACAACCTCGAAGCTGTTCCTGCTCGTCACGGGAGGCGTCACACTTGCGTTATCCCACTTGTTCGGACCCGAGCCGCTCGTAAATCTTCGGCTCATTGAGTCGGCATTGTGGGAGCCCGTGAAACTTACGATCGCGACGCTGGTCTTCGGGCTCGCTTTCCGCGCGATACGTGAACCTCTGAAGAAGAAGGTCGTCCAGGTCGAAACACGGCTTGGGCCCCGTCTTTTTGCATTCCTGCTCATATTCGTCCTCGGGCTCGTATCGAGCGTGATAACGGCGATCATCGCGGCCCTCATCCTATGCGAGATCGTGAGCGCCATCAACCTCGATAAGAAGTATGAAACGCGTCTGGTCATCTTCGCCTGCTTTTCGATCGGCATGGGCGCGGCCCTTACGCCGATCGGTGAGCCCTTGTCCACGATTGCAGTGGCCAAACTGCGCGGCGGCGAGCTTGACGGTGATTTTCTGATGCTCTTGCGCGTTTTCGGGATCTATATCGTGCCGGGCCTTCGTCGTAGCGCTGGCAGGCGGGTTTTTCCGGGGACCGAGGTTGCGCGATCGGAAAGCCTGGTCGAGGATTTTGAGGAGCCGTTCGGTCAATCGCGCTCAGGGCGTTTAAGGTTTACATGTTCATCATGGCGCTGGTGCTCCTGGGCACAGGCTTCAAGCCGCTCATCGACATGTACATATCGAAGATGCCTGCCCCGCTCCTCTACTGGGTCAATATCACGTCGGCAATCCTCGATAACGCCACGCTTGCCGCAGCGGAACTCGGTCCTCATATGACTACTGCTCAGGTGAAGGGCATCATCATGGGGATCATCATCTCCGGCGGCATGCTCATCCCCGGCAATATACCGAACATTATCGCCGCGAACAAACTGAAGATTTCGAGCAGGGCATGGGCAATGGCGGGTCTGCCCTTCGGCCTTTTGCTCATGGCGTTCTATTTCGTAATCCTGTATCTGCGGTAAGTCCGAGAAGCTTCGGCACGCTTATTTTTTAGGCATTCGCTTAAAGCATCACCTTCACCGCGCATAACGAAATGAGATCGCTCTGAATTGCCAATATGCGTTTGTGTTGGAAAATCAACGATTGCACAGTATTCATGAAGGCGGGCGTGGCACAGGCCTTGCTTTAGAAACACTGAATGGAAGATGCGAATTGAAGGAAGGAGATTCCTATGAAAAGGATCGAAGCGATTATCCGTCCGGCAAAAGTTTCTGATGTCTGCGCTGCTTTGGACAAAGCGGGCCATCCGGGTGTGACGATCTCGGCAGTCGAGGGACGGGGTAGCCAAAAAGGGTGGGTCAATCAGGTCCGCGGCTCTGCATACGAGAGGAACTTGCTGGCCAAAGCGCGAGTGGAAGTAGTCGCAAGTGACGAAAATGCCGACAAGATCATCAAGGCCATACGAGATGCGGCGTTGACCGGCGAGGTGGGCGACGGTAAGATATTCGTCCACGACATGGCCGATGCCATCAGGATACGGACCAACGAAAGCGGCATGGCTGCCATATAACGAGATTCAACGGATAGCCTTATGGACTGGCTCTTTTCGGCTTTTTACAGCTCCATCAAGTAAGGAAAGGCGGCGATTTGAGAGGTCGCCGTCTATCCTCCCCGGGGGCCGGCATGTTCCATTGCATGCCGGCCCTTTTTTCACCTTCCCTTGACGGATTTATACTATAATAAAATCCGTGGATTATGTAAAACGAAATATCAATCTGATGAGGGAGTTTTCAGTTCCGCTCATTGCCGGAGTGATGACCGCGCTTCTATGGGCGAACTTCGCGCCGCAAAGCTACCACGCCTTTCTCCACGCCCCCTTTCTCGGCCGCCTGAACTTTCACTTCCTCACGAACGACATCTTCATGGTATTCTTCTTCGGCATCGCCACGGTGGAAATTACGCAGAGCTTTCTTCCCGGAGGCGACCTCAGCCCCCCCAAAAGGGCGATCAATCCGCTCCTGGCGACGCTGGGCGGCGTGCTCGGTCCCGCTGTTGTCTACCTTATTTGCAATCATTTCATCGGCAGCGATGCGCTCCTGCGAGGATGGGGCATTCCGACAGCCACGGACATCGCCTTTGCCTGGCTCGTGGCGAGAATGGTCTTCGGGAGCAGCCATCCGGCGGTCTCCTTTCTGCTTCTGCTTGCCGTGGCAGACGACGCCATCGGGCTTGCCATTATCGCCATTTTCTATCCTGACCCTCATTTCCCGGTCGAGCCGGCATGGCTTCTGCTGACAGGACTCGGAATGGTCATTGCATTCTGTCTTCGTCTGGGGAAGGTGCGGACCTACTGGCCCTTCGTCATTTTAGGCGGGGGGGTCTGCTGGGCAGGGCTGTTCAAGGCCCATCTCCATCCGGCGCTTGCCCTCGTATTCATCATTCCTTTCCTGCCTCATGCGCCACGGGAGGACAAACACTTCTTCGAGGAGAACGAAGAAGACCGCTCTCCCCTTGCGCAATACGAGCACGAGTGGAAGGTGATCGTCGACTTCGGGCTCTTCATGTTCGGTCTTGCCAATGCAGGCGTCGAACTTTCGGCAGTCGGGGCCGCTACGTGGCTGGTCCTCGTGTCGCTCCTGGCGGGCAAGAGCATCGGAATTTTGGCCCTCGGGGCCCTCGCTGAATCGTTCGGGTTCCCGCTCCCCGCAGGCATGTCGAAAAAAGACCTGCTGGTGGCCGGGATGATTGCGGGGATCGGTTTCACTGTTGCCCTCTTTGTTGCCGGCGAGGCATTTACCGACCCGGTCAACCAGGCCGCCGCAAAAATGGGCGCGATGCTCTCCTTTGGCGCGGCCTTCATCGCCCTGCTGCTCGGAAAGATCCTGAACATTCGCAAGGTTCATTGAGGGAACGACGATTACCCTCTTCTGGCGGAGGTCGCGACAAGTAGTATAAGCGCTGACGTTAGTATTACAGTACGAAGAGAGTTGAGAGCAAGGAGGGAAACTTCGGGGGTATAGCTACCATCTTTTATCAGAAATCGTGAACGCCGCGCGGAGCATGATAGGTGTTAGGAAATCAGGGGAACACCGCTCCCTGCGTGGCCCCATGAGCAGTGTCGATATCGTACTGTTTCTGGTCGTAATCCAATTTTTTCATCTCCGCGCTGGCCAGGGCCTTCACATACCGGTCGAGCTCCGCACAGGTGCGGGAGGGCGAAAGCTCGGCCACGGCTTTGGTTAGTTCGGCGGCTGCATCCACGGCCCGATCTCGATGACCGCTTTCATGCATGGTAAGGTTTTTCTCGTAGGTTTCCCATTTGTCCGCAAGCTGCTGCGGAGCATCGGCTGACTTTGCCCACTTGGGCAAGCGATAGGTGATATCGACGGTCACGGTGAATGAATCCGCGGTGCAGGCCTGGCCATCCTGGTTGCGGCCGTAGTCCCATTTCATTTTCCAACTCGTGACGGCGTCGTATTTTTTGCCGTCGTTCCAGGAAATGCACTTCTGCTTCAAACTATGTTTAACGTCGGCTTCACAACAGCCGCACACTTCATAGTATTCATATTGTTCCTTCACCCGGGGCGGAACGATCGTATTCCTGGTCTGGAGGGAACCTCCCTTTTCGAGGTTGGCGATGACGGTCCCGCCATCTCCCGCGAAAGTTAATGAGGAAAAAAGTTAAGATCAGAAAGGAAAGAGCAATGCTTTTCATAAACCCCTTCATGTTCCGCCGCGATATGATGTACGAACGCAGCTTCTAGTTATCAATATGATACGACTTTAAACGTTCGGTTTCAAGACTAAAAAACTCCGCTAAAATGCGGCGTAGGGCGCAGTTCATTCAAATTCCCGGCCTCGCGCAAGTCCACACACCCTGTCCCATAAATGGGAGGCCATAAACCCGGCTGGGTTCAATCACGGCACTGAATAATCCCAGATCTTTTTGTGGCAACCTCCTTGATAAATTTCATCGGATTTAACCACAGAATCACGGAAACCCTCGTCGGGGGAATTGGCGAGATTTTTGATGTCAAGCCAAAAGAGAGGCGTGCAGGGGAGTTACTGTTTATTGTCCTCCTCCACCGCTTTCTTCAGCATATCGAGGATGCCGGGGATGGCCGACGTCACCCGGTTCCAGTTCGGGATGAGCGGCGCGCCCAGGGGATTTTCCATGAACTTTTCGGCCGCCAGGGCGATGGCCCGCGTAAACGCCTCGACTGCCTTCGCCTCTTCGTGACGGTCGAATACGAGGCCGTTGATCGCCGCATCCGCCTCGTATTTCATGATGGTGTCCTCGGCGTTCCTCAGGTAAGCCGCGGAAAGGGACTTGAACAGGCCGTCGGAGAACACGACCCCTTCGGAGGCCAGGGTCCGGAACACGGACTTGCAGATGTCCACCGTCATCTTCATCAGACCTTTTTCCGGATCATCGGCCGAGAGCGGCTGGTGTTTATGCTCGTAGGTAGTCGGCGATGTCAACCTGGCAGATCCGGCGCGGAGAATAGTTCCGGTACACCTCGGCCAGGGAGCCGACCTCCAGCCCCCAGTCCCAGGGGATCCGGTTCACCCGCGCCATGTCCGTGGTCATGCAGAACTCGCCCGCAAGGGGATAGCGGAAGCTGTCGAGAAAGATGAGGAAACTGGTGCGGCCCGATGAGCAGCTGGAGCGACCGGACGAGGGGCGTCACCATGAGCCGCGTCACGCGTCCGTGCATCCTGTCCGTCACCCTGCTGTAGAAGCCCTTGCAGAACACATAATCGAGGTTGGGATTCACCACAGGGTAGCAGAGGCGGGCGAGCATCTCCCTGTTGTAGCTGACGATGTCGCAGTCATGGAGCGCGATGACGTCGGCCTTCGCCGCCGCGAGCACGTATCCGTAGGCGAGCCAGCAGGACCGGCCTTTTCCGTCCTGTCCCGGGTCGAGGCCGTTTCTCCTGATGGTATCGTAGATCTCCCGGATGCGTTTTCCCTCGTTGTGGATGATCTTGACCTCGTAGGGAATGGGAGACATGAACTCCCGCACTTTCGAAAACTCCTTGTCCGAAGCCCTGCCCAAAACGAGGACGATCTGTTCGAGATATTTGACCTTGGCAAGCTCGCTGACGATCCCCGGCATGGCCCTGCCTTCGAATTCCGAGTACAGCGCGGGAAGAACGAGCGCGATCGGCCGCGTCCTCGAATGCCCCCGCAGTTCCATTTCAAGCCGTTCCAGCGACGGCTGACCGAGTTTGTGGAGCGTTGTGATGATGCCTGTCTGGTAAAAGTCCGACATGATGCCTACCTCAGATGTGATTGATGTCCTTTTTATCCTCGTCCTTTTTTCCCATCTCCTTTTCGATGATCTTCCTTGCGACATCGATGCCGCCGACGCCGAAGGAAATGACCATGGTCAGGACAGTGCCTCCGAAGATAATGGAAAACGCCGTCACCACGATGGCCGGCGCCACCTCGAGCTGCTCCAGGGCCATTGCAACGAACAAGGCGGTCATGAGCACCCGCACCGCATCGGCAAGAGGTCTCGCGAACAGGTGCCCCCGGTTCACCGCTCCGATGAGGACGGCCCTGCCGATGAACCCTGTCGCGATATACCCGACGACCAGGATCAGAACGGCGGATAGCATCCGCGGCCCGTACAGGATGAAACGCGTAATGAGATTGTCCATGGCCTGGAAATTGAGCGCGCTGAAGCCCGCCATCAATACTCCAATAATCAGGAACCAGTACACGAGTGATCCCACAGCACGGGACGGCTTGTTCCAGAGGTCTCCTTTCCGCATGACCGAGGTCAGCCCCATTCTGTCGCTCCAGCTGTCGAACTGCACGGCCCTGAGCAGCTTGAGCAGAACGAACCGGACGATTCTCGCCGCCATAATACCGACGAGAATGATGATGAGCATGACCAGAAGGTTCGGGCAGAACCTCGCGAATCGGTAGTACACGTCCCTCAGTTGTTCAAGGACTAAAGTGGCGAATGTCTCCATGATGCACCTCCCGGGATTATTTCCAATTGTTGACCAGGTAACCCTTGCCATCCTCGAATTCCAGGCAGAGTTTTTCGATCTCCGCCTCGGCTTCGCTTTGGCTCTTGTCCCTGACCTCCATGACGAAGGAAGCGGTCTTTCCGAGATAGAGAGGCGTCAGGGACCCGAGAAGATGTTCGCTGGGCAGCTTTCTCTTGTGGTATGCAAGGGCGTAATCGTAGACGACGCAGGCCCACAGTTTGGGAGGGAACCTGAATTCCTCGTCAGGGCGGGCAGAAAGGGCGACGAGCTCGCTAAAGTCTCCGCTCCCGAGGACGGCAGTCCATATCTCCTTCAGGTCCTTGAGCCCCGCCCTGAACCTGCGCAGCATCCTGCCTGCGTCAACCGTCACCTGTTCCAGGCCGACTTCATACTGAAAACCGAAGCTCTCCGCCGGCACGGAACCGCGTATTTTCTTCCACACGTGTTCGTAGCTTTCCATGAGCCCGAAGGTGGAACCCACTACCTGGTAGAGCATGGCGGAAAGGTCCGCGCCCGGGTCCTTGGGATCGTGGATCTTCGCGCCGAGAAAAGCCTGGGCGACCCTGCAATCGTTCGCTATGCGCCTCGGTGGTCATCCAGATGTCGATGCCGTACCGCGCAACGTCGGTCTGCCAGACGTCCTTGGAGAGGTAAATGTTTCGCGAGGTCCCCGGAAAAGCCGAAGTCCCCGCCGATCGGCTGTCGCACCCGCTTGCCGTAAAGCGCCCGGGTCAGGGGATAGATGATGCTGTTCGTGATGGTGCCGTCGTACTTGTGCCGGTGATACAGCGGGGCGACGTAATCGACCCCCTCATCGAGCACCGGCTTTAACAGCAGCTCGATCCACTCGGGCGTGATGCTCCGGAGGTCCGAGTCGACGACCGCGCAGGCCTTTACGCCCGAGCGCACCGGCAATTTCGAAGATCGTCCGGAAAGCGCTCCCTTTCCCCGGGAGCCCGTGATAAGGGATGGCCATCTTATGGGCCGGCTCGACCCGATGGTTGAGCAGGATGGACTGGAAATTCTCAATGACCGTGTTCTGCACGATCTCCGACAGTGCCGTCGGTGGAACCTCCGTCGGAATCGATGAGCACTGCCTTTCGGTCGGGGAAATATTTTGCGAGGCCCGCCTGCACGGCGCGTACGACATGGCCGATGGTCCGGGCGTTATTGAAGCTCGGGATGCCGACGAGGATGTCGGCAGTCTTGATCTTTTCAAGCTGATCGGTAACCGTCTTTCTGGATGCTATCGTGTCCATTTCCGTCATAATTCATTTCCTCTCCTTCAAGGGGAGGATAAGGTGGGGATGGGTCTTGTGGAACCGGCAATAAACCCATCCTCACCCCGGCCCTCTCCTTGAAGGAGAGGGAGTCTAACTACAGCTATCCTTCGACAAGGATGATCTGCAAATCCATCACATTCGTTCCGATCGGACCGGTCAGAACGTGATGTTTTTCGCGCGTTCGTGAGTCGACCCTGGCGAAAAAAGTATAGGAGTCATAGTTTCCCAGATAGGTCTCCGGTTGGACGCTGATGTCGCAGGCCTTTCGGACCAAGGACCACGAGCGCCCTCCCCATCGCGCAGCGGCCTTCCCGGCGCCCACGACGACTATGCGCTCGAAGGCATCGAGGCGGTAGACATCTCCAGGCGACGACCCGCCGTCTTCCCGCCGCAGAGTCTCGAGCACAGCCCTATAGGGGGCCACGGCCGCGAGAGCCGCTTTGAAAATGTTCAAGAGCAATTCACGATCCATGTTCGATCAGCTCCAGCACCGCCTTGTTCCAGCCGGACGGTCCTATGCCTTTCGCTTTGATAAGGTGAGGGACCCGGACCCGTTGATCGTAGCCTTCGTCTTCTTTTTGGACCAGGACGGGACGGTCGACTTCCCGCAGAAGCGGCAGGTCGTTCAGACTGTCTCCAATCCCGATGGAAATAAGTTTACCACGTTTGCTCTCATACCATTGTTTCAAAAGGCGAACAGCCTTTCCCTTGTCATGGTCCCCCATCAAGTAATGGAGCCTGCCCTGTGTCCAGTGGAGTCCGCGATCCTCGATGGCCCTGAGGAACCGCTCGTCGGTTCCGCGCTCGAAAACAAAAGGTTCACCGAACTCCCGCTGCCTGGCCAACTCCGCTTCGTCTGGGGAAAGGCCCGTCAGTTCTGATATCTCCTTCACCGTCATGTCGCCAAACCCCTTTACCGGTACATGCAGGCTTTCCCGCAGTTCTGTAAACTCCTTCCTGATTTCCGCATAAGGCTTGCCGAAAGCGCTGATAGTATAGTCCCCGCTTCGTATACTTCCGGTCGGAAAAATAAAATATCCAACGGGGACGAAGATAGCGCCGCCGTTTTCCGCAACGAAGGGGTCCCCGTTTTGCAAGCGCTTCCGGTAGACTTCAATTTCGGCCTTCGTCTTGCTGGAGCACAGGACCAGGGGAATGTCCTTCTCTCTGAGCAGGTCCAGGGCGGGCAGCGCTTCGATGAAAGAATACGTTTTCGGATGAAGTAGAGAACCGTCAAGGTCAGTGAAAACGATTATTTTCTTCATTGCCTGTTCCTTCCTGGACCTTCGAGAGCTGCTTTCTGTTCCCCGTAAAAAAAGGATAGCAATCGCATCTATCCATCATAGATGTTCTCGCCATCCACCTTTCCCGCTGGAAACCTTATGTACTAATAGTAATAGCATACTCCATGCACAACATTTAGTCACGTGCCTAAAATAACATCCGCATTTGCGGCGTGATGAAAGTTCGCGCACAGGCACAAGCACCGCGCATGAGCTCTATCCTGTAATGAAATCAATATGATTGTCATAATACTTCAACGCCTTCTTCTTTGGCATGTGCCTTGCTTATTATCACATGCAGAATAATTAAACATGGCATCATCAAACAAGGAGGAATGTACCATGAAAGAAGCATGGAGTGAAATGTGTTCGCTGTTGTTGCAGTGCTTCTGATATTCGCGGCGTTTTGCGCGCCGGCCTTGGTCATGGCGGAGGAGACGGTTGCCCCTGCGCCCGCGGCTGCCGCGGCTGCGGCTGCCCCTGCGCCGAAGATCGACACCGGCGACACGGCATGGATGATCGTTGCCACGGCGCTGGTCATGCTCATGTCCATACCTGGCCTGGCGCTCTTTTACGGCGGACTGGCAAAGCGCAAGGATGCGCTGAACACCATGGCCATGACCTTCGTGACCTTCTGCATCGTGAGCGTGCTGTGGGTCATCTACGGCTACACGTTTTCGTTCGATACCGACATCAAAGGCATTATCGGCAGGGCATCGAAGTTGTTCCTGAAAGGTGTGGGGCCGAACAGCATCTCGGACCTGGCCAAGACGATCCCGGAGTACATCTTCATTGCGTACCAGCTCACCTTTGCGGCAATCACCGTGGCCCTGGCCTCGCGGCGCATACATCGAGCGCATGAAGTTCTCATCGTGGATCATCTTTTCCGTGCTCTGGATGACGGTCGTCTACCTTCCGGTGGCCCACTGGGTATGGGGCAACGGGTTCCTTGCAAAACTGGGGGCGCTTGATTTCGCCGGCGGAACGGTCGTGCATGTCAACGCCGGAATCGCGGCGCTGGTCGGCGCTCTGGTGCTCGGCAGGCGCAAGGATAAGGCATCATTCCGCACAACCTGACACTCGTCGTGACCGGCGCGGGCCTCCTGTGGTTCGGCTGGTTCGGGTTCAATGCCGGTTCAGCCCTGGCGGCGAACGGCCTGGCCGGCGCTGCCTTCCTCAATACCAATACCGCGACAGCAGTCGCGGCCATTTCCTGGATGGCCGTTGAATGGATGCATTCCGGAAAGGCCACGGTCCTGGGCCTCGCGTCCGGCGCCGTCGGGCGGCCTGGTGGCCATCACCCCGGCAGCGGGATTCGTCAACATCGGCGGCGCCATCATCATCGGCATCGCGGCAGGCGTGGTCCCTTTCTTTGCCGTGGCGAAGCTCAAGCCCCTGTTCGGGTATGACGACACGCTTGACGCATTCGGCATCCACGGCGTGGGCGGGACCATCGGGCGCGATCCTGACGGGCGTGTTCGCGGACCCGGCGATCAACGAGGCAGGCAAGGGGCTTTTGTACGGAAACCCCGGCCAGCTCTGGACCCAGATCGTGGCCGTGCTGGTGACGCTCGTGTACAGCGGCGTCATGACCTTCATCATCTTCATGATCATCAAGGTGACCGTCGGGCTCCGGGTCGGCGCGGAAGAGGAGACCATCGGCCTCGATGAAAGCGAGCATGGTGAAAGGGCGTATAATTCAGTTAGTGAACAGGAGTCAGGGGTCAGGAGTCAGGAGAAAAATCATTCACACGCCTGACCGCAAACGTTGGATCCCGTACTCTGTACTTTTATAAGGAGGTCCTATGAAAAAGATCGAAGCTATCATCAAGCCGTTCAAGCTCGATGACGTGAAGGACGCGCTGAATGCAATCGGCGTGCAGGGCATGACCGTGACCGAGGTAAAGGGGTTCGGAAGGCAGAAGGGACATGTCGAGCTCTACCGGGGCGCGGAATATGACATCGCCTTTATCCCAAGGTGAAGATCGAGGCTGTTGTCTCGGACAGCATGGCGGACAAAGTCGTCGCTGTCATCCAGGAAAAGGCCAAGACCGGCAAGATCGGAGACGGCAAGATATTCATCTCGAACCTTGAAGAGATTATAAGGATCAGGACCGGAGAACGCGGAGAAACGGCGATTTGAGAGGTCGCCGTCTATCTTCCCTGGGCCGGCATGTTCCGTTGCATGCCGGCCTTTTTTTCGCGATGTGTCACCCTCCTTCGAAAGTTTTTTCTCTTCCTTTGTCAATGTCAATCTTCCTATCGCGGGATGTGACCGTCCCGCGGGAAATGCTTCCGTTTACTGCACGGCTGCCATCGTACCGTGGCCTCCGGCAATCTTGTTCACGGTCAGGCCGAACTGGGCGAAGGCAGTTGTAAGCGACTGCGGTATGCTGGCGGCGGCCACTACCGCTCCTGACGGGCTCAGGAGGTCGCTCACGAAGACCAGGTTCTCCCCGGACACGTGGGCTATGACCATGTCCACGGCGTGGGTGTTCTGGACCGGATAAACTCCCACGGTCCGAATTCCGTCGGTAAAGGTCAGGCCTGCTGCAGGTACTGCCGAAACAGCGACCTGACGCGGATTATTCTGAAGGGCGTCCGGAACCAGGGTGTGCGGCGCGTCGAGACGGCCTGGAAGTGTGCCTGGCTCTGGGCCCCTACGACGATCGTCGCCCCCTCGGCTGCATATGCCCTCACGCCTCCGGAATGATCGAAGTGGAAGTGCGTAACCACGATGTCGCGGATGGGTTTACCGGGGAACCGGGTCTTGATCTCCGCGATCACGGCCTGGGACCTGGATTCGTAGAGCGGAGGCTCCACGACGATCACATGATCCGCCATCTCCACGACGAGGCTGTTGTGGGTCACACCGGACACGAACCAGACCCCTGAGCCCGGGCTGCTTTCCGTAAATACAACAGGATGGGACAGGTCCGCATAACTGGGCAGGCCGAGCCCCTGGCGCCGCAGGAAGTACTGAGACATCCGCTCCCCGCGCAGGGCGTCCGCGGGATCATAAGGCAATTGCAGGTCCGACGGGATATCGAGGGCGCCGGCTTGTACCTGTACGTTGTTTTGTACTGCCGAGAGCTGTTCCGTCGCTATGGTGACTGTTCTGCCCAGGCCTTCCAGGCGCTGGGTCAGGCTGAAGGGAACCATGATATCGCCTGTCTGACGCCAGTCGGCGTAGAGCACCTCGTAGCGGGTGTCTCCGTAGATTGGATCGTCCTCGACCGTGTCAGCCTTGGCTGGAAGAAAGGTGTCAGGATCGATGAATATCCGGACCGGGCTCACGCCTCCGGCCAGGGCTATTACATGGTGAGTCTTGCCGTCAAACTCCTCGTCCGGCATGGTCTCGACGGATTGCGGTGAATCCAGGGTTTCCTTCATGAGAAGCAGAGGAGAGGTAAGACGATGGAGTTTCATCAGGGTCGCGACCCTCGCCGAAAGCATCCCGCTCCGTGACGCCGCTGCGTTAGCGGTGTCTTGTCCGTCCATGAAGCCCTGGTTGACGTTTACCACCTCGGAGTATGTCAGAGTTGCCGCGAAGGGATAGACGACTCCTCTTACCCAATCGTAGCGAAAGCGGTTGCCTGCCAGATCCTGGGTAAGCGTGTACTGGTAGGAGGACACCATAAGCGGCTGGTCGCCTGGCTGATACGTCTGCTCCGGCTCGAACCACGTGCCCGAGGCCGTGATCTGCTGGGTCTCCACGGCGTGGATCGCCGCCCTTCCTCCCATCGCAGCCGCAGTCCGTTCCGTTACACCCGCCTCTCCGCTTTTCTTGCTGCATCCGAACAAAACTGCGGCCGTGATAAGAATCAAGATCAAGAAGTGCTTCTTCGAGTTGTTCATGACCGCTCCTTTCTCCTTACAAGGTTTTTTAAAAGGCCTTGCATCTTCAACCTAACTATCTTGAGGGATATTGTCTTCTGTCAAAATTTAATCATGATGGGATGAAAGTTGTCAATCATGATAAAGTCGCAGGAAACCATTTAAGTTATGAGGGACGCGCTGTCCATGAACAAGGAGTTCCTCTGTCTTGCCCGAGCCGCCGGCGGTGGGGTAAACTGTTGATAGAGAGCGGGATGACGTCGTCCCGGCACTCCGCATGCCGGCGAGGGCGGCGGTTATCAGGAGCTGATCATGAACCAGAAGGCTGTATCTTTATTTCTCTGCGGTGATGTCATGACCGGACGGGGGATTGATCAGGTCCTGGCCCATCCATCCGATCCCCGCATCCATGAACCGTACATGACGGATGCGCGCGGATATGTCGGTCTTGCCGAGCAGGCAAACGGTCCCATGGGAAAGCCGGTCGAATTCTCCGCGATCTGGGGCGACGCTATCACTGAACTGGACCGGCAGGCTCCCGATGTTCGCCTGATTAACCTCGAGACATCCGTTACCAAGAGCGACGACTTCTGGAAGGGGAAAGGCATCAATTACCGTATGCACCCCGAGAATATCCCGGTCCTGTCCGCCGCCCGCATCAACCTTGTCGCCCTTGCGAATAACCACGTGCTCGACTGGGGATATGCGGGTCTCGTGGAGACCATCGATACGTTGAAAAAGGTGAAGATAGGGTATGCAGGCGCAGGCAGGAACATGGCGGAAGCCGCGGCACCGGCTGTCCAGGATCTCGGAAGGGCGCGGGTGCTGGTATTTTCTTATGCCACGGAATCGAGCGGCGTACCGGTTGCCTGGCGAGCGGGTGAAAACAGGCCGGGGGTAAATGTGATAGCTGACCTTTCGGAGAACACGGTGCGCCGCATAGGGGAAGAGGTGAGGCGCGTCAAAAGGGCCGGCGACATCGCCGTAATATCGATCCATTGGGGCCCGAACTGGGGATACGAAATCACTGCTTCCGAGGAGCGTTTCAGCCACGACCTCATAAACGAGGCTGGCGTGGACCTGATCCACGGTCACTCGTCGCATCATGTCAAGAGGATCGAAGTATACCGCGGCAAGCTCATTCTTTACGGATGCGGAGATTTCCTGGACGACTATGAGGGCATCAGAGGTTTGGGGGCCTATCGCGGGGACCTGGGGCTCATGTATTTCGCACGGCTCGATCCGGAGAGCGGAAGGCTGCTCGCCCTCGACATGACGCCGACCCAGATCCGGCTCTTTCGGATAAACCGCGCATCGCCGGCTGATGCGACGCTGCTTGCGAACGTGCTGAACCGGGAAGGAAGGGGCTGCGGGACGCGCGTTACGATGGATGAGGAGAAAAGACTACAGCTCAGATGGGGTGAATAATCCTGCAAACGGCTATTTGGACGCAGATGAACGCAGATTTTCGCCGATAAAACGAACTATAATCGTAATTTGGTATTCATCAATAAAGCGACGTGAGATTTTACTCAAGCTCTTGAATATCTGCGCGCATCTGCGCAAACCCGCGTCCACGTGCTCTTTTTGAGGATGATCGAGGGTACCGACAGGCAGGGAGCGGCGGCGAACAAGCGATCATGTCAGGTGCCCAGTCTTTTACCCGCTTCATAGGCCTGGCTGAGCGCCGTTGGATGCTTCAGAATGTCCCCTCGCGAGTCGATGCCGCCGAAGGAAAGGGTCTCGTGCTCCGGCACGCTCACGGTCCTGAAGAAGGCCTTGCCCGTCTCTTCCGCGCATTTTGAGCTTCCTTCTTCCTTCATTCCGCCGACGAGCAGGAGAAGACCCTTTCTCCCATGGGGTCCCGCAGGAATGGACTTTTTCAAGATGTATTTTTCACACCAAAAGGCCTGACACCGGTCGACCATCGTCTTTGCCTGGGTGCTCAAGTTGAAGAAAAAAATAGGGGAGGCGAGAATTATTCTCTCGGCCTCCCTGATCTTTGCGTAAATGTCCGCCATGGCATCCTCGTGAACGCAGACGCCGGTTTTTGCGCAACCGCCGCAGTCCTGGCAGGGTTTAATATTCAGGTCATAGAGGTTAAAGACCCTGACGCTGTGTCCGGCTTCACGGAGGGGCTTCAGGGCGCCCTCCAGAAGGATCTCGGTATTGCCTCCGGAACAAGGGCCGCCGTTGAACGCGACGATCTTCAAACGTTACTCCGCCTTGCGAAATGCCTGCTTCTTTGCCCTGCAAACGGGGCAATCATCCGGGGCCTCTCCCTCAACAGTATGGCCGCAGACCGAGCACACGTAATAATCGGTTGCCGCGTTCTTGCCGAGGTTTTCCAAGGCCTTTTTGTACAGGGCCGCGTGCACTTTTTCAACTTCATTCGCAAGACTGAAGCTTCGAACTGCATAGTCCTGACCTTCCGTCTTGGCGTCGTCTATCATCGGGGGATACATCTTCTGGAACTCATACGTTTCTCCGCTGATGGCGGCCATCAGGTTATCCCTGGTAGACTTGACTCCGGCGAGCGCCTTCAGATGGTTGTGAGCATGGATGGTCTCCGCCGCGGCCGCTGCCCGAAACAGCTTCGCCACCTGTGCATAGCCTTCGTCCTCGGCCTTCTTGGCAAAGGCCAGGTATTTCCTGTTCGCCTGGGACTCGCCGGCGAACGCGTCCTGCAGGTTCTGCTCCGTCTTCGACATGGTAATATTTCTCCTTTCTATTTCATGCGTGATTCGACTGCCTGCCAGTTGATGTTCTTGAAAAACGCTTCAATATAGTCCGCCCTCTTCAGTCCGTAATCGAGCATAAAGGCATGCTCGAAGACGTCCATGATCAAAAGGGGCGTGCATCCCGCGGGATGGGAAACATCGTGCTCGTTCACCCAGAAATTGATGAATCGTCCCGATGCCGCGTCCCGGTAGAGGACCGTCCACCCGATGCCGCGCATGGCGCCGGTAGCCCGGAAATCCTTTTCCCAGGCCTCGGCGCTCCCGAAGCTTGCGGCCAGGCTTTTGGCGAGCGCGCCACCCTTGTCCATGCCGCCCTTGCCGCCCAGATTTTCGAAATAGTATTCATGAAGCCGCATCCCGTTGAATTCCCAGCCGAGTCTGCGTTTGAGTTCCGCGAATTCCGGCGTCGCCGTCTTTCCGTCCTTGGCCATCTGGTCAAGGGTGTCGAGCACCTTGTTCGTGTTGGTGACATACCCCTGGTACAGCGTGAAATGGTTCTTCAAGAGCGTTTCGCTGAATCCTTCCATCCCGATGAGCTTTGCGTAATCCTTTGCCGCATATGGCATGATGGTTTCCTCCCTGGTTGACTGAAGTTTTTTAGAACAATGGTATTAGTATATCAAAAAGCGGGGCTCATTGAACTGAAAGGCGCGGATACAAGAAAAGGCAGCCGCGACTTTCCGGTTTTTTAACGCCGTGCGGCTGCCCCATTTGTTCAAGGACGTATGTCTGTTATTTTAATGAATTGTTCGCTCTCTTTCGAAGACCCGGTATTGACAGAAAATGCACAGCGTCTCCGTTTCTTCCGACCAGAGTCCTACCTCGCCGCCGCATTTCGGACAGGTGGTGACGAGGTCAAGCACGCTGGCAAGCTCCATTATGGATGACTTTTTTGTTTTATGCTTTGACAGGCTCCCTCTCATGTGCTTTCCTCCATCCTTCCTGTGCTAGCCGCGCCATCCGGCTGTTTCCCCAGGACTTGATTTCCTCGAAGTACCGTTTGCGGTCCGTCTTGGCAAGCCGGACCAGCTGTTCCCGTTCCCGAACGGAATCGATATGATCCGACGGGGTCACGCCCCTCCATGTGCAGTAACCCTCGTCAAAGATATATTCGGGGGACACTTGGTGGGGCAGGGGCTACCTTTTGCAGCATGCAGCGCGCCAAGTCCATATCGTAGGCAATGACCCACCCGTTATCGGAAAGCATGGTCGCGGGGTCAAAGGCGACCTCGCCCGAACACTCGGGACAGAACATCCCGGTGATGACTTCATGGGGAAGGACCTCATCTTTGAAATTAAAGCTTGCATGGTTCTTTCCACAAGAACAATGAATACTATGATCTATGCACATTGACAGCCTCCTTCGTTGTTTTATTCTTGTCCGTTTTACATTCCGGGCAGAGCCCGTAAAATTCCACATGACTTTCAATGACCGCAAAATCCTGTTTTTCGACTTCGGGAAGGTCGAGATGGCGCTCGCCGGGAACATCGACGATCCGTTTGCAGGAAATGCAGATCAAGTGGTTGTGTGGCCCGGTATCAGGGTCATATCGTTTTTTGTCCGGATCGAGCGTCAGCTCAATAACGTATCCCTTGTCCTTCAGGGCTGCAAGTGTGCTGTAGACCGTTGCCAGCGACATGGTCGGAAACTTATCATGCACGGCCCGGTAGATGTCGTCCGCAGAGGGATGCGCCTTGTTCCCCTGGAGATAATCCAGAATGGTCAGCCGCTGGGGCGTCAGTTTTAATCCGATGTCACGATAGTTTTCCATAAAGTTTACTAACTTGTAACCGATTATAATATAGAAACTATTACTTGTCAATAGTAATTATTAGTTAATTTCTGTTATCATTCGTTCATGGCGGATGGAGATGGGCGGATGGCAGGTACATGCTGGAATGCATTTTGTGTGACCATGTACCCGACTCATTTGTATATCAGCATGCAGTTGAGCGTATTTAACATCATATATTGCCTATTAATTAATCATGTGCCTAAATTATCAGCTTTAAGAATTGCGGAGATGATACGGTGTCACATATTTTACAGGCACTAATAGAACCACCAAATCAACGAGTTAATGTAATCTCAGGTGCCTATATGAGTGGCACAGGCCTTGCTACTCAAGTATAGAGATACTTTTCCTGAGGCAATCTATTCAGAATACTCCGTAGACGACAGTGGGGAGGTGGTGAACCGATTCGAGCTGCTTGAGCGCTCAGATTTGTCGTACATCGTGCATCACAGCCGGAAGACTCCATGTCCCACGCGGTCCGGGTTCATGAATGTTCTTTGAAAACCTGATTTTTACAATCTGATTACTTAAACAGGGAGGATAGTGTTCAATGGATGAAAGACGTTTTTCAGAATCATTGCGGCTCGTGCTGCTCTCACTGGCGGTATTCTTGCCGCTTGCAGCCATGGCCCAGGACGCAGTTTCCGCTTCACCGTCGCAGTTCCGGCGGCAAAAATTGATACCGGCGATACGGCCTGGATCCTCGTTTCAACTGCCCTCGTGATGCTCATGACGCCGGGGCTCGCCATGTTTTACGGCGGCATGGTGCGAAGGAAGAACGTGCTCGGGACGATCATGCACAGTTTCATCGCTATTGCGCTGGTCAGTCTGCAGTGGATTTTGTTCGGGTACTCGCTCTCGTTCGGTCCCGACGTCAAGGGACTGATCGGGAGACTTCAGCTGGGCCGGGTTGGCCGGCGTCGGCCTGACACCGAACGCGGATTATGCGCCCACCATCCCCCATCTCCTTGTTCATGGCTGTACCAGATGATGTTCGCGGTGATCACGCCCGCGCTTATCAGCGGCGCGGTGGCGGAGCGGATGAAGTTTTCCACGTTCTTATTTTTACTCTTGCCTGGACCACGATCGTGTACGATCCCGTGGCCCACTGGGTCTGGGGGACGGGCGGATGGCTCAAGAACCTCGGGGTACTCGATTTCGCCGGCGGCATCGTGGTGCATGCGACCTCCGGTTTTTCGGCGCTGGCGGCCGCGCTCTACATAGGGAAGCGGAAGGGTTTCCTGCACGAGCATATGCCGCCCCATAATCTGCCGATGACGGTGCTCGGGGCGGGGCTTTTGTGGTTCGGCTGGTTCGGGTTTAACGCCGGGAGCGCCTTGTCGTCGGGGACCCTGGCGACCATGGCGTTCCTGACGACCCATATCGCCGCCTCGTCCGCGACGGTAACGTGGGTGATCGTTGAATGGCTCCACCGCGGCAAACCGACGATGTTCGGGGCCGCAACGGGCTCCATCGCGGGGCTCGCCACGATCACCCCCGCGGCGGGATTTGTCGGGCCCTTTCCGGCGCTTTGCATCGGAGTTGCGGCGGGCATCCTCTGCTACATTGCACTTCAATGCAAAGTCGCACTTCGCGTACGACGATTCCCTCGACGCCTTCGGCGTGCACGGCGTGGGCGGGACGCTCGGGACGCTCATGGCCGGCCTGTTTGCCTCCGTCGCCATCAACGCCGCGGGCGCGAATGGAATGTTCTTCGGGAACGCGAAGCAGTTCTTCATCCAGGCGGGAGCAGTGGCCCTGGTCGCACTCTATTCGTTCGTCGCCAGCTTCGTGATGCTGAAGGTTCTTGATGCGGCGATGGGCCTGCGGATTCGAAGCTGAGCAGGAGACCGAGGGACTCGACATCAGCCAGCACGGCGAGGCGGGGTACGCGCTGTAGAAGATGTGATTTATAGCCTCGGAGAACGCAGGGGATATGGAAGTCGGTCGCAAATTCTGAGCGATCCTTTTCCTCCGCTCCCCGATCTTCGGTGACAGTCTAGTTTATGCCGTTTTGCGCTGCACGAGATAAACGCCGGCGAGAATTGCCGCTCCGCCGGCAATCTGGAGGGCGGCGATCTTCTCGCCCGCGGCGAGGACCGCGAAGAGGACCGCCGCGAAGGGCATGACGTAGTGATACACAATGGTCCGGGTGACGCCGATCTGTTTCACTCCCCGGTACCAGAGGGCGTAGGCAGCTCCTCCCGCGATGAAGGCGGAAAACGCCGTGGCGGACCATGAGAAGACCGGAAATGGCGGTCCAGCGCTGGCTGATCAATCCCGGCAGGCTCAGGGGCAGAAGCAGGACGCATCCGGCGAACATGCTGTAGGAGGCGATCTTGACGGCGGAATATTTTTCCAGCAGAGGCCTTGCGGACGCGGTATAGACCGCCCAGGTGAGAGGCGCGCCGAGGGTCAACAGATCCCCGGCGATTCCCGCGGAGGAGAAACCCGGCGTCGCCGTAGTGACTCCTGATGATGAGGAAGACACCGGCGGTCGAGAGCGCAAGGCCCGCGCCGGCGCGCACGGTCAGGCGTTCCTTGCCCCATGCGGCGCTGATCAGCGCACCGAACAGCGGCGACAGGGATACGAGGAGCGCCGAATTCGCGACGGTCGTGTACTTGAGGCCGTACATGAAAAAGATGTTGAACAGGGTGATGCCGATGAACCCGAGCTTGATGATGGCGAAACGGTCCCCGCGTTCGATGGCGAGCGGCTCCCGCGTGACGAGCATCACGGCGATGAGAAAAACGGCCGCAAGGCCGAAGCGGATCATGGTGAAACCCAGAGGATGAAAGTCCGCGAGCGCCAACTTTACGGCCGAGAAATTGACGCCCCAGACGACGGCGACGAATAGGAGACGGAGATCGAACATAATTTCTGAACGCGGAATACGGAAGGCGGAACAAAAATCGGAAGAATAGAAGGCTGCTCTACCTGTTTTTCATTCCGAAATCCGCAAGCTGCAATCCGCAATTGAAACAACTATACCGGAAAGAGCTTGAATACTCAAATATATTGTGTTATCAATGAAGCATGGAAGCGCCCAGTCACCGAATAGAGGATATCGCCGCGGACATCCTGACCGGGATCATCGACGGCGTGGTTGTCACCGATGTCGAGGGACGCGTGCTCATCTGGAACCGGGCGGCCGAGGAATTGACAGGGATCGCCGGGTCCGACGCCGTCGGGAAGCACCTGCGGGCCGTCCTGTCGGAGAACCCGGCCGTGGTGGGGCAGGTTGAAAAAACCGTTGCCTCGGGAAGGTCCTATTCCGACTATGAGGCAGAGATCGCGGTAAGGCACGGTCCTCAGCAGCCCGTAGGTCTGGTTACGAGCATGCTGACGGACGAGATGGGCAGACCCACGGGCGTGATCCTCACCATCCGCGACCAGACAGGCGTCCGGGACCTGAAGGAGCGTATGCGCAGGTCGGACCGTCTGGCCACGCTCGGCATGATCGCGGCCGGCATCGCGCACGAGGTGAAAAACCCGCTTGCCGGGATCCGCGGCGCCGCGCAGCTCATGAAGTCGGACATCCGGTCCGGAAGCCAGGAGTGTCCGGGCGCCGGCAAGAGCCTGACCGAATATCTCGACGTGATCCTGAAGGAGTCGGACCGCCTGAACAAGGTGCTGGAAGGAATCCTCGATTTCACGCGGCTCAAACCCCGCGAGGCGAAGGCTTCGAACATCCACAGCATTCTGGACCGCGTGCTGCTCCTGAACGAGGAGAGCGCGCGGCAGCGCGGCATCGTGCTTACCAGGCTCTATGACCCGAGTCTGCCCGAGGTCTACGGCAGCGAAGACCAGCTCATTCAGGTTTTTTTGAACATCATCAAGAACGCCGTGGAGGCCATGCCCAGGGGCGGGAAGCTTACCGTCATGACGCGCATGTCTGACCTGTTCACGACCGTGCAGTCCGATGGCAGGAAATACCAGCTCATGGTGGTGAAGGTGAGCGACACGGGCCAGGGGATCAAGCAGGAACATCTGCAGGACATCTTCACACCCTTCTTCACGACCAAGGACCGGGGCGTGGGCCTGGGGCTGGCGCTCTCGTACCAGATCGTGCAGGAGCACCTGGGAACGATCCGGGTCGAGAGCCAGGAGAACGAGGGCACGACGTTCAGCGTGTATTTGCCGCTGGCGGGGTGAGGCGCATAGTGCATGGCGCAAAGCGCATAGCGTAAAAGTCTTAAACGCCATGCGCTATGCGCTCAGCGCTATGCGAATTTAATGCATTATGACCAATGAACGAGTACTCATAGCCGACGACGACGAGAGCCTCCGGTGGGTGCTCAAGAAGGCCCTCGAAAAAGAGGGCATCGAGACGGCCCTTGCCAAGGACGGCAACGAGGCGCTTGAGCGGCTCAAAGAAGGCGATATCTCGATCGTGCTGATGGACATCCGCATGCCCGGGATGGGAGGGTTCGAGGCCCTCGACAAGATCCGGTCCTCGGGTGACGGACCGTCGGTCATCATCATGACCGGCCAGGCCACGATGCAGAACGCCATTGAAGCCATGCGCCGCGGCGCCTTCGACTACATCACCAAGCCCTTTGACCTCGACGAGGTGAACATCCTCGTCCGGAAGGCGCATTGAGGTCAGGCGTCTGTCGCAGGAAGTGAACCGCGCTCCGTGCCGAGGTGCGGGAAAAGTACGAGGGCGGGCTCGTGGGCAACACGGCCGCCATGCAGGAGATCTACAAGACCATCGGCCGCGTCGCGGAGAGCGACGCGACGGTCCTGATCCACGGCGAGAGCGGCACGGGCAAGGAGCTTGTGGCCCGGGCCATTCACTACCACAGCAAGCGGGCCGGCCGGCCCTTCGTGGCCGTGAACTCCGCGGCCATCCCGTCGGAGCTCCTGGAGAGCGAGCTCTTCGGCCATGAGAAAGGCGCCTTTACCGGCGCGGTCGCCCGCAAGATCGGCAAGTTCGAGGCGGCGGCGGGCGGGACCCTGTTTCTGGACGAGATCGGCGACATGAACCTGCCGCTCCAGGGCAAGCTTTTGCGCGTGCTGCAGGAGAAGGAGTTCGAGCGCGTGGGCGGCACCGAGCCGATCAAGACGGATGTGCGCGTCCTGGCCGCGACCCACCATAACCTCGAAAAGATGGTTCACGAGAAACGTTTCCGCGAGGACCTGTTCTACCGTCTGAACGTGATCCAGATCAACATCCCGCCGCTCAGGAAGCGCAAGGACGACATCGTCGCGCTGGCCGAGTTCTTCATGCAGAAATACCAGGGCGGCGACGCGAAGAAGAAGGTCCTGACCCCCGAGACGCTCAAGATCCTCCGCGCCTATGACTGGCCGGGAAACGTGCGCGAGCTGGAGAACGCCGTTCAGCGCGCCATCACCCTGTCCCAGGGCGATAAGATATTTCCCGACTCTTTGCCGCCGCAGATTTTCAAGCCCGGTCAGGGCGCGCACTTATCCTTCGAAAATTTTCTCGAAGAGAAGCTCGCCGACCTCGTGGAGCGAATGGGCGGGCTCGAGCGGGGCGACATCTATTCCCTGGTGCTCCACCGCGTGGAAAAGCCGCTCATCACCCTGGTTCTCAAAAAGACCGACGGCAACCAGGTCCGCGCCGCCCACCTCTTAGGCATCAACCGCAACACCCTCCGGAAGAAGATCAAGGAACTGGCGATCAAGGGGCCCTTCAGCGCTGAGGAGGAAGAGGGAACGGAAGAGGAAGAGTGAGGCGCGTTCAGATCCTGTCCAGTAATGCCGTCATGCGATGCAGTTCCTTCCAGCGTCTATAGCGTTTTTCCACGCCCGCATTTGCCCGCCCTGTTACGGTCTCTCCCGGCATGGTCATGTTGCTAATGCTCTCCGCTGACCAGGCGCCTTGTTCCAGGCCCGCCAGGAGCGCGGCGCCCCGGGCCGAGATTTCCTGCTCGCTGCTTACGCGGAGGTCTTTCCGCAGAAGATCTGCCTGGACCTGGACAAGGTAGGAGAGCGAGGACAGCCCTCCGGAAAGTAAGAACCGCGACGGTTTGATGCCTGCCGACCCCACCGCCTCCGCGATGTCGTTCATAAAGAACGCGATGCCTTCAACGGTCCCTCGTACGATGTCCGCAGCCGTGGTCCGCCCGGTCATACCGTGTAGAGAGCTCGAAATGTCCGTTTCCCAATGCGGAGCGCCGGTCCCGTTCAAGCCGATAAAGACAACCGCGTCGGATGCCGCCTTCCAGCACAGGTCGTCCACCTCATCGTATCCCGAAATAAGGCCGAAATTCTCCTTAAGCCATGCGAGGGCATCACCCGCGGCGTTGACGCTCCCTTCGAGAAGATAGCGGTTCCCGTCCTTCGAGGAGCGCAGGACCGAGGCCATTAATGACTGAGTTCTTATAAGGTCTTTCCCTGTGTTGACCAGGAGAAAGCCCCCCGTGCCGAAGTTGATGACGCCGGCGTCCTTTTCCAGCGCCCCGAGCCCGATCATGGCGGCCTGCTGGTCCCCCACGCAGGCGATAAGAGGGGCGTCTCCGGCCGCGGTCCTGACCGTACCAAAGGGACCCGCGGTCGGCCGGAGCTTCGGCAGATTGATCCGTCCGAGGCCGAAGAGGTCCTTGAGTTCGTCATCCCAGGCGAGAGATTGGATGTTCATCAGGAGGGTCCTGGCGGCGCTTGCGTGGTCTATCAGGGCGCGTTGCCCTTCTGTCAAGCGCTGGACAAGAAAACTGCTGAGCGTGCCGAACACCGTCGAGGCCTGCATGGCATCGGGGTGATGGTCTTTGAGCCAGCGGAATTTGGTCGCGGAATAGTAGGAGGTGAGCGGAAGCCCCGTTTTTTCGAAAATAAATTCCTTCCGGTCCGTCAAGTGCCGCGCCAGCTCCTGTCCCCGCGTGTCCCTCCAGCTCAGGACCGGAGAAAGGGGCTGACCCGTGTCTTCATTCCAGATGAGGCATGACGAACGCTGGCAGGAGAGGCCGATGCCGGGAACGGCAAAATTTGAAGACCGGGCGTATTCCATGGACGCCCGAAGAACTTCCTGCGCCGATGCCAGGATCTCGAGGGGGTCCTGTTCGACGAGCGGGCCTTCGCGAAATGGGGCCTGCAGTTCTCGCCGGTCCTGGAACAGAACCGCGCCCCCGGCATCCAGGACCACCGCCTTGGTCGAGCTGCTTCCCTGGTCGATACCTATGAATGCCTTGTCAGCCAAGAATGATCACCGCCTGGAACGGCCATCAGCAGTTCACGCTGATGTTTTAATTTTTTTTGAAGTTTGTCCGGGTGTGATGATAACGGCACATCGTAGAGTGTCAGGGTAGTGGGTTCTGTCCGCCGCCAACAGCAGTTATTTTGTTTTCTCCGTTTTCACCGAAGCATCGAAGCGTTTCAGGTAGTCGCTTGCAAACTTCTCGGCGTCGCACCGGAGGACTTTTGCGTACAGACAGAGGAAACCCCGGATATACGTCCTCGCGGGCAGCTTCCGGAAATTTTCTTCCTCGATGAATTCCAGGTACCGTATGCTCACCCTCGTCAAGTCCGCAATGGCCCGCAGGGTCTGCCCGCTCTGCTCCCGCAGGGCCTTGATGGCGGGACCGGTAAATTCTCCGGTGAATTCACAGACCGGCTTCGCCTCTTCAGGCGCCAAGCCGCGCATCTGCAGCGGGACGGAGGCGAGACCGGAGAGGCGCGTCGTGTCCACCGGCGGCGCCACCTGCTGCACGGGCTCGGCGGGGCTGGATTGCGGAGGGAGGGAAGCCTCCGGTTCAGGTACTTCGCCCCTCAACGAGATGTCGTATTGCCTGCGGTTGTCCTCGTACAGGAGCGTGCGGTATGCTTCTTCGAGCCTCAGTTGCACCGCGGCGGTTTCTTCAGGACTAAAGAGCGAGTAAAGGGCGATGGAGTTCGGGTCGTAGATCTTCCTCAGCCGTTCATAGGCCTTGTGAATCTCCTGGGTCGTGGCCGTGGGGCTCACTTCCAGCAGTTCGTAGAAATTCAGGTCTTCTATTTTTTTAATCATGAAGCCACTCCTCAAGGCCTGCAAGCATGCGGGCGCTAGTACAGCACGCTGGGAGTCAGTTGTTCCTTCCGGAGCACGTTATTGACGATGCGTTCGATGCCCCGCGACGGCCGCGAAAAGGGGTATTCGACGGCGAGGGGCCGTTTGCTCCGGATGGACTGCCAGACGCAGTCGTCGTAATCGACATAGCCCAGGTATTCCACGTCGATCCCGAAATATTTCCCGCAGGCGCTCTTCATCGAGAACCCGATCTGGATGTCGTTTTTGGTCCGCACCTGGTTCATGATCAGCTTGGGCTTGAACTTGATCATTTCGAGATCGAGGAGCTCGCCGACATCCCGGTCCATGGTCTTTATGCGCTCTATGAGGTCATGGGGCGTCCGAAGGCCCATGGCGTTCTTCTGGTCCATGGCCGTATCGATGACGGTCTTTACGTTTCGGTTGTTCACCACGAGTTTTTTGAACCTGCGGTAAAAGGCGCTCTTGATGAACCGGTAGGCGTTCTCGATCGCCGTGGGCTCAGGCATGACCACCAGGATGCCGTGGTCGGAGAAGAGGAAGAAGTCGAGGATGTTGAACGAGGTGCCCGCTCCGAGGTCGAGAAGGATGTAATCGGTGTCCAGGGAATCAAGGTTTCTGAGCAGCCGCGCCTTCTGCGCGAAATTGGGGTTGGCCGCGTCGAGGAAGTCCTGGGCGCCGCTGATGAGGCTCAGGTTCGGAATGCTCGTCTCGATGATTACATCCCGGAGGCTCTCCACGCGGCGGCTCAAGAAATCGGAGAGCGTCATTTCCGGCACGCCGATTCCCAGGGTGGTGTGGAGGTTCGCGCCGCCCAAATCAGCGTCGACAAGAAGGACCTTCTTATTAAGACGCGCGAGATGTATGCCCATATTGCCGGTGATCAGGCTCTTACCGATACCGCCCTTGCCACCGCCGATGGCCCATATCTCTTTCTTGCGCAGGATATCCTGGAGTTCAGTCATTCCGAAACATTCTCCTCGGTCACGGCGGCTGTCATGGATTCGTCTTCCTCCGCTCCGCCGGGAGCTGTTTCATCCTGTGCGGTTTCCTCCGCCGGCGCCGCGGCGCCTCCCTCGACGACCGGTATTTCTTCCATGACCTCTTCCGCGGCCTCGAGTTCCTGGAATTCCTTGAGCGTCGGAAGGGCCGAAAGGTCCTTCATGCCGAAATACTGGAGAAACTCCGGCGTCGTGCCGTACATGATGGGCTTGCCCGGCACGTCCTTCTTCCCCACGATCTTCACGAGGCGTCGTTCCATCAGGTTCCGCATGATCCCGCCGATGTTCACGCCGCGGATAGCCTCCACCTCGGTGCGCGTGATAGGCTGTTTGTAGGCCACGATTGCGAGCGTCTCAAGCGCAGGACGGGAAAGCTTTGACGATGCCTTGACGGATTTGAACTTCCTGATCCAGGAAGCGTACTCCGGTCTCGTCGCGAGCTGGTGCCCTCCGGCCACTTCGGCAAGCATGATGCCCGCGCCCCGGTCGTCGTACTCACGGCCGAGCGAGGCGAGCTGGGCTTCGATTTGTTCCGGCGACGCATCCTCGAACAGGCCCTTCAGTCTGTCCGCAGACAGGGGATTACCCGCCACGAAGAGGAGCGCCTCGATTGCCGATTTCAATTGCTGATCGTCCAAAATAGGACCTCACAAAAAAGGAAAGAATGAATGGGACGCAGATGAACGCAGAAAAAACGGACTCGACGATACTTATGATGATCTCGTAAAAAGTCTTGGCTCACACGAAGCCACGAAGATCACAAAGGATATCTTGAATGTTTTCAACAGGTCTTTCTTCGTGCCTTTGTGTGAAAATAGAAGTTCTTACGACTTCATCATTCCTATTATAGTTCTTTTTACTCATCTGCGTGCATCTGCGCAAATCCGCGTCCCAAGGTTCCCGGGTTCACATTGCGGACGGGTCGCCGAGCCTGCCGAGCGCGACCTTGGCGTTCATTTTAATGTCTATATCGGTTGATGTCTCGAGTATCCTCCGGATCTTCGGGAGCGCGTCCCGTACCAGTTCCGGATTCTCGCTCCCGATGTTGCCGAGCGCTGCCACGGCGTTTTTAACGGCGTTCGGATGGGCGCTGTCGAGGTACTGCATCAGCTTCGGCACCAAAACCGCCACTTCGGCGGGGTAGTGTAGTCCGATGGCGCCCAGAGCAAAGAGCACGCCGCCGCAGGTCGCCTCTTTTGAGAACTCGAGCACTTCGACGAGTTTCGGCAAAATCCCGCGAATCAGTTCGGGCGCGTTGATGCCGACCTTGCCCAAGGCATGGGCCGCAGCCTCGCGTTCGTCGTCATCGCCGCCTTCGAGCATCTGGATGAGACGAGGCACCGCATCCCTGACCAGCTCCGTGTGAGCGAAGCCGATGTTTCCCAGGGCATAGGCCGCTTCCTGTCGCACCAGGCTCTGTTCGTGATTCAGGAGGGCCTTGAGCTTGGGCGCGGCCTTGGCTGCCGAATCCTTGAAGCTGAAACCGAGGTTCCCGATTGCGTTCGCCGCGTCGATTTTGATGAACATGTCCGGATCGTCGAGGAGTGCGATGAGAACCGGGAGGTGGGGCCTGGTATCGTTCGGATAGTCGAACCCCACGCGAGACAGGAGGTTCAAAACGCCGGAACGGATGTCGCCGTTTTTCTCGCCCAGGAGCGCAACGAGATCGCCGATGAGCGAACGGTCTCCGTAGACGGCCGCCTCGATGCCGCCGAACTTTTTTTCCAGCGCAAGCGCTTTAAAGTCAGGTTTCATGAATAATCCCCAATAGCAATGGGTAAGGGTCAAGAAGCAAGGAGGACCATAATCATCTTCCCTTGCTACATGCTACTTGCTGCCAGATTTTCTCCTCATTTCCTTATCCAAACAGGTTCCCCGTGGCCGTATCCTTGTTCTGTGACTCCGTCACCGCCTTGACGATCCTGATCGCGCCGAACTGCTCGATCTGCACGGCCTTGACGATCCGCGTCTTGATGAGCTCAAGGAGCGCCAGGAACGTGCCGATCACCTGCGCCCTTGACGCGCTTCCTTCGAACAGATCGGCGAAGAGCAGGCTGTCCACGGCCTCAAGCCGGGCCAGGATCTGAGAAATCTTTTCCGTGATCGAGACGGCCTCGGCAGTGATCTCGAAGCCGGCTTCGGGCACCCGCGCCATCACGTCCTTGAGCGCCGCCAGGAGGTCGAAGAGGTGGAAGTCGAAAAGCAGCGGCTCCTCTTCCGCGGGACGCTCCGGCGCGGTCTCGGCCTGCCTCGTGTAGATCTGCGACCAGGTCTCTTCCTTGTTTTCGAGGGCAGCCGCGGCATCCTTAAAGCTCTTGTACTCGAGGAGCCTGCGGATGAGCTCGGCCCGGGGGTCGACGCCGTCCTCCTCCTCCGTATTCTCGGGAGGCGGCAGGAGCATCCGGGACTTTATGTGAGTAAGCGTCGACGCCATCACCAGGAAATCGCCGGCGATCTCCATGTCGAGGCTTTTCATGATTTCGATGTACTCGAGGTATTGCTGGGTGATAAGAGCGATGGGGATGGAGTAGATATCGAGTTCGTGTTTCTTGATGAGGTGGAGGAGAAGGTCCATGGGACCTTCAAAAATCTCGAGTTTTATCTGATACGACATGGGTGCTTAAACGCCTCCGAGCATGTGCCGTCGGCATCCGGGCCATGCCGCTTCTTAGTTAAGAAAATTATCTTTATTCGCCCGAAAAGTCAAGAGAAAACATTTTCCAAACGCGGAATGCGGAGCGCGGAATGCGGAATAAAAACCGAAAATAATGGCGGAGCGTTCAGTCCTCCCTCCTTGCATCATAGGAGAGAAGGTGGGTGAGGGACACTTTTCTTCCGCATAACCGCATTCGAACCGGTCTGGTATAATGTTGGTAGCGGGAGGGAGGAGGATGGATGGCGGCAGGCAACGGGATTTATTCGGAAAAAGAGCTGTTACGCATGATTCGCCGATGGGTCCCGCGCGAGCGCGTGCCGAAGCGCGTACAGGTAAAGGACACGGCGGACTACTTTCGTGTGGACTATGACGATGTCGTCGTGCTCGAGGATATTCCCTATTTTATCCGGAATAACGAGCGCGAGGGCAGGTTCGGCCTCGACGACGAGCAGAAGTTCTGGGTCAAACGCTCCATCAACCTTCTGACGGGCGAGGTCAAGATCCTGAAATGGGTTTTCAGGGAGCGGTACGAGGCGAGGATCGGAAACCTCGTGTTCGAGTGTGTCAGGAGCCCGCAGAAGGAGGCGCGGATTCTCGAGCTCGTGCGCGGCAGGCCCGAATTCATGCAGGGCAGGACCGTCCTCGATTCCTCCGGCAACCAGCTCCGCATCCTGGACTACATCAGGGGCAAAACACTGGGCCAGATCGCGGTCGAACTGGGAAGGGACCACGAGGATTTCTTTTATAACTTCTATCCCGCGCTGCTGGACGAATACATCACGATCGCCGGGGCCATCCGCTTCCTTCACGAACACAACGAAAAGCATGGAGACATCCGGCGCGACCACCTCATCAAGGACGCCGAGACGGGCCAATACCGCTGGATCGACTTTGATTTCAACTACCGCCACAGCGAAAGCCGCTTCGGCTTCGACCTCTTCGGACTGGGGACGGTTCTGCTTTTCATGACCGGACGCGGGGACGTCACCACACAGCGGCTGCTTCATGACAACCCCGCCCTCCTGGACCGGCTTACCGGGGACGACGTGAATATCGTGTTTCACAACCGCGTCAGCAACCTCAAAAAAATTTATCCCTATATCCCGGAAAAGCTGAACCGGATCCTGATGCATTTTTCCGTGAGCGCGCCGGTCTATTATGAAGAGACGAGGGAATTGCTCGAGGACCTGGGAGAGGCCAGGGAGGAATTGAAGTGACGATTGCGGAATGCGGAATTCGGAATGAACGTCTAACGGTCTAAAATAACAGTTCGAATTCAATTAGCTTGTCATCCCCGAATGCTTCTATCGGGGATCCATTTTGACCTGATGACAATGGATTCCCGCCTGCGCGGGAATGACAGACAGAGGAAGTAATAAAAAGGAGCGAAACCATGTCACCCGATGCCGGTGTACCCATGAAGGACAAGCACCTCCTGATCGCCGTCGACGAGTCGGACAGCTCGCGCCGCGCCGTTCTGTATGTCGCTGATTTCCTCGGCGGGCTCCCGGGGTTCACGGCGACGATCCTCTCCGTCATTCCCGAGCCCGAAGAGGATTTTTTCGACTCCGACCACGAGATGAACGTCTGGATCAGTGACCAGGTCGACAAGACAAACAAGATGCTGGCAAACTACAAGCAAATCCTGATCCAGTCCGGCTTCCCCGAGAAAAAAGTGCGCATTCGTTCCTGCGTGGGAGAGGCGAAGTCGTTTTCCGACGCGATCCTCGATATCCACTGCGACGCAACGTGCTGCACCGTCGTCGTGGGCCGCCACCACAAGTCCAAGACCGAGGAGTTCCTCTTCGGCAGCACGTCGAACAGGCTCATCCACGAGGCGAAGGGCTGCGCGGTGTGGGTGGTGGAATAATATGGTTTGATGTATCTCAGGGTCATCAAGAATGACACGACTCTTTCATTCTCCTGCTGTTCGATTTAACCGTGTCCCTCCCTGCCCATCCATGGTAAAATACCTTCGTGACACTCGAGGAAAAACTCCAGAACCTGCCGGACTCTCCCGGCGTATATATCATGAAGGACGCCGGGGGGCATGTGATTTACATCGGCAAGGCCGTGTCCCTCAAGAACCGCGTGCGCTCCTATTTCCAAAGGGGCGCTAAGGGAGAGAAGACCGAGATCATGGTCCGCCAGATCGCGGACCTCGAGACCATTGTGACCCATACCGAGCTCGAGGCGTTTGCGCTCGAGTCGAACCTCATTAAAAAGCACCGTCCCCGCTACAACATCATCCTCCGCGACGACAAAAACTATCCCTATCTCCGCTTCGACATCAAGTCCGAATATCCCCGCCTCGAGGTCGTGCGTCGATTAAAAAAGGACGGCGCGCTTTATTACGGGCCCTATGTGCCTGCGGGAGGAATGTGGGAGTCCCTGGCGCTCATCCGGCGCACCTTCCCGATCGCACCCTGTAAGATCGAGCTCAGGGCGGACAGGCCCGGAAGGCCCTGCATTCAGTTTCAGATCGGCCGGTGCCTGGCCCCCTGCTCCGGAGATGCCGACAAGGTCCAGTACCAGGATATGGTGAACCAGGTGCGGCTGTTCCTCGAAGGCAAGAACCGGGACCTCCTTGATATCCTGAGGAGCCACATGGACGAGGCGTCCGAGAGAATGGAGTACGAGCGCGCGGCGGAACTCCGGGACCGGATCGCGAAGATCGAGGGCGCTCTCGAAAAGCAGAAGATCATCTCCCCCGGCTTTGAGAACCAGGACGTCATCGGCATGGCGTTTGAAGCAGGCCGCGCGGACATCCAGGCGCTTTTTATCCGGAACGGCATGCTGCTGGGGCGCAAGGATTTCTACCTCGACGACGTGCGCGGCATGACGGAAGAAGAGGTGCTCTCCGACTTTCTCCGGCAGTTCTACTCCAAGGAGATGATCGTGCCCCAGGAGGTGCTCTTGCCGGCCGAGGTCGCGGGCCGCGAGACGTTCGAGGCCTGGCTCGCGGAAAAGCGAGGCGCGAACGTGGAGGTGCAGTTCCCGCAGCGGGGCAGAAAGCGCGAGCTCGTTCAGATGGCCTCGGACAACGCGGCCCAGTCGCTCCGGGAGCGCCTGCTGTCGCGCAGGAGCAAGGAGCGGATCCTTGCGAGGCTCCAGGAAGAGCTGGGCCTCCGGAACCTGCCTCGCAGGATCGAGGCCTTCGACATCTCGACCATCCAGGGCGCCGAGTCCGTGGCGAGCATGGTTTCCTTCGAGGACAACTTGCCGGACAAGAGAAACTACAAGAAGTTCAAGATACGGACCGTCAGCGGCCAGGATGATTTCGCGAGCATGGCCGAGGTGATCAGGCGGAGGTATACGAAAGCGAAGGAAGAGGGCGCGCTGCCCGACCTCATCCTTATCGACGGCGGCAAGGGCCAGCTCAACGCCGCGCTCGACGTGCTGCAGGAATTGGATATCGCGGGGCCTGACGTGATCGGCCTCGCCAAGGCCCGGAGCGGTGAGGAAGGGACCGAGCGGGAGTTCGAGCGGGTGTTCCTCCCGGGCGTGGAAGAGCCGGTCATTCTCGAACCCACCAGCTCGACCACGCATCTGGTTGCGCGCGTGCGCGACGAGGCGCACCGGTTCGCGATCACCTATCACCGGAAGCTCCGCGAGAAGAGAGCGGTGCATTCCGAACTGGACGACATCCCGGGCATCGGCGAAGTGCGGAAAAAGGCGCTGCTGCTGCATTTCGGGAGCTTGGAGAAGATACGGCAGGCGACGGCGGAGGACCTGGCGGCGGTCAAGGGGATGTCGAGGAAGTCCGCGGAGGAGATCGTGCAGCTATTTTCAAGGAGCCGAGGTCAAGGTTCAAGTCCGTAAAGTTGACAACTAAAAGCAACAGTTGAGCACAGGCGCAAGGAGCAAGGAGCAAGTACGATTCAAACTGACAGATCTTCTCCTGTTTCGCGTCTGCCCTGCGATGGCTGACTTAGATCCCTTGCAGCAATTGTCATCATCAAGGAGTCTCCATGACCAACGAACAGTGGCTGGAAATCTTCAAACACATCGGCAAGAAAATGCGCGACGGCCTGTCCGTGATCCTCGCGAAGGAAGGCGGCGCCGTGCCGCTGGGCAAGGGGGCGGGCGGGGACAAGACCTTCCCCGTGGACCAGTGGGCGGAGGACATCATCATCGCGTCACTCGAAAAGGCTCAGCGGGAAGGCGAAACGTTCACGCTCATATCCGAAGAGCTCGGCATCAGAAAGTTCGGGGAGGGCGGGAAGATCGTGCTCGTGGACCCCATCGACGGAAGCAATAACGCAAAGAGCGGGATACCGTTCTTCTCCGCCTCACTCGCGCTTCTGAACGGACCAACGCTGGACACCCTCGCCGTGGGCTATGTCATCAATCTTGCCGCGGGCGACGAGTTCTGGGCGCTGCGCGGCAACGGCGCGTACAAAAACGGCTCGCGGATCAGGACATCGGCCGCGCAGGGCATCACGATCGTCGCCTACGAGGCATCCTCGCCGGCGACCGATATTCCGCGGCTCATGCCGCTTTTCGCTCAGGCGAAACGCACGCGCTGTTTCGGTTCGACCGCGCTCGATCTTGCCTACCTTGCGTCGGGCGCGCTCAGCGTTTTCGCAACGGCAACGGCATCGAGGGCCTTCGATTACGCGGCAGGCATGTTGATCCTGAAAGAGGCCGACGGCGTCATCACCGACCTCGAGGGAACGACGCTCGACCACATCGTCGCGGGGCTGCACCGGACCGTGCCGCTCCTTGCCAGCAAGAACGACGCGACGCACATTCTGGCGCTAAACGCCCTTTCCGTCCGCAAGGATTAATAGTATTTCCCAGTATTGACTTACTTTTCTTTTTATGTAATTATGAGTCTATGGCGCTTGTGAATCACACCACGCGTGAGATCAACGCGAAAATCGTGTACTATGGCCCCGGCCTCTGCGGCAAGACGACGAACATCCATCTCATCTATCACCGGATAGCGCCCAACCAGCGGGGCAAGCTCATCTCGCTGGCGACGGAAACGGACCGGACGCTTTTCTTCGATTTTCTTCCCGTCGAACTCGGCACCATCAAAAATTACAAGGTGCGGTTCCATCTCTACACGGTTCCCGGACAGGTGTTCTACAACGCTACGCGGAAGCTCGTCCTGAAGGGCGCCGACGGCGTCATTTTCGTCGCTGATTCTCAGCGGGCCATGCTGGACGCCAACCTCGAGAGCCTGGCGAACCTGCGGGAAAATTTTGCGGAGCAGGGCGTCAAGCTCACCGAGTTTCCCATGGTGATACAGTTCAACAAGCGGGACCTGCCCGACCTGCTCTCGACCGACGAACTGAACGAGGCGTTAAACCCGCGGAAGGTGCCGTTTTACGAGGCCGTGGCGACGACCGGCGACGGAGTGCTGAAGACCTTCACCGCCATTTCCAGGCTGGTGCTGCAGGACATGCAGAAGAAGCCGGAGCGCCATAATTTCACGCTCAGCGACATCATCGCAAGGGGCGACAAACAACCGCAGGCCGCCGAAGGCGTCATGAACAACATTCCGCCCGCGGAGCCGTCGATGCCGGGCGCGCCCATGGCGGAGGCCAAGCCGGAGATGGCAGCACTCGAGGAGGCCGTTGATGCCGGCATGAAGGTGAATCTCGGAAAGGCCTTCGTGGAAGACAGCAATATCATACTCCCGTTCGATGTGGTGACCAGGGAGCGGCAAGAGCAGTTCCAACTCCGCGTTGCGATCGATATGGAGGCGCCCCTCGCCAAACGGTTCAAGATTCTCGTGAAGAATTTTAAGAAGTGGTAAGAGAGCGGGAGCCGGACGGAGGTCAGCGCAGACGCCCGCTGGTTGCACGAGGGCCGTCACAGTCGGGAATACCCGCCGGCACGATAAGATGCCGCAGGTTTCAACCTGTTTGATCGTCCCTGTGCCACCGCGTTCATCCCGGAAGTGCGGTTTCATCTCCAGCGGGTATTCATCCATGGATAGCTGTCGTATGAGGTCAAGTGGTTTCCCTTTGAGGTTCCCATGTCGAAGGTGACGGTTCTTATCCCCGCCGCAGGAACGGGAAAACGGATGGGCAAGGCGACTGCGAAACAGTTTCTGACGCTCGGTGACAAGCCGATTCTCGCGCACACCCTCCTCGCGTTCCAGCGCGCCTCGGAGATCGATGAAATCATTCCGATCCTCTCCGAGGAGGACCTGGAGACCTGCCTCGGGGAAATCATCGAAGGATACCATATCACCAAGGTAAAAACCCTCGTCGTGGGCGGTAAGGAACGGCAGGACTCGGTGATGAACGGGCTGCACAAGCTCGCGAAAGATGCGGCAATCGTTCTTGTTCATGACGGCGTGCGGCCCTTTGTGACGCCGGAGATGATCAAGGAGACCGTGGACTACGCGAAGAAAGGCGAGTGCGTGGCCGTCGGTGTGCCGATCAAGGACACCATCAAGGAAGTGAACGACAGGGGGATGGTCCGCCATACCCTGGAGCGGAGCAGGCTTTGGGCCATCCAGACACCCCAGGCCTTTCCCGTCAGGGCGCTCAAGAGGGCCTACGAGGAAGCCTCCGAACAGCGCGTATACGGCACCGACGATGCTACCATCGTCGAGAGGACGGGGGGCTCGGTCCGGGTGATCATGGGGAGCTACGAGAATATCAAGATCACGACCCCCGAAGACCTCCTGCTGGCGGAGGAAATTCTGAAAAGAAGGTACGATGCGGGTCGGCACCGGTTTTGACGTCCACCGCCTTGCGGGCGGCCGAAAGCTCATCATCGGCGGCGTGGACATCCCCGCCGAAGAGGGACTTCTCGGCCACTCCGATGCGGACGTTCTCCTTCACGCCGTCTGCGACGCGCTGCTCGGGGCTGCGGGCCTCGGAGATATCGGCAGGCATTTCCCGGATTCCGACCCGAAATATAAAGGCATATCCAGTCTGATCTTGTTCGAAAAAGTGCGGCGACTTCTCTCCGAAGCGGGGTTTCTCGTACACAATATCGATGCGACCATTGTCGCGGAGAAGCCTAGAATGGCGCCCCACATCCCGGCAATGGTGGCGAACATCGCCGCGGCGGCCGGCGTGGTCCGGTCGGCGGTCAACGTGAAGGCAACAACGACCGAAGGGCTCGGTTACACCGGCAGGGGCGAGGGAATGGCTGCTTATGCCGTCTGCACGATTCGGGAGAGTGGAGTAAATGATGAAGCCGGGTATTCTTTTGGCGGTTGTCCTTTTGGCGTCAGCGCTGCCGGTTTTTGCGCAAACGGGCGGCAACGCGGGCGGGGTTGAAGAGAAACAGACATATATATACCAGTGGACGGACGGCCAGGGCGTCGTGCACATTACCGACGGACTGGACAAGGTCCCGAATCAATACCGGAATGATGCGCGGCGGCTCGAATCCGTTCCCGAAGAGGGAGCGGCGCCGAACCGGCCGGGCCAGCAGGGCGTTTCCTCTCCGGCGGGCAACGGGGAGGAACAGCGAGCGGCGGAGCAAAAGGCCATGTGGCAGCAGCGCAAGAGCGCGGCAAAACAAAAGCTCGCCGCCGCTGAACAGCGTTACCATGAGATCGATCAAAGACGAACGGCCATGCTGGGGCAATGGGGGACTCCGGCCTATGCGCCGCCCGCGGCCAGGATCGAGGCGGACCGGCTCGCGGGAGAGATAGCAGAGCGTTCAGCAGGAAATCGATGACGCACGGAACCAGTTGGAGGTCGTGATCCCGGAAGAGGCGCGGAAGGCCGGCGTGCCGCCTGGCTGGCTGAGAGAGTGATCGCGATATGCGGATTTCACCCTGCACTCGCGCGAAGCACACCCGTGCATTCGCGCAAGAACTACATAATCGCTGGGTACTTTCCACTGGCGAGATTGTGGAATGCGGAGTGCAAACGAGTTTTCCGGTCCGCAATCCGCACTCCGCAATCCGAAATTGAAACTATGATCGATACCTGTCGCAAGATCAGCAAGGATTTTCACGCGGCCCTCTCCATGGACCCCGCCGCGACGAGCAGGGTGGAGGTGGCCCTTACCTATGCGGGGTTTCACTCGCTCCTGTTCTACCGGTTCGCGCACTGGCTCTGGAAATACCGCATCCCCTTCATCCCCCGCGCTTTGTCGCAGTTCGCGCGGTTCTTAACGGGCATCGAGATCCACCCGGGCGCCTCCATCGGGTCGGGGTTGTTCATCGACCACGGGATGGGCGTGGTGATCGGCGAGACCGCGGAAATCGGGGACAATGTCACCCTTTTTCAGGGCGTCACGCTCGGGGGGACCGGCAAGCAACGGGGGAAACGCCACCCGACCCTCGGGAGCCACGTGGTAGTGGGCGCGGGCGCCAAGGTTCTTGGCCCCATAAACATCGGCGACTACGTGAAGATCGGCGCGAACTCGGTCGTGCTGCAGGACGTGCCGGACCATTCGACCGTGGTCGGCATTCCCGGCAGGATCGTACGCATCAAGGACGAGCGTGTGCCCGATGAAGCGCTCCTCGATCACATTCATATCCCGGACCCCATCGCCGACCGTCTCATCGACCTGCAGCTTCAGATCGACACGCTCAAGACGGAATTGGAGAAATTACAAGGAGAAGCACGAGAAGAAGGCGCGAGAAAAAGATAAAGGCAGCGTCTCAACCTTCCTTTCTCATCTCACCCGCCCGGCTTCCGATTGCCGCGTCCCGCACCCTCATCCCGCGTGCCGGACGTCTCATGATTTTTTTCGAGATCATCAATTGATTATTTACGAATTCGTTCTAAAATAGTACTATGTGATAGTATTGAGAATCATGTAAAGACATCAACCGGCGATTCTGTCCTCGGGAAAATATCGGTATGAAAGAGGAAAAATCGGGGATGAAGGCAAGAGGAGAAAAAATGAGCGTTCCGTTCTTGAGCATGGTGATCAGCGACGGAAACCAAAGACGGACCGCGACCATGAGGCGAAGACTCTCCCTCATGCTTATCGGCCTTTTAGCGGCAACATTGGCGTCAGCCCAGCCGTCGATTGCCGCGCTCGGCGAACCCGCCGATTCGGTCGCTGCGGACCGCAAGGCCATGTCGGCCTCGCGGGGGAATACAACGGTCCACACGGGCTATACGGTTGAAACGGTCGTGTCCGACTCCGTCACGGTCCGTGAATATATTTCCCCGGCCGGCATAGTATTCGGGGTCGCCTGGAACGGACTGACGCACCCCGATCTGACGCCGCTGCTCGGCTCTTATGCCGGCGAATATGATGACGCCCTGCAGCAGACACCTCGCAAGCATGGCCGCAAACATTTTGAGGTCAAGACGAACCGGATCGTCGTAGAAAAATGGGGGCATATGCGGAACTTGCAGGGACGCGCCTATGCAAAGTCCTTGATCCCCCCGGGAGTAAGCATCGATGAAATCAAGTAAGATAGCTCTTCTTTTTTTGGTCCTTGCGCTGACGGCCGGATGCGGAGGAGGCGGGTCCAGCGGCGGATCAGGCGGCTCGACAACGACACTCGTATCCATTGCGGTGACGCCTGATAACCCCTTCGTTGCCCCGGGAACGACAGCACAATTCATCGCCACGGGTGTTTATTCGGACAACTCGACGAAGAACCTGACCACATCAGTGATCTGGAGTTCCGCCACGCTGTCAGTCGCTATAATCAGCAATGCGACGGGCTCCCAGGGATCGGCTACATCGATCTCCACGGGAATAACGGCAATTACGGCTGTGTCGGGGGGCGTCTTAGGATCCACCTTGATGACGGTTACCGAGGGCGGAACCACGGTCGGAGCGGTGAAAAACGTGCTTCCCATCACGGTGAACGGATCGCTCTGCTCGGCAAACACTAGCGCCGGATACTTCAACAAGCCATGTGTCAGCGTTAAGATCTGCGCCCCCGGATCTACCACAGCCTGTCAGACGATCAATGACATCCTGCTGGATACCGGCAGTTACGGTTTGCGGATCTTCGCGCAGGCCTTGATTGTTTCTCTTCCGCCGGTTACCGCCGGGTCCGGCGTGCTCGCCGAGTGCGTCAGCTTCGCGGACGGCACGACGGATTGGGGGCCCGTTCGTTTGGCCAGGGTGATTCTGGGGAACGAGCCCGCGGTACAGGTCCCGATCCAGGTAATCGACGCGACGTTCGCCGCCGTTCGCCCGCCGTGCCCAAATCCCGAAACAAGTCCGGCATCCGCAGGTTTGAACGGCATTTTAGGGGTAGGACTCTTTAGGGAGGACTGCGGCTCGGGATGCGCTAACAGAGTGCTTAACGGGGTCTATTTTTCCTGCAGCGGTGCGACCTGCCAGGGGACTACAGTCGCCTTGAGCAACCAGGTGCAGAATCCGGCGGCCGCTCTCCCTCCGCCGGACAATAACGGCGTTATCGTGCAGCTTCCGGGCGTTCCCGTTGGCGGGACGCCGTCAGTCAACGGCAACCTTGTGTTTGGGATAGGCACCCAGGCCAACAACGTAGTTCCCACCAATATCACAAGGTACGACACTAACCAGTTCGGGGAAATCGTCACAAGTTTTAACGGCATCGTCTATTCTCACAGCATTATCGACAGCGGTTCGAACGGACTGTTTTTTACCCCGCCCCCGTCGGGACTGCCGAACTGCACGCCTCCCAACGACAGCTGGTTCTGTCCTGACATCCAGCGCGACCTTCACCGCGATCAATACGGCCGCATCGGGCTCGCCGAGCGGCACCGGTCCCATTCCAGATAAGCAACTTTGTGGGCCTTTCCAGAACACCCAACGCCGTATTCGTCGAAATCGGCGGGTCTGCGCCGGGCCTGTTCGATTGGGGGCTTCCGTTTTATCTGGGACGAGATGTCTATGTGGGGTTTGAAGGAAAGTCGTCGAGCCTGGGCAGCGGACCTTATTTTGCGTACTGATGACGTGTTGTCGTAAAAGCCGCTAGCCGATCACAACGCAGCCCTGAAAGAGTGCGGCTACCTTCTTGAGCGAACGTAGCATGTTGACAGCCATCCCGCCGAGCGGGGCGCGAAAGAGATCGCAACGGTCATGTTATTCCTCGATAATTTTGTAGCTGTGCGTGATCGTTCCCGCCTTGGCGAGCGTTGCGCCCACGGAGCAGTATTTATCGAGGGACAATGCAATGGCTCGTTCCACCGCTTCTTTCTCAACACCCTTGCCCTTCACCAGGTATTCTATGTGAACCTTCCGGTAAATCTTCGGGTACTCGTCGGTCAGTTCTCCTTTGACGCTGATCTCGAGACCGGCGACCGGCTGGCGCTTTTTCCTCAGGATGGAGATAACGTCCATGCCAGAACAGCCTCCGAAGCCGACGAGGAGCAGTTCCATGGGGCGAAACCCCGCGTTGTGACCGCCCGAAACATCATCGGCGTCCATGGTGAGCACATGACCTGACGTCGCCTTCCCGTCAAACACCATATCCTTAATGAGCGTAACCTTTGCTTCAACCATAGTCAATTCCCCCTCTTTCGTGGACTATTTCGTAATTTTCAACATGGTATCAGAAAGTTCATGCACCTGTCAACCGGGCAAGGCTGTTTGTAAAAAGGCGTGACGGGGCAGGCAGCTACTTTTCTAATTAATAGAAGTTTTAAACTTATAAATATATTTCGGTCCCGCAGGGCAGAGAGCAATCAGTTTTGCTATAATGATGTTTTTAACTGCTCTTTAACTGCTATAGTGATGTTCTAAACAGTGATAATTTCCAACGGTTATAGTGCAATTAGTTTTTTTTATTTGACTAAAACAACGAGTACTCATACAATCTTGTGTCTTAACATCTATTAAAGCCATAACATTATCGGTGAGATGTTTCAGACCCGCCCACCTCATTATTAAAAATTAAAACCGCCTTAAAGAGAAAGGGGGGCCATACAAGTAAATTGATGAAGCGCAGCCCCCTTGGTTCCAGACGGCTGCGGATTCAGGAGAGCAGTTGTTTCTTTCGGAAGCGTATATGAGTCCGATGACATGTACAGTCGCAGGTGACATAATTTTATAAGGAGGATTATCTACATGAGCACAGATGGTAAGACACCGATGCTTGACGAACTGGAAAAAGGCGCGTGGCCGAGTTTCGTAAAAGAGATCAAAAAGGCCGCAAAGAGGACTGATACGGCGAAAGATCTTCTCAACATCCTTGAGAGATCATACAGGGATAAAGTTACCCACTGGAAGCACGGCGGCATCGTGGGCGTCCTTGGTTACGGCGGCGGCGTTATCGGCCGTTACTGTGACCTTCCCCAGGAATATCCTGGCGTTGCTCACTTCCACACTGTTCGTATCAACCAGCCTGCCGGATTCTACTATACGGCGAGTGCGCTCCGTGAGCTTATGGATATCTGGGACAAATACGGCAGCGGCATGACCAACATGCACGGATCAACAGGCGACCTGGTCCTCCTCGGCACGCAGACCGACAAGCTCGAGACCATCTTTGCGGAAACAACGGCAAAGGGCTGGGACCTCGGCGGCTCCGGTTCTTGCCTCCGTACCCCGAGCTGCTGCGTCGGTAATTCCCGTTGCGAGTTCTCGAATATCGACACGATGGAAATCTGCGATACACTCACCCACAAGTTCCAGGATGAGCTTCATCGTCCCGCGTTCCCCTACAAGTTCAAGATCAAGGTTTCGGGCTGCGCCAACGACTGCGTGGCTTCCATTGCCCGCGCCGACCTGTCCATCATCGGCACCTGGCGCGACACCATCCGTATCGATCCAGGCCGAGGTGAAGAACTGCGCCAAGGACATGGACATCAAGACCGAAGTGATCGATATGTGCCCGACCAAGTGCATGAGCTGGGACGGCAGCACCCTCAAGATCAACGACAAGGATTGCAATCGCTGCATGAACTGCATCAACCGCATGCCCAAGGCGCTGCGCCCCGGCAAAGAAAAAGGCGCGACCATCATGCTCGGCGGCAAGGCCCCGATCGTGACCGGCGCTCTCATGAGCTGGGTCATCGTTCCCTTCATGAAACTTGAAAAGCCGTACGATAATCTGGAAGAACTCATCCGCAAGCTCTGGGAATGGTGGGATGATCACGGCAAGAACCGCGAGCGTATCGGCGAGCTCGTCGACCGTTTGGGCATGAAGTCCATGCTCGATGCAACCGGTCTCCCGGCAGTACCGCAGATGGTGAAAGCCCCCAGGTCGAACCCGTACGTATTCTGGTCACCGGAAGACGTGAAATAACTTTACAGGAGGAAAACTTAAAATGGCTGACAAACCGAAAAGAATAACAGATATTGGAGCTCCTCACTTTAGCAAATTTCTGCCTCCCGTGATCGCAAAGAACTACGGGAAATGGAAGTACCATGAAATCATCAACAAAGGCGCGATGAAGCATGTTTCCGAGACCGGCGACGAGCTCTATACGGTTCGTATGGCATCACCCCGTCTCGTGAGCACCGATTTTATCCGCGAGGTATGCGATCTTGCCGAGAAGTTCTCGGGCGGGCATCTGCGCTTCACGACGCGTAACAACATCGAGTTCTTCCCTGCCAAAGCGCAGGTGGAACCGCTCCAGGCCGAGCTCAAGAAGCGCGGCCACCTGGTCGGCGGCATCGGCTACGGCATCAGCAACGTGGTCCATACCCAGGGCTGGGTGCATTGCCATACCCCGGCAACGGACGCCTCCGGCGTCGTGAAAGCGGTCATGGATGAGCTCCATGAGTATTTCACCACGAAGACTCTGCCGGCGCGCGTCAGGATCGCGCTGGCCTGCTGCCTGAATATGTGCGGCGCGGTGCACTGCTCCGATATTGCCATCCTCGGCATTCACCGCAAGCCCCCGAAGGTCAACGAGGCAACGATCGGGAACCAGTGCGAAATCCCCACGACCATCGCGTCGTGCCCCACGGGCGCCATCAGCCCGAACCCGGCCGCGAAGTCGGTGAAGATCAAGGAAGAGCGCTGCATGTACTGCGGCAACTGCTACACGATGTGCCCGTCTCTCCCGCTCGCTGATGCGACCGGTGACGGCATCTCGATCTGGGTCGGCGGCAAGGTGTCGAACGCACGCGGCCCGGCCCGTATGTCCAAGCTGGCCATTCCGTTCCTCCCGAACAATCCTCCGCGGTGGCCGGAAGTCGTGAAGGCAGTGAAGCACCTGGTCGAGGTCTACGCCAAGGACGCACGCAAGCATGAGCGTGTGGGCGAGTGGATCGAGCGCATAGGCTGGGAGCGCTTCTTCAAGATAACAGGCATAGCGTTCACTCAGATGCATATCGACGATTTCACCTTTGCGCGCGATACGTTCAGAATGACCCCGACCTTCAAGTGGGAATAGTGGAATAACGTCATGCCGGCCCCGGTCATGGACCGGGGCCGGTTTTATGGCGATCTGAGCGACCTAAATGGAGGGGACGAATATGGATGCTGAAGAACTGCAGAAAAAAGTATATGCGCTGGTAGAAAAGAGCCAGGGCAAAAAGAAGCTGAAACCCAAGGACATCAGCAATGCCATGGAGGCCGAAGGCGCGACGCAGGCTGAGGTCAAAGCCGCGCTCCGCGTGCTGATAGACGGCGGCAAACTGGTGTATTCGTATTTCGGCGGAACCGCCGTAGAGATCCCGCACACGGAAGGTTCGGCCAATCCGCAATCCTAATGCAGAGTGTTCCGAGGCTGGTGCTTTCAGCCACGAGGGGAGGGCTGGGCAAGACCACCCTTTCGCTCGGCATTATCGCTGCCTGGCGGAACAGAGGCAGGCAGGTTGCGGTTTTTAAAAAGGGACCGGATTTTATCGACGCGGGCTGGCTCGGGGTTGCGGCAGGCAGGCCGTGCTATAATCTCGATCTTTTCATGATGGATCAGGAAAGCATCCGGCGGTCCTTCGTGGACCACACAGCGCGCATGGATGCCGCCGTGATCGAGGGGAACAGGGGCCTCTATGACGGCGTGGACGAGTCCGGGGCATTACAGTACGGCACGGCTTGCAAACCTGCTCGGGGCCCCCGTGGCGCTCATCGTCGATTGCACCAAGGCGACGAGCACCGTAGCGGCTCTGGTGCTCGGATGCAGGCAGTATGATCCCGAGGTCAATCTGGGCGGGGTCATTCTCAATAATGTTTCATCAGGACGTCATGAAAACGTCATTCGAAAGGCGATAGCGAAGAGCAGCGGACTTCCGGTGCTCGGTGCGGTGCCCCGACAGCGGGGCGGAGAATTTCCTGAACGGCACATGGGGTTGACGCCGTTCCATGAACATCCGGAAGTTGGACAGGCGCTCCAGGGGGCCGCGACGCTCGTCGAACGTTACCTTGACCTTGATGCACTCTGGACCGCTGGCCGGCTCCGTTCCCGAGATTGCTGTGACGCCGACCGAAGCATTCGGTTCCCGATCCTGATCAAGGCGAGCCGGTCGTTATCGGAGTGATCAGGGACAAGGCGTTTCAGTTTTACTATCCCGATAACCTGGAAGAGCTTGAACGGCACGGCGCTGTGCTCCGGGAAATCAATGCACTCCGGGACCGTGCACTACCCGAAGATATCGACGCTCTTTATATCGGAGGCGGCTTTCCTGAAACGCAGGCCGCCGAGCTGGCAGCGAATGAAAGCTTCTGCAGATCGGTCGAAAGCGGCGGCGGAAAACGGTCTTCCCATATATGCGGAATGCGGGGGGCTCATCTATCTCGGCCGCAGCCTTTCTGTCGGAGAGAAGCGATATCCCATGACCGCAGTATTGCCGGTGGACTTTGTCCTGGAAAAGCGTCCGCAGGCGCACGGGTATACCGTCCTGGAATCGGGCGGCTCAAGCCTCTTCCTTGATAAAGGGATCAGCATACGCGGGCATGAGTTTCATTATTCCCGGATTTCGCATATTGACGGATCGTTGTCGATGGCGTATGATGTGCAGCGCGGCTTCGGGATCGACGGCAAGAGCGATGGTATCCTCTACAAGAACGTCGCGGCATCCTACACGCACATTCATGCCCTGGCCACGCCGCAGTGGGCTCCGGCCATGGTGCGGAAGGCCCGTGAGCACCACGGGCACTGGCAGCGGGCAGAGAAAGCAGGTTAGCCGTTGAGGTCAGGAAGCAGAGAAGGTCTTGAGCCGGTCTGTCCGTTTTGTCATACCAAGTTCGACCGCCCGACGACTCTTGTTCTCAATGCCATGGAAAGCGTGCTGGGCGGCGCCTGCGGCGCCTGCGGCGCGATCTACATCGTAGATCCGACGAGCAAGAACGTGGGAGAAGTAATGATGCAGGCCCTCGGCATTGCGGCACAGAAACTGTCGAAAGACCTGTCCGAGCTGGTTGCCGAAGAAGATTACGAAGATGCGGTGTTGAATTACGACATCGCGGACACACCGCTCAACCGGCGTCAGCCGCGGTTTTATGGATAATTACGGACGACTGTATTTTTTGAAAGTGAAACGGAAACCTGAATGACAGTTGCCTGTCCGGTTTTCTGACGATGCCAAAACAAGTTGCGAGGGAAGAGACAGGGAACAATAATAGGGGAGCTCACGAGGCACCCGAACATATCAATGAAAGGGGACAGAAACGATGGGAACGATTTCGGTAAAAGGTAAGACGATTGAAGTGGATGAGGACGGGTTCCTGGCCAATTTGGACGACTGGAGCATGGATGTCGCCAACTATTTTGCGGAGGTCGAAGGAATCGAGATGAGCCAGCAGCACTGGGAAGTCGTGAATTTCCTCCGCGACTACTACAAGCAGTATCAGATCGCGCCGATGATCAAGATCCTCGTGAAGGAAATCGGCAAGAAGCTCGGGCCCGACAAGGGCAACACCAAATATCTCTATGAGCTTTATCCGGGCGGTCCGGCGAAACAGGCATGTAAAATCGCAGGCCTTCCGAAGCCGACCGGCTGCGTATAGTTTTTTTGGATTCAAGATTCCGCAGCGAGACGCGACGCCACGGAGAAGTGTGGGGTTTCAGGGCCGGGCAGCACGTGCTGAGCGTATGCATGCCGCGAGACGAAGCTCGTCCGCGTATGTAACGGCGGCAGCGTCCCCGGTCTGCCAGGGAGCAGCGCAAGCAGAGCGCGTGCAGATTCACGGCAAGGAGGAAGTAACCGCCATGTACATGGTTACAGTTGACAAAAATAAGTGCGACGGCGACGGCACATGCGTCAATGTTTGCCCGCAGTCAGTGTTCCAACTGGAGGGCGGCAAGGCCGAACCGGTGAACATGTCCGAATGCATCAACTGTCTTACCTGCGTGGAGAACTGCCCGCAGCAGGCAATCACGGTTACCGAAATTTAATGCTGGAGCTGACAGGCATCCGAAGGGGATAGTTGAATAAATTATCCCCTGTTTTTTTACCTTGAAATCGTCCCAGGAGGTGAGATGATGAAACTTGCGGTTTTTTTAAGCGACTGGAGAAGGACTGAAGATACATTCGAGAAAATGAAGGCCGACAAGATGGGGGTAATCTTCGTCGGCAACGGCGTTTACCATGCCGTCGTCAAGGAGAACGGGAAGGACTCTCCCGTGTTGTCCAAGGCGGGCGCAAGCTTTTATGTGCTGTCGGACGACCTCGAAACCAGAGGGTTTACTTCAGCGCAGGTGAATTCCAAGGTGAAGGTCATCGGCTACGGCGACATCGTCGATCTCATCATGAACGACTACGAGAAGACAGCGTGGTTGTAGTATGAAAAGCACGAGGGACGAGGAGTAACCGCCCGTTGTCCGGGTGGACGAAGCGCGCAGTCGTCCTGCGTCCATCGCGTATTTTAAAGGAGGCTATCATGGCAGAACTGACATTAGGCGTATTCCCTTCTCTGGTCGGCTCGATGACGCTTGACTTCTCATTCAAGCTCGCCGAGGCCGCTATCTCCAAGGGCCACAAGGTGAACATGTGGCTGTCCGGCAACGCGGTGATGATGGCCAAGAAGGGGCAGAGAGCATTCAAGGATTATTCGTTTAATGAGAAAAAACATGATGGAGCTGATCGCAAAGGGCATGGCGATCACCGTGTGCGAGGCCTGCGCCGAGGCGCGGGGCTACCATAAGGAAGACACGCCCGAGGGAATGAAACGCGCAAGCATGGATTGGTTCCTGGCGAAGACCGACAAGACCGACCGACTGCTCCATATAGGAGGTGAGTAAATGGGTGCCGTAAAATTAATGTTCGTTGTTCAGAGACCGCCCTACAAGAGTGAAAACCCCCGCCTGGCGCTTACCCATGCGATCTGCGAGCCAGACCGCCGAGATCTATATGGACGACGGCGACTCCGTTGTCCCGACCGTCGTGTTCGTTGGAGACGGCGTGCTGAACGCGGTAAAAAACCAGCAGGCCATGAAATTGTACGGCGTGACGAGCACCGAGAGCCACATCAAAAATTGCCTGCTCATCGATATGCCGATCTGGGTGTGCAAGGAAGATATGGAGCGCCTCGGCTTGAAGAGGACCAGATGGTCGCCGATGCCGATGAAATGGGCGCCGAGCTCAGGACGCAGTTCGTTTCATTCGCGGACATCCAGAAAGAGATGGAGTCGGTTAAGCACCTGCTGTTCTTCTAGCGGGCACTGAGGCGCCGCAGGGACTTCATCGTCGGCTTTGTGAAGGATATGAATCTCAATCAACATCTCAAAGAAAAGAAACCCGATATCCTGAAGAAATGGTTCGATGCGATCGCCGGGACCTATGCGAACGAGACGACCACCTTTTTAAAAAAGCAGAAGGCCCAGTTTACGAATCCCGTCGGCTATACCTTGGCGGAAGGGATCGATGGTCTCTTCGAGGGACTGCTCAAGGGGCTGTTGCCCGATGAGGTTTCCCGGTTTCTCGACAGCATCGTCAGAATCAGGGCGATCCAGGATTTTACGCCATCCGAGGCCGTTTCGTTTATCTTTCATGCTCAAGAACGTGGTCCGGCAGGAACTCGGCAGCGAGGCACTGGCTCAGCAGGGCATTGCCGAAGAACTCGTGACCTTCGAGTCCGCTGTAGACGACCTGGCCCTGTACGCATTCGATCTCTACATGAAATGCCGGGAAAAAATCTATGAGCTCAAGGCGAACGAAGCGAGAAGTATGACCTTCAGGCTCTTGCAGCAGGCGCGTCTGATCGTCGACAACCAGGACTGACAGAGGGGTTCGAAGATCGCTTGGGCTGCTAACCTAAATCGAAAAGAGGTAACGAAATGAAAGCTTACAATTTCTTTCATTGCAGTGCTGGCCCTCGCGGCGATAGCCTATGCGGGGGTGGCGATGGGGAACATGCAGTACCTCTTCGGGGTTGTCATTCCCTATCTGGCGGTTGCTCGTTTTTGTCATCTTCATGATCGTCGCGCATAGTGAAGTGGGGCAGCTCACCGAATCCCTTTCGCATCCCCACGACCTGCGGACAGCAGAAATCCCTTCCCTGGATCAAACACAGCAAGCTGGAAAACCCCTCGGGCGTCCTCGGCGTCGCGGGCAGGATGGCCCTGGAAGTTCTGTTCTTCCGCTCCCTCTTCAGAAACCTGAAGACTGCATTGACGCACAAGGGATCTCAGCTCGCTTACGGAGAGGCGAAATGGCTCTGGGCCGCGGGCATGGCGTTCCATTGGTCTTTCCTCTTCATTTTGATCAGGCACCTGCGGTTTTTTACCGAGCAGGTGCCGGTGGCGGTGAAGATGGCGGAAGGGCTTGACAGCTTCCTCCAGATCGGGACCCCGCTCCTGTATATAACCGATGTCCTGCTTCTCGGTGCCGTGCTCTATGCTCTTCATCAGGAGGGTCGGGCTTCCCCAGATGCGGTATTTGTCCCTCGCCAACGATTATTTCCCCCTCTTCGTGATCTTCGGCATCGGCCTCACGGGCGTGCTGATGCGCTATTTCTATAAAACGGACCTCATCAGCATAAAGATGCTGGCCATGGGACTCGTAAGCCTCAGCCCGGCGGTCCCCAAGGGGATCGGCCCGCTTTTCTACGTCCACCTGTTCCTCGTCTGCACGCTGTTCGCCTACTTCCCCTTCAGCAAGCTGGTGCACATGGGCGGCGTGTTCATGAGCCCGACCCGGGTGCTGGCGAACACCAGCCGCTCGAAGCAGCATGTCAACCCCTGGAACTACCCGGTCCATGTCCACACCTACGAAGAATACGAAAATGATTTCAGGGCTAAGATGAAAGATGCCGGCCTGCCGGTCGAAAAGGAGTAATCATGGCGAAACTTCCGAAACCAGAAGAGCTGGCGAAAATTGATTACACGATGCCGAAAACGGACTGGATGGATACGCCCGTTGTGATCAAAGAAGGCATGTTCTGTCACGGCTCGAAGCCGAAAAGTCTGGAGATCGTAGGTTTCCCGAACCCGCGGGACTGGAGACCCGCTGACGCGGACTGGAAACTTCCCGAAAACTGGAAGCAGATCATCCTCGAGGGGATCGCGGAGCGCCTTGAAAAGTACCGGTCCTTCCGGCTTTTCATGGATATCTGCGTGCGCTGCGGCGCCTGTGCGGACAAGTGCCACTTCTTCATCGGCACCGGCGATCCGAAGAACATGCCGGTGCTCCGGGCCGAGCTCATCCGTTCGGTCTATAGAAAAGAATTCACGCTCGCCGGGAAGCTCTTCGGCAAGATGGCCGGCGCCCGGGAACTTACCGTCGATGTGCTGAAGGAGTGGTGGTACTACTTCTACCAGTGCACCGAGTGCCGCCGCTGCTCGGTCTTCTGCCCCTACGGCATCGACCAGGCCGAGATCACGATAATCGGACGGGAGCTCTTGAATCTGCTCGGCCTGAACATCGAGTGGATCGCGGGGCCGGTCTCTAACTGCTACATGAAGGGCAACCACCTGGGCCTCGAGCCCCACACGATCGTCGGAAACCTCGAATACATGCTCGACGACATCGAAACCGTCACTGGCAAAAGGATCAAGCCGACCTTCAACCGGAAGGGCGCCGAGATCCTGTTCGTTACGCCGTCGGGCGACCTCTTTGCGGATCCCGGCACCTACACGGCCATGGGCTATCTCATGCTGTTCGAGGAACTCGGCCTGGACTACACCTGGAGCACCTACGCCTCGGAAGGCGGCAACTTCGGGTTCTTTACCTCAAACGAGATGGCCAAGCGGCTCAATTCCAAGATCTACGCCGAGGCCAAGCGGCTCGGCGTGAAGTGGATCCTGGGCGGAGAGTGCGGCCACATGTGGCGGGTGCTCTCCCAGTACATGGACACCTGGAACGGTCCGGCCGATTTCCTCGAGGTCCCGAAATCTCCGATCACCGGCACGGTCTTCGAGAACGCGAAATCCATGAAGATGGTCCACGTCGCGGAGTTCACCGCGGACCTGATCAAGAACAACAAGCTCAAGCTCGATCCGAAGCGGAACGACCACCTCAAGGTGACCTGGCACGACTCCTGTAATACCTCCCGCGGCATGGGCCTCTTGGATGAGCCGCGCTACGTGCTCAAGAGTGTGGTGAACCACTTCTACGAGATGCCGGAGGACACCATCCGCGAAAAGACCTTCTGCTGCGGCAGCGGCACGGGCTTGAACGCCTCGGAAGATATGGACCTCAGGATGAAGGGCGGGTTCCCCCGCGCGAACGCGGTCAAGTTCGTCGCCGAGCATCACGGCGTCAACATGCTGGCCAACATCTGCGCCATCGACCGGGCGACGCTCAAGGCGCTCATGGAATACTGGGTGCCCAGCGTGGGCGTCTGCGGCCTTCACGAACTCGTGGCAAACGCCCTCATCATGACCGGCGAGAAGGAACGGACGACCGACCTGCGCGGCGAGCCTCTTCCGTCAGCCCAAGTGAAGGAGGAAAAGGCCTAATGAAACTCTATGACGGCGGTAAAATACTCATCGGGCTTCTGGTGTTCGTGGCCATCGCCACGTTCCCGTTTTATTACAATATCGGGAAGGTGAACGCCAAGCCCGAACCGAAGCTCGATACCCCGGAAATTCTGAAGATGCCGGAGCAGGAAAGAAAGTGTGTGGAATCCAAGGCGTTCATGCGGACGGAGCACATGCAGCTCCTCAACAACTGGCGCGATTCCGTGGTGCGCGACGGCTACCGGCAGTACGTAAGCGAAAATTCCGGCAAGCATTACAACATGAGCCTGCAGAACGAATGCATGCGTTGCCACTCGAACAAGAAAAAGTTCTGCGACCAATGCCACAACTATATGGCCGTGAAGCCCTATTGCTGGGATTGCCATATCGCCCCGAAGGAGAAGGAGGATGAAAAATCATGAGCATGGATAGAAGACAATTCCTGAAGATAGCCGGCATTTCCTCCCTCCTGGGGCTCGGCGCGACCGCGGCGTCCGCCACGCATAACGTATGGGTCAAGGGGATCGAGCCGCCCGAGGTGGAGCCGAACCCGGAAGCGCTGAAGGCCGCGCACTGGGCCATGGTCGTTGACATGAGCAAGTTCAAGACCGAGGAAGACTTCGAGAAAACAATCAGCGCCTGCCACACGATCCACAATGTCCCGAACTTCAGAAATGCCGACGGCACCGTCGACATCAAGGACGAGGTCAAGTGGATCTGGAAAGCCAGGTACGAGAACGCGTTCCCGGACCAGGAAAATCCCTACATGGACGAGAAACTCAAGGAAATGCCCTTTATCGTGCTGTGCAACCACTGCGAGAACCCTCCCTGCGTGCGGGTATGCCCGACCCAGGCGACCTTCAAGCGGAAGTCGGACGGCATCGTGATGATGGACATGCACCGCTGCATCGGCTGCCGGTTCTGCATGGCTGCCTGTCCCTATGGAGCCAGGAGCTTCAATTACCGCGACCCGCGCGGAAAGAATGCAAATGGAGAACCTTTCATAAAGAGCGAGAACAAGGAATATCCCACGCGTACCAAGGGCGTGGTGGAGAAATGCACCTTCTGCACCGAGCGGCTCGCCTTCGGAAAACTTCCGGCCTGCGTCGAGGCGGCTCCCAAGGGCGGGTTGATCTTCGGCGACCTCGCGGACAAGAATTCGGAGGTCCGGAAGATCGTCGAGACCAGGTACACCATCCGGCGCAAGTCGGACCTTGGGACCGGGCCGAGCGTTTACTATCTGATAGGAGGTAACGAACATGCTTGAGAAAGCATTCGTAGGAAGTAAAAAATACTGGGCATGGGTCTTCTTCCTGGGCGCCCTGGCCGTGTCGGGAGTCTACTATTACCTCCAGCAGTTCGAATATGGTTTGGGTATTACCGGCCTCTCCCGGGATGTTTCGTGGGGACTGTACATCGGCCAGTTTACGTTCCTCGTCGGCGTCGCGGCCTCGGCCGTGATGCTCGTCATTCCCCACTATCTGCATGATTATAAGAAGTTCAGCAAGATCGTGATCCTGGGAGAATTCCTCGCCATAGCGGCGGTCACCATGTGCATCCTGTTCATCTTCGTGGACATGGGCCAGCCCATGAGGATCATCGAACGTGATCCTTCATCCGACGCCGAATTCGGTCATGTTCTGGGATTCGGTGGTGCTCATAGGCTATCTTTGCCTGAACCTCATGATCGGCTGGGTGACCTTAGGCTCCGACCGGAAGGGCGTGCCGCCTCCGAAGTGGATCAAGCCGTTCATCTACCTGTCCGTACCCTGGGCAGTCAGCATCCACACCGTAACGGCGTTCCTGTACGCCGGTCTCCCGGGGCGGCATTTCTGGCTCAGCGCAGTCATGGCGGCCCGGTTCCTGGCCTCGGCCTTTGCCGGCGGCCCGGCGCTTTTGATCCTCCTGGCCCTGATCGTGCGGAAAGTCACGAAGTTCGACCCGGGCAAGGAACCGATCCAGACGCTCGGGGTGATCGTGGCCTACGCCATGTTCGCCAACGTCTTCCTCCTCGGCCTGGAGTTCTTTACCGCATTCTACAGCAATATCCCGGGCCACATGGAGTCCTTCAAGTATCTCTACGCCGGGCTTGACGGGCATCATGAGCTTGTGCCCCTGATGTGGACCTCGAGCATCTTTGCGGCCGTATCGCTCATCATGCTCCTGATCCCTCGCATTCGTAGGAACGAAGGTTCGCTTGCTTTTGCCTGCATCATGCTGTTCATCTCGCTCTGGATCGACAAGGGCTTCGGCCTGGTTATCGGCGGTTTCGTGCCGAACATGATGAACCAGGTCCGGACCTACTGGCCCACGAGGCAGGAGTCTATCATTACGCTCGGCGTGTGGGCCATCGGGTTCCTGATCCTTACGTTCCTCTATAAGATCGCCGTGTCGGTCAGGGAAGAGACGGCGGGGATAGAAATAGAGCATTGATAATTTGACGTCAAGCTGGTCAACGAATTCAGGGGCCCATCCGAATTGCGGATGGGCCCTCTTTTATCTTCATTTCTCTCTTGATTTTATCGGTCCTGCCGGGTAATATTAAGTGCTTTTTGGAATCTTACTTTTACCGAAGGAGGAAACAGGCCACATGTATATGGTAACAATCGACAGAGGCAAGTGCGACGGGGACGGCACCTGCACGAATGTGTGTCCGCAGTCGGTGTTCAAGGTTGAAGGCGGCAAGGCCGACCCGGTGAACATGTCCGAATGCATCAACTGCCTGACCTGCGTGGAGAACTGCCCGCAGCAGGCGATTACCGTCACCGAACTGTAATCAAGCGGCATCAATTCATGAAAAAGGGGGCCGGTCCATGACCGGTCCCCCTTTTTTTATTTGAAGAGGCTTTCGTCGAGCGGTGGTTGCAACTCCTTCCCTTCTATCCTTTTCAGTGAGTCCCTGTTGACCTGCGTCGCTCCCTCGCGTGCAGCTTAAAACGAGGTGGGACCGACCGTCACTCCTTATACTATCGCAGCCAACTTCAGCAGCAGGAATACCAGCAGCATTTGGTCCGATTTAAAGAATTTTGTCGTATCGCTTTTCACATCGGAAATGCTGTCGGAGCTGTCTTTAAACCAGATGTACATGGTCTTGTCGCCGTTTCCGGCGCTCAAGGTAAAATCTACCGCACGGAAATATTCTTTTTTTATCAGTGAAGGTTATCCAGTCAGGATTTGACGCGTTCGGCGTAAACTGGATGTTCAGATGCATAATATGCCATTCCGCCCATTTCCTTTCGCCAGCCGCCCCACCGGGAAAGGACAAAAACATCCATTTACGCACAAAAAGGGCGGCCTGAGAAGGCCGCCCCTGTTTTGAATTCCGGATGCAATTTTTTCCGCTGCTAATCCTTTTTCGCGACCAGCTTCTGGAACGCCGAGAGCAGGTCGATCGGGAGCGGGAAGATGATAGTGGAGTTCTTCTCCGAAGCGATCTCCGTCAGGGTCTGGAGGTAGCGGAGCTGGAGGGAGGTCGGGTTCTTGCTGATGATCTCGGAAGCCTCGGCCAGCTTGGAAGCTGCCTGCAGTTCGCCTTCGGCATGGATGATCTTTGCCCGCCGTTCGCGTTCCGCCTGGGCCTGAATCGCGATCGCGCGCTGCATCTCTGCGGGCAGATCCACGTTTTTCACTTCCACGGTGGTCACCTTGACCCCCCACGGTTCCGTCTGCTGGTCGATCACTTTTTGGAGCTCGGCATTGATGGCCTCGCGGTTCGAGAGCAGGTCGTCGAAGGTGTTCTGGCCAAGGATGCTCCGAAGGGTGGTCTGGGCGATCTGGGACGTTGCGTAATAGAAATCCTCGACCTCGATAATGGCCTTCTGCGGGTCGATGACCCTGAAGTAGACCACGGCGTTCACCTTCACGGTCACGTTGTCCTTGGTGATCACGTCCTGGGACGGGACGTCCATGGTGACCGTCCTGAGGCTCACCCTCACCATTTTCTGGATGCCGGGCCAGAGGAAAATGATCCCCGGTCCCTTGACGCCTTCTTCAATGCTGACCTTGCCGAGGGTGAAGATGACGCCCCGCTCGTACTGTTTCAATATCTTGATGATGTTGTACAGAATGGCTAGGAAAACGATGATGGTGAAAAGAAAACCTGTGGCAAAGATCTGCATGTGAAACCTCCTTTAGTAGCGATGCGAGTTGCGTGTTGCGAGTTGCGAGGTAAAAGATATTAACCCGCAACCCGCACCCCGCAACCCGCAACACGCTTTTTATCCTGTCTTTTTCACTTTCACCTTCAGCCCTTCAACGGCGACGACCTTGACTTTCTCTCCCTTCTGGATCGGCTCGTCGCTCCAGGCGCTCCAGTACTCTCCGCGCATGAATACCTGGCCGTCCGCAAGGATGTCCGTTTTGGCTACTGCCTGCATGCCGATCATGCCTTCTTTGCCCGTGGTGGGCTTTTCCCGGTAGACCCGCACGGCAACGGTCACCGTGATGATGAACAGGATCGCTGATACGGCGACGGCGGGTATGATCACGGCCCAGGATATCTGCAGAGCCGGCGATGTGGAATCGATAAGCATGATCGAACCCAGCAGCATGGAAACGGTGCCCCCGATGCCCAAAACGCCGTGGCTCGTTATGAACGCCTCGGCGATGAAGAGGCTGATGCCGATGATGATGAGGATGAGGCCCGCGTAGTTGATGGGAAGGGTATGGAGCGCGTAAAAGGCGAGGACCAGGCAGATCGCTCCAGCCACGCCGGGGAAGATCGCGCCCGGGTTCGAGAGCTCGAAGTAGAGACCGTAGAAGCCGAGGATCATCAGGATGTAGGCGATGTTGGGATTGCTGATGATTTCGAGGAGACGGTACCGGAAGCCCATCGGGACTTTCTTGACTTTCGCGCCCTCGGTCTGGAGTGTCTTGTTGCCGATGACGAGGTTGACGGTCCTGCCGTTGATGTCCTTGACCAGGGTATCGATGTCGGGAGCGACTAAGTCGATCACGTGTTCTTTGAGGGCCTCGGTCATCGGTTATCGAAACGCTTTTTCTCACGGCCTGTTCCGCCCATTTCGCGTTCTTTCCCCGCTTCTCGGCGATTCCCCGGGCCATGGCCGCCAGATCATTGACGACCTTTGTTTCCATGGTCTTGTCCATCTTGCCCTGCATCGTGACGGGATGGGCCGCGCCCATATGCGTCGTCGGCGCCATGGCGGCGATGTTGGCCGCGAGGGTGATGAACACTCCCGCCGACGCGGCCCTGGCGCCGCTCGGAGCGACATAGACCACAGTCGGCACGTTGGCATGCCATCATCTTCATGACGATCTGCTGCATGGAATCAACGAGGCCGCCGGGCGTATTCAACTGGATGATGATCGCCTCGGCCTTGCTGTCCTGAGCCCTGTCGATGGATTTGACGATGTATTCGGCGACAACGGGTGTGATGGGCGCGTCTATCTCGATCAGGAAGATTTGTTTCTGCGTCTCGGACGACGGCGGGGGTCGGCGTCTTTCCGGTCTTCAGTTTTTCGGCTGAGAGGGACTTTTCCACAATACCGGAAAGGAACAATGTGAAAGAGAGAAACAGGAACAGCCATCTCGCGTTTTTTTTCATTTACTCGCGCCTCGCAATAAAAAAAGTATATCCGTATTGAACGATGCTGTCAAGAAGTGCTTGACTCACAAAGGATTTTTCTGTAGCATCGGGTCACATACAAGCGGAAAATAGCCATCTTTATCTTTTCACAGGAAGATGCGGCATGAGAATTACCGGCGGCACAGGCAGGGGAAGGCGCTTAAAGGTCCCAACGGGCCCGCGCGTCAGGCCCACCTCGGACAAGGTAAAGCAGGCCCTCTTCAACATCATCGGCGACCGCATCGAAGGCGCGACCTTTCTCGATCTTTTTGCGGGCGCGGGCGGCATCGGCATCGAAGCCTTGAGCCGCGGCGCAGGAAGGGTCGTGTTCGTTGATGACTCGCGCGAGTCGTTGAACGCCGCAAGGAGTAACGTCGAACAGGCCGGCTTCTCCGACCGGGCGCAGCTTGTACTCTCCACTGCGGAGTCGTTCCTCACAAAACCGTCGGGACCCTATGATATCGTGTTCCTCGATCCGCCGTATGCCATGGAACTGGCTCCCCTCCTCGGACTCATCGCCGGCTCCGGTACCCTGAAGCCCGGCGGTGTCGTCATCGCCGAGCACTTCAAGAAACAGCCTTCTCCTCCTAACGCAGGAACTCTTAAGCTCTACCGCGAAGCGAGGTACGGCGACACGATCCTGGCCTTTTATCGATGAGGAATGGCCAGAGCGTCCTCATCACGGATATGTTCAGCGACACTGCATCCCGCCTACTTCCCCCCGCCTGAAGAACCGCGGCCGCCAGCTCCCATGTCTTGTTGCTTTTCTACGTCAGGAAACAACCTGATATAAGCCCATACAGTGCCCTTTTGAAGCGAATAACTGACTTTGACCACATCGGGAAAACCGAACACTGTGGGCATATACAGGGGTCTTACTTCATAGCCGATGGTGCCGCCCGTGTCATCCAGAACTTTTCGTATCTCCGTCCGCCAGATTCTGTTTGTGCTGCACCTGACGAACCGGTCAGCCTCGCTGAGCGCCTCAGCAGCAGGGACGCCTTTCTTCACCGTATAGGAAGTGTCGAGATCGTGGATCTGGACCGGGTACCTGCTTCCCTCATCGACGAGGATGGCGACCTGCTGTATCTGGGCGGGATAATGGCATCCGTACAACAGAAGGGTGTAGGTGCCTTTTACTTCAGCCGGGTCTGCCGCGCCCGTCGGGAGCTGTTTGCCCGCCATGCAGGCCTGCAGCATGGCCGCAAGGACCAGGATGAAAGTCGTCCTCACTATACTGTTCATTGGTTTCATACCGTTCTTACCCCCATCATTCTTCCGTAGCATACTTTATTATACCGCTGTTACACCGAACCCGACAAGGGCTCCGTTCAACATCTTGAAGCCTTCATTGCTGAAGACACGTTACGTCCGGGAACTGTTGACATTCATTCCTATTTCTGTATGATGGTATTCGCCCGATCGTATCGTGTTCCACCGGCCAGGCGGGGCCCGATCAACACGACCCCGCGACCGGCGAAGAGTCAGTAACCGTATGGTAAGAACGCTTAAGAGGAGGATCGGACGACACGATGACGTCATGGTCGGATAAACGGATATTGGTGGCCGATGATTCGCAGACAATGCGGATGCTCCTCCTGTTTCACCTCTTCAAGATGATGCCGGGTGTGAAGATCACGGAGGCCGTGAACGGCGCCGACGCCCTCGAATGGCTGAAGAAGCATGACGTTGATCTCATCCTCACCGATATGAACATGCCGGTAATGGACGGCGCGGGGCTGATCGCCGCCGTGCGGCAGGAGCTCAAGCGGGATACTCCGATCATCATCATTACCACGCGGGGCGAGCAGCACGACCGGGACCGCGGCATGCTCGGCGGCGCGAACGGCTATGTTACGAAGCCGATCGATGTCCTCCAGTTCAGGGAGATGATCCGAAAGTTCATTTCCTGACCCTGGCAGGTTCGTGGGGAGGCGGCAGAATACCTCGACGTGTCTTCTCAATATTTTCTGAACCGGTCGTCCCAAGCCTGTCGAAGAATAATTTGAAAAAATTATGCTTACCTCCATCATCTCCCAATTCGTCATTCCGGGAACTCTCGTCAAGGCCGGGCGCTTCGGCTCGGGCCTGATCAACGACACCTACCTCTGCGAGTTCGCCATAAACGGCACTGTGCGCAAATACATTCTCCAGTGCATCAATACGGCGGTGTTCAAGAAGCCCGAGCAGGTGATGGAGAACGTGGAGGTTGTAACGACGCATATCGAGCGGAAGCTGCGCGCGGCGGGCGTCGCTGACCCCTTTGCCGTTACTCCCGCGCTCATCCCTACCCGTGAGGGTCGATGGTACATCCGCGACGATTCTGGTTATTATTGGCGCATGTTCCATTTCATCGAATCCGGCATCGTATACGATACCGTTCAGGACGCGCATCACGCCCGGGAGGTCGGCCGCGGCCTCGGGAGATTTCAGTCGCTCGTTTCCGATCTTCGGCCCGAGCTGCTGCACGATACCCTCCCGGGATTCCATCATACGGTGACGTATCTTGAGGGGTACGATCTGGCTCTCTCCGCTGATGTGGGGCACCGCAGCGCGGAGACCGGGAAGGAACGCACATTCGTGGAGGCGAGGCGCGAACTGGCGAACACCCTGACCGGACCTGTCAAGTCGCTCGAGATTCCCTTGCGCGTCGTGCACAACGATCCCAAGGTGAACAACGTCATGGTCCACAAAAAGACGGGCGAGGCGCTCTGCATGCTCGACCTGGACACGGTCAAGCCCGGCATCGTACACTTCGATTTCGGCGACTGCGTGCGGTCGGCGGCCAATCCTGCGGGTGAAGACGCGAAGGACCTGAAGGACGTCAGGATCGACATGGCTCTCTTCGAAGCCATCACGGCCGGATACCTTCAGGAGGCGGCCTCGTTCCTCACCCAAAAGGAGCTCGATCTCCTGCCGGCGTCGGTCAAGGTCATTACCTTCGAGCTGGGCCTGCGGTTTCTCTCTGATTACCTCCGCGGCGATACGTACTTTAAGATCAAATATCCGACCCACAACTTGCATCGCGCGAGGGTGCAGTTCAAACTGCTCGAAAGCATTGAGGAGGCCGCGGAGAGCATGCAACTCGTTGTCTCCCGGCAGACGCCCTTTCGCCCTGCCTGATCCTGTCCCCGCACTTTCCGTGTTATACTTCCTCAAGGACGTCATTCCCGGCCAAGGAGGCAGTCTATGAAAGCGTTTCGGTTCGCCGCAGCGGCAATCATGGTGATGTTTCTCGCTACGGGTTGTCTCTATACTCATGTGCTGATGCCCTATGACACGAACCTCGACAAGACGATGCTCGGTCAGAGGACGGGAAAGGCTTCGATGCATTCGGTGCTGTGGCTCGTAGCGTGGGGTGACGCGAGCTCGGCAGCGGCCGCGAAGCAGGGCGGCATCACCACCCTGAACCACATGGACCGGGAGTTCCTGAATATCGTGTTCGGCATTTATACCAAGACGACCACGATCGTATACGGTGACTAGCGGAGGCGGACATGAAACGGATTGCATTCGTTCCAACGCTCTTCATCGCGGGTTTGCTGGTCTCCGGCTGCAGTGTGGGGATCCTTTATACCCATACGTGGCAGCCTCTTACGGAAGATGTGCACCGGACACCCATTGCGCAGAGTAAAAGATCAGGAGATATAAAACATATCCAACTGCCGTATGTCGGCGTGGCGTGGGACAGCACTGCCTTCGGCGATATCGCTAAAAAGAACGGTATCAACGAGCTGTACTTCGCCGATCTGGAGACCTTGCGAGTGCTCACTATTTGGGGCCAGGACACGGTCCATCTGTACGGAAAGTAAGAAAGGGACTGAAAACGGGACGGCATAGGGAAAGGGGATGGGAAACCAGGCCCTCTTTTTTTGCGAGCGCCGTCGGCAGCTTTTCGTCCGGCTTGCAAGCCTGCCGGCGTTACGATTCGACGATCTCGTAATCCGGGATGACGTCGCAATTGTTCTTGATCATGGCCCACATCGGGCAGACTGGCAGTATCGTTGAGAAGCACCCGCTTTTGGAAATCCATGGCAAAAAAATAATTTCATGCTATAATCCGCCATGCGATTTATCACCGACCTCCACGTCCACTCCCACTATTCACGCGCGACGAGCAAGGACATGTGCCCCGAAGGCATCGGGAAGTGGGCGCAGCTCAAGGGCATCAGGGTCATCGGGACCGGGGACTTTACCCATCCGGGATGGCTCAAGGAGCTCCAGCATAAGCTCGAACCCCTGGGCAATGGACTCTTTGAGCTCAAGAAAGAATTCCGGAGCGCGGACGTGCCTGCCTCGTGCAGGGCCGACGTCTCGTTCATCCTCTCGGCGGAGATCAGCTGCATCTACAGCAAGAACGGTAGGACGCGGAAGGTCCACGCGATCGTCCTCGCACCGGACTTGGCGAGCGCGGCAAGGCTCAATCTTTCCCTCGCCAGGATCGGCAACCTCAATGCCGACGGCAGGCCGATCCTGGGGCTCGACGCCAAGGAACTCCTCCGGATGACCCTCGAAGCCTCGCCCGACAACCTGTTCATCCCGGCCCACGCCTGGACGCCTCATTTTTCCGTGTTCGGGGCGGCATCGGGTTTCGATTCCCTGGAGGAATGTTTCGAGGACCTGACGCCGCACATCTACGCCATTGAGACGGGCCTCTCATCGGACCCGCTCATGAACTGGAGGCTTTCGGCCCTGGACGGCATCACGCTCGTCTCTAATTCCGACGCCCACTCCGCAGCAAAGCTCGGGCGCGAGGCGAATATCCTGGACACGGAGATCTCCTATCCAGCGATCAGGGACGCGATCAGGACCCGCAAGGGGTTTAGCGGGACCATCGAGTTCTTTCCCGAAGAGGGGAAGTACCACTACGACGGCCACCGGGACTGCGGCGTGAGCCTCGCGCCGAAAGAGACCGTTCATTATGACTATCTCTGCCCGGTCTGCGGCAGGAAAGTGACCGTGGGCGTGATGCACAGGGTCGAGAAGCTCGCGGACCGGGAGCACGGTTTTAAGCCTTCAAACGCGCCTTCGTATACGTCGATTATCCCCTTGCCGGAAATTATCGCCGAGGGCCTGAAGTGCGGGGCGAACACGAAGAAGGTTAACACCCTTTATTTTTCCTTGCTCGAAAAACTCGGGAACGAATTCTCCATTCTCATGGACGTTCCGCTCGACGATATCGAGCGCGCGGGAACGCCGCTCGTCCGCGAGGCGATCTCGCGCATGCGCGCGGGCAATGTGCATATCGCGCCGGGTTTCGACGGCGAGTTCGGCAAGATCAGGATCTTCGAGGAAGTGGAGAGGCGGGAGTTCAAGGGGCAGTTGAAGCTGTTGTGATATTTTCCCGTCATTCCCGAACGCTTCTATCGGGAATCCAGGTTTTCGAGGTTTTCGAGTAGAATCAAGATACACCATATCCCCGATAAGACCATTCGGGGATGACAACTTAATGATACCTTTGCTTCGTCCGGAGACCGCGCAATGTCATTAAGCATTCATCGTATTCTCGACGGCCTGAACGAATCCCAGAAGAAGGCGGTCACCACGACGGACGGCCACTTGCTCATCGTCGCCGGGCCGGGGACGGGAAAGACCCTGACCCTCGTCCGGAGGATCGCCTGGCTCATCCATCAGGGTGAGCGGCCGGAAGACATCCTCGCGGTCACCTTCACGAACCGGGCCGCGCGGGAGATGCGTGAGAGGACAGAGGCGCTGCTCGGGGATGTTGCCGGCCGGGTGTTTATCGGCACACTTCATCTCTTCGGCCTCAGGGTGATGCAGGAGGCGCTCGGAGCCGGTTTCACCGTGTACAGCAGGGAGGAGCAGATCGGGCTCCTCAAATCACTTCTCAATATCTCCGCGAAAAAAGCGCAGCACGCAGCTGAAAGGATCTCGAGGATAAAAAATTCCCTGGAGGATGCTGACGAAGAAACGCAGGCAATCTCCAGGTCCTATCAGGCCGCCCTCAAGCAGCAGAATGCCGTTGACTTCGAAGACCTCATTCTCACGCCCATCGAGATCCTCAGAAACAATCCGTCGGCATTCAAGAGCACGTTCACCCATATCATGGTCGATGAATACCAGGACATCAATCCCGCCCAGTATACCTTACTCAAGCACCTCACTCAAAACGGGGCAAGACTCTGCGCAATCGGCGACTCGGACCAGGCAATCTACAGCTTCCGGGGCGCAGACACGGCCGCTTTTCTCCGTTTTGGCGTTGATTTCAAAAACGCCGCGACGGTCACGCTGACGGAGAATTACCGCTCAACAGGCGCGGTCCTGTCCGCCTCGAACAACGTGATCAGGAACAATCACCTGAGAATCGAGAAGGCAATAACCTCCACGCGGGAGAGAGGCGGCCCGGTATGCGTCGTCTCCGTGCCTGACGAGAGGGCTGAGGGCGACTGGATCGTGCGGGAGATCGAGGCGAGGATCGGCGGCACGAGCCATCACCAGATGAGAAGGCGGCGCAACGAGGGACGTGCCAGCGGGACCGTTCAATTTCTCCGATTTCGCCGTGATCTTTCGGACGAACTCCCAGGCAAAGGCCGTAGAAGAGGCGTTCATCGATTCAGGCATTCCGTACCAGGTGATAGGCCGCAGGAGCAGCCTGCAGTCGAAAACCCTGGACGAGACCGTTACCTACCTCCGGTCGCTGGTCCATCCCGATGATGCAGCAACGAGCCTCGTAGATGGAAACGAACTGAAACTCCTCACGGCCTCCGATTACTTCGATCCCCGCGCGAACGCCGTTACGCTCACGACGATGCACACGGCAAAGGGACTGGAGTTCAGAGTTGTGTTCATCGCAGGATGCGAAGACGGCCTCATCCCCTGCACCATCATGAAGGACGGCGTCGATATCGAGGAGGAGCGGCGGCTCTTCTATGTCGGCATGACGCGTGCGAAGGACGAGCTTTTTCTGCTCCATGCAAGGACGCGGTTCCTGTACGGGCAGAGGCTGGCCCCGTCTCCCTCGCCGTTTGTCGATGAAATTCCCGTTGAATTGATCGAGAGAAGGGTGATGCAGGACAAGGTAATAAAACAGAAAGAGCCCGACCGGCAGATGGGGTTGTTTTCATAATCCCACCAAATCATGTCATTCCCGAGTGTTAATCGGGAATATGGTTCTCTTTGACTCTTTTGTCATCTTTGCCTTTCCCTGCGCGATGTGTTATTATACAAACCCGTGAGTCCTATACAACCTACGATCATTCGTCGTTCCGAACACCACATCTCGCGCAAGTGGATCAGTCCTAATGCCCTCCGCGTTCTCTACCGCCTGAAGGAAAAGGGTTATTACGCCTACCTGGTGGGAGGCGGCGTGCGCGACCTCCTCTTGGGCCGCGAGCCCAAGGACTTCGACATCGCTACGGACGCGAGCCCCAACGAGGTCAAAAAGGCCTTCCGCAACTGCCGGCTCATAGGACGGCGCTTCCGCCTCGCTCACGTTCATTTTCACGATGAGATCATCGAGGTGGCCACGTTCCGGTCCAATGTCGAGGAAGAGCCGGCAGCTGAAGCAGCCGCACCTGCCGGACAACCCGGCTCGCATCCGATGGCTGAATCCCCTGGGCCGGAATCCGCAGTATCCGTGGAGCCCGCGCCTTCGTCAGACTCGGTGCAGGCTTCGACCGAAGCCGAAGCGCCTCCCGCGGGAATCATTGCGGGAGAGACCCCGACTGCCGCAGTGAGACCCAGGCCTCCGCGCCTCCTCAAGACCGAGGACGGCATGATCCTCCGCGACAATCTCTTCGGTACGCCTGAAGAAGACTCCCTGCGCCGCGACTTCACCGTGAACGCGCTCTTCTACAACATCGAGGACTATTCGGTCATCGACTATGTCGGCGGGATGGAGGACCTCAAAAACGGCCTCATCCGCATCATCGGCGATCCGGTTGTGCGGTTCACCGAGGACCCGGTGCGCATGGTGCGAGCCGTGCGGTTCGCTGCCATGCTCGGGTTCGAGATCGAGGAACAGACGTACCATGCGCTCCTGGAAGTGAAGGACAAGGTCGCCCTTGCGTCGCCGGCCAGGATGTACGAGGAGGTGCAGAAGCTCTTCCTCCTGGGCGAAGGGGAAAAAACGTACCAGCTGCTCAGGAAGACCGGCTTGTTCGGGGTGATCTTTCCGCGCCTGAACGAATGGGTGGATACGGAGAGCGACGGGTTTCCGCACATCTGGATCGGCAAGGCCCTCGAGTGGGTCGACACCTGTATTCAGGCCGGCAGAAAAGTGGAACCGTATATTCTCTTCGCTCTTCTCTTCGGGCAGTTCATCGAGGAAAAGGCGGAGAAACTGACGAGGCCGCCGGCGTCCCCGCACTGGACGCCGTCACGAAAGCGGTGACGGAGACCCTGTCCGAACAGGCGCAGCGGGTGATGATCCCGAAAAAAGTCGGGCTTGCCGATGCGGGACATGTACTGGAACCAGCAGCGCTTCGAAAAACGGGAAGGGAAATACCCTCGTTATTTCCTGCGCAGGCCCGGCTTCGCCGACGCCTATCGAATACCTGCGGTTCACGAGCGAGACCACGGGCGAGCGGAAAGAGCTCCGCGCCTGGTGGAAGGAGTTCATCAAGGCCAATCCCGTCACCCACGGCGAAGACACCCTTGAAGTGAAAGGGCGGAAGGGTCTGGGCCGCAAGGAGAACGTGCGGCCTTCCCGCCGCAGGAGAAGAGGACGGAGGCGGGAAGGGCCGGATTCGCGAACACCAAAGGCGTAATAATCGATTTATTATTGCATTATCATCCAACCGATTGTCATCCCCGAATGCCTCTATCGGGGATCCATTTTGACGTGAATAAAATGGATTCCCGCTCAGAAGCGCTGCGGGAATGACATCTTATAATGTTGTTATTATTATTTTGAGACTTTTTTTATGCCCCGACCCCCGCGCTTTTTCATATCTCCTGATCAGATTTCCGGCACCCACATTACTATCGTCGGCGAGGATGCGAAGCACATCGCTGCGGTACTGCGCATGAAGGCCGGCGACGAGCTCCTTCTCTGCGACGGGGAGGGGACCGACTATATGGTGAAAATCACCCATGTCGAACGGTCCGGGATCACGGCGGAGATCGCCGGGCAATCGAAACGGGAGGTCCACTTCCCGCGCATCAGCCTCGGCCAGGGCTTACCCAAATCCGACAAGATGGACTGGATCGTGCAGAAGGCCTCGGAACTCGGGGTCGAGTCCATCGCCCCTCTCGTTACGGAACGGGCCATCGTCAAAATCAAGGATGAAAAGAAGCGGATCGAGCGCTGGCAGAAGATTGCCAGGGAAGCGGCGATGCAGAGCAACAGGCCGGACATACCGAAGGTGCTACCGATCCGGCGCTTTGATGATTATCTCCGGACCTTGGGCCCTGCCCCCCGGACCCTGCTTCTCTTCCCCTGGGAAGAGGGAACGGAACCGATCAGGAATGTTCTCAGGCAGCATCCCGGCGTAAAGAACATCATCGTCCTCATCGGCCCAGAAGGCGGATTTTCGGCAGCGGAAGCGGAATCAGCCAGGAGCCGGGGGTTCCATCCCGTGAGTCTGGGGCCGAACATCCTCCGCACCGAGACCGCGGCAATAGCGGTCTTGAGTATGGTTGGGTATGAATTTAGTTGACATCCGGACCGGTGTCCTACATAATGTAGGACAGGAGGTACGTTATGCCGTCCAGCACGCGACTAGATAAAGAAACCGAGGCCCTGTTAAAGAAGGCCGCCGAATACAAAGGGGTCACCAAGTCCGAAATGGTGCGCGAGTCCATCCGGGAGTATTGCGCGAAGATCGTGGAGCAAAAGCAGCGGACGCCGTGGGAAATCTACCAGTCTCTGCAGCCGATAGAAGGCAGCGGTCACGGTAAAAGGGTTGAGAAGAGCAAAGAAATTCTAAAGAAAAAATTTGAGGACATGCGTAAAAAATGGTCATCGTAGATACCGGCCCGCTTGTCGCCCTCTTCGATAAGACAGAGGCGGCCCATGAACAATGCCAATCGGCGTTGAAGCAGATCAAAGCATTGCCCGTGACAACGTGGCCGGTGCTGACGGAAACCTTTTATCTTCTGGGAGACTGGGAGAAGGGACAAAAAAAACTTTGGGATTTCATTTTGTCAGGCGGTCTTCGTATCGACGATATCCCCGACGAGTGCTACCCCCGCATGCGGGAGCTGATGGAAAAATACGCGGACAAGCCGATGGATGTTGCGGACGCATCCTTAGTCGTGCTCTCGGAGATGCACAAGGCAAAGACCATATTCACGCTCGATCGCGGCGACTTTTCCGTGTACCGTCCGCAGCACACTCCGCATTTTCGGATAATTCCGTAACACCTCGACTTTTTTATATTGTGCGGTACGCAGAAGGCCGAAGTATGTTGCTCAGGAGAGTAATATAGGGAAGAAGATCTTCACGATGGCAAAGAAAACAGCATGTGTCCGCGGAGACGCCCATCAATCTGTGGCTCAAAGAAAAACTATCCTCGGCTGGCGAAAGTACGGCGAGGCCTGCTGAGTTCCGGCAATTGGGTAAGCGACGGAGGAAACGCGATGAATCAACCTGATTTCGATTTTGATGTTGTGGACCCGAAGGCAGCCGATCAGGCCGTTCCCGTTTATCCCGTTGCCCAGTGGCACAACGGGCAGCAGACCATGAAAGCCCTCGGGGGTGTGCAATTCACAGGCGGCGTGGTTTTACCGAAAAAATATCTGCCCGACGGCTTCACGCTTGCCGGGTGGAAGGAGGAGCGAATCACGTTTCGCAGCGGCAGGGAGGAATCCGTGTTGACAGCACGCGAAGTCGCCCTGGCGCCGATACGGACGAGGTTCCGCTGGTTCGCCAGGCAGGGCAATGAAACCGCTTATTTCCCGCGTAACGCTTACGTCATGGGCGCGAACATGCGGGGGCATCTGCAGATGCTTGTTGCGGTGAAGGGCGTCACTGAACCAATTGTCATTACCTTCAAAGGCAAGGCATCGCAGGCGTTCGAGACGGCACTTAAGGATTTCTCGGCGAAAGTGGTGCAGGCGGCCAACCGTAAGGCGCCGAAAGGCAAAGCACTTCCTCGCTACGCGTTCTGGATGAGGATCTCACCGGGTCCGCACTCGAAGGCGGGAAGCGCCGGACAGGAAGCGGTGGTTACCCTCCCGACCCTCAGTCTGCCCGCGGAACTCACCCGGGAGCAGTTGCATGCATCGTACGTCGGACGCGACAACCTCATCCGCTTTCAGGAATGGCATCAGGAGGCGGAACCCTGGGTGCAGGCCTGGGAAAAGACCGGCGTTGAACATGCCGAGGGCGCATCTGATTTTGACGACGAGCCGGATGCCGGCCATAAACCGCATTGAGACGCCGCTGTTCGGACCATTCTTTTCCGCGGTAAATTCATATGTTCGGTGCTGTTCACTCCCGGTATTTTCCTTGACATAAAAACAGCGGAGATGTTAATATCATCATCTGCGGAAAGGCGGCTCCCCCCTATGAAACTGGCGATCGGCTGCGACCATGGCGGCTTTGAACTGAAGGAAGAAGTGCTGAAATTCATCAGGACCGTCGCGAACATCCAGGTCTCCGACCTCGGGCCGAAGGAGAGGGAATCGGTCGATTATCCGGACTTCGGCGCAAAGGTCTCCGACGCCGTATCGAAAGGCGCCGTGGACCGGGGCATCCTGATCTGCGGCACCGGCATCGGCATGTCGATCGTGGCGAACCGGTATCCCAATGTCCGCGCGGCCCTGTGCCACGACCATTTTACGGCGCAGATGAGCCGGGAGCACAATGACGCGAACGTTCTCGTCATGGGCGAGCGCGTCCTCGGCAAGGGCGTGGCGCTGGAGATCGTGAAGACCTGGCTCGACACGCCGTTCGCCGGCGGCCGCCACCAGAAGCGGCTCGACAAGATAAGAGATATTGAAAACTCCATTAGGGTAGCAAGCAGCAAGTAGCGAAGTAGCAAGGTTGGTCTTCCTTGCCCCTTGCTACATGACCCTTGACCCTATTATTAAAGGATAGGCAATGTCAGAACTCAAGGAAACGGACCCCGAGGTCTACAACGCGATCAAGGGCGAGGAGGAGCGGGAGCTCACCAAGATCGTCCTTATCGCGTCGGAGAATAATGTGAGCCAGGCCGTGCTCGAGGCGCAGGGTTCCGTGTTCACCAATAAATACGCAGAAGGGTACCCCCACCGCCGCTACTACGGCGGGTGCGAGTTCGCCGACCAGGTGGAATCGCTCGCGATCGAGCGCGCGAAGCAGATCTTCGGCGCCGAGCACGTGAATGTCCAGCCCCACTCCGGCTCCTCCGCGAACATGGCCGTCTATATGAGCGTGCTCCAGCCCGGGGACACGATCCTCGGCATGGGGCTTCCCCACGGCGGACACCTCACCCACGGGGCAGGCGTCAGCTTCTCGGGCACGCTGTATAAGTCCTTTTCCTACGGCGTGGACAAGAAGACGGAGCTCCTCGACTACGACGAGGTGGAGCGGTTGGCCATCGAGCACAAGCCCAGGATGATCGTGTGCGGCTACAGCGCCTATTCGCGGGTCCTCGATTTCGCGCGGTTCCGTACAGATCGCCGATAAAGTCGGCGCATATCTCATGGCGGACATCGCCCACATCGCGGGCCTCGTCGCCGCGGGCGAGCACCCGAGCCCGGTGCCCTATGCCGACTTCGTGACGACGACGACGCACAAGACCCTGCGCGGCCCCCGCGGCGGCATGATCATGTGCAAGGAAAAGTTCGCCAAGGCGGTGGACAAGGTCATCTTCCCCGGCATCCAGGGCGGTCCGCTCGTGCACGTGATGGCGGCCAAGGCCGTCGCGTTCAAAGAGGCGCTCCAGCCGGAGTTCAAGGAATATCAGCGCCAGGTGAAAAAGAACGCCCGCGCCCTGGCGCAGCGCCTGACGGACGATGGTTTTCGCATCGTCTCGGGCACCACGGAAAACCATCTCATGCTGGTCGACCTGACGCCCAAGAACATCACCGGCAAGGATGCCGAAACGGCGCTCGACGCCGCGGGCATCACGGTGAACAAGAACAGCATCCCCTACGACCAGAAGCCGCCGGTGACGACGAGCGGCATTCGCCTCGGTACGCCCATCGTGACCACGCGCGGCATGCGCGAGCGGGAGATGAAGATCGTCGGCGATCTGATCTGCGAAGCGCTGGCCAATGGCCACTCTCCCGAAAAACTCGCCGCGATTAAGGGAGCGGACCAAGGCCTTCTGCTCCAAGTACCCGATGTTCGCGATGGAAAAAGTGACGGAAGGAGGACATAAGGCACGGAGTTTCGGAGTGCTTAAACCATGTCATGGACACAGACCAGATCCTGGGACGAATATTTCATGGAGATCGCGCACCTGGTGAAGAAGCGGGCGACATGCCTGCGGCGCCAGGTGGGGGCGGTGCTTGTCAAAGACAAGAACATCCTCGCCACGGGCTACAACGGCACGCCGTCGGGGATCGAACATTGCCTTGACCGCGGCTGCCTCCGGGAGAAGATGGGCATCCCTTCCGGCGAGCGGCACGAGATCTGCCGCGGACTCCACGCAGAGCAGAACGCGATCATCCAGGCCGCGAAGCACGGCACGAACATCGACGGCGCCACGCTCTACTGCACGAACCAGCCCTGCGGCATCTGCGCCAAGATGATAATCAACGCCGGCGTGAAGCACCTCATATTTGAAGACGGCTACCCCGACCAGCTTGCGGCGGAGATGCTTGCCGAGTCCGGATTAAAAATCACGCAGTACAAGAAGGACAAGGGACGTGGATGACGGACGACGGACGAGAGACGAGAGGTGCAAAAACTTTTTCGTCCATCGTCCGAGCGAACCTGTGCCCAGCGCTTACGAGTGCGTTGCGCGAGTGCAGGGTATGAAGTGAGCGGTCGTCCATCGTTTTAGAAGGGTTCCTATGCGCTGCCCCTACTGCACCAGCCTCGACAACAAAGTCGTCGACTCCCGGATGGGGAAGGAAGGCGAGTCCATCCGCAGGAGGCGCGAGTGCCTCAAGTGCGAGGGACGGTTCACCACCTACGAACGCGTCGAGGAGGTCCTGCCGTCGGTCATCAAAAAGGACGGACGCAGGGAGCCCTTCGACCGGATGAAGATCCTCTCCGGCCTCAAGAAGGCCTGCGAAAAGAGGCCCATCAGCATGGAGATGCTGGAAAGGACCGTGGACGAGATCGAGAGGACGCTCCAGGACAAGGGGCTCAAGGAAATCCCCAGCACGATCGTGGGCGAGGAAGTGATGGAGCGCCTCCACAAACTGGACGAGGTCGCCTATGTCCGATTTGCCTCGGTCTACCGGTCCTTCCGGGACATCAACGAGTTCATGCACGAGCTCAAGGACATCCTGAGCAGCAAGGAAATGAATAAAGCGCACGACGTGACCGTCGAAAAACCGAAAAAGCCCGAAGAGAAAATTACAAAACCTGAAAAGCTGTCCCTGCCCCTCGACCCTTGACCAGGCCGCCTCTTTCCATGTCCGACCCCGTCGTTGATATAGCCGTCGGCGTCTCTGTCCATAAAACGTTCCATTACCTCGTACCGGAAGGGTTGCAGGGACGCCTCGTCCCGGGCTCCCGCGTCGCGGTCCCCTTCGGGAGCAGGCGCATGGCCGGCACGGTCATCGGATTTTGCGAGAAGACCGGGGCCTCCGGCCTCAAGTACGTGATCGAGGTCATCGACAACCCGCTGCCGACCGACCTCCTTGACCTCGCCCGCTGGATGTCCGACTATTACCTGCACCCCCTGGGGCAGACCATCGAGGCCGTGGTGCCCAAGGCTGTCTCGCGCGCAAAACCGAGAAAGAAAAAATATATTCGCCTGCTGACCGCACCTCTCCCCGGCAGTGTGAGGGGGAAAAAGCAGGCGGAGCTCATCGAGCTCCTTTCGGAACGCGGAGAGATTGAACGCGGCGAGCTTGACGGATTTTCGAGTGCTCCGATCAAAGCCCTCCTGGATGCGGGAATCATCGAGGTTGTCGAGCGTGACGCGGCGCCGTCAACCGACGGGGACCCGTTTATCCCGAGCGTCCCGCCGGAGCCGATGCCGGAGCAGGCCGGGGCCGTGGGTAGTATCAGCGAGCCCCTTTTCGCCAACACCTTCGCCGTGTTCCTTCTTCACGGCGTGACCGGGAGCGGCAAGACCGAGGTCTATCTCCAGTCCATCGCGGGTCTCACGGGCACGGGCAGGGGCGCCATCGTGCTCGTGCCCGAGATCGCGCTCACGCCGCAGCTTTTGTCGAGATTCAGGCAACGCTTTGGAAACCGCGTGGCCGTCCTGCACAGCGGGCTCACGGACCGCGAGCGCGCGGACGAGTACCGCCGCATCCAGGAGGGGCGGGTCGACGTCGCCATCGGCGCGCGTTCGGCCGTGTTCGCGCCCTTCGAAAAAGTGGGGCTCATCGTCGTCGACGAGGAGCACGAGAACTCCTACAAACAGGACGAAGGACTCCGCTATCACGCCCGCGACGTGGCGATCATGCGCGCGAAGTTCCAGAACGCCGTTGCCGTTCTCGGGTCGGCCACTCCCTCTCTCGAGAGCTACTCCAACGCAAAGTCCGGCAAGTACCGGTACCTGCGTCTCGCGAACCGCGTGGACCACCGCCCGATGCCCGAGGTGCTGGTCATCGACGTCAAGACGCTCCCCAAAAACAGCCTCTATTCCCCGAGACTCGTCGAAGACATCCAAAAACGACTCGAAAAGAACGAGCAGACGCTCCTGCTCCTGAACCGCAGGGGCTTCTCGTCGGTCCTTATCTGCCGGGATTGCGGCGCCGCCGTCAGGTGCCCGAGCTGCAGCGTGTCGCTGACCTTTCACAAGAGCGAGGGGAAGCTCAAGTGCCACTACTGCGGTTTTATCACCCGGCCGCCTGACAAATGCCCGGCATGCCAAAGCATTTTCATGAAGCTGATCGGGTCGGGTACGCAGAAGGTCGAGGAAGAGCTCGGGGCGCTCTTTCCTGATGCGCGCATAAAGAGGATGGACAGCGATTCCGTCAAGGGCAGGGACGCCTATGAAAAGCTTTTGGGGCAGGTGGACCGCCTGGAGGTGGACATCCTCCTGGGCACGCAGATGGTCGCGAAGGGGCATGACTTTCCGGCAGTTACCCTGGTCGGGGTCGTGGATGCCGATGTCGGCCTGAACCTTCCCGACTTCCGGTCCGCCGAAAAGACCTTCCAGCTCATCACTCAGGCTGCGGGCAGGGCGGGGAGGGGAGATGCCGTCGGCGAGGTCGTCATCCAGACCCTGAACGCAAACCACTACTCGATCCGACACAGCACGACCCACGACTACGACGGGTTCTACAATGAAGAGATCGCCTACCGCTCCCAGCTCGGCTACCCGCCCATCGGCCGCATCATCAAGCTCGAGATCAAAAGCCCCGACGAGGCCGTGGCCCGCGAGGCTGCGAAGACGGCGCAGAACCGCATCAGACACCTCATGCGCGGTAAAGAGACCGTGCTTCTGGGCCCGGCGCCTGCGCCGGTCTCCCGGGTGCGCGGCCAGTACCGGTTCCAGCTGCTGCTCCTTTCGACGAAGCGTGGCGCAATCCGCAAACTTGCGGCGGAAGCGCGGACAATCGTCGAGGAGAAGTACGGCAGGAAGTGCAGGGTGATTGTCGATGTCGATCCGGTGAATTTGATGTAAGTGACTCTTTTTCAGTTTCACCACATCAATTTTGAAGACCTTGCGCTAAGATGGCTTTAACCTGAGACGCAGAGGCGCAGAGAAAATCCTTAATAACTTCGATATCCATCTCTCCATGTCTCCTCACCGCGGCGGTAGGTTGTGATTTTTTTACGAGGTCATCCGCTTCCACTCTTTACGACTTTCCTTTCCTAGCCTGATCACGGCCGCTTTTAACAACTCATTGTTCTCATTGACATCGTTGTGAATCAGGAATCTATTCTTTCTGAAAAAATCGACAAGGCATAATTATTGCTAAATTAGATAACACCGCGAATCCGTTATGATCTAGGGGACCCGCAAATAACGGATTTTCGGTATTATCGAGGGGGGCTCGTCATCCCCTTGTTGGAGCCTAAAGATAAAACGAACGACAAACTACAATTCGTTACGGATGAACTTTGGATGCTGGCCTGGGCTGGCTCCGTTCAGCGAGCAAAGCCATATCGTGAAAACGCTGACTGAACCTCGAAAAGCGCCGGCAAATATCGTGAGGATGTTATCAACTTCGTAGCGGAGAATCTCATCCCTCTGTATTCCGCAGGTTGTAACGATGAACAGCATTATGACAATATTCAACGCTTGATAGACTATGCAAATAAGACGGATCCCGGTATCTTAACGAAAGCGGGCTACAAATATGGCGTCGCGCAAAAATTGCTGAACTTGTCGCTGAAATATTACTGGTGTTTGGGGCTTATCAATGAACCACCACATTGTCCCGTTGATAGAATTATCATAAGTAAGACCCGGCACAACGGCAAAATAAATTGGACACAAATCACTGAAAAGGCAGATTATCAAAAGGCCATCGAAGAAGTAAAGGTTCTGGCTGATAGGCAACACATGACAATCCCTGCGTGGGAACTCGCTGTGTTTAATCGACGACAGAATTAGTTTCCTCAATCCCGAAGGTATTCCTTGACAACATCTGTGATACCGTATATAGTATCACTATCATGCCTGATAAAAAGCCCCGAGTAATCTTAGATACAAATGTGCTTTATTCTGGCCTATATTCATCTAAAGGTGCTTCTTTTAAAATTCTACGCGCCATAGATGCGGGCAGGTTGCGAATTGTATTGTCCACTTCGCTGCTTTTCGAGTATGAAGACATTTTGAAAAGGCATCAGGAGATTTTGAATCTGTCGAATAAGAACATTGACAAGATATTGGATAACCTATGTTTGCTGAGCGACCACCAAAAGATATATTTTCTATGGCGGCCACGTCTCCCAGACCCCAAAGACGACCTCATATTGGAATTAGCAGTAGCCGCGGGAGTAAGATATATAGTGACTCACAATACGACCGATTTCAAGGGTGCTGAACGATTCGGAGTTAAACCGATAACGCCAAAACAAATGCTGGAGGGAATATTATGAGCGCCTTAAGTCTTCGTTTGCCGGAATCAATTCATCGGCATATCAGAGAAATCGCGAAAAAGGAAGGTGTTTCCATCAATCAATTCATCTCATCGGCAGTTGCCGAAAAAATATCCGCGTTGATGACGGAAGATTATTTGGAAAGTCGTGCGAAAAAAGCCAAACGTGAAGACTTCGGAAAGATATTGGCGAAAGTGCCAGGACGGAAGCCGCTTCCAGGAGATGAACTGTAATGATTCCAACATGCGCGTCAAGTCCGCCGCGAAAAACGCGCGGCTTACGCGCGCTTTGTATCGGGATAGCGAATATGAATGAGAAATTATCTTCCTCAATGACGTTCTATTACAAAGTGCTATTCCCCTTCCTCTGGATTTCTACTGGCCGATACGATTCGTTTAAAAGCCGTATCCTTGGATAAGGATGTTTTGGTTATCAAGAATTTCATAAAAGTAATTAGAGTTCCTTTGCAGAATGTTAGACATATCAGATAATCTAGGCTTATGAGTCCAAAGACGATTACTGTGACTGTTTATCCGCCAAACGACTTTGGAGAAAAAGTTACTTTTATACCAAAAGCAAAATTTCAAACCCGTTCGGATAGATCACACAAACTATGACTGAAAAAAAACAAGACACCGCAGTCGCCACGAACCGCAAGGCATATCACGACTACTTCATCGAGGAGACCTTCGAGGCCGGGCTCGTCCTCCAGGGCACGGAGGTGAAGTCCCTGCGCCTGGGGCTCGCGAACCTGACGGACAGCTACGCCATCGTCAAGAACGAGGAGATGTTCCTTCTGAACGCGAACATCAGCCTCTATCCTCAGGGCAACTTGGCGAACCACGAACCGCTCCGGACGCGCAAGCTTCTGCTTCATAAAGAAGAGATCCGCAAGCTTACCTGGAAGATGACACAAAAGGGCTTCACCCTCATTCCGCTCAAGATCTATTTCGTACGCGGCAAGGCCAAGGCGCTGATCGGCCTCGCCAAAGGCAAGAAGGCTTACGACAAGCGGGATACGATCAAGGAAAAGGAGTCGAGGCGGGAAGTGGAGCGCGTGGTAAAAGAACGGAACCGTTAAGCCGCGAATCCTTTCATCCCTCCCTTTGCTACAATAGGTATAAAGACATTGTTTGTTCATGCGGGGAAAGCGAGGTTTTACCCCGGCTATGCCTTTAGTCTCACATGAATTTACATCAAGGAGGCAGCTATGAAACGATTCGTGACGATTCTCGCAAGTATGTTTGTCCTGGTCATGGCAACAGGCCTGACTCCGGCGCATGCCAAGGTGGTTGGGAAGAATGTGGAATACACAGCCGACGGCGTGACGCTCAAGGGATACCTCGCCTATGACAGTGCACTGAAAGGCAAGGGACCCGGCATCCTCGTGGTCCACGAGTGGTGGGGGCTGAATGACTACGCCCGGAAGCGCGCACGGATGCTCGCCGAGCTCGGCTATACGGCGCTTGCCGTGGACATGTACGGAGAGGGGAAAACGGCCTCGCATCCCGATGATGCGGGAAAATTCTCCTCGGAACTGATGAAGAACTTCGATACCGCAAAGGCGCGGTTTGTGGCCGCGGAGGACTTCCTCAAAAAGCAGCCGACCGTTGATCCCGAACGCATCGCGGCCATCGGTTATTGTTTCGGCGGCGGCGTGGTCTTGAACATGGCCCGGCAGGGAGCGGACCTGAAAGCGGTCGCAAGCTTTCATGGAAACCTGATGGCGATAAAGCCAGCAGAGCCCGGTATGGTCAAGGCGAAAATCAGGGTATATCACGGAGCCGACGATAAATTCACCACCGCCGAAGGGGTCGAGGCCTTCAAGAAGGAGATGACCGACGCCAAGGCGGATTTCAAGTTCATCGCCTACCCCGGCGCGGTCCACAGCTTCACCAATCCCGAAGCAACGAGCTACGGGAAGAAGTTCAACATCCCGCTGGCGTACAACAAGAAGGCGGACCAGGAGTCGTGGGCTGACATGAAGAAGTTCTTTGAGGAAACATTGAAGAAATAAAAATGCGGAAGACGGGCGCAGGTTGCTATCATGGTCCTGCGCCCGGAATATTTTCCCCATCTCCTGTCCGAAGCGAGACGAGGAGAACGTGCCCCTACTCTCTTATCAACAGAAAATCGTGGACCTGATGATCCGGCAAGAGCTTACGCTGGCCGAACTGTATCTTTTCCTCTCGAAAAGGTATTCCGAGCAGGGCGATTTCTGGCTCGACCTCCAACGTGATGAGCTCAAACACGCGCAGTGGGTGGACTATTTGAAGACGCGGGCGATGGCGGGCACGGCTTTTTTTTATGAGGATAAAGTCCGACCGGTCACGGTCCAGACCTACATCGACTATGTCAACAGCACGATAAAAAAATTCAAGACAACCAAGATGCCCCTGAAAGCCGCCTTGGCCCTTGCGGCTGACATCGAGGGGGCCATGCTGGACCAGAAGGTCTTTCAACATTTCGAAGGCGACGACCCGGAGCTCGTGAAGACACTCAATCAATTGTCCGCGGAGACCGCGAAACACCTGAAGAAAGTCAAGGACATGTGGCGCGACACCGGGGAGTAGCGGTCACAGAACGCAAGTGCTTCCCGGAAAAACCGGTTTTTCTGACGACCGTTACACGAACAGGCACCCGCGGGGTAAAGTCTGCGGTTTCATCCGACTGGTTTGAGGTGCATCATGAAAACAGACCCGAACAGCCGTCCACCCCTCCCGCCCTTCACGCGCGAAACTGCGGCTCAGAAGGTGCGCATGGCAGAAGACGCGTGGAATACGCGCGACCCCGAACGGGTGTCGTTGGCCTATACCGTTGACAGCGTCTGGCGCAACCGCGCCGAGTTCTTCTCGGGCCGCGAGGAGATCGTTCGGTTTCTTCGGCGTAAATGGGCGAAGGAGCTCGACTACCGGCTCATCAAAGAGCTCTGGACCTTCGGCGATTCGCGCATTGCGGTGCGCTTTGCCTACGAGTGGCACGATGATTCGGGCAACTGGTTCCGTTCCTACGGCAACGAGAACTGGGAGTTCGATGAGAACGGCCTCATGAAACGCCGCATCGCGAGCATCAACGACCTGCCGATCAGGGAAGAGGACCGCAAATACCGCTGGCCCCTGGGCCGCCGGCCGGACGAACACCCGGGCCTCTCCGAGCTCGGGCTCTGAAGTCGCGGTCATCGAGCATTCTCAAAACCAACTGAAACCGAGAGAGAAGATGATGGAACGCGCACACTAAAAAAAAACGACTTCGGCTCTTGCCGATAAAGAGAAGGCAAAAATTCTCCAGGGCTTTTTCAAGACCGGGCCGGGGCAGTACGGCGAGGGCGACGTGTTTCTGGGGATCACGGTGCCCGTGCTCAGAAAGTTGGCGAAAGAATGCGCGGGCACTTCCGTATCACAGGCCGTGCGGCTTCTGAAATCCGCTGTCCATGAAGAGCGGCTGCTCGCGCTTTTCTGCTCGTCCATGCTTTTGCGGAAGGCGATGATGCAGCAAAAAAGAAAATCTACACCCTCTACCTCAAGAACACGAGATACATAAACAACTGGGACCTTGTCGACCTTTCGGCGCCGAACATCGTCGGGAATTATCTCCTCGACAAGAGCAGGAAGCCGCTCTACGAGCTCGCGAAATCACGCGATCTCTGGAAGCGCAGGATCGCGATTCTGGCGACTTTTGCCTTCATCAAGCAGAACGATTATAAGGACTCGCTCGGTATTGCGGAACTCCTGTTGCGGGATGAACACGACCTTATCCACAAGGCCGCCGGCTGGATGCTGCGGGAGGTGGGCAAACGCTCTCTTTCCGCGGAAGAGCGGTTCCTGAAGCTGCATTACAAAAAGATGCCGCGGACCATGCTGCGGTATGCGATCGAGCGGTTCCCGGAAGGGAAGAGAAAGAAGTACCTGAGCGGCGAAATTTGAAAATATTCAACGGCGAGAAATATTGCCCGGCTGATCGTTTCTTGAAGCCGTCAGTCCGGCTCGAAATTCGAAGTCTCATAAGAACCAATGGATTCCCGCTTTCGCGGGAATGACGTATAATCTTTCATTCTGAAGCCGTATTCAAAAGATCTATCTAGGAGCATGAACAAAAAGCAGATCATCAGCTGGTGCCTCTTCGACTTTGCGAATTCTAGTTATTCCGCGGTCATCGCAGCGGTCGTCTTCCAGGTCTACTACATCAACGTCATCGTAGGAAACGACGGGGGCAGGGGAGATCTCTGGTGGGGGCGGGCCATCTCGCTCAGCATGCTCGTCGTATCGCTCTCATCCCCTTTTCTCGGCGGGATCGCGGATTACGCCGGACTCAGGAAGAGGCTGCTCGCCCTGTATACGCTTGCCTGCGTAGCAGCCGTTTCCGGCTTGTCGCTGCTCGTGCCCGGTGCGATTCTCGCCGGGTTCATCCTGATAACGCTCGCGAACATCGGCATGGAAGGGGGACTCGTGTTCTATAACTCCTTCCTCCCGCAGATCGCGCCTTCGGACCATCAGGGCCGGGTCTCGGGATGGGGGTTCGGCGTGGGGTATGCCGGTTCGATCTTGTCCCTTCTCATCGCGCTCCCGCTTGCGAAGACCGGACAATTTCACCTCATTTGGCTCTCGGTCGCGCTGTTCTTCCTGCTCTTTTCCCTCCCCGCTTTTCTGTTTCTTCCCAAGGACGCATCGACTGACATCACCGCGGTGCAGGCCGCTTTCCGCGGCAGCCGAAACGCCCTGGCGACCCTGAAGGAGATCTGGGGCCGCAGGGAACCGAGGAAATTCCTCATCTCCTACCTTATCTATGAAGACGGGGTAAACACGGTGATCGTGTTTTCGAGCAGTCTCGCCGCCACGACGTTCGGGTTCGGACAAAGCGAACTCATCGGGCTTTACCTCGTCGTTCAGGTCACTGCGCTCGCGGGAGCGTTTCTGCTCTCCAAGCCCACGGACACCTGGGGGCCCAAAAAAGTGGTGATGGCCTCCCTCCTTCTGTGGGCGCTCGTGGCTGTGGCGGCTTTTTTCGTCGGGACCAAGGGTCAGTTCTGGCTCATAGCCTGTACGGCGGGCCTGGGTCTCGGATCGGTGCAGGCGGGGACGCGTGCCTTCTTCACGCAGTTCGTGCCCGCGGGAAAAGAGGCCGAGTATTTCGGCGTCTACTCCCTCGTTGGAAAGTCCTCCGCCATAATGGGCCCGCTCGTTTTCGGCCAGGTCTCGGCCGCCTTCGGCAGCCAGCGGCCCGCCATCCTTTCCATCGCGGCGTTCTTCATCATCGGGCTCATGCTGATCAGCCGCGTCAAGGGCGGCGGACCGAATGTGGCGATCGGACATGAATAAGGAAGCAGCATGCAACCACGGCTGCACTGATGCGGCTGAAGCGGAACTTTTTCGTCATTCCCGAATGCCTCTATCGGGAATCTATTTTTTACTCAACTCAACGAGAAGTTAAAGTCACTGGATTCCGGCCGGAACCTTGCCGGAATGACGGCTTAAATATGATCCTATCTCTCATCGCAGCCATGGCGGAGAATCGTGTAATCGGCCGGGACAACAAGATGCCCTGGGACCTGCCTGCGGACCGCAAGCGCTTTCACGGGATCACGCGCGGGCATCCCATCATCCTCGGCAGGAGAACATTTGAAAGCATCGGCCGGCCGCTCTCCCTTCGCAAGAATATCGTCCTGACGCGCCGGAAGGGCTATCACGCGGAAGGGGTCGTCATCGTTCACGACCTCGAGTCGGCATTCGACGCCTGTGCCGGAGCTGACGAGGCCTTCGTGTGCGGCGGGGAAGAGGTGTTTCACGAGACCATTGACCTGGCGGACAGAATATACCTCACCGTCATTCACCGTATCATGCAGGGAGATTCCTGCTTCCCCGAGATCCCTTCCTATTTCAAAGAAGTCGAGCGCAAGGAGGAAGAAGATATCATGCAGTATGCGGTGGTGTTGTACGAGCGGACCGGCGAACGTGGTGCGTTCCCGGACCGATAAGCCGGTAATTCGTATTGCCTTTGAGAGAGAATTGTACTATGTTCTAGAGTATCTCAGATCGTCATTCCCGAATTATTCTATCGGGAATCCAGTGTTTTCAATTCTCATCACTTCCCTGGGAAAAGCTTCTAGATTCCCGATTACGGCATTCGGGAATGACGAATAAGCAAGGAGTAAAGCAATTCACTATGAAACCGACTAAAACCAAGACCGTCTACGTCTGCCAGTCCTGCGGCAGCCAGTCTCCCCGCTGGATGGGAAAGTGCCCCGACTGCAACGCCTGGAACACGATGGTCGAGGAGAGGCTGGAAAAGCAGAAAGACATCGGGGCTGCCAAACGCGGAAACGCGGCCGATCCCCTCCTTTTGGGCGAGATCGAGACCCGTGACGAGGACCGGTTCGTGACAAAGATCGGCGAGCTCGACCGCGTTTTGGGAGGCGGGATCGTTGCCGGGTCCGTCGTATTGATCGGCGGGGACCCGGGCATCGGCAAGTCCACCCTGGTGCTCCAGATGCTCAGCCAGGTTTCGGAACTCCGGGGCAAGGCGCTCTACGTCTCGGGCGAGGAGTCGCCTGCGCAGATCAAGATGCGCGCGCAGAGACTCGGGGTCAAGACCGACAACCTGTACGTGCTTGCAGAGACACAGCTCGAAGAGATCCTGCACGCGGCCGACGGCCTTCAGCCCCAGGTCCTTGTCGTGGATTCGGTCCAGACCGTGTTCACCTCCGAGCTGCCGTCCGCGCCGGGCAGCGTGGGCCAGGTGCGCGAGGTTTCGGGCAGGCTCATGCTGCATGCCAAGCGCACGGGCATGCCCACGTTCCTGATCGGCCACGTGACCAAGGACGGCGCGATCGCCGGTCCGCGGGTGCTCGAGCATATCGTCGATACCGTGCTCTACTTCGAGGGAGACAAGGGACACGCCTTCCGCGTCCTCCGTGCGGTCAAGAACCGCTTCGGCAGTACGAACGAGATCGGCGTGTTCGAGATGAAGGAGAGCGGACTTGCCGAGGTCGCCAACCCCTCGGAGATGTTTCTCGCGGAGCGGCCCGCCGATGCCACCGGCTCGGTCGTGGTATCGTCCATGGAAGGCTCAAGACCGATCCTCGCGGAACTGCAGGCCCTGGTCGCGCCGTCCAAGCTCACGATGCCGAGGAGGACCTGCATCGGTGTGGACTTTAACCGCGTGTCGCTCCTTCTCGCCGTGCTCGAAAAGCGGGTCGGCATGCACCTTATGGGCATGGACGTGTTCGTGAATGTCGTGGGCGGCCTCACCATCGACGAACCTGCCGTAGATCTGGGCGTCATTGCCGCAGTTGCGTCGAGCTTCCGCGAGAAGGCCATCCATGCTCAGACCGTGGTCATGGGCGAGGTGGGCCTTGCCGGAGAGGTGCGCGCCATCAGCCAGGCCGAGGCCAGGATCAAGGACGCGGCAAAGCTGGGTTTCACTCGCTGCGTGCTGCCGGCCTTGAACGTCGAGAAGCTGGAGAAGTCAGCCGCCATCAAGAAGATGGAGCTCATGGGAGTCCGCACGGTTGATGAGGCCATGGAGAGGCTGTTTTAACCCAACCTACCACTAAGTTATTCGCTTTCGCAGTTTACCTCTGTTGACGCCGGAATCAGTCCGTCTGCTATAATAAAAATAGAACTGAGCTGTGGGAAGGAGAATGAGTTATGGAGACAATTCCCGTAAAATGCATGGATATAAATACCGTGGGGTCGTTCTGCGACTGCATAGACAATTCGGAGTGCGCTGATGAGGCGGCACGGGCCTTCTGCACGCAGGCAAAAACCGACTATGGAAAGAATGTCACCGGCGATGACCTGGCGGAGTTGAAAAAAGCACTGACGGAAACGGACTGCAAGGGGTGCTGTTAGGACCAAGGTACCAGACTACGTCGGGAAATCAACGGTCAGAGGGTGAGATTCTTTAAGATCTCGCCCTTTTTTTCTGTGCAGAGCGAGCTCGCCATATGGTTGAGGTCTTCGGAACAGTTTCAGTCCAATGGGCTTTCCCATATATTCGATTGCCGTTTTCAGCGGATCACCCATGAACTGCGTTCACAACGGAGGATGAAAAACGATCATTTTTCCGCTGCCGTTTAATCACCCTCCCCAACCCCTCCCATCAAGGGAGGGGCTACGGTGTGCTCCTCTCCCCTCCCTGGAGAGGGCTGCGGTGAGGGAAATTTTCAGGAGAAATAATATTTAGTCTTCTGCATTTTTATGGTATTCTATTCTCCTATGGCACTCGGCAAACTCTGGAAATTCTTCGGGAACAGGACGGGCATGGCGCTTCTTTTTGTTCAGCTTGTCCTCGTTCTGCTCTTCATCTATTTCTACACCAATTACCAGTCGAGCGACAGGTGCGTCGCGTGCCACGCCGATAAAGCAAAGATGGCTGCTCTCGGGTATCCCGAGCTCGCCATGACCCGCGAGCAGGTGCAGAAAGAATCGCGCCACCCGAACACCGAGTGCCGCGACTGCCACCTGGGGAACGGCCTGTCCGACAAGCCCGACACCGCGCACAAGGGCATGCTGAAGCTTATCGTGCTGGACAATGACCTGAACATCATTGCACGCAAAGGCCATGTGAAGCAGCTCCTGCCCGCCGGCGATGACCGCCAAAGGAACATGCTCCCCCGCCTTCCCGACGGATCGCTCGATTACGACGTCGGCACGATACTCTATCATGACCGGAACACGCTCACCCTCGGGTACGATCCCGCGATAGCCCGAAAGACCTGCGGAAGGTCCTCCTGCCATCCCGAAGAGGTGAAGCAGTTTTCCACGAGCGTGATGGGCTCGAACTTCCGGCAGCGCTCCATGCGGGTCTGGAACGACATTCACGGCCCGAATAATTGAGGCCCGTCCTTCGCGGACACCCAGCCGGTCGGCAGGGCGGAAGGAGACAGGTTCTCCTTCGAGAACACCAAAAGGATCGTGGAACAGATCAACCTTCCTCTCTCGCACGATCAGGCAATCGCGAAGCAGAAGGCGTGCAACATCTGCCACGCGGGATGTCTGGACTGCCACTACGCTCCCTCCCGGGAGCAGGGTGTGCACGCCATGAGACGCGTTCCGCCATCGGCCAACTGCACGGGCGGCGGCAGGAGCACCTTCGTCTGCCACGCGGGGACCATGGAGCGAAGAAGAGGGGACAGCTATCTCGGCAGGGATTTCTCGGAGCCTCCCGGCCTGCCGGAGGACGTGCATGTTGCTGAAGAAAGTCGAGTGCGTTGACTGCCACCTGAACGATCCGGGCGGCATGGGGCACATCGACAGGAAGGCAACGTGCCAGGACTGCCATATCGAGGTCGAGCAGGCCATGGCAGCAGGAGCGCACCGGAACGTGGCCTGCGAGGCCTGCCATGTAAAGATCCTCGGCGGATACGAGATGACCTCCTGGGGGCCGGGCATGGTTTTGGCCCAGCCGAATCCCTTTAAGAAATATTCGCTTTATTACGGACCCCAGGGTCCGCCGATCTTGATCAAAGATCAGAACGGAAGATGGATGCCGGTCAAGGTCTGGCCGAACAGCGTGGGCGGGATCAGGGAAACGATCGCAGCCAGGCCGGGGCTCACCTTCCGCTGGCCCAAGGGCGAGACGCACGACGCATACGCTCTGCTGGGCACCTTCAGCTTCCCCGGCGGGAACAACAATTATCTTGCATGGATCCAGGTCGAGCAGGTCGCGCACCCGCTCGGAAAATCCCGCACTTGCGCGAGCTGCCACGGTTCGGCGACGCAGGAGGCGCAGGTTTCGTGGAAGTATTTCGATTCCCAGGGGGCGGAGCCGTTTACCGGAAGCCAGAAGGTTGTGGCGGACAGGACCGGTCTCCACGTGAAGGACATCAAGGCCACTTCGAAGATCGTGCCCATGGAAGGCGGAAAGACGGAGTACTTTGCCGCATGGCTGCCTTTGGGAGATATCTGGAAGACGGACGGAGATTTCTCGATTCCGAAATCCGATCCCGTGAAATACCGCAATCTGGAGAATGGGATCGCGCGACGCCCTTTCGCGGCTCGATACGATCGATAAGAAACTCAAGGCGCGCGAGGAGAAGGGCGAGGATGTGAAGAAGCTCCGGCGCAGGTGGAAAGAGGCAAAGGCGACGGCGGAGCACGAGCCGGGGGCAGCCGACAAGATGATTGATGAGCTTGTTGGCATGGTTCCCTGACCCGGACAAGAGAGAACCGAAATTGTTCGGACACTGTCGTAGGCGCGATATTGCCGCCAAGTAAAATGCTGAAGTTATTGGTCCTTAAACCCGTTATGAATCGTTTAGCTCTCCTTCGCGTCCTTTGCGCCTTCGCGGCAAATTGCCCCCCATCTTGAGAAGAATGTGATTTGTAACTGACTCATAAGAGGTAGCCTATGAACACCCTTATCAAAACGATCGAAGTCCTGGGCATCATCGCCTTCGCCCTGACCGGATTCTACGCCGCCAGGAAGAAGGGGATGGACCTCGTCGGCGTCTACTCGCTGGGTATGGTCACAGCCCTGGGCGGCGGCTCGCTCCGGGATATCATCCTGAACCGCCACCCCCTTTTCTGGATGGAGCATTACGAATACGCAATCCTGCTTCTGGCCCTGTCGATCACCTCCAGCCTTGTCGCCCAGGAGTTTTTCGAAAGAAAGAACATGGTGTACATCGTTCTTGCCCTGGACGCCCTCGGCCTCGGGTCTTTCAGCGCATCGGGGGCGTCTCTGGCCGACCAGCAGGGCTGTGCCCTGTTCGTCTCGTCGCTTCTGGGCGTTATCACGGGCGTCTTCGGCGGCGTGATGCGCGACATCGTCTGCAACGAGATCCCCTATGTCTTTCAGAGAACGGAGCTGTACGCCACCTGCTCCTTTATCGGGGCCTGGGCATACCTCCTCGTTGTCCGCCACGTGGGCAACGACATCATTGCCGTGGCCGCCTGCATCGTCGTAACATTCGTCTTGCGAATGCTGGCGCTGCGGTATAAAATCAAACTGCCGATCTGAGAGCCGAAGAGTGCTGAGTATCTCTGCGTCCGGAAAGAGCATTTGGACGCGGATTTGCGCGGATGCACGCAGATATTCAAGAGCTTGAGTAAAAATCTTAAGTGGCCTTTTTTGTGAATACCGAATTGCAATTATATTTTTGGTTTATCAGCGAAAATCTGCGTTCATCTGCGTCCAATAGCCGTTTTTAGGATGATATTTTTTCCACGGGAGGAGGGCAGCCATGCCGTATGTGAACATAAAAATAACCAGGGAAGGCGCCACGACGGAGCAAAAGGCGCAGCTCATCCAGGGCGTTACCCGGATGCTCAAGGACATTTTAGGGAAGGACCCTCAAACCACCTGCGTGGTCATCGAAGAGGTCGAAACCGACAACTGGGGGATCGGCGGCGAGAGCATAACGGAACGGAGAAAAAGGACGCAAAAGGGGAAATAACTATAGTCCGCATAATAAATCTGTCCTCTGGACGCCCGCGGCGGAACAGGTTACAATAACATACTGCGGCTCTTATAAGACGCGACTCTCTTATGGAAACAGCCCGATTAAATCGTATTTACAAAAAAATTAGCCGGCACTTGACCGGCCCGGGAGAGCTTTATCTCGTGGTGTCCATCGAGACGCAAACGCTCCTCCTCTGCGCGCACGAGAACATTGTCGAGCGATACAACGCCTCGACCTCCCGTTTCGGCAACGGCAACCGGGAAAACTCGCTTAAAACGCCGCTCGGTATTCATCGGATCAAAGAGAAGTTCGGGGCCGGCGCGCCTCCCGGCCGAATGTTCACAGACCGCGAAGATACCGGCATTGACTGGGACCACAAGTCAGAATGGGGATAATCTGATCCTGACCCGCATTCTGCAGCTCGAAGGCCTTGAGGAAGGGATCAATAAAGGGCCGGGTGTGGATTCGCTATGAGCGTTACATCTATATCCACGGGACCGGCCGGGAGGACCTGATCGGCACTCCCCTGTCGCACGGGTGCGTGTGCATGCGCAACCACGACATCATTCGCTTATTTGAAATCGTGAAGGAAGGCACGCTCGTGTACATCGATCCCCCTCCCGTCGTCATCGGAGAACGCCGGTGCCGCAGCGTCCACTTTACCGGTATTTTCGGCAGCGGCATGAGCGCGCTCGCGCAATACCTGCGCTTTCAGGGGATCGCGGTCTCGGGTTCCGATCGTTTCCATGGGAGTGAGGACACGGCCTTCATCCGGCAGTCGCTTGAAGGGCTGGGGTGCGCCATCGTTCCTCAAGACGGTTCGGGTGTGGGCGCGGATACCGACGTTGTCTGCGTCTCTACCGCAATAGAAGAATCAAACCCCGACATCGCCGCCGCGCGCGGCCGCGGTCTTCCCGTCATCCATCGCTCCGATCTGCTCGCCGCAATCATCTCGACAAAAAAGACCATTGCAGTCGCCGGCACAAGCGGCAAGTCGACGGTGACCGCGATGATATTCGAATTCCTGACCGCGTGCGAAAAATCGCCCTCCCTCATAAGCGGCGCCGGTCTGCGCAGGCTCGAAAAACAGGGGCTTATCGGCAACGCCTATAGCGGCGGCTCCGATCTTTTGGTCGTGGAGGCGGACGAAAGCGACGGGACGCTCGTCAAATACCGTCCGGCGGCCTCGGTTATCCTGAATGTTTCCAAGGACCACAAAACGACTGACGAGCTGAAAGCGCTGTTCGAAACCCTCGCTTCGCAATCTTCCTGGACTGCCTCGAACGCCGACGATCCGGTCCTTGCTTCTCTTCCGGCCACCGTACGCTTCGGCCGAAACGGTTCGGGCTCGTGGAGGCCGGACTATGAAGAGCTCCTGCCGACTTCGGTCAGGCTTGTCCGGAACGGCATTGAATATCACCTGCCGCTTCCGGGCGACCACAATCTTGAAAATCTGCGCGCGGCGCTCTGCGTTTGCGAGCAATTCGGCTGCGAGCCGTCGGCGCTTGCGGGTGCGGTAAGAAATTATGAGGGCGTTGCCAGACGATTTTCCCTGATCAGGACAAAAGAAGGCGTGCAGGTGGTCGACGACTTTGCCCATAATCCGGTGAAGATAGCGGCTGCCGTTCGTGCAGCGCGGGGCCTTTCCGGCCGCATTCTGGCCGTATACCAGCCGCACGGGTTCGGTCCGACGCGGTTCTTAAAGGATGAATACATCGAAACGTTTCGGAGCGTATTCCGGCAAAATGACTCTCTCTCTCTCCTGCCGATCTATTACGCCGGGGGCACGGCGCAAAAAGATATTTCCTCGGAAGACATCATCACCGGCCTTGGTCCCGTGCCGTTCAACGCACAGGCGGTAAGCTCCCGCGACGAGTTGCTGGAGAGACTCAAAGCCGATGCGAGGCCGGGAGACTGCGTACTCCTCATGGGCGCGCGGGACCCGTCGCTGCCTGCCCTGGTAAGGAAGATTGTGGAAATGTTCGGCGGGGAATTGGTAAGCCGATAGAGGTATCTTTGCCTGCACCCGTATCGTGCAAGGGTGCATGGGGGATAACGTGAAAGACAGGGACAAGTTCCCGCAAAACAAGGACACCGCCTCCAAGGGATCGTTAGACGCCAACCGGGCCGGTTCAGAAAATGGCGCGCGACGGGGAAGCGCGGCCGTACCAGCCGGCAGTTCCGCACAACAAGTCGCGACCGCAGTGACTGAGGCTCGTTTCCGGACCGTCTTCGAAAACTCACAGGTCGCTATCGGGGTTTCAAAGGCGGGAATTCACGTATTCGTGAACCCCGCGTATCTCGACCTGTTCGGGTTTCCCCGCGGGACCGATCTTGCAGGCAGACCGGTCCTGGACCTCATTGCCCCGGAAAGCCGCGACCAGATCAGGGAGTACCTCCACCGCCGCGTACGGGGCGAGGCAGTGCCGTCAACCTACGAGGCACGCGGCCGCCGCGCTGACGGGTCCGCGTTTGACATGGCGGTCAACGCTTCCTCGTATCAGGAGAACGGTGAAGAACACACCCTCGCGATTCTGAGAGACATCACCTCGCGAAAAATGGCGGAGGAGGCGCTGAAGGAAAGCGAGCAGAAATACAAACTGCTGATCGAGGCGACGAACACGGCTTACGTCATCATTGACGAGAAGGGTCGGGTCCTGGATGCGAACCAGGAATACGTCCGGCTAACGGGTCGCGGCCGGCTGGAGGACATTCTCGGGCGGCCGGTCACGGACTGGACGGCGTCATACGACGTGGAACGGAACGCTGCCGAGGTCAGGAAGTGCATGGAGAGCGGCTCGGTGCGCAATCTGCTGATCGATTACGTCGACGCTCAGGAGAAGACCACGCCCGTCGAGATCAACGCGACTGTTCTGATGGGTCCGTCGTGTGCACGGATCTTCACGACCTGCAGGGACATCACCGATCGCAGGAAAATGGATGAAAAACTGCAAGCGAGCGAGGAGCGTATCCGCCGCGCTTTTGAGGACTCGCCGGTCGGGGTCGCCATCCTTACGCCTTATCTGCATTTCCAGCGTGTCAACAAAAGACTTTGCGAGATCACCGGTTATCTTGAAGCGGAGCTTGTCGGGAAGCATTTCGCCGACATCACTCACCCTGAGGATGTCGAAGAAGGCGTTTCGAACGCCCGCCGTATGCTTGCCGGCGAGATCGACCATTTTTTTCAGGAGAAACGGTACCTTCGCAAGGACGGCGCGCCGGTGTGGGTGCGGACCTCGGTAAGATTGATTCGCGATGGAAAGGGAACCCCCCTGAACTTTTTAAAGGTGATCGAGGACATTACTGCGCAGATGCAGTCCGGACTTGCCCTGAAACAAAGCGAAGCGAAATACCGGCGTCTCTATAATGACACGCCCATTCTGCTCCATTCCATAGACCGGAATGGGATCATGGTTGATGTAAATGATTACTGGCTCAAAACAATGGGCTATAAGCGCAATGAAGTGATCGGCAGACAAATCGCCGATTTTTTTACGGACGCATCGCGCAAGTACGCCGAGGAGGTAGTTCTGCCGGCATTTTTCCGGGACGGCGTCGTCAGGGATATACCGTATCAGTTCACGAAAAAGAACGGCGAAGTCCTGGATGTGCTTCTTTCGGCGACTGCGGAGCGGGATGTTTCCGGCAACATTGTCCGGTCCCTGGCGGTCATCGAGGATATTACCGAGAGAAAAAGGGCGGAGGAGGCGCTGCGCGAGAACCAGGCGCGGCTCGACCTTGCCCTTCATTCGGCGCATATGGGAGTCTGGCGCTGGGAGCTCAAGGAGAACAGGCGCTATTTCGACGATCTGACCTGTCAACTTATGGGGATCGACGCGGCGACGTTCGACGGCACTATGGAGGATTTCCTCCGGGCAGTGCATCCCGAGGATCGTGAGAAGATCAAGGCGGCGCTTGCCCGGACCATTGAGCAGGATGTACTCTACGAGCCGGCGTATCGCGTTGTCTGGCCTGACGGAAGCGTTCGTTATATCACGGCCCGCGGCAGGCTGGTCCGCGACGAAAAGGGGCAGCCTGCGAGGATCAACGGTATCGTGTGGGACATCACGGATCAACACCGCCGTGAGCAGGAGCTCATCGAGACCGAAAAGCTCGAATCCATCGGCACCCTTGCAGGCGGCATCGCCCACGACTTCAACAATCTCCTGCAGGGCGTTTTCGGGTTCATCTCCATGGCCAAACTCACCTTCGATCAGAAGGAGAAGGCGCTCGCCATGCTCGACGCAGGCGGAAAAGGCCCTGCACCAGTCGGTGAACCTCACCTCGCAGCTCCTCACCTTTTCCAAGGGCGGAAAGCCGGTAAAGAAGGTATGTGCTCTACGGCCATTGATCGAGAACGCAGTAGCGTTCGCCCTGAGCGGTTCCCGCATCACCTATGAGATAGTGGCTGACGAAAACCTCCGCGCAGTCGAGGCAGATGAGGGACAGATCGGCCAGGTGATCCAGAACATTGTGCTGAACGCCGACCAGGCCATGCCTCTGGGCGGCATGGTCCGGGTATCGGTCCGGAACATGTCCGCTCAAGCGATTGACCCGCCTGCCGACCTGGAGGGCGACCTGGTGGAGATAACGATCCGCGACCAGGGCACCGGAATCCCTGCAGGACATCTTATGAGGATATTCGATCCTTACTTCACGACCAAGGAGAAAGGGAGCGGGCTGGGGCTCGCAACCTCGTATTCCATCATCAAAAACCACGGGGGTCTGGTTCGCGTACAGTCCGAAGTCGGCAAAGGGACCGTTTTTTTCATTTATCTTCCGGCGTCCGGTGCTGCAGGGGAAGAGACAAAGCGTTTCACGATGCCCGCAACGACACGAAAGGGCAGGATCCTGGTCATGGATGACGAGGAGATAATCAGGGCGGTCGCGGGAGAGATGTTGATTGCTTTTGGGCATGATGTCGCATCTGCGGAAACGGGCGAAACCGCGCTGGAGGCGTATCAGGCCGCACGGAATGCAGGCAGTCCCTTTGATGTGGTCATCCTGGACCTGACCATCCGGGGAGGGATGGGAGGACTGGAAACCCTGAGAAAGCTGATAGAGATCGATCCCGGCGTGAAGGCGGTCGTATCGAGCGGCTATTCTGATGATGCGGTCTTGTCGAATTATCGCGAGCAGGGGTTCCGGGCCTTCCTCAAGAAACCCTATAATATCGAAGAACTTCAGGGCATATTGAATCCCTTGCTGGCGTGAAACACACAGGAGTGGAACAATCAGGTTGACGGGGAGTCCGGGGTCATCCTCGGTAACCGCAGGAACTCTGCCAGCAAGACGATAGGGACAATATGAACATCATTGCCATCGGGGGAGGGAGCTTAAAGAAGAAGCAGACACTTCCGATCGACCGGGTCATCGTTCAACTCGCAGACAAAAAATCTCCCCGCGCTCTCTTCATCCCCACGGCAAGCGGCGATGAGCGGAAATACTGCGAGGCCTTCGACCGCATCTATGGAGATCTGCTCGGGTGCAGAACGGACCATCTTCTTCTCTACCGAAGACCCGGAGACCGGAAAGAAGCGGCCAGGATGATCGGGTCAGCCGATCTGATCTATGTCGGCGGAGGAAATACCCTTCGCATGATGAAGATGTGGCGGCGCCTGGGGATCGACAAAATGCTCATCAAAGCCGGACAACGGGGGGCGGTGCTCGCGGGCGTGAGCGCGGGCGCGATCTGCTGGCACGAATGGGGCCATTCCGATTCAAGGTCCTATTCAGGCAGAAAGAACTGGTCCTACATAAAAGTCCGCTCGCTCGGTTTACGTCAGGGGTTGTTTTGCCCGCACCTGAATTCCGAAAAACGGCACGCCTCATTCAAGAAAATGGTTGCCCGCGAAAAGATGATCGGGATAGCATGCGACAACTTCGCGGCTATTCACTACGATGACTCCGGCGCAACCTGCTTAACCGCCAGGAGGAAGGCGCACGTCAATATTTACACTCCTGCGAACGGGCGCGTTACCATCAGGAGCTATAAGAACGGGGAGAAGATCGATTTGCCCCGTTAAAAAAAGCCGCCGACTTCCGCCGGCGGTTGATTTTTCCCGCATGGATTGTAACACGAATTTGTCTTCCTGCCTCGTTTGCGTTTTCTTCGCTTACGCTGCCTTCTCTTCGGCCCGCTTCACCTGCTCCTGCCATGCCTTCCACGACGCAAAATAGGTTTCAATGCCGTCTACGAAGCCCTGGTGCCTGGGAGTCCAGGAGAGCAAGCGCATGGCCTTGCTGCCGTCCACCTGCTGATCGAGCGCAAGGCATTCGGCATAAAGCCCCATTTCTTTCACCGCGTCCTCTAGCGGGATGTATTGAATTTTGCCGCTATAGCCCGCTGCCCGCGCCGCCGCCTGGGCCATTTCCGTCACGGTGCTATCGCGAGCTGTCGCAGAGGTTGAATATGTCGCCCACAAGCCCGCTCTCTGCCGCAGCACATAGCCCCTGGCCAGGTCGTCGATATGGACCATGGACCAGCGGTTGGTCCCGTCGCCGACGACCTTGAGCGCGCGTTGCCGGTAGGCGCCTTCAAGAAACCAGGCGCTCGTAAGGCCCCCCTGCCTGCCGTAGACGACGCCGGGACGGATCACGATTCCCTTTAGCCCCTCCGCTTCCAGAACCATGAGCTCATGAGCAGGGACGCCAGGCAACGAGCCGCGCCGGTGAAAGCGGCGAGGTTTCATCGACAAGCCTGTCCCCCGTATTGCCGTGCACCCAGACGCCGCTCGTGTAAATAACGGTTTTGGGCCGGACTCCGGCCTTGCTTGCGCGGAGAAAAGTCTCGATGGTCCTCCGGTCAAGGTCGACCATATCGCCGCTCATATCCGACGCGGCATGCACCAGGACCGAACATTCTTCGGCTGTTTTCAAATAACTCTCCGGTTTCTGCATGCTCCCGATGACCGGATGGATTTCGTGCTGGATAAGTTTCCTGGCCTTCTCTTCGCTCCGGGCAAGGCCCCATACCTCATGACCGGCGCGCCGGAACGCCGAAGCCACGTTGAATCCCACGTAGCCGGTTGCTCCTGTAATGAATACTTTCATGGCTGCCTCCTTGATCGGAAACTGTACTGATAATTAAATTTTACCGCAGGATTATGTGCGATAGGGAGAAACGGCAGCAAGGAGGTCTCTCGGTTACTAGTTTGGAGTACCTTAGTTGGAGGCGGAAGCGCCACAGTGTGATTTTTGTGCCTTCCTGTATGACTTAAGCAGGTCGGCAATCTCGATCACGCAAATTCTGTCCCTGCTAAATCTGCTATACTTACCGCATAAATCAGCCGCCGTTCGCGGCAATCAATTCTTATCTCACAAGGAGGGTTTCGCTATGAGGACCGCAGTGTTTGTTTTGATGGTCGTTGCTTTTGCCGCACTGGCAGGAACGGCATCGGCCGAAGTGATCGTAGTCCAGATGAATCTGATAAACGACCAGGGCGTGGGGGCTTCGATCGGGACCGTCACCCTGACGGACACTCCGCAGGGGTTGAAGTTCACTCCAGCCTTGAGTGGTTTGGCTTCCGGGATTCACGGGTTCCACGTCCATGAAAAGCCCGACTGCGCTGCCGGGATGAAGGAAGGCAAGTCAACGCCGGGTCTGACGGCAGGCGGTCACTTTGACCCTGCGAATACGGGTAAACACGAAGGCCCCTCAGGCAAGGGCCACCTGGGCGACCTGCCCGCCCTGACGGTCGGGGCTGACGGCAAGGCTACGGAATCGGTGGTTGCGCCCCGTCTCAAGACAGGCGATGTGAAGGGCCGCTCCCTCATGATCCATGCAGGAGGAGACAATTTTTCGGATGTGCCGGAAAAGCTCGGAGGAGGAGGCGCGAGGGTCGCCTGCGGTGTCATCAAATAGAAAAAAGAGCCGCGTTCCGGGGGTGGCGTTGCCGTCCCCGTTGCGCGGCGCTTTTCTTGATTTCGGCGACCCAGGATCCGATGACCGCGACGTCTTCACCGCTCGTCGCACTGACAGGTACAGTGTTTACCCGGGATCGGACCGGATGGTTGTTCCTCCGGCAGGTCCTGCTCTTTCCAGGTCATGATCCGCGCTATGCCCCATGCCATGAGGGCCATGAGACCAATGATAATAGGCCATGCCCATCCCATGGTCCATTCCAGGATGTCTACAGGTTTCATGATCGATCACTTCCTTCTCTACAATTCTTTACTTCAATTATATCGAACCCGGAGCGATAAAATTCCCCATTTAATTGGCTCCTTGGGATGCTCACATCCTTAAGTCCTACTTAAAAAGCGGGGAGCATCATTTTTCTTGACTTCACCAGACGACCGGTCTACTATTGCTGCATGCCAATCAAAGACACGCGTTTGTCCATTCTGGAAAAGGGCGCCCGGATCATCCACAAAAAAGGATATAACCACACAGGCATTAAAGAGATCCTCGATGCAGCCGGTGTGCCGAAGGGGTCCTTCTATCACTTCTTCAAAAGTAAAGAGGATTTCGGACTGAACCTGCTGGACCATTACGCCGGTTTCTTCGTCAAGAAGGCCGAGGACCTGTTGAAGAAAACAGACACGCCGCCGCTCCAAAGGCTCAAGAGCTTCTTTGACGACTTCCGCTGCTTTTTCGAAGACAACGCCTGCGAGCTCGGGTGCCCGATCGGCAACCTGTCCCAGGAAATGGGAGACCTGAACCCCGCGTTCCGGAAAAAACTGGAAGAAATATTCCAGATGATGATAGCTCCGGTTGAAAGGCTGCTCAGAGCGGCGCAGCAGCGGGGCGAGTTGTCGCGCGACCTAGACACGCGCGAACTGGCGGACTTCATCATCAACAGCTGGGAGGGGGCCATTCTTCGAATGAAGGTGCAGAAAAATCCGGACGCACTGCGCCTCTTTGACAAGGTGGTGTTCGATGGTATTCTAAAGCAGTGACCTACGGCCGGTATTCACAAGTACGCTCATCAATTTAACAACGGGTACCTGTATGATTGCGGTCGAACTATCGACGCTTCTTTTGAAAATCACAATACTGTCCGAAGAAACAAACGTGTCTCACGAAACCCATAACCCAAGAAGGAGGAATAAATGGATTCTAAAGAAAAGGTTCGCGAAATTATCAAAGGGCATAACCTGATGCATATTTCCACCGTGGACGAAAAGGGTATGCCCAGATCCAGAGGGGTAGACTTCGTAGGCGGCGAGACTGAAAACATTCTTTATTTCATTACCCAGAAGAGCTCCAATAAAGTCAAAGAAATAAAGAATAATGCAAATGTATTTGTCGTTATCGATCACGATTGCCCGGCTATGGAAGCATTGAGCAAACTGATGTATTTGAAAGCATCGGGAAAAGCTGAAGTTATAGAAAAGCCGGAAGGAATACAAAAAGTGTTCGGTATGATTTTACAGAAATTCCCCTATCTAAAAGATTTACCAGGTGATCCGTCAGCTTTTGTAGCTGTCAAGGTCACTCTTAAGGAAATCAATGTAATGGATAACGCCGTACAGTTCGGGCATTCAGAAATTATCCACTATTAACGAATGAGCGGCGCACAGTTTCAGGTTCCATGAGGAAAGGGGATATATCATGAGTACTCCTCGTCACGGTGGCGATGATTCTATTGGGCAGGATAGCGGCGGCCGTACTCTGTCTGCGGACGAACTCCGGACGATCTGCCTCGAGGAAGGCGCGGACGATGCCGGTTTTGTCGAAATCGAGCGGCAGGCGCTCTCTCCGGAGAGGGACGACATCCTCAGGATATTTCCCGGGACCAGGACCGTCCTGTCCCTGGTCAAGCAGGGCGAACCGCGAGAGCACCAGGAGCCCTTCGCTCTCCGGTCGCGGACTGGGAGTTTTCGAAGGTACATTCCGGCCTGTCGGACAGCGCGTGCAGGATCATACGCCGCCTGAATGCGGCAGGCGTCCGGGGCGTTGCCATCCCCCCGGATTCCCCATGGACATGACACGCTGGCCGGGCAAGGTCTGGGAGATCAGCCACAAAGTCGTGGCCGTGGAAGCGGGCGTCGGGCAGATGGGGCTGAACCGGATCGTCATCCATCCGAAGTTCGGGAACCATATCATGCTCGACACGGTCCTGATCGATGCGCGTCTCGACCGATACGATCACCCGCTCACGGAGTCTCCCTGCATCCAGTGCGGGCTCTGCATCGCCGTCTGTCCCGTGGGGGCGATCAGCAAGGACGCGGGGGTCGACTTCATGTCCTGCGCCATGCACAACTATCATGAGCTCTTCGGCGGATTCCAGGAATGGATCGAGGGGATCGTTTCGTCCGGGGACGTCAGGTCATACCGGTCGCGATTTCGCGATCATGAAACGATGAGCAAATGGCAGTCCCTGACGTACGGCCATTACTACCGGTGTTCCTACTGCATGGCCGTGTGCCCTGCGGGCGAGGAGACGGTGGAGTCGTATCGCGCCGATAAGATGGGTTACGTTCAGCAGTATCTGGAGCCGCTCAAGAGCAAAAAGGAACCGGTCTATGCGATCAAAGGCACGAGAGCGGAAAAAATCGCGGCAGGGAACAAGGCCAAGGACGTTCGTCATGTCAGGAACACGATCCGGCCGACATCAATCGGAAGTTTCCTGAACGGGGTCAAGCTTCTCTTTAATCCTGAAAAAGCGGACGGGCTGACTCTCACGCTGCATTTTGAATTTACGGGCAAGGAGCAGCGGTCCGCGACCATCGCCATTGCCGACAAGAAAGTAACCGTCCAGGAAGGACTTCACGGCGCTGCGGGCCTTCTCGTGCGCGCCGACGCCGCAACATGGGTCGGGATGCTCAACGAGGAAATATCGCCGATCAAGGCGATGCTGACGGGCAAGCTGCGGCTCAAGGGGAATCCGGCTTACCTGAACAAGTTCAAATCGTGCCTCGTTTAGCAGTTCGCGAATGGGTGAGAGTAAACTCACGCTCAGGTATAGGGTTAGGCTTACGAGTGGGGCCTAAATCAATACGCGTTCCGCACTCCGCAATTGTTACTATTTCCGCTTGCCTCCTTTCCTGAAATCCGGTATTCTCGCATCATATGAAAAAGAAGATTATTCTTTTCGTCCTCCTCGCACTTATTCTGGCCATCGCCGGTACCGCAGTCTACGTTCTCACGAACCTCGACTCCATCGTGAAGGCTGCCATGGAGAAGTACGGTTCCCAGGCAACGAAAACGGCTGTCCGCGTATCTTCAGTGCAGATAAAGCTCAGGAGCGGCGAGGGCGCTGTCCTTGGATTGAAGGTGGCCAATCCTTCCGGTTTCTTTTCTCCCTCCATCATTACCCTTGATGACATATCAGTCCGGATCGAGGTGAACTCCGTCACGAGCACACCCATCGTAATAGACAATATCCTGATTTCCGGTCCTGAAGTGTTCTATGAAATGAAGGAAGACGGAACAGCGAATGTGGACATCCTGAAGAAGAATCTTGCCCCGTCAGGTTCTCCCGGGGAAGAGCGGCCGCAAAAAAGCCCCAAGGGCAAAGAGATCAAGCTGCGTATCAGAAAGCTGGTGTTCGAGAAGGGGAAGGTCCATGTGCGCATTGCAAAACTGATGGACAAGCCCTATATCGTCGAGCTGCCCCGCCTGGAGCTGACCGATATCGGCAAGCACGGCGGCGCCACCCCTGCCGAGATCGCTCGCACAGTGGCCACTGCTCTGGCTGAAGAGACCTCAAAGGCCGTTGCCAGGACTCAGGGCGAGCGGCTGCTCCGCAAGGGCGCCGAAGACCTTATCAACAAGTATCTCAACAAGTGAGCACAACTGGTTGACATTGAAATAGACTTGACCCTCAGGGGTCTTCCAGTGTCTCACTACTTAAGAATATCAAAGTCACCGGCCTGGTCGTGGCCGCGCGCCTGTTCCCGGATCAGCGAAGTAATGGATCGAGATATCGGACATCATTCGGACTCGGCCGAAGGGTCTTTCCCGGGTGCGGCAGTTCGATGGTGAAGACCGCCCCGTGCTCGTTGTTCTCCGCGGACAGATTCCCGCTCATGTGCTCCTCGACGATCACCTTGGACATGTACAGTCCGAGGCCCGTCCCCTTGGTAGTTTCCTTGGTGGTGAAGTAGGGATGGAACACCCGGTCGATCGCATCAGGGAGGATCCCCCCGCCGTTGTCGCTTATCTTGATGATGACCGCCCCGTCCGTGCTGTAAAAATCGAAGCAGAGGAGGCCCTTGTGGGTGGGCTCCAGCTTTCGTCGGACACGGTCTTCGAGGATCGCGTCCCGGGCGTTGTTGATGAGGTTGAGCATGACGTGCTCGAATTCATTCTTGAAACCCTCGACGGTTTTTTCGGCGCAGATGATGATATCCGCCTCGTGCTCGAAGACCTTCTGATGAGTATGACACGTGAGCCGGTACCTGATGTTGTCGCTTAAGAGCTGTGCATGGAGCAGGTTCAGCACGTCTCCTACCGCACGCATCGCGTCAAAGATCGCTTTTTCCTTGTCCGGCTTGTAGAAGTTCCGGAAATCGTCGATCGTCCTGGACATGCGCTCAACGTGCTGCATGGCCTTCTCGACGCTCTTATCAATGTAATCCCTGTCCAGCCTGCCTTTTTCATGGACTTCCTGCATGTTCTGAATGATGAGTCCGACGACGTTCAGGGGCTGCCGCCACTGGTGCGCGATGGCGCCCAGCATCTCGCCCATTGCAGCCATCTTGGCCTGCTGGATCAGCATCCGTTCGTTCTTTGCGCGGATGGCGGTTTCGGCCTCCACTTTTTTCTCGAGGTTCCTCGTCAGATCTTCGAGCTGCAGGGTTTTTTCCCGAAGCGCCTGTTCGGCCTTCTTGCGCTCGGTGATGTCGCGAAAGACGATCTGGTAGGCTTGCTTGCCGTCCAGGATGACAGACGTACCCCGGGACTCCGCATCGATCCCGGAACCGTCAAGGCGCACCATCTTGAGCTCCTGCGGTGGAGAGGTAACCCCGGGGCCCTGTAGCATCTCGATCCTCTTCCTGACGAGCTCATGGAAATCGGACCGGACGATGGAATAGAGGTCGCGCCCGACGAGCTCTTCGGGTCCCCGGGCCCCGAACATCGTAACCGCCGTGCTGTTGACGAAGAGGAACTTCTTGCCGTCATGGATGACGATCGCGTCAGGCGAGTCTTCCACCAGGAAGCGATAGCGAATGCTCGGTCTCGTGTATCTTCTTGCCCACGTACCCGAGATAGACTGCGCTCGCGAAAACAAAGGCCGCCCGCCAGAAATCTGCATGCGTGAATTTAAAGACGCCGAAGAGTCCGGTAAGCCAGATCTGGGCCGCGATCACGCCCAGCGCCCCGGCAAGAAGCCCCGGCCCCGGCCCGAACAGAACAGCGACTAAGATGACCGTCGGGTAGACCGTTATATACGGCACATCCGGCCCCATAACGGGGTCCATGAGCCGCCTAAGCAAAACGGCCGCAACAATGGCCGCAACCGCGATTGCATATTTTTGGAAGGTTGTACGAGCAGACGTCATGGCACATCCTTTGGGGAGAACAAAGCTTCTTCATGATAATTCGGGGGGGCATCGCAGTCAAGCAAATATTGCAATTATTTGTCTTGGCCTCGCAATAGAAAACTGTCCGACAAATTTATTTTGGGAAGAGATTTCACTGCAAAGAGGAAACACATTCAGCAGTATGAAAAAAAACGTTCGGGACGCGACCTGCAGGTCAAATCGGAAGTATTGAAAATTGAAAAAAACGGGTGGAACGGTCAAGGCCGGCGCACCGCTATAACTCAATCCCTGAACCCAGGAGATGATTATCGCCCGCGAACGGTCTGGTGGCCGAATCCTCTTCCGTCCCCCGTCAGACATGTTAACACTCAATGCTCAAACTGTCCATAGGCTGGGAAAAGACATTCAGGCAAAACCCCGCCGGAAAAGAGCGATACAATAATATCATGAGGCAATGTTTATCAAGGATACGAAAGGATTAGAATTGTCGGGAAGGAAAAAAGAAGGATCGGGTAAGGTCGTGCTGTACTATAACAAAATATCGGCCAGAAACCCGGAATTGAAGCAAGGAGGTAATCAAAATGTCAAAGACGATTAAAAATAAAAATGAATTGACCATTACGCGCCTCTTCGACGCGCCGCGTGAGAAGGTGTGGAAAGCATGGACCGACCCGAAGGCAGTAAAGAAGTGGTGGGGCCCCAAGTACTTCACTGCGCCGGTAAGCAAGATCGATCTCCGCGTGGGGGGTAAATATCTCTCCTGCATGCGCGGTCCAGACGGCAAGGATTACTGGTCAACAGGTGTTTACCGGGAGATCGTTCCACTGGAGCGGCTTGTCGTAACCGACAGCTTTGCAGATGAGAAGGGCAATGTCGTCCCGGCCTCACACTACGGAATGGCAGGAGACTTTCCACTCGAGCTGCTGGTGACGGTCACGTTCGAGGATCTGGGGGGCAAGACGAAAATGGTTCTGCTGCATGAGGGCATTCCTGCGGGCATGATGCGCGAAATGACCGAAACCGGCTGGAGCGAGTCCTTCGACAAGCTGGCTGAATACATTGTCACAAGCGGGACCAGGATCATTGCCGAGCGGGGGAAACAGGAGGTCATCATCACGCGGGTCTTCGACGCGCCCCGGGCTCTTGTATTCAAGGCATATGCGGACCGGAACCTGAAACCGCAGTGGTGGGGTCCAAAATACCTCACGACCACGATCGACAAGATGGACGTAAAATCCGGCGGACTGTGGCGGTACGTTCAGCGCGACGCCGCGGGCAAGGAATACGCATTCCACGGTGTGTATCACGAGGTACACTCGCCCGAGCGGATCGTGAACACCTTTGAATTCGAAGGCATGCCGGGCCATGTTTCGCTTGAAACATGCACCTTGGAAGAGATAGGCGGCAGAACGAAGATGACCGGCAAGTCCGTTTACCAGTCAATCGAGGACCGCGACGCTATGCTCAAGTCGGGCATGGAGGCAGGGGTATACGAGACCATGGACCGCCTCGCGGAACTTCTGACGAAATTACAGAGTGAAAGAAAAGCAGCCTGATGCCGGGAATCGCCGGCTTCGTTTCTACTGACCGAGTAGAGAGCCTGCCCCTTGGAGAGCCTCCAGGGGGCAGGCTTGTTGACGGCAAAAACAGCCCCCATCGTTGAATCTCCAATTGGTGGGGTCAAGGGGATTGATCATGACGATCAGAAAAGTCGAGATAGAACGGCTCAGCGTGACATCTTCCCGTCCGTTTGAGGCGGTCGTGGCAACGCTCAAAGCGGCCGTTGGGCATCCCGACATGGGCGAGTTCTTCAAGGCGACCAACGGCGCACGGACCTTCGCGGAACTGGAAAGTGCGGTCCATAGGGGCCTCGGCAGGAGGGGGCTGATGATGTTCATGGAGTTCGACCTCGGCGCGATTTTGCGCAAGGAGACCGGCCTCGACACGCCGAAAATCGTGCGCTTTTTGATCGGCAACCCGCTCATCATGAAAGAAATGGCAAAGCATGTTCCCGACGCCGGATCGTACGCTCCGGTCACGATTCTGGTGGATGAGCGGCCGGACGGCGTGCATTTGACATATGACAAGATGGCCAGTCTTCTAGCGCCTTACGGAAACCCGGACGCCCTCGCTGTCGCTCGGGACTTGGACGCGAAAATAGAGGACCTTCTTCGAGAGTCTGCGGCTTGATGACCGCATCGCAATTTCAGCATCCCTACCTGTTCTTGCTACAAAAAATACAAAGAAGGAAGTACGAAAGCCTGCCCGGGGCAGATCAACATGATCTATTGCTTCCCGGGAACGAGGAGAATCTTACCCTGCCTGCCCACTGATTCTGCCTGGGTGACGGCGGCGCCGATCTCGTCGAGGGGAAATTTGCGTCCAACAGAGGTCTCGAGAATGCCCTCGCTCATAAGAGTGACGATTTCCTGGACCAACTGACGTCGCGCCGTCTCATCGAGCCTGGGCAGCCAGTAGCCAAGCCAGAACACTTCCAGGATGCGGCGGCCTGCCAGAATGAATCGTGGATCGGCTCCTACACGGATCGGCTCACCGGTGAGGGAGCCATAGACCAGCATTCTGCCCTCCTCGCTCAGTGCCTTGTACATCTGGGTCCCGGTTTCTCCGACCACGGGATCGACGGCGTACTTGACGCCCTGGGGACCAACGATGCCGCGGACTTGCTCGTCAATCGGCCCGGCAGTGGACACTATAACGGCGTCGGCCCCGAGGCGTTCCAGCTCAGCTGCCGATTCGTGCCTACGGACGACATTGACGGTACGGATGCCGTCGTGTTTGGCCAGCCTGATGATCATGCGTCCCAGTTCGGAGCCGGCCGCTGACTGGAGCAGCCATTCGCCTCGTGGGACGGCCAGAACATGACGAAGCATGAGGATAGCTGTAGCCGGGTTGATGACGAAGGAGGCAGCTTGCTCATCGGGAATACCGTCTGGCGCCGGAAGCAAATCGTGCCCGGGCACCACTGCATATTCGGCCCAGTTGCCCCCCAAGGAATTCAAGACCACAACGCGCTGTCCAGGGAGGAGACTTTGCACCTGCGGCCCGAGAGAATCCACAATGCCAACGCCTTCAAATCCGACGGGCGATGGGAACTTCGCTTGGACGCCTGCATAGTGTCCCCGCACAAACAACAGGTCAGATGGGTTGATCGGGCTGGCCAGGATACGAACCCTTACTTCCCCATTTCCCGGTTCCGGCAGAGGCCGCTCCTCGACTGCAAGAACCTTTGCGGGCTCACCGTGCCGATCGAATCGGATAGCCTTCATTCTTGCAATCTCCTTCATCACTCCAGAGTCATCAGGGCCACATCTTGTATTTTGATATGTATACCGACTAGCAAGATACAAGACGCGACCCTACAGGTTCGGAGTCAACTCTTAGGGTCACCTCCGGGTTCTCGATAGAATAAAGTCAGGCCCTCTCAAGCCTCTTCCGTAATCTTCAATACAACGCGTCCTGTCACCTTGCCTTCGCGCAAGCGCTTGAAAACGTCGTTCACGGCCTCCAGCGGCTGTAGTTCGATGTGCGCCTTCACCTTGCCCTCGCCTGCGAACCCGAGCGCCTCCTGCAGGTCCTTCCTCGTGCCGACGATCGAGCCGCGTATGGTAATGCGGTTCAAGACGACGTCGAAGATCGGTACCGGGAAATCCCCCGGGGGAAGACCGATGAGCGCACAGGTGCCGCCGCGGCGAAGCATTCTGATGCCCTGAAGAAAAGCTGCGCGCGAGACGGCAGTCACCACCACGCCGTGAGCGCCGCCGATGCGTTTGTGGACCTCGGAGACGGCGTCGGTCGTGGCCGCATTGATGGTGAGCTCCGCGCCCAAACTCCGGGCCAGGTCAAGCTTGTCGTCGGCGATATCCACTGCCGCCACATGCAGCCCCATCGCCTTCGCGTACTGAACGGCCACGTGGCCCAACCCGCCGATGCCGGAAATGGCCACCCACTGCCCGGGCCGGGCCTCGGTCTCCTTGAGGCCCTTGTATGTCGTTACGCCTGCGCACACGATGGGCGCGATTTCCGCGAACGGAACGTTCGCCGGCAAATGGCCGACATACTTCGGGTCGGCCAGGGCGTATTCCGCATACGCGCCGTCCACGGAGTAACCGGAATTTTGCTGGTTCACGCAGAGCGTTTCCCAACCGCTGATGCAGTACTCGCAGTAACCGCATGAGGTGTGAAGCCAGGGAATACCCACCCGGTCACCCTCTTTCACCGCGGTGACGCCTTTCCCCAGTGCCGCCACATAACCTACGCCCTCATGGCCGGGTATCAAGGGCAGCTTAGGCTTGACGGGCCAATCTCCGTCAGCGGCGTGAATGTCAGTATGGCAGACCCCGCTTGCCGCAATCTTGACCAGGATCTGACCTTCTCCGGGCGTGGGCACAGGGGCCTGTTCTATTGAAAGCGGTTTACCGAACTCGCGAACGATCGCGACTTTCATGGTTTTGTTCATAGCGTTTCCTCCTTTCTCAATGCCGGCTGAAAGGCGGCCGGTGCATGCGCCGCCAGGATTGCGGCGGCTAATTTCCATTATTGAGAATATTCTTATCCTGATTTAAATTTATAGGCGAGTACGGGAACTGTCAAGCTTTCGCCTGCCAGCGACCGCACTATGCCCTTAGGTACTAATCATCATGCCGTCGTGTTCCTCTAATACCTTCTGCTGATTGCCGTGATATAATGATTACTACGATCGTCCCGGATCGCGATCACCCTATTGCACGATAACGGAGGAAGAGCTTATGGATGCGCTTGAAATGGCCCTGAAAACAGAGACGGACGCTATAGCGTTCTACACGGAGGCGGCCCGGAAGACGTCATACCCCGTGGGTAAAAAGATGTTTCAGGCGATCATCGAGGATGAAAAACGGCACCTGGAAATGATACGGCAGGTCGTCATAGGGCTCCACATAACGCACAAGGACGTGAGCCCGATGAAGAACGTGAGAACCGTGTTCGAGGCCATGAAGAAAGACTTGATGAACAAGGTCGAGGCGACCGCGGATGAGCTTGAGGCGTTCCGGATCGCCATGCAGATGGAAAAAGAAGGCAAGGCCGTTTATGAGAAGGCCCTCTCCCGCGTGAAGTCGGACAAGGAAAAGGCGCTCCTGGAGCGGCTGATCCAGGAGGAAGAAGAGCATTACGCCATTTTTGCCAATACGCTCCAGTTCCTCGAGGACACGGGAAACTGGTTTATGTGGGAGGAGCGGGGCATCGTCGAGGGGGGAT
>CAVUHW010000009.1:0-33925 GCA_963741205.1 Nitrospirota bacterium
CTTGAGGCTGAACAGTTCGATTAGAATAAATCAGGCTACTCTTTCCCGGTCGGCAACAACAGCACCTACTAGGTGATAGAGCGGTTCGTCAAAAATTCCGTGATTTATGGGTTGTAACATGGAGAACACGCGCCTGACGCGCCGTCTTTGGTGCGTCGCTGTCGAGGCGCTGGTTAGTATATTTTTTATGATAATTCTATATCCCCAGCATAATTCTTGACCAGTCAATGATTTTACCTTGTTCTTGGTAGCTATATCCTGTACCTGTATATCCGCAGTCTTCGCGTTGAACAACATCGTGTAGTTGATGCAAGAGTTCCACATGCGCTTTGTAGTATTTGTCAAAATCTCTGTCATCTGGGACCACTGGGCATGGCTTAGTTTGATCAGCCTTCCACTTAACATAATCTTCGTGCAGGTCAGATCTCCCCCGTATCGGCAACGATGTAGTCTCGTATTTTGAATTGTACAATCCGTTGTTATGAAGATAGCAATTCCGAAACCGTCTAACGTGATCAACGTCTCTTCTGTTTTGATCTAAGCGGGCTAGCATGCCCTGGGATCCGTAAGTTGTTTTTGTTAGCCGATCAAAAGCCCAATCTAGCCGTGGCCTGTAATCGGAATTTCTGCCCTTAGCTTGCGGAATATTACGAGATTCCAATATTTCCCAGAAATCGGTAAGGACCCCTTCGAATATCGCTGCCATCGCGATAAGGCAACTGCGAACATGATAATGTGGAAAAGTGCCTCTCATCACTGCCACTAGGTCAGCGGGAGCATAAACTCTACTCCATTCGTTCGTCATTGGATGAAGAGGAGGCAGCCTAGATACAAGGTCGTTGTTTTTCGGGGTAACTTTTTATCGAATACAAGGTGAAAACTGCAATTTCAGAAAGCCGCAACTGTCAACGACTTCAGGATGACAGTGAGACTAAACATTTCTACCAGAATAAGTCAGGCTGCCTTTCTCGGTCGGCATCAACGACACCTCCTACTAAGCGTCTGCTCTAACTTGAAAAACTACGAATTTCTACTTGAGCTTGCACTTGAACGCGCGGGTCATGCACCGCCTCTTTGTGTGTTACTGTGGCCCCGTTGGTTAATAGCCCCGTCAGAGGTTGTGAATACTCTACCAGTACAGCGTACGTCTGAACGACAATCCAACACTTACGAGAGACGTGCTGCCAAACCGATTCCGGCAAATATTCCTACTCTTAACCACCGAGAGAGCTGATTTTCAATATCCTTCGGGACACCAGCCGGCATGTCCTGCTTTAATACTTTTCAGCACATCATCCTCTACGATAATCTCCACTTTATCGCCGACTTTAAATTTATCGAGATCAATAGACTTGTCTGCCTTGAGCGTTACATCCTTCCCGCCCTCGGCGCAAAATACAATCGTCGCTGTTTTCGTATCAACACTTTTAATGGTGCCTGTCAGTGTTGCCGCTGCAAAAGCCAGAGATACCAAGGAAATAAGCAGTGCGCATGCCGTGAACGCTATTACCATTTTCTTCATTATTATTCTCCTTACAGGACCTGATGAAGCTTATACATTTCTCCTTTTCCATTGTCAGGGTTTTTCTCCAAACGCACCCCTGGTCCTGACCGGAGGCCATGAGGGTCCGATCTCGTATTCAGCTTACCGGCCAAGAAAGGCCTTCGGGGCTCTATATTCATGGCATGCCACACAGGTTTTCTTGGCCTGCTCGTTCGTTATTGTCCAGACATGGGGCTTGTGGCACTCCTTGCATTTCATGCCCGAATCCTGAACATGGGTCTTGTGTTTGCCGACCGCCATGATATTTTTATGGCATGAGAGGCAGTTGCCCCAGTCAGGCCGTGAGGCTTTGTGCGGCTTGTGGCATTCATAGCAGTTGAACTGCATGGGCCCGTTTTCCGGCCTGTCTATCTTTATCGCCCGGCTGGATCGTTTTTTCATCGGGCTGGAAATGGGTGACATCGAGTGTCGCGTCAGCCAGCAGTTCTTTCCTGTATTTTTCGCGCGCCATGGCAGAAGAGGCACTTCTTCACCCCTGGTTTGAGGTCTTTTGTCCTGTCCGTATGGCAGTTGAGGCACGCAAGCTTCTCCATCCCTGTTCCGTGCACTTCTTTGTCCTTGTGGCAGGTCAGGCAATATCTTTCCTCGAGGCTGAACTGATGGGTCCGGTAGCCGTGACATTTTGTACATTCGATCTTTTCCATAAAGACATGCTTTGCGTGGTATCTCGAATTGGCTATGTTCGGCGCGTTCGGCTCTTTATCGTTCTTTTCCCAATGGCAGGAAAAGCATGATCTTCCACGGCACGATAACTTCACCGTGCCGGGGTGAAACCTTGTTATGGCCGAGCACGGCAAAATTGTAGACCTGTCTCATCTGGTCGAGCTTGGTGGAATGGTGGCACTCATGGCAGTTTAGTCCATGATGTACGCTGGTCGACCATGCCTTGTTTGCGGCATCATGAACGTGACAGGTGGAGCATGCCTTGGGATCGTTCTCGAAATAATCGTTGATCTTATAGGCTGTAAAGAGGGACCCTAGTGAAAATATGATCAAGACTGCGATGATGATGATTCTGGCTCTGCTTGAAATGCCTGTGCTGAACCACTCACCTATTCTTTTGATAATTGAAAATGGATTGAACATGAAAAAAGCCTCCCTTGAGATCTGCTGCAAATTCTTATAGCTGTGCCAGTTATTGGTAAATGAAGAGGGGCAACAAGAAGTGTCATATTATTGCAACAAGATGCTGGTTGTCAAGGAATAATTGGAATTTGCTATGACCCGAATCAGCTTCCGACGCCTTAAATATGCCGATGATCCCCAAAACATTCGGCCTATCAGCACGCCATCCCGCATTGCTGCTTTCTGTTCCTGCCACATCATCTCTTCCTGTATCGGTGACGTAGAGGATGAGCGGTAAATGAATGGAGATCTCCACAAAATACAATTGCACATGTATCAGCTCTCAGCATTCAAACTCGCAACAATTTCCGGAATTATTTTATAACGGGTCAATAATTTTCTCAATAAGTGATACAATCAATACAAGAGTAATTTAGTGCTGTATCGCTTGCTATGCGTTTTGTTCGCGGATTGGAGATTGTAGAAAGTGTCGTTCAGGGTAAGCGGGAAGAAGGAACAACAATTATTTCGAGATGGAGAAAGTGCGGGAAGTGCTCATTATAACACACACTTGGACCGAGCCTCTCATCCAATCATGGGGGCCAGTCAGCAGAACCGTCCAAGGCAGCTTGGCTTTTGATTGGAGGAAGATATGGATAACGGAAAGAGGTTGTTAATGAGCAAAGCGATATTATCAGAAATAAATGAGTACCCCGACGAGGCGCCTGAAGAAGTGATGGAAGAACTCGCGGACGAGCTGGCGGAAGAAGAGGAAGAAGAGCCTGCTTCGGCCGAAATCGCCGAGATTGGAGCGGAAGAGTTCGTCGGAGGCGTCGATCTGGTTGATTCCTACCTGAAGTCCGTAGGCAGATTCCCCATGCTCAAGCTCGAACAAGAGCAGGAGTATGTCCGTATTCTCGAGGAAGGCAGGAGCGCGCTCAAAGCGATCGCGCTCAGCTCTCCCCTGGCAATTCCGCGGGTCCTTGCGCTCGGCGCCAATATCGAGCAGGGGCTGGTCAAGGCGAAGGATGTACTGCGTTATCCGGGTGAATGGAACAACGCGTATGAGGCCGCTTTCATGCGCCTGCACGAGAGGCTCAAAAGACAATTCAGCCTACGCGATATGGTGGGGGCGACGGCTACTCTCAATGAAATGAGCCTCTCGTTCCGGGAGATAGAAAAGATGCTTAAGAAGCTCGTCACTATGGCAAAACACGCGGAGAGCGGCAATACCGCGGAGTTGGAAAAAATCAACATAGACCAGTTCACGCTTCGGGACATAGTCAACCGTATCGAGCTCGAGGAGGAGAGGGCAAAACAGGCCAAAGACGAACTGATCAAGGCCAATCTCAGACTGGTTGTTTCCATTGCCAAAAAGTATGCGAACCGCGGCCTTACCCTGATCGACCTCATCCAGGAAGGCAATATGGGTCTTATGAAGGCGGCGGACCGTTATGAATCGGGCAAGGGCACCAAATTCAGCACCTATTCTTCGTGGTGGATCAGGCAGCGCATCATGCGCGCCATCCTTGATCAGGCGCGCACTGTCCGTCTGCCAGTACACCTTATCGAGGAAAGCACCAGAATCAGCCGTATTTATACCAGATACATGCGGGAAAAGGGCCGGGAGCCGGCAGCCGAAGAGATCTCAAAGATCCTGGGCTTGTCCGTCGCGCGGGTGAACGAAGTCCTTCGGGCAATCCAGCAGCCGGTGTCCCTGGAAACGCCCATCCTTGCCGAGGAGAAGGAGCTGAAGGATGTCATCATCGATGAAAAATCGATTTCGCCTTTTAAATGCCTGGAGAACAGCGAGGCGTCCAGTTGCATCGAGGATGTGCTTGCCTCGCTGACGGACCGCGAAGAAAAGGTCATCCGCATGCGCTTTGGCATCGGGGTTGGAAACGAATACACCCTTGAGGAAATTGGTAAATATTTCAAGCTGACAAGGGAACGCATCCGTCAGATCGAAATCAAGGCCTTGAAAAAGCTCCGCCATCCTGCGCGCAGAAAACTGCTGCTGGAATACGCATAGGTTTTGGCCGTGACACCGGGTGAGGGTATTAAAGTGCCTCTGGTTTCCGGAGGTTCAAGAAAACGCTTTGCCTATTGTTGTGGGATTAACAAATTCGACAGGAAACGTATAAATTCGATAAATCTAAACGATTGCGACGTTCAGGATGCTAAATTCGCTGAATATTACGATCGCAAATATGGTTCTCTCAAACCGAAAAGAGCCTTCCAACCCGAGGTCAGAAGGCCCTTTTACCGATGATTGCTCACAGGTGATAGCTGTTATTTCTTCCCCAGGATCGCATCCTTTGCGGCCTTGGCAACCCGAAATTTGACAACCTTCTTCGCGGGAATTTTGATGGCCTCGCCGGTCTGGGGGTTCCTGCCCATGCGGGCCTTGCGCTGAACGAGCACGAGCTTCCCAATGCCAGGAAGTGTAAATGAGTTCTTTGCTTCCTTGTAGGCTATTTCAGCAATGTGAATAAGTATGTCACTCGCTGCCTTCTTGGTGATTCCGGCTTTCTCAGAAACACGCGTTACTAATTGAGCCTTGGTCATTGCTTTTGCCATTTGATCCTCCTTTGGATTTGTCGAATGTGCTTTACTCTTATGAATAACAATAGCACTAACAACTCACTTTTCATTTCGTCCGAGCAGATCCTGATATTTCGTTGGTGTGGTAGGTCAGCAAGAAACATGCATACTGGTGTATCAGTCAAAAACAACGCCCGTTTATGGATCTACTTAAGTTCCATTTCCTTCAACTCCTTTATGCTCCTGTTAACTTCAAAGAAGTCATACCATTGTTCATTCTCGACCGGAAAGTTGACGTTGCTTCCGTAGACGATCCAGGAATCATCGTAGTTGGCAACATTCTCGTAATTGAGGAGACGAAGCACAAGATAGGTGTACGTGGACCGGGTCCCTGTCTGGCAGTGAGAGATGACGCGCGCTGTGCGGGGGATATCCTTGTATAGCGTTTCCACCTCGGAGAGCGGATGCATTCGGTATGTATCCGCAGTGTAATTCTTCTGGACCTTGATGTTCACGGCGCCGGGGATGTGTCCTCCCCGCAAAGCCCGGATATCGGAGCCGCTGTATTCGGCCTCGGTCCTTGCATCGATGATAACCGCTTTCTTCCTGCCCTTCGCCGCGTCCAGGACTTCTTCCGTGGTCGCCAACCGGGCTGGAATAACGTGTGCCTTGAACTGGGCCGGAGCGAGCGCGCTTTCCGTCTGCTCCACCTTGCCTCCATCCGTCTCCCACCTCTCGATACCGCCGTCATAGTAATGGACGGTGCATTTCAAGGATGGGCTGTTGCACCCGAGGTATTCCAGTACCCAGAAAGGCACGGTATTGTAGAAGACATCGACTGCCTTGCCGTACAGGATGATATGCTTGTCGCTGCCGATGCCTGCCGCCCCCAGGGTCTTTTCGATGGCTTGAACTATGGGATAAGACCGGTGGGTGGGATCGCGCAGGGCCTTATCCGCTCTCTTCCCCAGATTGACCGCCCCTTGAATATGCGCTTCCATGTATTCCTCGGGAGTTCTTGTGTCCAGGATGACCCAGTCCGGTTTCCCGAGCTTTTCAGTAACGAATTGGGTATCCACGATCAGCTCCGATGGATACCCTGAGCCGGCGCCAACAATCGGCAGAAGTCCCGCAACAAATATGAGCAAAATGATTTTCGTTCTCTGCATAATTGTCCTCCTTCCTCGTGGTTGCCTATATTCCGACGTGATAAGGTCCACCTTTGAAATCTTTATATTCATACAGTATAGCATGGGTGTGTATTGAGCTGTTGCACGAATGCCGAATCTGCCCTGTTCATCGTTTTGAGCGTAAGCGAAGAATCTCGCTTTTCCAGGCCTGTTTCTGGACCCTTCACTTCGCTCAGGGTGACAAAATAGTGTTTGTGCAACAGGCTTTTCAGCGGTGGATTATTTGTGAGGTGCGTTAATTAATTCGAGATGAAGTGCGCAGATCCACGATTTGCATTTGACGATCGCGGTAGGGATGCCCGTTACCGGCACCCCCGCACAGAACCGTGCGAGAAGGGTTACTTCACACGGCACCTACCTTGGGTAAATGACGCAAGACCGCTTGCAGACTACGACCTCACGTATCCTGTCAAGTCCGTTCAATTGCTTTCCCCGTCTCTGTGTACAGGTCGCAGACGACTTTCCAGAATTCCCCTTGGTCATCAGCCTTCCCTCCGGAACCTCCGCAACGAGTGAGGACACCTCGTATTGTTCGGCCCCTTCTTCGGTACTACGCCGATGTCAGACTGCTCGGCAGCGTGCATGTAAGGATTACGGCCACTGGCCTTCCCTTACCGTCCCGCCGATATTCCGGTCGGGAACTGCTGAGCTCTCCCGGTTCTCGAGCATAGAGTGTCCACGCATGCACAGGGTCTTCGACTCCGCGGGGCCGAACAGCAACTTGCTGTTAGCGCGCTGTTCGTGGTGCCTTCCCGATAGTTCAACTCGGTCGGCGCCCCGGACTCCAGATTTCGGAGCTCAATGGCTGGCCTACGTTTCCCCTGTCAACGCTTCACGTGCGGTCTCACGATCGCCCGCGCATGACTCGGGGCCATGATGGATCAGCTCGTCCTTTCATGTAGGGGACTTGCACCCCCTGCTCTATGCCGGTTTATCCCGGCGCTTTCTGAACTTCAGGATGATCTTCACACGGAACGTTTCGTTCGGAAGTTTTTATCCTTCAGCGTAAGTGCCCTTCTCGATGAACACCTACAACTGTTTTATCTCAATCGTACGCAACAGTCATCATGGCGGAGTGTAGGGTGCATATGAACGCACAACTGACTCATCGGTCGGGTTAATCAGCCCGACGGCGCCGAACTATTGGTTTGGATTGTCTATATTAGGCCTTCACAGATAGGGTCCAGAGCGTCTCTGGTGCGATATCGATATTCCCCGGCCAAATGACAGTACCATATTGGACGGACGCCTTAAAGAATAGCGGAGAATTGAAAAGTTTGACAAAGGGCTTTCTGTCGAAAAAGGGTTTCATGTCGAATATTCGTTGTTCTCCATTCTCAAAAACAAGCTCTAAAGTGTAATCTTCCCTAGTTTTTACGCTGACGACATCAAGTAGCGCTTCCATAATATTCTCCTTTATTGAAGCGGCGCGATACGAAACGGCTCGTCACCAGCAACGGCGAGTTCCCAGTCTGCCATGAGTTCATCCCTATGAATATCAATCCAGACCTGCACCATTCGAAGTTGGCGAGGTGGAAAGTCTCCCGCAAGAACACGTCCGTCATCAATGGCTATCGAAACCTTTTTTCCTTGATATCGCGCGTGAATGTGCGGTGCATGATGTTGTTCGTTATCCTCATAAAAAATTGAAATAAGAATTCCGAAGAACATCGAGATTGTTGGCATTATTGCTCCTTCCTATCGATATTATAACATGTTACCGATATTTTGGATCTTTGCAATTGTTGCTTTCACTGAAGACCGAGCACACTACTTCCTCACCCCATATTTTTTTGCCTGCACGCTTTGGGTTTTCTAAGAAAGCCTGATTACGCTCGGTGAAATACCTATCTATTGCGAACTTGCACTCATCAACAGATTGATAGTCACTGTTGTGAATGACTGCCTTGGCCATGCCACTAAAAACGGATTCGATCACATTTAAAAATTGCGCGCTCGAAGGAAGCGGGGCAAGTTCCACAAGTGGGGTATGATTTCTGTCTCTATATGTAGGTTCATTTACCTCTGTGACTTTTTCATAGAGTTTTTTGGAAGCGTGCCAAGAGGCCGCATCCCAGGAAAAATAAATTCGTTCTTCATCCGTGTATTTGGAAAGGAGAATTTCCAGTAATCTTATCATTTCGGCGGTATTCTTTTTGCCGGAATAAAAGTGAGTAACTTGATTTGTGGTTAATTCTAATGCTGCAGTGCAGATAAGGCTGCCTTTACTCTTTTGCAATTGGGGTATTGTTCGCGTTTGATCTTTCGGGAAAAAAGCCCGCCCACCACGGATTCTAATTGCGACAGGACCAAACTCGTCGATGGAGAAGAACTTTTCGTTTTGTTTAAGACTGGAAAGAATATTGGTAATCTTTTTCAGCTTGGTACGATATTCTGGATCGGGACTTGTCAGAACCGTTCTTGCTTTCTTGAATGCATAACCTTCTGAACGAACATATTCAGATATCATGGTTTTGCAAATTGTCTCACTATAAATATTTGAATATGCTTGTACTAACGTTTTTAAGCTCCAAGAGGTTCGATTGATATTATGGAGTGAAGGCGCTTCATGTATTAACTTGATTATTCGGTCCTTTTTGAGCTTAATGTTGTTAACTACCTGTTCTGGACTCTTTCTTGTCCTATGCAAGTCGAGATGCTCTAATCCTTTGTCTATAAAAACTGCATACCACTTTTTAATGGTCTTGCACGACCTTTCTATTTTCCTGCTTATTTTGGTTATCTGGCCTCATTTAAGCAAATCTAACAGGGCTACGGCTCGTTCCCATTTGCTCCGACTGTTCGAGGACCTCCATGCTCTCAGAGTTTTTTCAGTATCCTTGGACACGTCTTTAATTTGCCATTTGTTGAATTTGACCTTAGCAAATCCATTCTTCCTGCGCCAGTTATGATAGAGAGAGACAAAATGTGAATATTTGAACCCCAAAGGCTCACTTTGATGATACTCATGCCAAAGAGTTATCAGGTTTGTATTTTCGTTTTCGAGGCGTTGATGGAATTGAAAAAGGCGATCAATTAAACGGGCTTGTCTGACATTTTCGCAAATATTCTTCTGCGGCTTCAAGGAAGCCGCAACAATATTTGCAGACTGATTAACAATGTCAGTGTGAACAAGGTCGGAACTGTTGTACATTTTAATGTACGAGCGGACAGTAGATCGCGCGATTTTAAATGATCGTGCTATGGATGTAACACCAGCACCTTGAATAGCATGCTGGATTATCATACCTTTTATTTTCCCTGGGCTGATGCTTTTTTGAGTCATGGCATGAATCCCGATAAGTTTAAAAAGTTAAGCAATGATTAGGCCATGTCGGTTTCAATATTTATGACGAATATATTACTGATTCATGGCGATGTCAATGATAACGATTGAGCTAGTCAACAATGGGGTTATCGAAAAGGACTGTCGATATCGAAAAGGACAACGATGAGGTTTGTCAAATTCGGGATGAAGTGCGCAGATCTGCGATTAGCAATTGGCGTGAACTACAGGATGGAGGGCTCGATGAAAGTTACAAATGGCAATTGTGATTCTTCTGCGCCCTCATGGTCATTGACAACATCTTCGAGTCTGCACTACCAATATTGAGACAAGGGCATAGAATACCGCATGAGTCATTACATGTCAGGATCATGACAAGACTCACGATAACCGATTCTTCGCTCTTGTTTGACACAGCTTCTATAACATATCACGGATTAACGTCATTTTGGGTACGAACTATAAAATGCATGTCCTCAAGTGCATCAAAAATATCCTTTCTAAGGTGATCTGAGTCGTCAGCCGAAACTGTGAAGACCCCCATAATTTTAGCGTCTTTTATTCTCGTGAACTTAACAGTACCTTTATAACGGATCAACATTGTTTCTACTATGTAATCCGTATTGATTTCCCCGTTGGTAATATATTTTTCCACGCTTGTCGCTTGAATCTCCTCTCTCTGGACTCGCGCATTTGATTCGCTTGAAGCATCACTGTCATGTACTACTCCAGCGCCTTTCCTTTTCTCCACCATTTTTGTGCCTCGAGGGGCCGCAACGAGATTTAGACCCGCTTTGAGTAGAACGCTTTCTACGTATGCTGCGAATTCTATCTGGTTCATATAATCATTGAAAGGGATGACCGTAAATTTCGCGTCATCATTAACGGATGCAACATATTTTGGCTCGGGAAGTGCCGGCGGAGGATTAGTAATCCGCCGCATGCTCTGGCAACTGCACAATCCTATCAGTAGTCCAATTAGAAGCAGCTTTCTCATAAGTGACAAGAACAGTCGCCTCATTCTGATCATCTGTATGTAACTCATGTGCAATTCCTCCTATAGCGTATGCGTATGATGGATGTGTTCCTCTCGCTGGCGACATCCGTTATTGGTTTTTAACGATTTCAGAGTTCATTTTGATAATTTCCCACTCATAACGTCGCCGTGAGGAACGCAGCTCTCAGCGTCTCTCTCGACGGCGTTGTTAATGTTATCACTTTTTTTCTAGGCTGTCTGCCCTTTTAATATATTCATCGGAATTTAGAGGGTCAGGTCCTTTGTATTGGCCTCTGGATTTCTAAGCGCCCTCGTTAGTGATATATGCCAATACTCGTTCAACGCGTGTCTGCGGATTGCCTGAAACCTCCAGCACATCCACCTCTTAAGCTATTATAGCAACTTTAAAAGATGCGCCTTTGTCCTAGCGACCAGTTTATGATAAAAAGTATTTAAGAGAATACAGTGACGGCATGCATATGGGGGAGGAATTCGCCGTCTGCAGGGGAAAAGGTGAACGCCACAAGGATAGTCTAGGATATCAGATTCGAGGTGAAGTTGATAGTTTAAGCATCATTGCTGAGCGAGAACTTCAGGATGCAGGCTTGAAATAATACTTCAACTGGAAAGCGTCACGTCGGTCACGGGCATCTGACATAATTTTTCTCGGTCCTTGCTTGTATTTCCATTTGTACGGGGTAAACTGATAGTAACTCAAGCATTTCACCTAAGGAGGTACCACATGAACTTTACAACCGCTTTATCTTTTTTGTCTCGTGATTTTTGCAAGATATTCCTATTCTTTATTACCGCAACTGTTACACTTGCCGCGTTGACGATGTCAGCTGTCGGTGCCCCGAAGGAAGGGGCTGGCCCCATGTTCACCAAAGATGGGGAACTGCTTATGCCGAAGTATTTCCGGCAGTGGGTCTTTGTCGGAGCCCCTGTGACCCCAAACGATATGAACAATGGAAGTGCGGCGTTCCCTGAATTCCACGATGTCTACATAGACCCGATCAGTTTCAACGCATACCGCAAGACCGGCAAATTCCCCGACGTACCATTTTCGTTAAGGAGCTTGCATCGGTCGGCGCAAAGAGCGCCGCCAGCGGAAACGGTTATTTCCCAGGAGAATTCATCGGCGTTGCAATGGCGGTGAAGGACTCGAAGAGATTTGCCAAAGAACACGGCAATTGGGCCTATTTCAAATTCATAGGGGCTGACGGCAAAGCGCTAGCCGAGGCCAAGATGCAGCCGACCGAAAACTGCAACGAGTGTCACCAGAAGAATGCCGCTGAGGACTGGGTTTTCACCCAATTCTATCCTGTCCTCCGCGCAGCAAAAGCAACCAAGTAACCTCCTTTAACATTTCTAAGATCAGCATCTCGGGAAACCTTCTCTCTCGATGCAGCTTGTTTGAAAAACTCGTTCTGAGAAATCGAGATATCTAATAAGACCTTCAATGAATTGAAGCCCATCATGACTGGTGGATGGGGGGACTCGTTCGATAAGCTTCAAACTTTGCTCAAGTTAAAAAAATAAGCCGGAACTAGTAGATGAGGCAGATCGAGGTTGAGACGGCCAATGGGAAGAACGTGGCCTAGGCCTGTCGAGCTGCCAGCATCACCGATCAAACTCTCTAAAGAAAGGAAACCCCATGCCTAAACTCGTCGTTCGCAGCTTCGCCATCTCTTTGGACGGCTTCAGCGCCGCTCCCGGGCAAAGCCAGGAAGAGCCTTTTGGCAAGGACGGCCTCAAACTCATGAACTGGGTCTTTGCCACCAAGTTCTTCAACACCATGTTCGGCCGGCCCGGAGGCGTCGAGGGCATCGACAACGACTTCATGGCCAAGTCTGATGACAACATCGGCGCAAGCATCATGGGCCGGCATATGTTCGGCCCGCCGCCTGATGCCAAGGACAAAGAAGCCTGGAAGGGCTGGTGGGGCGAGAACCCGCCTTATCACCATCCGGTCTTCGTGCTGAGCCATCAAAAGAAGGCCTCCTTTGACATGAAAGGCGGCACCAGCTTCAACTTTGTGACGAACGGCATCGATTCGGCCCTGAAACAGGCTTTTGCTGCGGCCAAAGGCAAGGACGTGCGCCTGGCCGGCGGCCCGGCCACGGTGCGCCAGTACTTGAAGGCGGGCCTGATCGACGAGCTGCACCTGGTGCAGGTGCCCCTTTTGATGGGCCAAGGGGAGCGCATTTTCGAGGATGTGGGCGGAGTGGAAAGCATCTATGAATGCGTCGAATTCACACCTTCCAAGGCGGTGTCCCACCTCCGTATCGTTAAAAAAGCCAAGTAGGTCGCCAGCCCGGGAGTGGCCCCTGGATCCAGGGGCCATTGTTATTCATACCTTTCAGTATCCTGATCAATGGACATACGAAGCTCACATTATCGTCGCTAAAAAGTACCGTGAAAGATACGGTGAAAGGGACGAACAAAAAAGTATTTTCGGGGTATCTGATTATCGAATACAAGGTGAAAACTGCAATTTCAGAAAGTTACAACTGTCAACGACTTCAGACCTTATGATTAAAATGGCAAGTCTGACTTAAGGTATATTTTCGTTAGGAAGACCAAAATACACCGAAAGGAGACTTGCCATGATTAACATTAGCAAACTCGATTTCAGCGGTCAACATATTTATGTCGGTTTGGACGTTCATAAGAAAAGTTGGAGTGTATGCATCTTGACTCAACAGTTTGAACATAAGACCTTCACGCAGCCACCAGATCCATCGGTCCTGGCCAACTACCTGAATCGGAACTTCCCTGGTGCAACCTATCACGCCGTTTATGAAGCCGGCTATTCCGGATTCTGGATCCACGACCAGTTAAGAGAAAAAGGCATCGACTGCATAGTGGTAAATCCTGCTGACATTCCGACAACAGACAAGGAACGGGCAGGCAAAACCGATAAGGTAGATTGCCGCAAACTTGCCCGATGCCATAGAAACGGAGAGCTCGTAGGAATCTATGTTCCCACGCGGATAAAGGTCGAAGATCGCAGCTTGATTAGAACCCGACGAAACATGGTCAAGAAGCAGACCCGGTGCAAGAACCAGATCAAGTCCATGCTCGCTTTTTATGGCATTCATCTACCCACTGACATTGTTACCCGTAACTGGTCAAGCAAGTTCATTAAATGGCTTGAAGCGATTCGCATGGAAAAGGCTAGCGGCAATGTCTCCTTTATGGTGCATCTCCAAGAGTTACACCATATCCGGGGAATCGTCGTCGAATTGAATCGGAACATTCGCGTCCTCTCTCGGTCAGATGAATATAAAGTTAATGTGAAATTATTAAAAACCGTATCGGGGATCAGCACACTCACCGCTATGACATTTCTCACGGAGCTGTGTAATATCGATCGGTTTGGATCACTCGACAAACTTGCGAGCTATGTCGGTCTCATTCCCAATACGGACTCCAGCGGAGAAAAGGACATAACAACAGGCATTACCAACCGACGCAACCAATCACTTCGGCATTTGATTATTGAAAGCTCGTGGATTGCTACACGGAAAGACCCGGCATTACTTATGGCCTTTGAACGCCTCTCTAAAAACATGCCAAGAACAAGGGCCATCGTTCATATCGCCAGAAAACTATTGAATCGAATCAGATACGTCCTGAAGAATCAGAAGGAGTATGTGCCTGCGGTTATACAATAAGAAACGGGATCACGTTAGAGCGGTCGATCTTAGAACCTGATTCATCGTGGGTACCGCTTTGTTCCATCCTGCAGCCGGCTCATGAAGCGTGTCTGCACTACTACAGACTGCGGACCCACAACTTTAAAATATGATCAAGGAAATGCAGCTGCCTTTAATGATGTAGGCATGTCTGCTAATAAAAGCGTGGTTTTAAAGATTTGTCCGTTCTGCGAACAAATCCCGAGAAAGGATCCTACGGGGGGTATCAGGATATGGACTGCCCCGGGAAAATCGATCCTGGGGCATTTGTGAGAACCGATTTCTGCCCCAACAAAGAAAATTCTCACAAACGATCAATGCAGGGGGGGAATCCTCCGACTGGTACACTTTCAATGACCATTAACGAAAACAAATAGCAAACAGGGAAAAACCTATCGGCCAGCCTGTTTAGTCTGAGCCAGGCTTGACTTTTAACATAAAAGGATGAAAACGAGGATTGTTTATACTTTTTAATATTGCGGAATTGTGGTTGGATTCTACACGTCTCAATTTTTGCAATTGTCGCAGACAACAGGAAGGTTGTTGATGTGAAATGCCTCTCAGATGTAGTACACTTTTCAAGACCGGAGGCGTTCATTTTCTCATGACCGGGGAATGATGGAATGAAAGAAATCCTCGTTTTGGTTCCAATGACCTTCGGGTGACTGGACCCGAAGGGGTGGACATTCCGAATGACTGACTTCGGATTATTCGATTAATTTTCGTTTAATGGTGTGCTCAATGCGAGTGCGTATTGTTCTTGAGTTGTTCGCGGACGAAAATGATGTGTCCGCGGAGCACATAGAATTGGTCCGCGAATGACGCCGGCACTTTCATCTTATTGACCTCCGTTTCGATATGGCGTATCCGCCCGAGCAATGCTCCACGTTCCTCTGGCGCCGCGTGCGCCTTCGTATCCCGTTCGAGCGCCAGCAGCTCACGATACCACCGGTAGATCCGCATTCGGATCCGCCATCGATAGAGCGCGGGAATGATCCGCATCGCCGGGAGCAGCACGAAGATCGCCGGCACAAAGACCAGAAGGACACGTCTTACCAGATTTGCCATCCGGAACGGAAGGTATCGGTAGATAAAGCCCTTTCCTGATTTGTAGTAGCGCAGCGCATCGTCGCTTAAACGGAATTCATGCTCTATCAGGGCTGGAAATTCATCGCGGCGTTTAAACAAACCCGCTTTCCCGTGCACCTCGTGTGCAGCCTCAATCAGCAGATCGGACAACGCAGGATGCAGGTTGGCCCGTGCGATAAGCTCGATCGTGGGGCCGATCAGATGGATATCGTGCGGGGGTATGTCTTTTCCAAGATCGATGGCGCCTTTCGGCAGCGTCAGCTTGTTCAAATAGCTGATGCGGCGCGTGTATCCGTCGGCCTGCGTGAAATCAAATAGGCGGATCCCCGGTGCACGCATCAGCGTGCGCATAACTTCGCCGGACGAAGCGTCTCCCATCATAAACGCGGCGTCGATCGTGCCGTTTAGCAGCGCGATTTTCGCATCGTCCGCGTCCATATCGGAAAATCGAGTCGCGCCTCCCGGTTCGATGCCGTTGGCCGCCAGGAGGGCCAGCGCCAGTGTCCGCGTTCCGCTGCCCTCAGGACCGATGGCGAGCCGCATTCCCTCCATTTGGGAAAGCATATCCAAGGGCGCCTGGCTTCGGTAGAAGATCAGAAGCGGTTGGTAAGCCAGGCTGCCGAGAGAGACGAGCTTTTCAGTCTTCAGTCCGGCGGACACGCCGTTCTGAACAAATCCAACGTCAACGTTGAATGCGGGATCGGCGAGCCTCTTGAGGTTTTCGAGCGAACCCTCGGACTGAAGGACCTTCACTTTCACGCCGTTACGCGCCAGTATCTTTACGTACCTTTCGGCATTTACCTGGAAAACACTATCCTCGGGACCTGCCGTCATGATAATGGTGGAAGGCGGGGCCAGGTAAAAAAACCAGTAAACGGCGAAAAGAACAACCAGGCTGAACAAGACAACGACGCTGAGCGATACAGCGCGATTGAGCCCGAATAATTCCTCGAATAGTAAATGAAGCCTTGTGATGCCGATTTTACGCTTTGTAGTCACGTGCCCTGCCTTGTCTCCCATTCGAGCCTCCCACCCGACTTTCTTTTGGAAATACCGTCTATTTTATCTTTGAGTTTTTCCGCCCTCCTGTTTCTTTCTGCGGCATCAACATTCCTCGTCAGTAAAACAGTCGATGAATTTTATCAGCAAGTCTCTATCTCTCTCCGTCAAATCGATGAACTCCGCCCGTGTTTCATAGTACGCCTGCCCCTTGTCTTTTGTCATTCGGCACGAGGCGACTCTCGCCATAAAACTGACCGGGCCGCAGGCATTCATGGAAAAATCTATGAGAATCATGCTCTCTGCTTTCAGCCCCTGCCCGGCTTGAATAAGTATGCCTCTCAAACTGATTTCAATTACGTTAAAATGTTCGGGAAAGTTCAGGATCTTTTCACTGGGCGTGGTGATGGAAAGCCGGATATGCCGGGGGTGCCGGTAAGCCGTCCCCGGGACCTCCGCTTTCTCGTCGTGTTCAATTGATTGCAGGAAATCCTTGATTTTGTCCTCCGGAACCTCCTTGAATACGATGCCGGCGGAGTAGACTGTAATCCGGTCCCCGTTTAACCTCTCTTCAATTCCGCTTAATTCCGAACGAACGACGCTGCCCTTTACGTTGATGCTTTTTCCGCCGTGCCTCAGCGTGAGCAAACATTCTTTTCCGATATCAAGTTTCCTGTATGCTTTCAGGGCGACTCCGCCCCGACTGATGTCAATAATATCCACCTTGCCGGCTGAGCTCATCTTGCCGTCAATGGCGATCAAGTCCAGTTTGAACCTCTTATGCCGCCTCTGGCTCCGCACGATAGATCATCTCCAGTTCACACTATTTTTCTCTAATCGTTCATCTTATATCGGTAAAAGTATATCGGAAATTAGATGATTTAGGAAGAATAAAGCCAGGGTATTGTCAGGGTGGGTCAATCTTGGTGCGACACTTTGCGCAATTTGCTGCGTCCTTCGCGCTGAAGGCCTTGGTTCCAAGCGGATGAGATTGGGCGGCCCAAGGCGTTCTCTTCCGTGAAAAAAAACCGCAAACTAATGCTCACGCACATCGTTTAAGCGGCCGTTTTTATCTTCATCAGTACCGCGCCGCCGGAAGCATCACAAGGAGGGCCGGCATCAAGGCATATGATCTTATCGTAGTTTCTTGTCCGCCGGGGCCGCGACCACCTGAAAATCCTGCCAAGCGCCTGACATAATCACGCGCATGAAACAAGAAGCCGAACCACGAGGCAAAGAAACACGCTCCGCGCCATGGAAATGTCTCGCGGCCGCGGACATTCGCGACAGGACCTTACCCCCAATATGCATCTAAAATCACTATTAATATTGCTAATAACTTTTAATTTATAGTGAGACAGATTTGTTGTTTCCAATGATTACCTTAACACATGCGACATCCCGGTCCAGGCTCTAATTGAGATCTGTCGTAGTAATTCTTTTTAGTTGAAATAGTGATTGTTTCGAAGGTCTGAAGCTCCACCGATTTAGTGAGGAAGGGAGAATGTTAAGAAGGTTGTTTCTTATCTAAGTTTTCTGAGCTAGGTTGATTTATCAGATGCAAGTCAATCTAGTAACAATGTCCTCAAGTCAGCCGTCTGCCGATGAGGTCAATCAATTTCTCGGTACGACTGAGACACCAGATTTTCTAATTATAACGGTTGACTCTGGATTGTTTTTTAATTGGCTAGCTATATCAAGTCCCTCAAGTGTCTCGGCAAGTTCTTTTATATCACTATCTTCAATAAATGACGCTAAAATAGAAAGTAATAACACTGAGTCTTTTGTAACGATTCGGAATTTGTGTCCATATCGATCGAAATCGATTTCATCATCATGTCTTGCGTATGGGAAGCGGTAATTAAGATAGTCTCGAATAACTTGCATTTTATTAGGCACCATTTTTTCTCTCCTTTCTATTCGAGCGGCATCTCAATGATCATCTACTTTTACCTTTCCAAACGATTTAAGCCTGACCGCAGCGGCTTTGAGGCATCGCGCGATAAGCTCATATTTATCTGATGTCATTACGTTCCTTTTTTGAGTCCACAGTATTTTTCATACGATATTTTAGTTTGGAACGAAAATTAGTTTAACGTTGGATAGTTTCCGTAATGCACGTTTTGGGTGAAGTACTTCTCAATTCGTTTCTTTAATTATAAATCAGGACGGTTTTAGTATAAATAGGCAAAAATACCTAATTTAACACGACCGACGAGATCCAAAAAGCGATGCAGGCGCGATTACAACTCGCCTGCATCGCAATTTGCAGAATAGTGGTTATCTGATCGTAAAAGATAAATGGAATCAAAAATGAAGAAATTGACCGGATTTGGCACATCAATTCTACGTGAAACATGGTATTTCGGTAAGACTCGCCTAGCTCTACGGGCTGCACCTACTTTTCTGCAATTGCGTCCTAATGCGACAATCGTTAAATACAGGCCGTTAATTGATAATGATCCGCTTCAGTCTCGGTTGGCTGCCGTCAGCCGGAAGCGTTGGTTAGGCATTCATCTTGCGGCCACTTCTGAAGCCAATCACGGGCAGTATCCATATCCATGAATATGCCTACTGGGCCGCAAAAGTTGTGAACAACGTCGTCGAAAAAGGGGTCGATCATGTCCTTCCTTGCAAGTATTGCAATGCGAAGACCGACACGGGTCGCACATGCAGCATCTTGACCGGCCTTATACATCTCCATGGTATTAAAGTTAACCTGCAAATCCCTAGCATCAATCAATGTCTTTTACAGTTGTGGGCTGAGCATGCATCAATAAGCGGCTGGAAGCAATTCTTCCATTTGTCGAGTAGCTCATTTGGGAACTTCCCTGATAGGCGTATATGAAGCACGCCTTCTTCGAATCGGAATTCTTCATTATACTTTGTCGTATCCTTCATATCCTTTGTCCTTCAATACCTAATGAGGAGATACCGAAGACCAAGTTGAAACTTACACATGAACGTCGCAGTTCAGTGGCGGTGCGGCCTATTCACGTTTACTGTGGTTTCTTGTTTGTTGTTCTATATCGACCCGATAGCCGAACTCTATTTTGGGAAGTACTGTCGAACTCTCGCTGCAATCTGGCGATGAGTCATCTTGTCAACAGTTTCAATACCTACGATGCGTCCACTGAGCTTGTTCTTCTTGATACGTTTTTTCAGCTCGCCTTTCGCCTCGCCAGGACCAAATATCATAATAGCCTCTGCATCACGAATACAGGAAATTACCGCATCATAGTAAATGTTAAGATGCCTCATAAACGTCCTCTCGAGGCTGTCATCTGCCAAAATTTGTTTTTCATAGGGAGCCGTAGTACGAACACCACCATAACGACCGGGCTGTTTTTCAACCTGCGATATTATCAGTTTCGTTTCTTCCCCTTTGTCTGTAACAACCACGATCACAGCTTTCTTGTGGTCAATCCATAAACCCGCTGTTGTTTTCACAGTTATCTCCTTTGTCTCGTCAAATATTTATTAAGCCGGCTCCATATATCCCGAATTGTGTGGACACGCTCTTACGAATGACTAGCTATATTGTGCAATAGATAAGTTCGGAAAAAAATGCATGAGGAAGAAGGCTTGATTGATAACTTCATATGATAATCTTCATTTCAGCCATGATTCAGGTACGCCGTGAAGCACCTACAAATCCGCACTGCCAATATTGTGACAAGGGCAAAGAATACGGCTTACGGCGCTTGAAGAGAGCGCTTCACGGTTAGGACCTCTGACGCGTTACGCGTCTTGATGAGGTCACTATCGAGTTCGTCGGAGACGAAACACCATGTTAAGTGCTCGATGAAATTAGTCGCCGTTTCCAGGGCGATGTAATTGAATCTCGAATGGCTGACCACCCGAGTGGCAGGTCAGCCAGTTCGACTACACTGGAGTCACAATAAACGATTTCATCCAGTGCGGCGATCTTGGCATCAGATGCTAGAACTGTTTTCCCCGTGTGAAATTGCCACGCCCCATCGTCTTGATCGTGCGTGACAAGTAAGATAGGCTTATCTCTTTCGATAACGTCCCTTGTTGTAAAAATTATCGTCCTGCGCGCGTCTGTAAAAGGCCATTTTGTTTTCATAATCTCGTCTGGCGGATAGTTACACCGTCGGCATCCCTTTCTCGAGCACCAGATCAATAGAACAGCCGAGACTTAAGGTGGTTAAAGCAGCGGCCTCCTGTCCGACCTGGTACACGCGGAATTCCTTTCGTCTCAACATCATCGAAAGAGCCTTTCCTCCTCCAAGGTTCTCGTCAAGCACAAGAATGGTCTTCATTTTTTTCCACCCCAAGTGTTCGTGTTCAACTTCTGTGGTAGGTGAGGGACTGTATAATAGAAGGTCGCCCTCTTCTTTTAACGACAGGTTCCGTAGCAGAGGACAATGATGTAGCGAGCAATGCAGTATATTCAAAAGGCCGGGGATTCAGAACAATCAGTCGAAACCACTTTCCTGATTTTCCTCTGTTTCCTCGCTCTCTTTTGCTTTTTCACCCTCGGTAGCAGCCTCTCCCAGTGAACTATCTTCTTCTTCGGGTTCCTCGATCTCCTGTCCCGCATGCCTGGCTAATACGATCCGTTCCGCATCGAGCCAATTATCAAGGTCCCGTCCAGGGATATAGCCCCTCGCCTCATACAGTTCGCGTGCAACCGCTTCGATTTCATCATGGAGATTCATGTCATTCCTCCCTTCATCGCTATAAGGCGGTCGTACTCCTATAATAATGTCCCGTGTTGTAAAAACAGCTGTATTGCGCTCATCTGCAAATTGCCATTTTGTTTTCATAATCTTATCTTACTGACAGTTACACTATCAGTAGCCTTTACTCGACACAGATTACGCAATTATTGGTGCCGAAAGGATTTGGGGCCAATTCTGCGCCCGGAATATCTTGCATCCACGTACCGTCTACGAAATACTTATACTCGAACTTCCCGGGAGAAAGTTTGACCATGATTTTCCAGGTCCCATCCTTGCCTTTTTTCATAGGCATTGATTCCGTATTCCAGTCATTGAATGTCCCTGCGATAAAAACTTTTTTGGCTTCTGGAGCACGGAACGTGAATTCTACTTGCTGCATTGTAGCAGCTCTACCTATAGACTTTTTTATTTTCTTAACCGCCTCCAATGCTGCCATAACTATTCCTCCTCCCCGTGATGTGAATTGTTAAGTCCGTGAGGACTTTGAAGAACCGTACATTTTACACGCAGAATGTCGCCCCAGCGAGATACCATCGGTCTTCAAGCTTCTTTACCCATTGTACTATACCCTCTTCAGTATCTGCCCTTCTAAAATAAAGCACCTGCCCTCGTTTGAGCAGAGTAGATGTCTTCAGGCAGATACCGTAACTGCTTACGTTCACTGCTTGTGCGTCGATGTCAACATCTTTACCATGTAATCGAAACTGGACATATTTGCTAGAGGAATGCCTGTTTGCGCGACGCATAACAGCAAGTCTTTGCTTCAGGTCCATACGGTTTTCACAGTCTTTGACCCAAGTTTCAAATACGCCAAAATCGAGTGGATTTTCAAATATGGTAATGCCTTGGGCAGTAATGTGATCAAACCTGTCACGAACGAGGGAAGGAGTGATGATCGTCTTGTTAGGTGATGCCAGTTTGCATCCGATCCGTAACTGCCTGCTAAAGAGATCAACATTCTTACTCTGCTCTAAATCTTGTACTGTGACCATGATATCACAGCAGAGGGCGGGGCAGACGCAGGTTTTGGTCTCATAAATACCAAAAATAGGACATGTTACAGATCCCGTAACAATAATAGTTTCGTAGCCGATGTTATAAAAAAAAGTTGTAAGCTCATATTGAATGCGCCCACTGTAATTGAATATGACAACTCTTGGCTTTCTCATGACCGATCTTTCTGCACTTATAAATTGAATCAGTCAATGTTACAAAAATTCTCGCTGTAATATGCGCAGCAATCCTTAAAACCACATGTTTTTACAAGTTTTTGTCAGATGCAACGCATGTTGGCCTCCCAAAGGTGTGTTGATATTTATTCTCCGTAACACGTAGTAATAGTTAGTATAATCAATAGGGCCGAGGATGCAAGTGGGAATTATTATCTATAAAATATCTATGTGAAGTAATTCTACAAATTAGAAAGGAATGTTCTGAGGTTGGTTTTTTCCCTGAGAAGGCCGAGCTTTTTTCTGATGTTCCTTCGGTGTGCTTTAATTGTATAAATCGACAAATTAAGCATTTCAGAAATATCCTTATCCTGTCTGCCGTCATTAATAAGATTGGCCACGAGCAGTTCTTGTGGCGTCAACCTGTGTAATTTCCCTGAAGCCGTCGTTGCTAAAGAGGATATCACTCCATGAAGATTGGCCTCGATGATATTCAGGTATGCGGCATCTTCTCCGGATCTACGCTTCTTCAGCTTCTCGATATATGGCAACACAAGCTGCTTCACATTTGTTTGCACTTTCTCCTCAATTTCTCTCTTGTCATGTTCCCGCTGCCTAAGTAAGACCTTCAATGCGCTGTTCATCTCCTCGAGCTCCTGCGAACGCACACGCAATCTCTCTTCTGATTCCTTGAGGTTCTCTTCTGCCTTTCGACGTTCGGTTATGTCACGCAGGAACACGACAACCCTCCCTCCTTCGACGGGCATGTACTGGACGCTGACTTCAACGTTAAAAGTGCTTCCATCCTTACGACGGTGCACACTCTCAAAACGATCCTCACCTTCGGAAATAACTTTTTGGATGTGTGACGCCGTTTCAACAGGAAGTTCGGCGGCCTCCAGATCAGAAATACTCATGGTCAGCAGTTCCTGTTCGCGATAACCGCTCATTCGGCAATATGCCTCATTGACTTCTAAAAGATGTCCCTGCGTATCCACAAACCAGAACCCGTCCATTGCTGTCCCAAGGATTAACCTATGCCGCTCCTCGCTGGTACGTAGCATCCACTCGGACCGCTTACGCTCGGTGATGTCGCGAACCGTAGCCTGTAACGATGCCTGTCCATCTATTTCCATACGGGTAAGCAGTACATCGGCTGCAAACGGTTCGCCGTGCAACCGCTGGTGTTCCCATTCAAAAAAGAAGGAACCTTCGCGCATGGCCGTCGCAATCATTTCCTGCGCCTTCTCGGCTGATGGGCGTCTGTCAGATTGAAGTTCCGGCGACACATCCCACGGTCCCAGCTTAATGAAATCAGCTTCGCTCGCTAACCCAAACAATTCCAGCGCCGCCCTATTCGCTCGGGTAAACTTCCATGTCGGCGGCGCAAGCGTCATCAGAGCATCGCGTGAGCTCTCGAACAGCTGCCGATATTGCACTTCGCTTTTTCGCAACGCCTCTTCTGTTTTTTGTACAGATATCGCCCGCTTTTTTACCGCTTTCCCGACTTTGTGCCATAGAGACCTGGTTATCTATTTTCATGCTTATGACTCTTTTAGTACAACAGCAGGATTTAATCAGCCGTATTTAACTCCGGATCCCGGTAGCATGTCATACTCATCGAGTATAGTGTACGACCGTTATTTTATCAAGCGAATTTCAAAGACTGTCCGCAAACGATAAAGTTTCGCCTATACAATAAAGTTCTAGCGATTTTTGCAGAAATGTAAAAGAACAAGGAACAATAAAGTTCTTACTTTCCAACTGCGTTCTATGCAACATTTGGCTGATGGACCAATCCCGTTAATTTTACTGTTAGGTATTTAAATCCCTATTAGCATCATCCCGCGTGGATAGAAATCATCGGCTCACCTACTAATTCTCGCCTTAACGCGATTGATAAACCGTGAATTTCGTGTTGAAAGTGAAACTCATGAAGTGCACAATCGATGACACTCCTCTCGAGAACTCCTGTAGTGTTTTGCAGAAACAAGTTTATATATTCGTACGTCTTCTGATATGATGAGGTTCATGACCGTCTCCTCCTTATACCAGCTTATGATGCGCAATGCCGTCTATATATGCAACAAAGTAAGGAAACTGCCGCGAGCCGGGAAAGTGCTAAGATATACTATATATCCCTCCTTCAGTTGGCGCAGTTGGCGCCGTTTGATAGAATATGACCCCTGAGCGCGAGGTGTTAAGATCATGCTGGAAATCGAGGGCCTTTCCGTCGGCATCAACGGGAAGCGAATACTTCATGATGTGAACCTGTCGGTGGGCGACGGCCAGATCATGGCCCTCTTCGGGCCGAACGGCTCCGGCAAGACGACGCTCCAGAAGACGATCATGGGGTTTCCGGCATACCGGGTCGAGTCGGGCCGGATCATTTACAAGGGTGAAGACATCACCCCGCTTGCAATGGATGAACGGAGCAGAAGAGGTATCGGCCTGGCCTTCCAGACCCCACCGGTGGTCCGGGGCGTCAAGCTCCGGGACATTCTCAAGAGCACCATGAGCAAGGGAAATCCGGTGACTGAAGAAAGGATAGCGGAGTTTGCGCAGAGGCTCAACTTGTCCGGTTTCCTCTCCCGCGACGTCAACCTCGGTTTCTCAGGGGGCGAGATAAAGCGCTCCGAGCTTCTGCAGCTCCTTGCGCAGGACCCTGATTTGATCCTCTTCGATGAACCGGACTCCGGTGTGGACTTGGAAAACATCAGGCTGGTGGGGGATGTCATGGGTGATCTTCTGGGAAAAGGCAAGGCCAGGGAGAAGCGCGTGAAGTCGGGCCTCATTATCACCCACCAGGGGTATATCCTTGATTACGTCAACCCGGACAAGGCCTGCATCATGATCGAGGGGTCTATCCGCTGCATCGGAAACCCGAGGGACATTCTCCAGGAAATCCGGAAGAGCGGCTATGAAGAGTGTGCGCGATGCCTGAGCCTGAAATGATTAAAAAGATGGCCAGAGAGGCCGAAAAGAAGACGGCGCTTCTGGGGCCCGACATCGACCTTTCCGCCTACACGAGCGAGGCGGAGGAACTCGGAAGGGTGGGCGCGCTGAGGGAGCTTCCGCCGGACGTACAGGAGAGGGCACATGGCGCCGGAGTGGACGCGTGCGAGACAGGCAAGGCCGGTTCGTTTTTCCAGATCGATAACTCGGTGATGTTTACTTCGGCGCTCGATCCCGGCCTCGAGGTGATGAGCATCACGGAGGCGCTCGAAAAATACGGCTGGCTCCGGGATTACTGGTGGCGGGCGGTGCGCGTTGACGCGGACAAGTACACGGCGCAGGCAGAGCTCAATCTTCATCACGGGTACTTCATCAGGGCTCTGCCGGGGGCCAAGGTCGCCGTTCCGGTGCAGGCATGCCTGTATCTCAACCGGGAGATGTTTTCCCAGAACGTGCACAATATCATCATTGCCGAGGAAGGCTCGGAACTTCACATCATCACGGGCTGTACCACGGGCAGCCACATCAAAAGCGGCGTCCACATCGGCATATCCGAGTTCTACATCAAAAAAAACGCACATCTTTCCTTCAGCATGATCCACAGCTGGGCCGAGGAGGTCGCGGTGCGTCCCCGCTCCGGAGCCGTCGTCGGGGAGGGCGGCGTGTTTTTAAGCAATTACATCTGCATGAAACCCGTCAAGTCACTCCAGATGTTCCCGGTCGCCTCTTTGATCGGCAAAGGCGCGGTCGCCAGGTTCAACAGCGTCCTCTGGGGCCAGGAAGGATCCTGCATGGACGTGGGAAGCAGGGTCATCCTCTCCGCGCCCGCATCCCGCGCCGAGGTCATTGCGCGGACCATAAGCTCGGGCGGCGACATCGTCTCGCGGGGACACCTCGTGGGAGATGCGCCGGGCATCAAGGCGCACCTTGAATGCAGGGGGCTGATCCTCAGGGAAGGCGGCAGGATCTACGCCGTCCCCGAACTAGAAGGCAAGGTCCCCAACATCGATATGTCGCACGAGGCGGCCGTGGGAAAGATAGCCGAGGAGGAGATCCAGTATCTCATGTCGCGAGGGCTGACCGCGGAGGAGGCGACCGCCGCCATTGTGCGCGGATTTCTGGACATCGAGATCAAGGGGCTTCCCGAGCAGCTCCAGGAAGAGATCAGAAAGTCGATACGGACGGCGGAAGAAGGTGAACGGCTCTTGTGAAGAATTAAATAATCGACAGTAGAGTTATTGCCATGGCTGGTTCACTGCGAAAAGAATACAAACGACCGGATAGAGAAGGTGCCCGGTTCGTCATCGATTGGGAGCATACCTTTGGTGTAATGACGGATTTTGTCGCAATTATGGACACCCAGCTTTCCTTGTTTAAACGTTTATGCGCCGGTCACTCATGTAACTTTTATATTGATTATCATCATTCAGTTTAATCCCGCCGTTAATCCCTCTGTTTTTTCTCCGGACATAATATCTGTAATAAAGTGAATAGTTGCGCAAGCTTGAAATTGACGATTTCTCATGCCAGTGATTTAATGTAGTTGTCCCCGATAAAGCCAAACTATTCGCAAAAGGTAGAGTGGAACTGAGAGTCTTAAAAACGAAATACAGCAGGGCTGCCGAGAAAAAAACAAGACCGACTTTTTCTTGAGCAATACGAGCGAACAGTCTCGTTTCAATGTCATGTGGTCCCTTTTCATCCAGAAACCAGTGGAGGAGGTGCAAGGTCATGAGGAGACTCCCGTTGATGATCATGGCAGGTATTCTCTTGGGTGCATTGGCTTCCCTGTATATCGCATCATGCGGGGGCGGAGGTGGTGGTGGAAATGACATTGCCGTAGATCAGGGACCGCCAAGTGGTGTTGGAACCGGGGCGGACAGCGCCACGATCTTCTGGTACCCGTATGACGCCAACATCGCCGTCGGTGGGGGAACCTCGGTTCAAGAGACCAGCGACCACGGCTTCATCGTAGCCGGATCCCAATCGTCGGATTTCTCCTCTCCACTTGATGTATTCCTTATGAAGACCGACGCTAAGGGCGCGACCCAGTGGAAGAAGCGTATTGCAGAGACAGGAAGCGCGACAGCAAATGCCATAAGAGAAACCAGTGACGGCGGCTATATCGCCGCAGGTCGGGCAAAGACGGCTGCGGGCGGTGACGATGTTTACCTGCTCAAAATTGACGCTTCGGGAAACACCGTTGCGGGCTGGCCGAAGACCTACGGAGGAACGGGGGACGATGTCGCATATGCGGTATTGCCGGTAAGTGACGGTTACATCATAGCCGGGGCCAGAAATGTGGGATCCTCGGTAAATAGCTCTATGTCATTCGTACGGACTTGGCAGGTTCTGTTGTGTGGGAAAAATTCGACTATGCAAGTTTCTGCGCCTGGAGGAAGCGAGTTCGGCCGTGACATTGCTGCCACACCTGACGGCAACATTGTGATTGCCGGCTACACCGGCTGTTTTGGGTGGAAGGGATTCCTTCTCAAGATTGACAGCCAGGGGACTGAACTCTGGCGAAATGCCTACAATACGCTCCTCGACAGACTTTGAAACCATCTCCTCGATCGCTGCGCTTCCTGACGGGTTCGTCCTGGCGGGTTCTCACGGTGTAGTAAGCGGACAACCGCCGGCCACGGGTCCGCTCGACGCGCTTGTTATCAAAACCGACGCGAGCGGCAAAGAGATCTGGCGCCAGACCTACGGCGGCGCTGGGCGGGACGAAGCGCAGGGAGTAATACTGACCCAGGACGGCAATTACATGATTCTCGGTACAACTCAGTCCTATGGCGGACAAATTAGTGCGAATGCTGACGGCGACTTTCAATTGGAGGATCTGTTCCTGATCAAGGTGGATACGAACGGCAATACGCTCTGGCAGAAGGTCAAGGGCAATCGGCCGACGGTGAGCGACCACGGCGGCGCCATCTGCGCAGTATCAGACGGAGGATTTGCCGTCACCGGCAGCAGCGATGGTAACGTGCTCCTCGCCAAGCTCGACAAGAATGGCGACACCATCAACCTCGGTGAGACCGACCTGACCATCAGCGTTCCCGCCACTACGGGCACTATCAAGTTCGACAACGCCATCGAGGTGGCGGCTGCCGCCGTGTCGGGTCTTACCAAACCGCGTCAACTCGGCTCAACAGCGCTCGATCTGCTGATCGCCAGACTCAAGAACGATCCGGTCACGAACTTCTGCAGCACTGGCACCTACACCTTCAATCCCTTGCCGACGGATCTCGCTGCAGCCCGGGACTTCGTTCGATGTGACGTTCACTGGCTGTCTCACGGGTCAGGCCACGATCAACGGCGGTATCACCGTCACGCTTGATGGGGTCACCGGAGATCCGCGGTTGTCGAACTATACCCTTCAGACGACACTGACCTCGATCAACCTAACGATCGTCGATTCCGTCGGGACGAGCACCATGGCTGGCGGGATGCATTTCCAGCGAGTGGCGGCAGGCGGCACGTTCACCGAACTCGCACGGTCCATTGATACGCCGGTGCAGCAGGCGTTCACATGGAGCGAGAGCAGTGCAACGATAAACCGCACGCACGCCATCGGACCATTCTCTGTCAGTGCAACTGTTACTAACACGAGCTTCAGCCTTGGTTCGACAACTGATACGCTGACGGTGGACTCCGGGCTGGGGCCGCTCGTAGTGACAGTAGCGCAGCCGCTTCAAGGAGGGGCATTGGTCACTGCGCCAACCTCCGGAGCATTCAAGGTAGTTGCGACTGACGGTAGCCAACTGACCGTCACCGTGACGAATGGCGTGGCCGCTTCAGCTGTGGATACGAACGGTGACGGGTCGGTCGACGGGACAATCTCGGCTCCGTGGGACGCCCTTGACTAAATGCGGCGAGTTCGGGACGGTGCAGCACAAAGGCTTCTTTGTGATGGTATTGCGAGCGGCAGATCAGTAATCGCAGCAGTCGTGGAGTGCCTCGGGACAACGGGTCTGCCGCCGCCAGCTTAATCCTGCAAATCGGAAGATTCCTAGAGGATTTACTTATCCCCCCTAGGGCCCCTCTTTCAGGATTTGCCGTATTAACGGCAATGGGTGGATGTGCCGCTTATGCGCGCTTCTTCTCGATTTTCTCATCCATTTTCGAATCAAATTTATCTTTTATTTTGAATGGGTTTGTCGTTCTTCGACATTCTCGTGGTCATCGACAACAAGCATGGAATGTCAATGTTGTGACAAGGGTGTAAAAAAACCAGTATCATGCACTGAACGATGAATCGAATGAGTGCCTAAAGTCGATATGGTTTAAACATCCGGTAGGCCCTCTGCAGCGGAATGGCTCCTGTCCGCCAACTCAAAGACCGGTCTCATTGTGTACTATTCTTCCCACAACGGCTCCTTTTTGGGTAACTGTTTTTGTCGGCAAACAAAATGTTACCATTTTAGGGGCAGCTACTCAAAATTTCAAATAAATATAGAACTGAATCACACCTTGAGGCGTCAAGCATTTCGACTGGTTTTTTATGGGTAGGCATCAACGACTACGGGTTGATAATTGAAGCATTTCAGAGAGTGATAACTCACCAGCTTGAGGATGTTGATGTTGCCGCTGAAACTTTCAATCAGAACAGATCAAACTTCTTTTTCTCGCCCAACATGAACGGCCTCAAACAAAACACGATAGGATTTCAAGTGATGGATAGTAGGCGTCTGGTGACGCCGCCTGTTCATCGGATCACAGGCTTTCCTTGCGGCTTGCCGATATAGCCCTCGAAGCGCTTGCGTAATTCTTGAACGAGTTTCTCATTCGTGATGAAGCTTCGAAAGTCGTTGGCAACTTGATAATCAAAGATCGGCATGAGGCCGGTGGGCGGGGGCACATCCTGCCGAACCGACCAGGTGCCCATGCGGCCCTGCTGTTCTTTCGCCAGAAACCAGGTGATGAAGAGTTTGGCGGCATTGGGATGCGGGGCATGCTTGAAGATTGCCGCCGTCTGCGGCCAGATCGGCAGCGGATCGACGGACGAAAAGGCCACGTCGGTCGGCTGATTGTTCTTCTTCATGCCCAGCGACACGTTCGTCATCGTGTCAAAGGTGACCGCGGCCTGGCCGCTAGCGACGGCGCGAGCGACTCCCAGATGTCCGCGGACCCATTGAGGCTTGTTCGCCACGTACTTGTCCATGAAATCCCAGCCGTATTTCTGCACAATCGTATAGAACAGGTAGAGTGTGACGTCGTCGTCATTGGGATAGGTCGTGATAACCTTTCCTTTGAACTCCGGTTTGAGGAAATCCTGTGCGGATTTTGGCACCTGACGCGGTGAAACGCTCAGTGTGTTGTAGGCGTAAGAAAGACTATACACTGCAAGACCTACGAACTGTCCGTCAGGGTCCTTGAAACTTGGATGGATTTGATCCCAGCCTTCCGGCTTGAAGGTCAAGAGTACGCCCTGCTTCTTCCACCGGCCGTAGTCCTGAAGCGTCTGGAATATCGTCAGATCGACGCTCAGTTTCCTTTCAGCGATCTCGCGATTGATTATTGGAGCTAGGATGTTGCTGAAATCGGCGGTCAGTTTGACCTTGATACCGGGAAAGCGCTGCTCGAATTCCAGGACCCAGGCTCGTAGAGTCCGACGGGACCGCCGCCGTTCAAGGAAAGCTCACCCTCCTTCATGGCCGCCCTATAGAGTTCATCCATCGATTGGGCATGCGCTAGGCCACTAACGCCCGTTAGCAAAAACGCGAGGGCTAAATGGATAGAGAACTTATAAAGGTCCATGGCTACCGGGTGGTTCTTGATGAAAGCCTTAATGGTCGTCATGATGCTCTCCTTCAACTATTAAGCCCCGCCCGGAGCGGTTGTCGCAAGACCTGCCTGCGGTTGGCCGTGACAACCGCTGCGACAACGACCCACAGCGCAGTGGTCAAGACGAGGAACCAAGTCAAGAAGGCCACCCCTGTCGTCGCAGGTATGAGGATGGGTGTCGTGCTGGCGATGAGACTCGCGTGCATGAGTGTCGCCACGAGAAGGCTAACGGGCTTATCACCAAATTGTATGTAATTACGAACAAATTGTTATCATACTGATTTATTGATCATTTTATCATATATTGCCTTTACTATGGATTATCACTGTCTAATAATCCATACAGCAAGACTATTTATCAGTCCAATAGTAATCACTATTAAATTCATAATATCAATAAGATGACACCTTATACCAATTCTGGCATTCTAGTTGCAATATGAAACATAAAAGCACAGAAGCAACTACAAAAGAGCAGTTCGGCGCCGTGACGGAGTGAAGCACAATCCATTATGGATTTGAAGGAAGGACAATACTATGAAAACGGATACTATGAGGACGAATACTATGAAGACGGAAAACATCAACCTATTCGTGATCAACCTGATTGTGATTGGTGCGGTAATTCTGGCCTTCGCGCTTTTCGGATGCAGCAGCGGCAAATCGACGGATACGACAGGCTCGGGGACGATCGATGGGGCCGCTCTCTATAGCAGCGACTGCAGCGGATGTCATGGCTCCCTTGCCACGAGCGGCAAGAAAGGGGCATCAATATCCCAGATCCAAAATGCGATTGCACATAATATGGGCGGTATGGGGGCCTATACTAACCTCACCACCGATCAGCTCCAGGCAATCATGACCGCCTTGTCGGCAGCAGGAACGACAAACCCCGCCACAACGAACACAACGAACGCATCGGACACTCCCACCTCGTCAACCGCTTCGCTCGACGGGGCTGCGCTCTATACGGACAACTGCGCTTCGTGCCACGGTCCGCTTTCCGCAAGCGGCAAGGCCGGCGTAATGGCGTCCGCAATCCAGGCGGCGATTGCAAACAACAAAGGCGGAATGAGTATGTACTCGAACCTTACGACAGCCCAGCTTCAGGCCATTGCGGACGCGTTAGCGGCAACGCCTGCGCCAACACCCACGCCCACTCCAACACTGACAGATGGTGCTTCGCTTTACGCGACGTACTGTAGTTCGTGCCACGGCGCCCTTACGACGAGCGGTAAGCGCGGCGCGACGTCTGCCAGGATCCTGTCCGGCATCAGCAGTGTGAACCTCCATGGGATCCCTCTCAAACCTTACGATAGCTCAGATCCAGGCCATAGCAACCGTGTTGGGATCGGCGCCCGCGCAGACTCCCACGCCTGCGCCCACGACAAATGACGGGGCTGCGCTCTATGCGGCCAACTGCAGTTCATGCCACGGCCCGCTTGCCACGAGCGGCAAGTCGGGAGCAACATCGTCCCAGATCCAGAACGGCATTTCCCGCAACTACGGCGGCATGGGACAATTGTCGAATCTCACGACCACTGAAATCCAGGCCATTGCGACGGCATTAGGTGCAACCCCGGCCTCGGCCCCGACGCCAACACCTTCGCCGACTGACGGGGTTGCGCTCTATGCGTCCAACTGCAGTTCGTGCCACGGCCAGCTTGCTAACAGCGATAAGAGGAACGCAACGGCCTCTCAGATCCAGACCGGCATCAGCAACGTGAGCGGGATGAGGTCTCTCTCAAACCTCACGACCACACAGATCCAGGCCATTGCGACGGCATTAGGGACGACACCGGCCCCGGCCCCGACGCCGACACCAACGCCTTCGCCGACTGATGGGGCTACGCTCTATGCGTCCAACTGCAGTTCGTGCCACGGCCAGCTTGCTAACAGCGATAAGAGGAACGCGACGGCCTCTCAGATCCAGACCGGCATCAGCAACGTGAGCGGGATGAGGTCTCTCTCAAACCTCACGACCACACAGATCCAGGCCATAGCATCGGCCTTAGGCGACGACACCGACACCAGCGCCGACACCGACACCAACGCCTGCTCCGACTGACGGGGCTGCGCTTTACACCACATACTGCAGTTCGTGTCATGGAACGCTGGCCGCGAGCGCCAAGACAGGAAGAACGGCTACTCAGATCCAGACGGCCATTACCAACGTGAGCGGCATGCGTTCTCTTTCAAATCTCACTGCAACGCAGGTCCAGGCTATTGCTACTGCCCTGGCAATTGCGCCGACTCCGGCTCCAACCGACGGCGCAGCGCTCTACAGCAGCAACTGCAGTTCGTGCCACGGCCAGCTTGCCAACAGCGATAAGAGGAATGCAACGGCTGCTCAGATCCAGACCGGAATCAGCAACGTGAGCGGGATGAGGTCTCTCTCAAACCTCACAACAACGCAGATCCAGGCCATAGCGACGGCCTTAGGCACGACACCAGCGCCTACGCCTACACCGACACCTACACCGACACCGGCGTGCGGTTCCTGCCACGCCATCCCGCCTGCGACCGGCCATCACACGTATCATGTAAACTCGCAAGGGGTGTCGTGCGGCACCTGCCACGGTACGGGCTATAGCAAGACTGCCGTGAATACGGCAACACACAATAACGGCGTGGTAAACATCGCGAGCACCCCGGGCTGGAACCCGACCTCGCGCTCCTGCTCGAACTCGTGCCACGGTAAGAAGAGCTGGTAGTAAGAAATAAGACTGTACCGAGCGCCCTGCCGCAGGGCAGGGCGTCCACTTTTCTGTTTTCATAGTAAACACATAACAACGCGCCTTTTTCAGCTCGAGATACATACCAGCTGATAGACGACAATACTAAACCATCCGCGAGGGTGGGGCGGAAAA
>CAVUHW010000010.1:0-160557 GCA_963741205.1 Nitrospirota bacterium
GCCATGTTGTACTCAACTTTCAGTTACATATCTTCTTTCCTCGTGCAAGGACCCGACACTTGGCCAACAGCTGATAAAAAACCTTCTGATACAGCTGCCATGGCCGATGTTCGTTGGCATAGGCCAGTGTGGAGCGCTTGGGCGCCTCATCGATACCGAGGTGTTTAAGTTTGCCCAGGCATGTCGCCAATCCTCCGCATATCTCCCGTAGCGAGTGTGCCTGCCCCAGCTGACAGAATACCATCGCGACGAACTGGCCCCAGCAACTGAATCCTTTCACTCCTTTCTCGGCTCTGGTCTCCCGCACCGCTCTTACAAAATCCTGATGTGGAAATATCTGTAGAATCTGTCCGAAAATACTGTTAAACTTGTTCACGGGGATGTCCTCCTTCAGAGAAAGTGGTCTTAGACAAACCTACTCTATCCGATTGAGGCGTCCCCTGCAATTACTTAAATCTTATCTTGGACGGGTCTGATGTGTTCCTCAATCTGATGCAATTTTAGCCGATTTTAGGCCACTTCGGTTATCCTGTCAAATATATTTAAAACTGCTTGAATGAAATCAGGGTTGCAGGTAATAAGGCATACGTCCGGAACAGTTATGCAGCGCTTGCTGGGGCTGATTTGCTGAAACAGAAATGGCACTCGCTCCCCCGCTGTCGAAACAACTAGAGGAATGGTGCATGTTTTAGAAGTGGTTGGCTCCCCGTGCAGGCCTCGAACTGAGCAAACCTTGTTTGATGTGGTTTTTCCGGTTGCGTTCCTCAGCGTCCTCTGCGGTGAATGAGCCCATTACATCCTCACCACGATCTTCCCGAAGAACTGCCGGGAGAGGAGCTTTTCATAGGCCTTCCGAGCGTCGTTAAAGTCGAACACGGAATCGACGACCGGCTTAAGTTTCCCCGGGGAGAGCTTCAGATAATGGGCGACCGCGGCCTTCGGCCCCACGTAGACGCCGTGAATCGAAATGTTCTTGCCGAAGAGATAGCGGAGGCTCACGGCACTTCGTCGCCGGACGTGGCGCCGAAGGTCACGAGCCTTGCCGCCGCGCTTCAGGCACGACAGGGACTTGTTGAAGGTGGCCGCGCCCACATGGTCCACGGCGATGTCCGCAAGCTCGCCCTTGGTGATGCGTTTCACCGCTTCCGCGAAATCTTCCTTCCGGTGGTTGATGACGAAGTCGGCGCCGAGACTCTTCGCCTTTTCGATCTTCCAGTCGTCGCCCACGGTTGTGATGACCGTCGCATGATAAAGTTTGGCGACCTGGATGAGTGCCGTGCCCACGCCGCTTCCGGCCGCGTGGATCATGACCGTATCGCCCTGCCTGATGCCCGCGCGCGAGACGAGCGAGTTCCAGGCCGTGGTGTAGGTGATCCCGAAGCAGGAGGCCTCCTCGAAGGAGAGGCCTTCCGGTTTCTTGAAGATATTCTCTGCCGGCGCCTTGACATATTCGGCGGACACGCCCGGCGTCGTAACGCCGAGGATGGAAAAGCCCGCGCATTCATTGTCGCGGCCGCTCAGGCACCGTTCGCATTGGCCGCAGGAAAGTCCGGGGAACACGATACTGGGTCGCCGGGCTTGACATGCGGAACGCCGGGACCGGCCTTTTCAACGACGCCGGACGCGTCGGAGGCGAAGATGTGGGGAAGGGGACCCGGACCGGATAGCCGCCGTCCATGACCCAGACATCGAGATGGTTGAGGGAGAAGGCCTTGACCCTGACCAGGACCTCGCTTGTCGGAAATTTCCGGCACGGGAAGATCGCCGATCTTGATTCCCTGGTACCCTATCTGTTCGTCGTAGTAAAGAGCCTTCATGGTAGCCTCCAGAAATCTGGTTCATTTCCAAGTGACTGTGTATCCAGTCTGTCTGTGAGATACTCTGCATTCACGCATTTACAAGGATACGCCGATGCGATTCAGCTTGCTCCATCAGACGGCTACTAATCTCTCCTCCATCGATTTTACTCCCCAGATCCTGTCGGCGTATTCGCGGATCGTCCGGTCGCTCGAGAACTTCCCCATGCCGGCGACGTTCAGGATGGCGCGCCGGGACCACTCTTCGGGGTCGCGGTAGAGCGCGTCCACCCGCTCCTGGCAGGCGATATAGGACTCGTAGTCCGCGAGCAGCAGGTAATGGTCGCCGTATCCGGTGAGCGCGTCGAAGATCGGGCGGAACCGTTCCGGCGCATCGGGCGAGAAGTAGCCGCCGGCGATCATGTCCAGCGCCTGCTTGAGCTCGGCGTTGGTATTGTAGATGTCCCAGGGATTGTAGCCCTGTGCCCGGAGCGCGGCGACCTCGTCGGCGGTCAGGCCGAAGATGAAGATGTTGTCGTCGCCCACCTCCTCCCTCATCTCGATGTTCGCGCCGTCCAGCGTGCCGATGGTGAGCGCGCCGTTCAGCGCGAGCTTCATGTTGCCCGTGCCCGAGGCCTCGGTGCCGGCCGTGGAGATCTGCTCGGACAGGTCGCAGGCCGGGATGATCTTCTCGGCGTTCGAAACGTTGTAGTCGGGGATGAAAGCCACCTTGAGGCTGATCGCCTATCTCCGGGTCGTTGTTCACCACGTCCGCCACGCTGTGGATGAGCTTGATGATGAGCTTGGCCATGGCATAGCCGGGCGCGGCCTTGCCGCCGAAGATCACCGTGCGCGGGACGGGATTTCCGGCCCGTCCTTCCCGGATGCGGTTGTACCGGGTCACGACGTGCAGCACGTTCAGCAGCTGGCGCTTGTATTCATGGATGCGCTTGATCTGCACGTCGAAGAGCGAGGCGGGATCGACGCGAGCTTGAGCCGCATCTTGATGATCTCGGCCAGCCGCTCCTTGTTCGCCTGCTTGACGGCGCGGAACTGCGCGCGGAACGCGGCGTCCTGGGCAAGGGGGACGAGCTCCTTGAGCTCCGACAGGTCGCAGACCCACTCCTTGCCGATGTGCGTCGTGATGAGGGCGGACAGCGCGGGGTTGGCCTGGTTCAGCCAGCGGCGCGGCGTGATGCCGTTCGTGATGTTGATGATCTTGTCCGGGAAGAACCGGTCGAAGTCGGCGAAGATCGTCTTCTTCATGAGGTCGGTGTGGATCTGCGACACGCCGTTCACCCGGTGGCTGCCGACGATGGCCAGGTGCGCCATGCGCAGCCGCCGGCCGCCTGCTTCGTCCACGATCGACATGCGCCGGAGCAGGTCCGTGTCGCCGGGATAGCGGTGGCGCACGTCTTCGAGGAACCGGAAGTTGATCTCGTAGATGATCTGGAGATGGCGCGGCAGGAGCTCTTCGAAGAGCGGGACCGGCCAGGTCTCGAGCGCCTCGGGCATGAGCGTGTGGTTGGTGTAGGAGAAGGTGCGGCGCGTGATGTCCCAGGCCCGGTCCCAGTCCATATGATGGACGTCCAGCAGGACGCGCATGAGCTCCGGGATGGCGATCGACGGGTGGGTGTCGTTCAGCTGGATCGCGACCTTGTCCGGCAGTTCGTCGAGGTCGGGGTGGTACTTGGTGAAGCGCCGCAGGATGTCCTGGAGCGAGGCGGACACGAAGAAGTACTGCTGCTTCAGCCGCAGCTCCCGGCCCATCTGCGTCGTGTCGTCGGGGTACAGCACCTTGGAGAGGTTCTCCGATTCGTTCTTCTCCTCGACGGCCTTGATGTAGTTCCCCTCGTTGAAGTACTTGAGGTTGAAGTCGCGCGACGCCTTGGCGGACCAGAGCCGCATGTTGTTCACCGTGCGTCGTATCGTAGCCCGGCACCGGCGTGTCGAAGGCCATGGCCATCACGTCTTCCGTGTCGACCCAGTGAAAGCGGGTATGCCCCTCGTCGTCCTTGAACTGCACCACGCGGCCGCCGAACTTCACCGGGAAGAGCACCTCGGGACGGGGGAACTCCCAGGGATTGCCGTACCGCAGCCAGTTGTCGGGGTGCTCGATCTGGTAGCCGTTCTCGATGCGCTGGTTGAACATGCCGTACTCGTAGCGGATGCCGTAGCCGTAGCCGGGCAGGCGCAGGGTCGCCATGGAATCGAGGAAGCAGGCGGCGAGCCGGCCGAGCCCGCCGTTGCCCAGGGCCGCGTCGGTCTCGAGTTCGCGGATGCGGTCGATGTCCAGCTCCGAGATCGGCAAGCGCCTCGCGGCATTCCTCGTAGAACCCCATGTTGAGCAGGCTGTTCGAGAGAAGCCGGCCGGTCAGGAACTCCATGGACAGGTAGTACACGCGCTTGGCGTCGGACCGGTAGTAGCTCCGCATGGTCTCCATCCAGCGCTCGATCAGCCGTTCGCGCACGGCGTAGGCCGTCGTGTGGAACCAGTCGCGGTGCGTGGCCGTGATGGGGTCCTTGCCCAGGGAATAGATCAGGCGGTTGGAGAGCGAGCGCTTGAGAGAGGCCCGGTCGTTGCCGAGCTTGTCGTACTCGAAGCTGCTTAACTTATTATGATTGCCTTCCATGGCGCCTCCGGTGAGGGTTAATTTTTTTATTTTACCTGAAATAGCGCCGGGATGGGTTTTTTTATTTACCTCCTTGCGCGTCACCATTGTATGTCGCCGCTTCCGAGCGCGGAGAAAACTTTAGGATGACCTTGTGTCTTTCGAAGGCCTGCGCCCGAAATACTACTTTCACCGAATTGACATAAGTGCCATAAGAGCAGGAAAATATAAATAGAGGAATACGATAGTCAAAACAGTGAGCTTATCAATGAGAAAAATAACATAACGGCTTGAATTACGGAAATAAGCCGCGGCTATGAATTTATTGAATTGCGGCAGAGAGGGTCAAGCCGAAGGAGGTATGCAATGAAGATGGAAGTGACAAAAGGAGTGAACCTGTTTGTCCAGGATTGGGGTAAGGGCAAACCGATCGTATTCGTTCACGGGTGGCCTTACGGCCATAGAATATTCGAGTACGAGATGATGCAGCTTGCGAAGAAGGGCTATCGGGCGGTCGGCATAGACCTGCGGGGCTACGGCTATTCCGACAGGCCATGGGACGGCAATGACTATGATACATGGGCAGGCGACCTCGGGAGGGTCCTCAAGAACCTGAACCTGAAGGACGTTACGCTTGTCGGCTACTGCATGGGCGGGGCGATCGCCGCGCACTACTGGGCCACGAGCAAGGACCCGCGGGTGACGAAGCTGGCGCTCATGTCTACCGCGCTCCCGTGGGCGGGGCAAAAGCCCGAAGACAGGAAGTGGTACGACGAGCACATCAAGTCCTGCCTCGACGACCAGGCGAAATGCACCTGGGATTTCACGTCGAATCTCTTCCATAAACCCGTGAGCGCGGAGTACAACCGCTGGCTCGTGGACCTGGGCAGGATCGCGTCAGTGTATGCCTGCATCCGCGGCCTCGAAGAAATGAGGGACCGCGACCTGAGCAAGGAGCTGGGCAAGATCACCATCCCGACCAGGATTTACCACGGCGTGCACGACAAAGTGCTTTCCTACGGTTGGGCTGAAGCGCTGCAGAAGTACATCAAGGGCTCGACCCTTGTGCGGTTCGAGAACAGCGGCCACGCGCATCTACTGGGATGAAAGGGACAAATTCGTCGATGAACTGGAGAAGTTCGTTCCGAGGCCCTGGCCAAGGCCGCATAAAACATAAGGCCGGCGCAGTTTAATTATTTCAGGCGCCGGCCTGAATTTTGTTTGCTGGATTACCCGGATGACCTGGCTCAAATTTGACGAGGCAACGCCTCAAGCCAAAACAACGGATTTCGGTAGTGCGGAATACGGAGGGGTTCCATCGGCCTCTTGATCCTAATGAGTATAGACCAGAGAGCTTATGACCTGGGTCCTGCTGGACACCTTCATTTTCTTAAAGATATTCTGCAGGTGGGACTTCACGGTCTTTTCACTGATGTTCAGCGTGCAGGAAATGCTCCTATTGGACAGTCCGTGGAAGAGAAAGGTGACTATTTCTCTCTCCCGTTTCGTAAGCGGGTTCTCCAACTTCGAAAGCTTCGAATCCAGGTCCGGCGCCAGGAGGGGCGAGTATCGAACGAGCTGCTGGAGGAGCTTTCTTTCAGCCCAAATGCTTCCCGCATGGACGGTCTGTATCGCCTCGATGACGTGTTTTAATTTCTCCGCACGTTTGATATAGCCGTCAACCCCTTGCATCATGTATTGCATAAGGACCGTGTCCGACATCTGCTGCTCCGAAAAGATGAGAAGGATCCTGTCCGGGGCGCCTTTATTTTCAGTTCATGCACAACCCTCAACAGCGCCCCGGGTTCGAAGAGAAGAGGATCCAAAATGACGACGTCCGGGCGAAGATCGAGACCCGCCATGACTCGCGAGCCTCGTTCTATTCTCCCGACAATCGTAAAATCCTTTTCTCTCTGGAGCAGCGCGGCCATTCCCTCGCAAAAGAGCGAACTCTCACATGCGAGCAGTATTCTGACAGCTTTCATGGAAACGCCTCAAGCTTTCGTATCATGAACTGCTATCCCGGCATTGCCGGGCCATAAAATATTATAACCTAAAATTTGGCGGTTTACACAGTATAACATCCAGGCTCTTTGGGAAGCGATCAAGCGAGTAAGTACGGCGGCGGTCCTAAGGTGGGCCAGGACGTTACCCAGGTCGATTCATGACGAGGTTTTCACGGAGCGGAGGGCCTTCCGGAACACGTCGAGGGGCTGGGCGCCGACGATGGTTTTTCCGCTTTCAAGAACAAAGGTCGGTACACCGGTAACACCGAGACGGGATGCCTCCTGCTGCGTAGCACTGAGCTTGGGCAGGTATGCCCCGCTCCCGATGGCGTCCAGCAAGGCCCCGGCGTCGAGGCCGACGTCGTGTGCGATCTGCGAAAGGACCTCGAGGTTTCCGATGTCGAGTCCCTGTGAGAAGTAGGCGGAAAAAAGCCCCGCATGAAGCGCGTCGAACGCGTTATGCTCGCGGGCAAACTCCGCTGTCTGGAGAGCGGGGCGTGAGTTGGACAACAAGGGCCGGTCGGCAAAGCCGATCCCGAAGGCCGTGCCCATTTCGCGGATGTGCTTCATCATGCTCTCGATGTCCCGGGCGCGGAAAAGCTCCGTCAGAAGCCTTCCCTCCGGCGGTGTCTCGGGATGGATTTCCACTCCCCTCCATTCGACCGACAGATCGAATTCTTTCTTCAGCTTTTCGACGATGCCCTCGCCGATGTAGCAGAAGGGTCAGATGTAATCGGAAAAGACCTGAATGTGGATGGCCACGGCATACCTCCCTTTCCGGATAAGCGACACCGTCACCGACGCGGTCAGCTTCGCATCGACCTGGAGGGAACGGGATTCGCAAGAACCGCTATATCTCCATGATGATCGGCAGGATCATGGGCCTGCGCTCCAGGCGCTTGTTGATGAACTTCTTGAGCGCGGACTTCACCCGGGCCGTGACCAGCGACCAGTCGCCCTTTGCCTCGGGGACCATGAGGGTGAGCGTGTCCAGGACCACGTCCTTCACCTCTGCCAGAAGCTCCTGCGATGCGTCCTCGAACACGAACCCGCGGGATACGATGTCCGGGCCGGACACGACCTTGCCCGTGATCTTCTCGATCCCGAGGATCACGATCACCACGCCGTCGTGGGCCAGCTTCATCCGGTCCCGAGCACGACCGTGTCCACGCCGGAGTCGGCAGTGGAGCCCGCGGTCTTGCCGTCGATGTACACCCTGCCCACGTTCACCATGCCCGCGCGGCGGGCGCTGTTCTCCGTGAACTCCATCACCTCGCCGTTCTCGATGATGAAGATGTTCTCCTCGGGGATGTTCACCTTCCTGGCGAGCTGGGAATGGTAGACCAGGTGGCGGTACTCGCCGTGCACGGGGATGAAATATTTCGGCTTGATGAGGGCGAGCATGAGCTTCAGCTCTTCCTTGGACGCGTGTCCCGAGACGTGGATCTCGGACACCTTCTCGTAGAAGACCTCTGCCCCGTGCTTGAACAGGTGGTTGATGATCCGCGTGATGCCCCGCTCGTTCCCCGGGATCATCTTGGACGAAAGGATGATGGTGTCGCCCTTCCTGATCTGGAAGTGCTTGTGCTCGTTCGCGGCCATGCGCGAAAGCGCGCTCATGGGCTCGCCCTGGCTGCCGGTCGTGATCATCACGACCTCTCGTCCGGCAGGTTCTTCAGCGCTTCGATCTTGAGCCACGTGTCCGGCGGCATCCTGAGGTAGCCCAGGTCGAGCGCGATCTGGGCGTTGGCGATCATGCTCTTGCCGTTCAGGATCACCTTCCTGCCGTGCATCACGGCCACGTCGATGATCTGCTGCACGCGGTGGATGTTCGACGCGAAGGTCGCGACCACGATCCTGCCCTGGGCGCGGCCGAAGATGTCCTCGAGCCCCCGCCGCACTTCCTTTTCCGAGAAGGTGTAGCCGCCCTTCCCGGCGTTCGTGCTGTCCGACATGAGCACGAGGGTGCCCTTGTCCCCGTACTCCGCAAAGGTCCGGAGGTCCATGATCTCGCCGTCAACGGGCGTCGGGTCGATCTTGAAGTCGCCGGTATGCACCACGCGGCCCACGGGCGTGGTGATCCCGAGGCCCACGCCGTCAACGATGCTGTGGGTCACGCGGATGAACTCGACGCGGAAGCAGCCGAGCTGCACCACTTCCCGCGGCTTAACGGCGATGAGCTCCGCCTCGCTGTCCAGCTCGTATTCCCTGAGTTTCTCCCTGACGAACCCGAGCGTGAGCCGCGTGCCGTAGATCGGGACCTTGATCTCCTTGAGGAGAAAGGGGAGCGCGCCGATGTGGTCCTCATGGGCGTGGGTGATGCACCACACCGCGGATGCGGTCCCGGTTCTCGATGAGGTAGGAAAAATCGGGGATCACGATGTCCACGCCGAGCATCTCGGCGTCGGGGAACATGAGGCCGGCGTCGATCACCATGATGTCGTCGCCGCATTCGAGCACGGTCATGTTGAGCCCGATCTCGCCCACGCCGCCCAGGGGGATGATCGACAGGGCCGCTCCGTTTGAGCCGCCCGGCTCGAGGGTGATAGGGATGTCCGACATAGTGTTCTCTCCAGGGGGATATCAGAAAAAAAAGGTTTATGCCGGCCTACTATATTCTTTTTGGGGGGAATCGTCAACTCCGTCCCGCCCGGTTTTCCCCGTCGAGGCGCTTTTTTGTTCTATGGTATGCTTAGGAGCAGGAGCAGAAGCCCATGCCTCGAAGAATCCTTGTCATAGAAGACGACGTCGATATCGCCCGGCTGGTTGAGCTCCATCTGCGGGACGGGGGGTATGAAGTCAGTCTTGCATATGACGGCGCGGCCGGCCTCAAGCTGGCCCTCTCGAAACCGTTCGACCTGATCATCCTCGACCTGCTGCTCCCCGGGGTGGACGGGCTGGAGATCTGCCGGCGCATAAGGGCAGCGTCCGCATATACCCTCATCCTCATGCTGACCTCCCGGTCCACCGAACTCGACCGGGTCGTGGGCCTCGAGATGGGCGCGGACGATTACCTGACAAAACCGTTCAGCATCCCCGAACTTCTGGCAAGGGTCAAGGCCCTGTTCCGCCGCGAGGAAGCGCTCAAGGCGGAGGCGTCTTCGGCGCCCGGGAAAACGATCAGGGCAGGCGGCCTCGCGATCGATGTCGGAAAAAAGGAGGGTCACGATCGGCAACAGGGATCTATCGCTGACTGCCAAGGAATTCGACCTCCTGCTCCAGTTCGCCAGGCACCCCGGCCGGGTCTACACGCGGCTTGAGCTTTTAAATCTTGTCTGGGGGTACGGATACGAGGGGTATGAACATACGGTCAATTCTCATATCAACCGCCTGAGGGCGAAGATCGAGGACGACCCCGCGAAGCCCCGCATCATTTTGAGCGTTCGGGGCGTCGGGTACAAGTTTTCCGATGCCGCGGAATTCGATGTGACCGGCAAGACGGCAGGTGTCTGAATTGAAACAAAGCAGGTGACCGCGAAATATCCGATGTGATGAGAACGTCGTTGAGGGACTGGATCATGTTCAAGAACCTTTCCACCAGGCTGGCAGGCGTCCTGTTCGTATTGTTTCTGATCATCGGCATCCTGTACATCCTGCTGACGATCTATACCACCCGCCTCTATTTCCAGGAAGTGAACCAGAAGCTGAACCGCATCCTGGCCCAGCACCTGGTCTCGGAAAATATCCTCATGAAGGAGGGACGGGTCGACGAAGAGGCTCTTCGGAACATCTTTCACATGCTCATGGTCGTGAACCCGGTCATCGAGGTTTATCTCCTCGATGCGCAGGGAAACATCCTGGCTTACTCGGCCCCGCCGGGAAAGGTGAAGCGAAAAGCTGTGTCGCTGGAGCCTGTGAAACGGCTCTTAAGCGGGGCCATGCCGCTGCCCGTGCTGGGCGACGATCCCCGCGATCTAACTCAGAAAAAAGTATTTTCCGTTGCCCCCATTTCGCTCGACGGCCGCACCGAGGGCTACCTTTACATCATCCTGGGCGGGGAAGAGTTCGAGACCGAGGCCCAGATGCTGCAAGGCAGCTACATCCTGCGGCTCAGCGTCTTTGCTGCGGCGGGGGGGCTGCTCTTCGCCCTCCTGGCGGCGCTGCTCCTGTTCAACCGGATGACGCGGAGGCTCCGGCATTTGACCCTGGCCATGGAGACGTTCCGGCAGAGCGACTTTTCGGCGCCCCCCGGGCCCCTTCATCGGGCTCCCACCCGCCAGGGAGATGAAATCGACAGGCTTGGCGGGATCTTCGAACAGATGTCTGAGCGCATCGTCGGGCAGTTTACGGAGCTCAAGGCCTCGGACAAGCTTCGGCGGGAAATGGTGGCAAACATAGCTCATGATCTGAGGACCCCTCTCACGTCCCTTCAAGGCTATCTTGAAACCCTGCTCATGAAGGAGGGGACCTTGACGGCCGTTGAAAAGCGCGACTATCTCATGACCGCAATCAAGCGTTCAGACCAGCTCGGGAAGCTGATCTCCGGGCTCTTCGAGCTTGCGAAACTCGATTCGCCGGATGTCCGGGTCCGCTTCGAAGCCTTCTCTCTTGACGAACTTGTCCAGGACATCCTGCAGAAGTTCCGGCTCGCGGCGGAAAAGAAAAAGATCAGTCTCCGGATGAATATGGCCGACGATCTTCCGGCGGTGTACGCGGACATCGGGCTCTCCGAACGGGTGTTCGAAAACCTCATCGAAAACGCCCTCCGCTCCACGCCGCATGACGGTTCGATCACGGTCAGCGCGGAACCCGAAAGCGGCCGCATCAAGGTCCGGGTTTCGGATACGGGCTCGGGAATCCCGGCCGAGGACATCCCGCACCTGTTCGACCGCCTCTATTATCGCGAGCGAAGGGGCGGACAGGGAGCGGGTTCCGGGCTCGGTCTTATCATTGCCAGGAGAATCCTCGAACTCCACGGGAGCGGCCTCGAGGTTACGAGCGAGATCAATGCCGGCACGACCTTTACGTTTTTCCTGCCAATAAATAAACCCCGGTTGTGACCTCCGGAGGCCGAGCCCGGGAAATTCAGCCTTTCGTCTTACCTTTTTCCGTGACGAACTCTTTATCCAGCCGTGACCATGCCGTGACCTTGAAGAGGTATGCTCTAACCAGTTGCAGGGTGTAATATGATAGAGAAAGAGAGGATATCGTATGCTGATGAAGATGATAATAGGATCATTGCTCATTTTACCGCTCCTGGTTACGGCTGCCGGCGCAGGCAACATGCCGCGCCTTGAAAAGGCGACCTTCGCGGGCGGCTGTTTCTGGTGCATGGTGCCGCCGTTTGAAAAGCTGGACGGCGTCAAGGAGGTCGTCTCCGGCTACACCGGGGGGCGCAAGGTAAATCCCACGTATGAAGAAGTCTCCGCCGGAGGCACGGGCCACCTGGAGTCCGTGGAGATCACTTACGATCCCGAAAAAGTAAGCTACGCGAAGCTCCTGGACGTATTTTGGATGCAGATCAACCCCACTGACGCGGGCGGCCAGTTCGTGGACCGCGGGTCGCAGTACAAGTCCGCCATCTTCTATCATAATGACGGGCAGAAGAGGCTGGCCGAAGAATCAAAAAAGAAGCTCGAGGCATCGGGCCGCTTTGACAAGCCCATAATCACAGAGATCCTTCCCGCCGGTCCTTTTTATCCGGCCGAGGAGTACCACCAGGATTACTGGAAGAAAAATCCCGTCCGGTACAAATTCTACCGTTACAATTCCGGACGCGACCAGTATCTCCACAAGATCTGGGGAAAGGAGGAGGCGATGCAGACCGCGAATGCCGAAGAAACGTTCAGCAAGCCGTCAAAGGAGGAGTTGAAAAAGAGGCTCACCCCCATGCAGTATAAGGTGACGCAGGAGGAGGGCACGGAGCCGCCCTTCAGCAATTCATACTGGGACAACCACAGGCCGGGCATCTACGTCGATATCGTTTCCGGCGAGCCCTTGTTCAGCTCGCAGGACAAATACGAGTCAGGCACCGGGTGGCCGAGCTTTACGAGGCCCCTCGAACCCGGAAACATCGTAGAGAAGACGGACCGGCACCTCTTCTCGGTAAGGACCGAGGTCCGGAGCAGGCACGGAGACTCACATCTGGGCCACGTATTCAACGACGGCCCCAAACCCACGGGCCTTCGCTACTGCATGAATTCCGCGTCGCTCAGATTCATCCCCAGGGAGGACCTGGTGAAGGAAGGTTACGGGAAGTACGTGAAGCTCTTCGAAAAGTAAGGCCGTCGGATTCTCAATTTGTCCTAGGCCGGAGCGTTAGGAACGTCCCTCGGACGCTTTCCGGATGAACGTCTTCAACCCCTCTCGGAAGCTTACCGGCTCGATGCCGAAGACGTCCCTGATGTCGCGCATGCCGCAGACGTTGTCCTCCTGCAGCATGATGAGCTGGTCCGTCGTCACCGGTGGCTTGGGAAGCATTGTCTCGAGCACCCGTGCGACGGTTCTCATAAAGAAGAGCGGCATGTGGACGGTCGGCCGTCTGACGCCCATGACGTCGGCTATCTCCGTGGTCACTTCTTCGTAGCTCAGTTGTTCGGGCCCGCCGATCTCGTACATTTCGTTGAAACAGCAAGCGCTCGTCACCGCCTGGAGGAGGCAGGCCGCAACGTCGTCGATGAAGATCGGCTGGACCCTGGACTTGCCTGAACCGATGACGGGCAGGAGGGGCGACAGCCTGATCATCTCCGAGAGCCTGATGGTAAACTGGTCGCCGGGGCCGTAGATGAGCGACGGCCTGAGGATGGTGAATGGAATGCCGCTCGCGCGCACGAGCTCTTCGGCTTCCCACTTGGTCCTGTGATAGACGCTCTTTGCGCCGGGCCGGGTGCCGAGGGCGCTCTGGTAGATGAAATGGCGCACACCCGATTTCCGCGCCGCTTCGAGGACGTTCCGCGTGCCCTCGACATGAACGGCCTGGAACGTGGCGCCGGGCGTCTCCTGGATAATGCCCACGAGATGGACCACTCGTTTCGTTCCTTCCGCCGCCTTTTCGAGCGAGGTCTTGTCGGACACATCGCCCTTGACGACATCAACGCCGATGTCCCTGAGCCACGCCGCCCTATCCGGATCCCTGACCACAGCGCGCACGGGAACATCGTTCTTGCGCAAACGCCGGATGAGGTGGGAGCCGACAAATCCGGTGCCGCCGGTTATGAGTATCATGGAATGCCTCCCGGTGGAACAGCAAGGAACGAGAATAGATGAACCGGCATAGCGCATAGAGCATGGCGCAAAGCGCAAAGACTCATGTAATGTACGCCATGCGCTATGCCCTTTGCGCTATGCGATTTTCCCTAAAACAGCGCCGGCGCCCAGAGGTTGAAGATGAGAAACGTCTCCTTCTTCTCGTCAAGTCCCTTGGCCAAGCCGATCCTGAGGGTGAGCGGAAGGTAATAGGCGAAGAACACGTCGAAACGCGCCTCGGCGCCGATCGATTTTTTGAAATCCCTGCTGCGGAAGGCATCGTCCCAGGCATTGCCTGCCTCGGCGAAAAGCGCGCCGTGGAGCCTTCTGAAGTAGAGGGGCCCGTTGCCGCCGATCCCTGACTCGATGTCCGCGACGGGGAAACGGTACTCAAGGCTGGCCAATGCGACCTTGCTTCCCCGGAATTCATTCGGCCTGTAGCCCCGCAGAAAAACGGATTCCTGCTCGACATTGATGGTGATGTCTCCGGGGTTGTCCCCGCCGAGCTGAAACGCGCGCTGGGGGATCACATCTCCCCTCGATCCGCCGGCGAAGAACCGCGCCAGGAGCACTTGATGTCTGCCGGGTAGGTTCAAATATTCATGCCAGTCCGCAGTGTATTTTCGGATTGTGAAATCGCTGCCAAAGGAATTATCGAACTGCTCATAGCCCAGTGCGATGGTCCTGCCGTTTTCCGGGCTGATGGAGTTGATGTATGTGTGTGCGTTGTTATATATATAGCTGATCCGGCCCGAGGCCAAAAGGCCTTCAGCCGGGACCACTCCCTGGTAGCCCGCCGGAATCTGCGTCAAGGCTGAAATATCCTTCATCCGGTAGCCGACGACAAGGGAGTGCTGGTTCTCGAGCGTGAGGAACGGATAGACGAGGGAGGCATCGAGAATTCTTTGTCGCTCCGTATAGTTCCTGGTCCCGGCGGGATCGGACAGCAGGTCGGGGAAGGTCGCGTCAGTATCGGACGCAGCCAGCAGGATGGTCGGGTAAAGGCCGTCGTACGTGTAATTGAACTGTGTACCACTTGCGGTGGGTCTGCGGGCCGTAGAGCCCTTCCAGGAAATAGGCGTGGTGGCCGACAGCGTCCTGTCCGGAGGTCAGGAAGCCGTACAAATCGCGGCTTGCTTCGCTGTATGTATACCAGGGGAGCCAGTACCTCGGAACGAGCGTGGGGAGCGGGTTGTAGCGGCTGGCCTTCGTCTCCACCGGCTTGTCGTTATAGGTTACGACCGGATAAGGATCGGTATACGGCCCGGCCGGCGTCCAGGACCACGGGTCCGTGCTCATCAGGTGAAGATCGTATCCGGTTGAACTGTAGAAGGAGAAGGCGAGCGTCTTTCCGTCGGGCGATAGCGAGGGAGTGAACGCACCGCCCAGAACGTTCGTGACCTGGAAGATTTTTTTTGATGCCAGTTCATAGGCAAAGAGGTTGAAGATGCCGGTCCTGTCAGAGGTAAAATAAATGAATTTGCCGTCAGGGCTCCAGACGGCGCCGCCGTCGATGGCCCGGTCGTGCATGAGTTCCTCGATCTTGTTCCCGCCGGCATCGAGGATCCAGATGTCCTTGTAACCGCCTGGCTGCCACACGTCGACCGCGATCATGGTCCCGTCCGGGCTGTACCGCGGCGTTTCGTACTGGTCCGCGCTCTCCTCCGAGAGCCACGTAATGTCTTTCTCCTGTACCGGCTCAAGGGAGGTCACGCGGAACGGCCAAGGTTCCGAGCCTGGTTTTACCCAGCTTGTTCGCCACGAACACGAGCCTTTTCCCGTCAGGAGTCGGGTACGGGTCGCGCGCCCGGAGCGCGTAGGTGACACGCGTTTCCCTTTTCTTCTTCAGGTCGTAATAGTAGATATCGTTGTAGAAGTCCGTGTTCCTGTGGATGTCGAACTTGGTGTAGTAGATGCGGGTCCCGTCCGGGCTCCACGCAATGCTGCTGCCGGATGAAGTGGATGAGGTCGTGTTCTCCACGAGCATGCGGTCATCCGTCCCGTCGCTGTTCATCACGTGGATGGACGGGAATTCGTCGGCGTTTGAGACAGCGTAGGCGATGAGCTTCCCGTCGGGAGAGATGGCCGGATCGATGTTGCGATAGCCCCGCGTCGTGACCGGTTGCGACGAGGTCAGGCCCCTTGCCGTCACCTCGTCCCGCACACGTGCGTAGCGTGCGCGAAGCTGATTGTGCCACTCGTCCCATAGATCCGCGTACTCCTGCTTCAGGACCCGTTGGCCCGTGGAACCGACGAGGAAGGGGAAATACCTTCCGCTGTAAGCCTCAGAGATTTCGGCGAGCTTCTCCCTGGCCGTACTTTTCTGCGATATAGCTGATAAAGCCTTCGCCGAACAGGTACGGGAACATCGGCCCCGGGCCAGAAGTCGGGATAGACCGTTGCCTGGCCCATATTGGGAAACCGATTCTCAAGAACGGCCATGCGGATGATCATGTCGAACCCCGGCGAGCGGCCGCGGCCGCCGGAGGTCTGCTCGGTTTCTTCGTAAACGGCAAGGCCTTCGATCATCCAGATGGGATTAAGCGCATTGGGGAAGTAAATGCGTCCGAATAACGTCTGCAGCACCCCGCCCAGGCCGCCGTCTACCATATCGATGTGCAGGACGTGGGTATATTCATGCGTAAATCACGAGCCTCAGCCACTCGTCATAGACCAAGGTCCCGAAGCCGGGCTCTCCCAGCGGCGGCGTTATGAAGAGCGAGATAAGATTGTAGGGAAAGGTGGTGGTCGTTCCGTTCGATGTGTCAAAACCGTCCACGAGGACCACGTGGGTCCTGCCCTTCGGGTCCCACTTAAGGAGCGGGACGAGCCGTTCGTGCACGTCCTCGGCGATCACCGCCGTGCGCTTCGCGATCTCCTCCTCGCCCTGGTGATAATGGATGAGAAAGTGCGGCGTTGTAAGCGTGGTCCATACGAAGGCCGGATCGAACTTTGCGAAGGAAAGAGGGGCGTAAACGAGGACCATGATGCCGACAAGGAGGATCTTCTTCAATGCATGCTCCAACAAGCACGGGATTTTACCAACTCTAGAATAAAAGCATATCAGACAGGGTCGTTAAGTCAAGACAATAGTCGCGGCCGCCGTGGAGGTCTGACGGACAGCGGCTGCAGAGGATGCCGACAGGGCTGGTCTTCAGCCCTGGTGAACGTCCTGTTTCGACAGGTCCCTTTTGACCCGGTACCTGCCGAAGATGATCACACCGAGTGCAACGGCGGTTTCGACGGAATAGGCCATCAGTTTTGTCGGAGCCATGAGCCGTGTGACAACGGGATCGGTGATGATCATCTCCGCCCCGATCTTGCCCAGGAGCGCCGCGCCGATATAGATGATGACGGGGAACTTGTCCATGAGCATGGACAGGAGGCTGCTGGTGAACACGATGAAGGGGATGGAGAGGCCCAGCCCGAAGAGGAGCAGATAGAAGTTGCCGTGGGAGGCCGCGCCAACGGCGAGCATGTTGTCTAGCGCCATGGTGATGTCGGCGATCACGATGAGCTTGATGGCATGCCAGAGCGATGCCGCTTCCTGGTGAGTCTCCGCCGCCTCCTCGTCCTCGACAAAGAGCTTGACGGCGATCCAGACGATGACGATGCCGCCGATCAGTTTGACGTAACTGAGGGACAGCATCCTGCGCCACGAAGAACGTGAGCACGACGCGGAGCAGCACGGCCGCAAGGGACCCGAAGACGATCCCCTTTCGTCTCTGTGCCTTGGGGAGGGACCTGACCGCCATGGCAATGACCACGGCGTTGTCTCCCGCTAAAATAAGATCGATGATGACGATGCTGAAAAGACTCGAAAGGAATTGCGCGTCGAAGTTGATCGTACCGACTGCGGTAAAATCCAAAACACCCACCTCTCAAAAAAAGGGCGGCAGGGAATGCGCCTGCCGCCCGAAGATCCTCTCTTGAATACTAGTGTCCAGCCGGGAAGAATGTGTAACTCACCCAGACGAGGATGCCCAAAAGGGCGACTCCCAGGCCGATGCTCCACCCGATGAGCTTCTTTTCCACGGGAAGGAGCGGCTCGTACTCCATCTTTTTCAACTCTTCCGATAATTTCGGTTTTTCTGCCATGTCTCTGTCTCCTTTCCGTTAGCCTGCCAGCGGCGGTTTCACGCCGTGGAAGAATATCCATGAAATGATCAGCCCGACCCAGATGATGAACCCGAACAGCGAGATCACATAGACCGCGGCCAGCTTGCCGATCCCTTCCTCCCAGAGTTTCTTGAAGTTCGACACGAGGCCGATGGTGAAGAAGGTCATGGTGAAGAAGATCCCCCGGAAGATGTTGGCTGCGCCCGTGGCAGACTTCGCCGCCTTCATGGTGCCGCTCGGACCTTTTAACTGATTATTCAGGTCCGCGAGCTGGCGCCCTGTCTTTCCCGAGCCTGGTCGGTCAGGGGGCCGACAGCAGCCTTGTCCTTTTCGATCTGGGCCTTCAGAGCCGCAATGGTAGCCTTGTCCTTTTTATTGGTAGACGTAAGCTGGTCCTGCTCGGCCTTGAGCTGCTTCGTCAAGGCGGCAAGCTGGGTCTCTTCGGCCGCCACCTTTTTCGCTATCGGCGCGGCCTGGTCGCCCAGGGCGGTGGCGCTCTTGGACGCAGGCACGCAGATCCAGCAGGATGACCGAAGGTAACGACGTAGCCGATGACGAATTTGGGGAAGCGGTTCCAGATCTCGCCCGCTCCGACCTTTTCGCCGGGTTTACGCTCGATGACGGTGGTCCAGATGATGGCCAGGATGAAGGCCCACACCCCGATGAAGATGTCGATGAACACCTTCACGGTCGTTGCGGCGCCCATGATCCAGCCTTCCTTATAATTCACCCCGTCCGCCGCGAGCGCCTTGGCGCGGATGAGCGAGTCCGCAATGGCGCCGGAGGCCACCGCAGCCCCGTCCGTCTTGACCGCCAGGCCCATCCATGCGCCCGCCACCATGGGTTCCTTATAGAGGAAGTTCTCGGCGATAAAGGGAAGGGCGATGAGCTCGACCACGGCGAAGATCACCACGAGAGAGGAGACCATGATGGGGATCACCGGCCGGGCCCTGATCGCGCCGCCCGTGGCAATCGCCGCCGACACGCCGCAGATCGAAATGCCGGAGGCCAGGGGCGCGGCCCATTCCCGGTTGAACTTGAAGTACTTCCGGGCGATGTAATAAACGACAGCCCAGTAGATGAGATATGCCTCGACGATGGCGCAGAGGCCGCGGAACATGACCGCGGAGGCGAGCCCCAGCTTTTCCGCGGCCGTGACACCCAGGAACCCGCCCAGGATCACGATGGCGGTCTTGATGTACCATTCGGGCCGGACCCCTTCCTTGATCGAGTCGGCAAAGGACGGGAAGAAATTGCCGAAGAAGAGTCCCGCGAGGAGGGCGATGATGAACCCGGCCTCTGCCGTGAGCTTTAAGGACCAGGGGATCCCCCACTTATGCATATCCGGAGGCGTGGTCACCGCGATGTTGGCCCAGCTTCCGAGGATCCAGCAGATGTAGCTGATCCAGAATACGACGGAAAAACTCAGAATGAACTTTGGTATGTCCGCTTTGAGCGCGACGGCGCCCGCTGTCATGATGACGAGAAGGACTACGTAGGTAACGATGAGAGAGCCCAGCCCGCCGAGGCCGGCATATGCTGCGGAGAACGGTTTTAACGCCTTCGATACATCCGTCCATACCCCTGTCGTGACACCCCATCCGAGGATGTCCATGCCGGCGAAGGCCCCGAGGGAGAGAACAAAGATGAACAGCCCGATCCATACTGACAGCCAGTCTTCGCTGATGCCTTTTGGTTTTTCTTCCATGCTGATGTGGTCCCCCTTTCCCAATTTGAGTATTTCATCACGCAACAATTTCCCTTGTTCCATGCTGAAAACACTTCAGGCAAACGGCGGATCCGCCACTCACATCACCTCCCCATGATAGAACACCTTTGCTGCAAGATCATATCATATACGATAGCGGCAGTCTGAGTCCCGCGACGCTGGAATCGCAGTCAAGTCAGCGGGCTTCCAACACTCCTTCCTTTTGATTTCTTGAGATTTCAACAAAGTATGATACTGCGGGCTCTCCTTGTCAAGCTGTTTTTTGGACGCGTTTAATCAGTTTTTCGATCTCAACAGCGATAAAAACGATCGACGAGAGGCCGAGGACCGCGGCAAGTTCGACAAGGCTCAGGGACTGGGTCCTGAACAGGGGATTCAAAGACGGGATGTAGATCGTTGCAAGTTGAAGCACGAAGGATAGAAGCACGCTCCCCAAAAGAGGAATGTTCGAAAGAATGCCCTGGGTGAACAGGGATTGCCGTTCCGACCGGATGGCCATGACATGGCCGAGTTGGAGGAAGCAGAGGACGGAAAAGACCATGGTCTGCCAGTGCGCGTCCCCGATATGGATCGCCCAGGCCTGGAGCGAGAGCATGACCGCGGCCATGAGCAGGCCGACCCAGACCGCGTGGATGCCGAGGCCGTGGGCGAATATGCTTTCTTTCGGGCTGCGCGGCGGCCGGTTCATCACGTCGCCTTCGTCCGGCTCCAGGGAGAGGGCGAGGGCCGGCAGGCCGTCGGTCATGAGATTGATCCAGAGGATGTGGATCGGCTGGAGCGGGATGGGAAGGCCGAAGAAGGGCGCGAGGAAGAGCGTCCAGATCTCGCCGGAGTTGGTCGAGAGCAGGTACTTGACGAACTTCCGGATATTGTCGTAGATCCTGCGGCCTTCCTTCACCGCCTTCACGATGGTCGCGAAATTGTCGTCCAGGAGGATCATGGACGAGGCCTCCTTGGCAACGTCCGTTCCCGTGATCCCCATGGCAACGCCGATGTCCGCGGCCTTGAGCGCAGGCGCGTCGTTCACGCCGTCGCCGGTCATGGCCACGTAATGGCCGCGGTCCTGCAGGGCCTTCACGATTTTTAATTTCTGCTCCGGGGCCACCCGGGCATAGACACGGATGTGATTCGACCCGCTTCTCGAACTCGTCGAGGGAAAGCTCGTCAAGCTCTCTGCCGGTGATCACCGCCCCGGGATCGTCCGATTCGAGGATGCCGACCCGTCCCGCGATGACCCGCGCGGTCAGGGGATGGTCTCCGGTGATCATGACCGGCGTGATGCCCGCCGATCTTGCAGCGGGCCACGGACTCTTTCGCTTCCTCCCGCGGCGGGTCCATCATGCCGGTAAGGCCGAGGAGCGTGAGGCCGGCTTCAACCGTATGAGCAGACGCCGGAGGAACGCTGTCCCAGGTCCGCATGGCAATAGCCCATGACCCGAAGCCCCTCGGCCGCCATGCGGTCATGGACCGCGAGGACCTCATTCCGGTCGATAGGTTTCAACCCATCCGAGGTGAGGACAGAGTCCGCTCGGTCGATCAGCGAGTCGAGCGCGCCTTTGGTGAAGGAAACGTAATTGGCGGCGGCGAGAGATGACGGACCCCCGATAAAAGCATTCGAGGGCAGGCTTTGGACGACGGACGCAGAGGGGATTTGATGAATCGTCGTCATGAGCTTGCGCTCGGAATCGAAGGGCAGCTCGGCTACACGCGGAAATTCTTTTTCCAGGATTGCCTTCTCGAATCCCCGGGCGCGCGCGAGGGAAAAGAGCGCCGCTTCCGTGGGATCGCCGATGATGTTCCCCGAGGGGTCAAGCCGCGCGTCGTTGGACAGGGCGAGGGCGGTGAGGAAAGCCGAATGCGGAATGCCGAGAATCAGGGAGTATGCGGAATGCGGAATACAGGAATCCCCCTCTCCCCTTGCGGGAGAGGGCCGGGGTGAGGGGGTATTCCGAACTTCGAACTCCGAACTATGAACTGTTACCCGTCCACCCACACCTCCTCCACCGTCATCCTGTTGATCGTGAGGGTCCCGGTCTTGTCGGTGCAGATGTACGTGACCGAGCCGAGCGTCTCGACTGCGGGGAGCTTTCTGACGAGGGCGTTCCTCTTTACCATCTTGCGCGCGCCGAGGGCAAGGGCTATCGTAACGACCGCGGGCAGGGCCTCGGGGATGGCGGCAACGGCGAGGCTGACCGCGACCAGGAACATCTCGACGGCCCGCTCTCCCCGAAGCAGGCCCGCGGCGAAGATAACGGCGCAGATCGTAAGAATGGCGTAGGCGAGTTTTTTACCGAAGACCGCAAGCCGCTTCTGGAGCGGCGTCTTGCCCTCGTCCTCCTGCTGGAGCATGGTCGCGATCCTGCCGAGCTCCGTGTTCATGCCCGTGGCCGTCACGACGGCGACGGCGCGGCCGTACGTAACGAAGGTGCCTTTGTACAGCATGTTCTTCCGGTCCCCCAGGGGGAGGGACTCCTCCGGGACGGCGTCCGACTGCTTTTCCACAGGCAGGGACTCCCCGGTCATGGCAGCCTCCTGGACCTTCAGGCGCGCGGCATCGAGGACGCGCATGTCCGCGGGAACGACATTGCCGGCTTCGAGCAGGACGATGTCTCCGGGGACCAGATCGGCCGCGGAAACGGTATGGTGCCCGCCGCCGCGAAGCGCGACCGCATTGGCGGAAGCCATCTTCCTCAAGGCCGCTATCGCCTTTTCAGCCCGGTACTCCTGGCTGAAACCGAGCGCCGCGTTCAACAGGACGATGACGATGATCGCAACGGCGTCGGAGGCTTCGCCGATTATCCCGGAGATCACCGCGGCCGCAATGAGCACCAGGATCATGAAGTCGGTGAACTGTTCGAGAAACATCGAGATAGCCGTTTTTCTCTTTTTCTCGACGAGTTCGTTCGGACCGAACTGTGTCCAGGCGCGCGCGGGCTTCCTCCGCGGTGAGGCCGTGAAGTCCTGACTTGAGTTCGGCAAGCGCGTCTTTGGCGGTCATCTGGTGAAAATGCAAAGGACCCTCCGCGAAAATCCGGAATTTATACTGTCATACCTGCGAAAGCAGGTATCCATTGGCTTTCATCAAATAAACTTCAACATGGATTCCCGCTTTCGCGGGAATGACAAAAGAGATTTAGTACCAAAAGGTAGCATGGTTTTGTTTGCTTGTAAAGACATCGCGCGGTCATTGGCCTCCGACTACGCGGCATGGCCGATGGCTTATCTATCGTGTTGCGTGATATAATTAAAAGAGCTCATTCTTGTCCTGTTCCGGACGAATGCAAGGCGAATCATTCATGTCCATCAACTTCCGGCTTCATAGCACTCCTTTTTTTTCTCCTTCTGTCCAGTTGCTCCGCGAAACATCTTGGACCGGAAGTGCGGGACGGAACTGTGCGGTTTGAATTTTACGCGCCAAAGGCTTCCCGTGTCGCTGTTGCCGGAAGTTTTAACCGGTGGGACCCGAGCGAAGAACGCTCTGTCCGGGCCGGATCGTAAAGGCATATGGACCATCACCCTGGAACTTCCCGAGGGGCGGTATGAATACCTCTTTGTCGTGGACGGCAATAAATGGCTGCCGGACCCCGGCGCCCTCTCAGTCGACGACGGGCTTGGGGGCAGGAATTCGGTCGTTGAGGTACGATGATCCTAAAAGAGTGCTTCGGGACGCGGAAAAATCGGAAACTGCGGACGACTTCGGAGAAAAAAACGGGTGCGTGGTTGAGAAATGCGTTATTGGACAGACGGTGATGAATTTTTCTTTATCCGGTTTTTTCGGTGTTTCCGCCGTTTCCATGTCCAAAAGAAGTTGTTCACGCTGTAACCTTTGGGCATCTCAACCGTCTTATAGTTAAAAAGAGGAACCGGTTTCCCGCCTTTGGCGGGAGCACGGATAAGTCATTGAAATGGCGGGGACCTGCCGGTTCTCCCATCTCGTGAGTACATCATGAATGAACGTACGACATCCGATGAATATGACCTTATCCGGCGATGCCTCGAAGGCGATACGGACAGGTTCTCCCTACTGGTGGAAAGGTACAAGTCGATGATGTATTCCATCGCATACAGGATGCTCGGAGATCAGGACGCAGCCAACGACATGGCGCAGGAAAGCTTCATTGCAGCGTATACGAGTCTCGGGAGCTTTCAATACGGATCCAAGTTTTCGACGTGGCTGTATCAGATCCTGATGAACAAGTGCCGGGACTACCTGAGGTCCGGAAAGAACAAAGTCTCCGTAGATGAAATCGCTGAACTGCGGTCGGACCCGAAGGACACGCCGGAGCAGTCCGCGCAGGCGCACGAGTTGAGCGATGCGGTCCAGAAGGCGCTCGACGGTTTGCCGCCGGACTACCGCGAGGTGATCGTGCTGAAACACATCGAAGAGCTGGATTATGAAGAGATATCGAGGATCCTGGGCGCGAGCGTGGCGGCGCTTAAGGTGAGGGCGCACCGGGGCAGGGAAATGCTCAGGAACATCCTGGAACAGGCGGGTATGAACGATGAACAAGGAAACCGAAATAATTCATAGATATTTTGACGGGGACATGACCGCGGCTGAGAAAGAGGCTTTCATGCATGCGTCTTTCCTCCGAGCCCGGGCTCAAAAAAGAGTTCGATGCCTTCGGAAGTGCGCTCCGCATGGTGGCGGCGAGCCCGCGGCCGGCAGTTCCTCCGGCGTTCACCACGGATGTCATGAAACGGCTGCCCGTGCGAAGCAAGCCGTTCGGCGAGCGGCTCAGGATATTTCTGTTCGCGGGCACGGACACTTCAGTGGAATATGGCCGCCGCCCTCGCGACAGCGCTCGTGCTGATCGTGAGTACGACGGTGGTATTCCGAGAGCACATTATTCCGTCAGGCCCAACCGCAGCAATCCGTCAGGCTGCGCAGGAGACCGCCGTAACCGTGCGCCTGAACCTCTATGCCCCTCAGGCGAAGAACGTTGCCGTATCCGGAGACTTCAACAAGTGGAAGGTAGATGCCGATGTGATGAGCAGACAGGAAGGCGGGGTCTGGACCATAGACATGAAACTGAAGCCCGGGGTCTATACCTACATGTTCGTTGTTGACGGCAAGGCATGGATCACGGACCCTGACGCGGAAACGTACCAGGACGATGGTTTCGGGAACAAGAATGCCGTGATGAGGGTGAGAACATGAAAACCGTCAATGAATTCATAGATAGATTTTTTATACTAATTGTTCGTCGTCCCCGAGCGTCCCTATCGGGGACCCAGGGTCTTTTAGAACCTCTGGATTCCCGATTAAAACGTTCGGGAATGACGGCCTTTATCATTATCCTGTCATTTTTCATCGTAAGCGCCGGACTCGCGGCTGCCGCCTATGCACAGGAGACGCTGCCCGAAAAGATCAAGGCCGCCGTGGAACGTTCCCCGCTTCCGAGCCAGGGGAAAGCGGAGATCTCCGATGCCGCAGGCCGCGCCTTAAACGCGGGAATTCCAGCCGACGACGTAGAGATCATCATATCCCGGGGCAGGGACCGGGGGATCGGCGCCGGGACCACCAGGGAGTTGATCGATACAGCAGTCAAGGCCCGGGCGATGGATTTGCCGGTACGTCCGGTGTTGGACAGGATCGAGCAGGGCCTCTCCAAGGGCGTTCCCCCGGAAAAGATCGCCGCGGCATCCAGGAACCTGTCGGAAAAGCTCTCGGAGGCCCGGCCGATCGTGAGCGAACTGATCCGGAGCGGGGTCCGGTCCGGGGCGGAAAAAGACCGTGAATACGCCGTCGAGACCGTGGCGAGGGCGCTGGAGCGGTCGATTCCCGCTAACACGATCGCGCGCACCGGAAGACAGGTCAAGGACCGACAAGGCTCAGTCGTCCTGTTCGACAAGGCCGTCCACACCTTGACCAGCCTCACGGAAAACGGCATGCCCGTGGAATCCGCGTCGCGGCTGGTCCGTTCGGCGGTTGAGCGCGGGTTCACGGAAAAAGACCTGACCAAGATGGAGCGGGACGTCGTCGAGGGGCTGGGAAAAGGCAGGAAGGTCGATGATGTGGTCAAGTCTACGGAATCGGAGATCTCGCACGAACCCAAAGGCGAAGACCGCGGCAGCGACCGTGGACGGGGAGGGTCGCATGAATCCGGCTCCGAACGAGGGAAAGACGGCGACCGCAGTGGAAGGGATGGCGATCACGGCGGGAAGGGTGGCGATCACGGCGGGAAGGGAGGGTCGCACGGCCAGTAAGGAGGAACAAGCCATGCTGCGAATATTATTATCCATTGCATTTTTTGCCGGCTTTGTCATGGGAGGCGGAAGCGCGATTGCGCAGACCGAACACGAAAAACCCCAAAAGGCGGAAGTTCAAAAACCGGAATCTCCGCATCCAGCTGAACCGGAACAGGGAGACGATAAGGGAGTACGGGAAAAGGAAATAAGGCAAGAGCACGGCGCCGGAGAAGCCGGCGATGACGCCGGACGAGAAACGGAACTTCGGGGAAGGGCCGCAGAAGGCGAACAGGAGATAGAGAGTGAAGCCGATCATCAGCACCGCGGGACGGGACAGAGGCCGTGAACAGCGGCCAAGAGACCGGGGCAGGGACAGGCAACAGGAGAGCGGACACCATGGAGAAGGACATCATTAACACCCATATAACGTGACGTTGTCGGCAGGAGGCGAATACTAAGCCTTCGGCACCCCTTAAGAGACCGTGAGAGGGACTTTTGCTCTCACGGTTTTTTTGTTTCGTCACTTGTCAATGACCGTGGGATGACTTTTTTTCATTGGCTTGCGGCCGAAGGTGGCAATATGCTATACTTTCCTCCATGAGTCGCTGCGGAGATCGCAGCAAATCACCGGAAGCTTTATCGTGACCAAGTGGGGATCGCATGATTCGCTCGTCAAGACTATGGTTGTTCATCGCTTTCATTTCAATAACGGGGCTGCTGGCCGTGGTGCAGGAGGCGAGCGCGGAATTTACTCTCGACCTGGAAGTGCGCGAGGCATATGAGGACAATGTCATCGGCCTGGTTGCCGATAACCCTAATATCATCTCGACGACACTCGGCGCGACCGCGGGTGAGGTCGCGGGTGGGGGTGTGGGTGCGGGTGGAGGTAGCAGGAACAGGTACGGACAAACACGGCGGACGGGGGAGGCGGTGGAGGTAAGGCGCTGCATATGAAAAGAGGCGGGGGACGGGTTGAACGATGCCATCCCGATCGCCGCGATCCCGCCGGCGACGATCTCACCGGGGACGACTAACGAGCGACAAGGTACGGCTGCGGCCGGAGGCAGGAGCAGTCACTCAGACCGCAGGCGACTTCTCGACCGATATCAGCGTGGATGCCGGCTACTCACATGATGTGGGAGAGCGCACGACCCTTTTGCTTCTGGCCGGCGTGGAGCATATCGCCTACAGCAAGTATACCCAGTTTAACTTTACCATCGCGGAGCTTTCCGCGGGAGTTGCGGTAAACATTACCGATGATCTTATCGGAAAGGCGCTTATCCGCGACGCCGTGAAAAGGTTCAATAACGGCAACCGCAACGCCAAAGCCTACGGCGGCACACTCAGCCTGAGAGAAAAGTTCACCCCTGTCGTTCTGGCTGAAGGGTGTCTATGATTTCGAACAGAACAATGCCGATCTTTCCTTCGATTCCTACCTGGGCAATTCTTACAGCATCTGGGCCGGATACGCCCTGACAGCAAAATCATCGGTGGGGGTGGGGTTCAGCTATCTCACCCGTGATTTCAAGTCTTCCAACTTCAGATTGACTTCCAAGACCGCTGTCCGCAGACTGGACCTGGGAATTCTACCATAGATGGAGCGTGAACGCGGGGTTCGACCAGCAACGCGGAGACTCGAATATCCCGGACTCGGCAACGATCGATAATATTTACAGCGTAGCACTGCTGTTCTCCTATTGATCGCCGCGCCCGCGTTGTTGTTTATTAACAGTCTCAAAACACTGATGAACAGAAAACAACTTGTCATCCTCGAATGCTCCTATCCCCGATTCAAGCATTCGGGGACGGAGTATAGTTTAACACCAGCTTTCTGATAAAGAACCTCGCGAAGGGCAGCTTCAAAGCTCATATTCATGCAGCTGCTATTTCGAGGCCGTTGATAAGATACCCGGAAAGTCCAAAAAAAGGGCAGCCACGCCATGGCGTGGCTGCCCTTATTTTTTTCTCTTGCGGAAACCTGCTTACTGCGCTGCAGTCGTGTAGCTCCGAACCTCGCTCGACGACAGGCCGCCCTTGCCGTCGTCCGCGACAACCTTCCAGTAATAGGTCGTGTTCGGCGTAAGATTCTTGACGGTATTGCTTACCTGATCGGCGGCAATCGGGGGCGGCGGAGTACTTTCACTGCTGCTCGAGTGGCAGGACATGAATACAGCTCCCGAGAGCAGGAGGAAGGCGATGAGTAAGCATCATCATCCGCGAGCGCTTCAAACCGCTTCCGTTTATAAAGCCGATCAGAATGATCCCCGCTCCTAAACTTCCCAGGCCGGCAAAGAAAAGCCCGGATGGCGCGGCTGCCGTAACGTCGGCAGGTCGTGCAGCCCGTCGTCATGGCCTGATCGGTGCAGTTGTTGAAATGGTACGTTACTGCATTGCCATCGGGGTCCACCGCCTTGTTCCAGATGAACGTCATCGTCGTGGGAACACCGGTCTGTCCGGGCGCCGGGGTAACGAGCACGGGCTGGGAGGGCGGATATTGCCGGTGGCCGATATTCCGGAACCGGTCAAGGCTATAGTCACTGGCGAAGGCCGGTAACGTTATTTGGAATACTGAATGTTGCGCTTACCACGGCGTTGGCGCGTGGGAGCGAAATGGATTGTCAGACTGCACGTGGCGGCATGCTGGCAGCGTTTGACCCGAGCAGGTATCACTCGTGATGCTGAATGGGGCCGCAGGCGCGGCGATCGTGCCGATGATAAGAGTCCGCCGTTCCCGTATTGGTGACGGTGACCGTCGCATCGGACGGAACTTGCCTATGGTAACACCGGCAAAGGGTAACTTCTGGTCGTTGGCGGGGGCGATGGAGTCCGTGACCGACGATGTCCGGGACCGGCGCCGCACTCCCCGCACCGCTGAGCGCGAAAGGTCACCGGTCGGAGTTAGCCGGGTCGTTGCTCGGGATATTGAAGGTATCGGACGCCGCAGCGAGCGGCAGTCGGCGCAAACCGTACCGTAACCGTGCAACTTGACGGGAAAAGCGTCAGCGGGTGCGGCAGCGTCGCGCCGGTGCAGGTGTTGGCTCCGACTATAAGACTGAATGGCGCGGCCAGAGGGTCCAGCCCGGCGATGTCGGTGATGTTCAGGCTGCCGTCGCCGAGGTTGTTGATGGTGATGACCTGGTCCGAGATCGTACCGTCAGTCACCGTGCCGAAGTCGATGGCATGTGCAGGCGTCACCGCGATCTTTTGAGGCCTGAATTCAAAGGCGCCTATGTCGCATGTGGCAACGCCGTCAAGAGGAATGTTGCCGTCCACGGGCCGCGCGATATCCCCGCTCGTCCGTGGCGGGACAACCAGCCACACCCGCATCTATTGCAGGGCTTCCCTGCAAAAGGGATAGGGTCAATTGGTGGAACGGCAGGGTCCCGCCGTTGTCGACAAGAGAAAGCTCAGAGCGCAAGGTTAGCAGTGACGGGTAACCGGTAAGCCCGCAGGTAGCGTCGGTCGCCATGTTACCCCCCAGCGATACGTAATGCGCCGCCGCAATTATTACCGGCGTAGTTATTTGCAATGATCGTATTCGTGATGTTTACGGTTCCGCCGGCACATTACTGAATGCCGCCGACATTGACCCGCCGCGGGCCGATGTTGCCGTTAAGCGTGCACATTGATGAGATTGACGAGTGCCGGCAGCCTTGTTATCGATGGCGCCGCCGTTTCCCGCTGTTAAATTGCCGCTCATGGTGACGTTCGTGAGATTATCGTGCCTCCGTTATTGATAGCGCTAATCGCTGTTGCCGCTGATAGTCCCGTTGGTAATGGTAAGCGTGCTGCACCGCTCCGACGTTGATGGCACCGCCGGGGGAAATGTTGTTCGTGATGGCGACATTGTTCATGGTGACCGTTGCCGCCACCTGCCCCGATAGCGATGGCGCCGCCTTCGGCAGCCTGCCGTGTTGCCCGTGATGATCGAATTATTCAGGGTCAGCGATGCTGCCGCCGCCGATATCGAATAGCGCCTCCGCCTGCCGCTCCGCCGGAATTCCCGTTCCGGATCGTCACGCCCGAGATGGTAACGTTGACCGCACCGATGAGTATCGAATACCCGGTCGATCGCGCCGCCGTCGATGATTGTCGTTGCCGCGCCTGCGCCGGATGATGGTAAGCGGCCCGCCTGCTCCGTTGACGTCGAGATCGCCGGTTACAGCCGCGTCATCACCCGCTGCCGGCGATAGTCAGCGTATAGGTCCCTGCGGGAAGAATGATGGTGTCGCACCCCGAGGATGCATTTGCCGCCTGGATGGCGGAGCGAAGCGTGCATGATCCCGTTGTCGGAGCACAGCGGCAGCTAAGTCCAGCTGTGTCAGCCGTGCTGTTCACCGTGAATGTCAGCGGCATGGCCCTGGCCCGGCGCCAGGAAAAGAAGCATGAGACTCAATAAGAGCAATCCCCCCAAAGAATAAACATCTTTTTTTTGCTTACCCATTGCGTACATACCTCCTTATATGGTTTTAACTTTCATTGTAAGAGTTATCAAGATGATGTGCTTACTAGACCATAACGGCATACTGTGAGATTGAATAAACAAGGATGGACTATGCCGGGTGATATGTGCCAACTACTTTCTTCAACGAAAACGCAATGCTGGCTTGGCATAAAGTCTGGGGCAAAATACTATTTCAGCTTGGCGAGTCACAAACGTAATTATACCACTCATTTTGACCCACCTGTTACTGTTTAGATATTCAGTATATCACAAACGCAATGTGGTTTTCTTAATAGTTGCATCATAAGCCCTATTTTTTTGAAAACCAGTTTACGACCTTCTCGATGTTCTGAATCAGGCTCTCCTTCGCGTTAATGATGAATATCCTGTCCTGGATCCGGAAAAGCTCCCGTTCCATGCGCAGGACTTCCGGCGGCTCCTCGTATCGTTTCTGGAGCTCCTTCTCGAACATCGGAACCAGCTTGTCCTTCATGCGGAGCTCCGTATCCATGAGGAAGACGGCGACGCCGGGTGCGAGGTCCTCGACCCGGTCTAAAAAAGCCGCGATTTCGCTGTCGTAGATCTGTTTGGGTGGGGACGATTTCACCTCGAAATAAATCAGCGAGCCGTCGAATCTGGCGATCACGTCGTAGTCCCCGCCCACTTTCGGCCTCTTGAACTTCACTCCCCAGACCGTCTCGGCGCCGAATTCCCGCTTGAGGATCTCGGCGATAAACCATTCCAGCGTCGCGCCGAAGCTCGTGATCGGACCTCGGGCGAGCACATATCCCTTCGGCCTTTTTTTTATCAACCTGACGGAAAGGAGATATTCGAGATACTCCGTGGTCACCTCCGGGGTGGCATATCGCGTTACGTCTTCGAGGGCGAAGGACTCCTGGTGCTTGATGACATCGCGGAGGAAGAGCCGGAAAGAATATTTATGGAGCATCCGGTAATAGCCGGCCAGATATTTTTTTGAGGGAATCAGAAGGTCGTCCGCAGGTTCTTTCTTGTAGACCTTGAACCCGCGCCGCTTTAAAAGAACATCGATGCCCGGCGACTGCCGCATGAGTGCCTTGCGGAGCCGCTTGACTTCCGCCCGGAGGGAGGCGAGTTCGCTGGAGGTTTTGGCGTCGTTCATGTCAGATATAAATCGTCATTCCCGAGGCCTGATCAAAGCGCTTGAAGTCCCGAAGGACGCGAGGACGACAAAAGCAATGAAATGTCTCAGTGTTAGACCCGGAGAATGACTCAGGATTTATGGTTCCCTTCGCGCTCTTCGCGCCTTCGCGGTTCCCATCTGGATGGGTTGCAGTCTCCGTGAAGAGGACTTGCTTCAAGACTTATGCAGCACGACCCGCACATCCAGCGCCGAGGCGCCCCTGGCGTAGACGCGCACGGGATTCATGTCGATCTCCTTGATCTCGGGGTAATCGGTCAGGAGCTTCGACAGGTTGGTGATGATCAGGTGCACGGCCTCCTCGTCGAGCGCGGGACTGCCGCGGAATCCCCGTAAAAACATGCTTGCCCTGGTTTGGGATATCATATCGACCGTCTCTTCATGGCTGAGCGGCAGGATGCCGAAGGCGGTGTCCTTGAGCGCCTCGACCCAGACACCCCCGAGGCCGAAGGCCACGGACGGGCCGAACTGCTCGTCCCGAAGACCGCCGATCAGGAGCTCAAGCCCCTGCGGCATCATCTTCTCGACCAGAAATCCCCGGATGACCGCACCGGGCGCCCTCGCCGCGATCATGTTTTTCATCGCCGTTACCGAGGCCGAAAGCATCGGACCGGAAAGAATGTTCAGCATCACGGCGCCTGCGTCGGTCTTATGCAGGATCTGGGGGAAACGGCCTTGAGAGCGACGGGAAAGCCGAGCGACTCGCCGGCGGCCACGACGGCGTGAGGATCATGTATCAGCCAGAACGTATCTCGGCACGATAATACCGACAGAGTGCGCGAGTTCCTTGGCCTCGTGCTCGAAGAGTGATTTGCGGCCCTCCTTCGGGCTGTCTGAATGATATCTGCGGGTGTTTTCATTGATGATTGGTCGAACCTTGATTCTATGGATGTAGCGATTTCTAAAACCATATCCCCGATGGAAGCATTCGGGGATGACCGTTGGTGTGCCGAAGCAGTTGATGTCATTCCCGAGGTACGGAATCGGCAATCCGGTTTGATGGTCATGTCTTGCCTGCACATCGCCTTTCTGATAGCGGCAAGCGCCCGCACGGCCCTCTCCGGCGACGGGTACACGGGGATGCCGTGCTTCAACAGCAAGTTCATCGCCTCGCGGGTGTAGCCCAGCCCCTGGAGGATGCAGCAGGCGACGGGCTTGTTCGCCTCATGACACGCGCGGGCGATGAGCTCCGTCGCCTCGTCGGTCACCGTCGTCGCTCCCATGAGTACGATGATGACGGCGGCGTCATAATGCGGCAGGGCCTCTTTGAGCGCCGTAAAATAATCTTCGTTCCTCCCGCTTCCGGTGAGGTCGATGGGATTGCCCTTGACGAAATAGGGAGGGAAGGCCGAATCGAGCCTTTTCCGGACCTCTTCCGGAAGAGCCGGCATCACGAAGCCTTCCTTCTGCGCCTGGTCCGATGCCGCGACCGCCATGCCGCCGCCGTTCGTCAGGATAAGGAGCCTGTTCCCCGCGCAGGGGGGCTCCATCAAGCGCGACGGCCTTTGCCGCGTCGATCATGTGGTCGAAACCATAGGCTTCGACGGCCCCGGCCTGCCGGAAGGCGGCCTGGTAGAGGCCGTATCTGCCTGCAAGCGTCGCCGTGTGCGACGCCACGGCAGAGGCGCCCAGCTCGTGTTTGCCCGCCTTCCATACGACCAGCGGCTTCTTCGCCGCGAACGCCTTCGCCGATTTCAGGAATTTTCTTCCGTCCGCCACGGACTCCATGTACATGGCGACCGCGCCGGTCTGAGGGTCGTCCGCGAAATAATCGAGGCAGTCCGCATCATCGATATCGAGCCGGTTTCCGTAGTTCACGGCCTTGGCGATCCCGATATCGTCGCGGGCGAGGGCCTCCATCAGAATGACCGTGATAGCGCCGCTCTGGGAGATGATCGAAAGCCTTCCCGCAGCGGGCCGCGAAACACGGTGACGGGACACGAAGAAGCTGTCGAGTCCGTTGTCCGTATTGTAGACGCCGAGGGCATTCGGTCCGATGACCCGTATGCCGTAGCGCAGCGTTGTTTCCGCCAGCCGTTTCTGCATGCCGAGGCCGGCCTCTCCCGCCTCGGCAAAGCCGGAGCTGACTAAAATCGCCCGGCGGATGCCTTTCTCGTGCAGGCGTTCGATCTCCTGTTCCACAAGACGGGCCGGCAGCGCGACGATGGCAAGATCGATCGCCTCGGGGACCGCCGCGATGGATGGGTAGCACCGCTGTCCCAAAAGCGTTTCGTGCTTCGGGTTCACCGGGAAGACTGCGCCCCTGAACAGCGACAAGTTTTCCAGGATGGACGTGCCGGGTTTCAGGGGGTTGTCCGTGGCGCCGATGAGGGCCACTGTTTTGGGGTGGAAGAACCCGTCGAGATCATGAGGCATGTTAAAAAAATAGCATACTCATGAGACTCTTGCAACCGATATGATATTTCTTTCCAACACTTGACAAGTCGCAGTGAATCTTTTGTTGCGAGTTGCGAGTTGCGGGTTGCGGGTTGCGGGTCTGTGGGTTGCGGGTTACGGGTTTAACTCGCACCTCGCAACGCGCACCTCGCAACATCCTTTGCGGCCAAAGGCGCACTATGACCTTCATCATAGACTTTCTCTCCGGAACGAGGTATTATTCCCCCTATGAAATTACCAAGAACATATCTCCGCCCCCTCCGATACGCCGTGCAACTCGGCTTTTTCCTCCTCACGGTGTTCATCGGCTACCGCTTCTACCAGTTCGTTCAGCACTTCGAGGCGGGCAGACCTTTTGTCGAACGGCCCGCGTCCGTGGACGCCTTTCTCCCGATCGGCGGGCTCATGGCCTTCAAGTACTTTATTCTGACCGGCATCGTCGAGCCCGTGCACCCATCGGGCTTCATCATGTTCGCCGCCATCCTCGGCGTCTCGCTGGCCGTGAAGAAAGGCTTCTGCGGCTGGATCTGCCCCGTCGGCACGCTGTCGCAGTATATCTGGATGGCGGGTGAGAAAATCTTCGGAAGGAATTTCCGCATCAAGGGTTTCACGGACATCTCTCTGCGGTCGCTGAAGTACGTTCTCCTCGTGCTTTTCCTGTTCCTGATCGGAATCGCCATGCCGCCGAACATGATGGCGCTGTTCTTTATCGCCGACTACTACAAGGTCGTGGACGTGCGGATGATGAAGTTCTTCACCGAGATGACCGCGGTCACGATGTGGGTCCTGATCGCGCTCGGCGCGCTTTCCCTCCTGTACAAGAACTTCTGGTGCCGCTACCTCTGCCCCTACGGCGCGCTTCTGGGCCTTTTGGGCAGGCTCAGCCCCTTGAAAGTCCGGCGCAACGAGGAGAAGTGCATCCACTGCCACGCCTGCACGAAGCATTGCCCGACGCTGATCGATGTGGAGCAGAAGGATGTGGTGAAGTCCGAAGAGTGCTTCGGGTGCATGACCTGCGTGAGCCGCTGTCCGGCGGAGGGGGCGCTCGACCTTACGCTCAAAACCGGCAAGAAGGTCAGCGTCGTCAAGGCCTGGCTATTTCCCATTATCCTGATTGCGCTGTTCTATCTCGTGATCGGCATCGGCATGGCCACGGACAAGTGGCATTCGAAGATCCCCTACGAGGACTACCAGCAGCTCATCCCGGAAGTGCAGAAGGAATATTCGAAGCGGTGAGCGGCAGTCGCTCTTGCTCATGCGGTTTCCATGACCGTGCTCACCAACTATAACTGCGCATCTTTTCATTTCTCCCCTGCGACTACAAAACCTAGCGTCCCTCTGCTGCTTGACTTCTCTCCAAAGTAAGCTATATTCAAAAAGTCGATTTGCAGACTCTCTTGTACAAACATGCCGTAATCATATACTACTTCAGTACCTTATCCAAATAAAAGAACCAACCCGCAACGCATATGTCCGGGCGGGCATCACGCCGTTTTCGAATACTACAATTGAGAAAGGAGATGTTGAATGCTTAAAGAGTTCAAGGAATTCATCGTGCGAGGTAATGTGGTGGATCTTGCAGTCGGCATCATCATCGGCGGTGCTTTCGGTAAAATCGTCACCTCCCTGGTGAACGATGTCCTGATGCCGCCGCTGGGGAAGATAATGGGCAACGTGGATTTCAGCGGGTTGTTCATCAACCTCTCGGGGACTCCGTATCCGTCGCTGGCGGCAGCCAAGGCAGCAGGGGCGGCCACGATAAACTACGGCATGTTCATCAACACGGTGATCGATTTCATCATTGTGGCGGCTGCGATCTTCGTGCTGATCAAACAGGTCAATCGTTTGAAAAAACCCGTGGAGGTTGCGGCTCCATCCACCAAAGCATGCCCCTATTGCACCTCGAGTATACCGCTCAAGGCAACCCGGTGTCCCCAATGCACATCGGAATTAAAGCCGGCGTGAAAAAGTACGAGCAGCAGTTCGGTAAAAACTAATGAATGGGATCGCAACGGGGAAGAGAACAAGACCATGAAAAGACTGGCTCTACTGATTGCCGATATGTTTCCTGGCTGACATAATCTACGCCAGGCACATCGCACGGGTGCTTGGAAACTTTCACGAGGTCGGGAGTAAGAAACAAATTCGTTGATTGTTGATTCTTATATTACATTGTACCGCCACAGACCTCCAAAAAAAAACAGCGGAGGCCCGCTGCCTCCGCTGACGTTACACATCATCGCTGGTCTAAGTTCTACGCCAGGTCCCCGGCCGCGAAGGTGATCTCGTCCCGGAATGTCTTGATGAGATACACCACCTTCATAAGCTCCGCGTCATTCACATTCACCATGGCCGCGGACAGTCCCGCTCCCGCGAGATAGGAGAGATAGGCCGAGGCCACGGTGGATTTCAGGTCCTTCGGCAGGCCGGTAGTGACGTTCGAGATCCAGACCGCGGTGTTGAGCGGCGGGTCTACCATCTCGTTTAAGACCACCACGCTCTCGTGGGCGTTCAGGAGGTGCTCCTGGCCCATGCCCTTGCTGATGTGCACTACCGACGGGTCGGCGAAGAGCCGTTCGTTCGGGATATCGGCGGCGTTCGCCTTCTCGACGAGGTCCTCGATGATCATGAGCTTGGCCTCGAGCGTCGTGGGTACGGTCCCCTTGAGCGCCCGGAGGATAAGGTTCGACTTGGTCTCCCGGACGAGCGACAGAATCTCGTCGGGATTTTTTTCATCCGCAGAGAGGTAGTTGATGATCGGCGGCTCCTTGCAGAGCGGGACGGCCTTCCGGAGCGCCTTCACATTCCTCGAATCCAGGCAGAGCGGCAGGCCGGAGCCCTCCTGGACGGCCTCGGCCGCGAACGGGAGCGCTTCTTCGTCACCGCTGCCGTCGGACGAGACCTGGACATTGATCAGCTCTGCCCCTTTTGCCGCAAGCTCCTTTGCCATCGCCGCGATGGCCTTCTTGTCCTTCTTCTTTACCGCTCCCATGTAGGCCTTGTTCCTGATGCTGAGATTGTCCGCGATTACAAGCATTCTTTCCTCCTTGACGTGGTAAAATTGAAAATATTTTAGAATGGCGTTGATTTCCGATTAGGGGACCAAGGCTTCACGTATCGGACATGACCGTACTTTACGTTACTCCAGAGAGGGGCTTTCTCTTAACCGTTGCGTCCTGTGCCCGGTTCGGGACCGATCGGTTCCAGTTTACAGTTAGTATACCATAACCCGGATCACGTCCGTCGTTTACGTCGGCCGCATTTTCCTCACGACGAATTTCCGGCCTTCCTCGGCGAAGAGCAGGAAGACCACGAAAGGGATGAGCATAAGCCATACATCGAGCGATACGGGTGCGGTTGAGAATATCCTGTTTCCCAGGGGATGGTAGACGATAACGACCTGCAGGAGGAGTTCGAACGCGATACCGATGAAGATCAAGCGGTTCGAGAAAAAGTCGCGCGTGAAGACCGACTCGCGGGACGACCTGCAGGCAAAGACGTTGCCGACCTGCATCATAACGATGCCCAGGAACGTCGCGGTAGAGGCCTGGCGCACGAGAACGTCATCCAAAGGCAAAGACGCGCCCCACGTCCAGCCGCCCTGCCTGAGCACGTAAAAGTACGCGAAGAGTGCGCCGGCCGTGCTGATGAGCCCGAGAAACACGTAGCTCCTGATGAGGAGCGCCGCGTCGATGAGGCTGCTGTGTTTGGACCGGGGCGGGCGGCTCATGATGTTTGCCTCCGGCGCCTCGACGCCGAGAGCGAGGGCCGGGATGGTTTCGGTGCCGAGGTCGATAGCCAGGATCTGGGCCACCGTAATCGGAAGAGGAATCCTGATGAGCGCATACAGGATATAGGGCACGGCCTCCGGGGTCAGGTGGGCGAAGATATAGGTAATGAATTTCTTGATGTTTTCGAAGATGGCCCGCCCTTCTTCGATGGCGTTTACGATGGTCGCGAAGTTGTCATCGAGAAGGACCATGTCCGCGGCCTCCTTGGCCACGTCCGTGCCCGTGAGCCCCATGGCGATCCCGATGTCCGCCCGCTTCAGGGCCGGGGCGTCGTTCACGCCGTCGCCGGTCACCGCGACGCGTTCTCCCTCCTCCTTCAGGACGTTTACGACGCGCAGCTTGTGCTTCGGCGTCATGCGCGTGAAAAGGACCTCGGGCTTTGCAAGGACTGCCCGCAGTTCCGGGTCGGTCATGTTCACGAACGCCTCTCCCTCGACAATGGTTGGGCTGCCGGACACAAGCCCGATTTCCCGCGCGATGGCTGCGGCGGTCCTCGATGCGTCGCCGGTGATCATGATGACGCGTATGCCCGCTTTTCTGCACATTTCTATCGCCCTCGCCACATCCGGCCGGGGAGGGTCTTCGAGCCCGATAAGGCCGGTGAAGATCATGTCCTGTTCCGCCTCTTCCCTGTCCTGGAGCCGCACGCTGGGCTCCGCCTCACGGTATGCGAAGCCCAGGACGCGCAGGCCCTGGTCCATAAATGACTGGTACAGGTCCGTTATTTCCCGTCGCAGTTCCTTCGTCGAGGGGGACGACGGCGCCGCCTTTCACGGAACGCGTGCAGACGGAGAGCACAGTCTCGGGCGCGCCCTTGGTCATGACATAAACGGCGTCCTTGACGGCGTTCACCGTGCTCATCCGTTTATGTTCGGTGTCAAAGGCAAATTCCCGGATGCGGCGCTGGTCCGCAGTCGCTCCGTGTTCCAGCGCCGCCCGGTAGATGGCCACTTCGGTGGGGTCTCCCCTGAGCTCGCCGTTCACGTTCCGCGTATTGTTGCACGTGAGCGCGGCGGTGAAGAGCCACGGGCTGATTGCCGATGAACCGCTGCCGGGCGCGCCGACCTTCCTGACCGTCATCTCGTTTTTCGTGAGCGTGCCGGTCTTGTCCGTGCAGATCACCGAAACGGAGCCGAGCGTCTCGACAGCGGTGAGGGTCTTGATGAGCGCGTTCCGCTTTGCCATGCGCTGGCTTCCCATGGCGAGGGAGAGGGTCACGGTCGGGAGCAGGCCCTCGGGGACATTGGCCACGATGATGCCCACTGCAAACAGAAAATTTTCCCAGAACGTCCTGCCGCTTGCGTAGCCGATGGCGAAGAAGAGGACGCCGGTGACCGTTGCGATGACGGCGACGATCCGCGTGATCCTCGCGATCTCCCGCTGGAGCGGGGAGAGGCCCGGCGAGACCGTATCCGTCAGGTGGGCGATCCTCCCGAACTCGGTCCGCATGCCCGTTGCAAAGACCACGCCCTTGCCCGATCCGCTCACGGCGGCGGTGCCTGCAAAGGCCACGTTGGGGCTGTGCAGGATATCGGCGTCGGAGGGCGCGGTGGAACGCGCTACCGGCTCCGATTCTCCGGTGAGCGGCGCATTGTTTACCTTGAGGTCAACCGACTCGATGAGCCGGACATCTGCGGGCACTTTGTCCCCTTCGCCTACCAGCACAACGTCTCCGGGGACGATCTCGTCGGCGGGGAGTTCGAGCTCGGCGCGGTCCCGCAGGACTCTGACACGGAAGGGGAGGAGCTTCTTCATGGCCTCAAGGGCTTTTTCAGCGCGGAACTCCTGGATAAAAGTGAACACGGCGTTGAGGAGGATGACCGCGACGATAGCGAGGCCGAGAGTGAACATGCCCTCGCCGGGGTGGAGGTACTCCGAGACGAAGGAAAGCCCCGCCGCGACCCAGAGCAGCACGGCGAGAAAGTGCGTGAACTGGTCGAGGAACCGGAGAATGAGGGGACGCCCTTTGACGGCCTCGATCCGGTTCGGACCGAACTCCGCAAGTCGGCGCGCAGCCTCCTCTCCGGACAGGCCGGTTTCGGAGGTGACGAGCGTCTGGAAGACTGCTTCCGTCGTGAGGCTGCTGATCTTCATGAAATTCCGAACACAGATTACTCAGATAGATTATTCTGATCGGGAACCAAAAGGCGTCTCACGCAAAGCCGCAAAGGACGCAAAGGAAATCTTTAAGTCTTGGCATTAAATTCAATAGCTATTGCCTTTCTTTGCGAGCTTAGCGACTTTGCGAGAAATATTTTTGCCGTTTCAAGAAAAATTTTGATTTTTAACTGGCTAATGAAAGCATTTGGGAATTCGTCAAGAATCCTGACTCTTCCGGGTTTAAGGCGGGCTCTTGTGCCTCGGCTTCAAGATGATCAGATCGCACGTCGTTTCCCGGAGGACCCGTTCTACGGGATTTCCCCTGAGCAGCGAGTTCAGGAGGCTGCGTTCGCTGGCTCCCATGATGATCAGGTCGTGCAGCTTCGCGGCTGCCTCAATAGTGATGTTCCTGCCTGCGACGCCGGGGATGAGCTTCTTTTCGTGGCTCACCGCATTGCGGTTCAGGACATCGATGAAGCGGGCCATGTCCCCCGGGAGTCTAGCCTCCCATTCCACGGGAGTCAGATGGACCTCTCCGAGAAAGAACCGCATCAGCGGTTTCGTGGTATGGAAGAGATGGATGCGGGAGTCGAAGGCGGCAGCCAGGAGGGCCGTGAAATAAGCGCGCTCGTCCACATGATCGATCCTCGCCTTGAGCGGGACGAGGATGGTCCTGGGCCGGATGCGCCCCAGGTTTACGACGCGGACGAGCGCGACGGAACAGGGGAGGCGGAGCGAGAACTCCCGCGCCGTCGTGCGCGCATAGAACCGATTTTTTACGTCTTCATGGCGAGTGGCCGCGAAGACGATGTCGATCTTTTCAGCCGCGACGACCCTTCTGATCTCCTCAATCGGCATGCCGGTTTCGAGCACGCAGTCGGACCTGACATCCTGATCTCGGGCCCGGTCCGAAAGCCGTTTTACCGCTTCTTCCGCGGCGAGAACGTCCTTTTGTGATGTCCCTTTTTCCGCGACGGAGCAGAAATAGATCCTGGCATTCGCCTGTTTTGCGAGGTGCAGCGCGTATCGTGCGGCGATCTCGGAGTTCAGGTGTTCGTTGACGGCGGCCAGGATTTTTCTATACATGCGTAAAAGATAGCACCGGGACCGCGGGAAATCAAATCGGCGATCTGTGACGAACCTTGACAAAATCCCCATATCCTTTATTATTGATGGCATGCTGGTTGAGAAACTGGGTCTCCACCATAAGGACATTCTTGTTCCCCGCCTCAAGGCGGCGGGCTCGGCGCTCTCGGAATACACGTTTGCGAATCTCTTCCTGTTCCGCAAAAACCACGATTACGAGATCCTTACTGACCGGGATGTTTTCATCAAAGGGATATCCTATGACGGCCGCGTCTACCTGATGCCGACCGTCCGACGTGCGCACCCTGGACCCGCAGTATCTCAGGGACCTCATGACGGACGTCGATTTCCTGTTCCCGATCCCCGAGGCGTGGCTTGCGGCCTTCGATGAGCGCTCATTCGAGATCGCCTTTATCGGGGGCGACGCGGACTACCTGTACACCGTGGAGAAGATGAGCACCCTCGGCGGAAGAAGGCTCCACAAGAAGAGGAACCTCTTGAAGCAGTTTCTCGAAATGTACGTACATGACGCCCGGCCACTCACGAACGACAAACTCGACGAGGCGCGCTTCGTTCTGGAGGACTGGATGAAGGCTTCGACGATGAACCCCGGCGATACGGATTACGGACCCTGCCGTGAGGCGCTCGACCGGTATGAAGAACTTATCCTGTGCGGAGGCATCTACTATGCCGAGGGTGAGCCCGCGGGTTTCGTGCTCGGCGAAGAGCTGGGCGCGGACACCTTTGTCCTGCACTTTGCCAAGGCCCGGACGAAGTTCAAGGGGATCTACCAGTATATGTTCAACACCTTCGCCAAGATCCTGCCGCCGAAGTACAAATACCTGAACCTGGAGCAGGACCTTGACCAGGAAAACCTGCGCGTGTTCAAAGGGTCCTACGTGCCTGATGCGATGCTCCGAAAGGCAAGGGTGAGTTTGAAGAAAACGGGAGCGCCGGTCATTCCATGAAAAAAGTCGGATTTGCCTATGATGAAGTCTGTCTGCGCCACGAGCCGCCGTTGTGGCACCCTGACTCCCCGGACCGTCTTGTCAACATCATCGTAAGCCTCAAAATCTCGGGTCTCTGGGCCGACCTGGTTCCTATTGCCCCGCGAAAGGCTACCTTTGATGACATCGCCCGCGTTCATGCCCCGGAGTATATCGAGAAGATCAGGACCCTCGGCGCGGGAGAGCTTGACCCGGACACCTATCTCTCGGAAGGCACCTTCGACGCCGCGCTCCACGCAGCCGGAGCGGTCATCGAAGCAATAGACCGCTGCAAAAAAGGCGAGATCGAGCGCGCCTTCTGCGCGGTCAGGCCTCCCGGACACCATGCCGAGGCGGGCACGGGCATGGGGTTCTGCATCTTCAACAACGTCGCCGTCGGCGCCCGGTACGCTCAGACCGTCGGCTATGAGCGCGTGTTCATCGTCGATTTCGACGCCCACCACGGCAACGGCACGCAGCATATCTTCGAAGAGGAAGACACGGTCTTCTACTTCAGCACCCATCAGTATCCCTACTATCCCGAGACGGGCAAGGACATGGAGCGGGGCAGGGGCAAGGGTATGGGTTTTACGTACAACGTACCGATCTTAAAAGGCTCGGGAAACAAGGATTATTTGATGGTCTACCAGGACATCCTGCCGGGGGTCATCGACCGGTTCAGGCCAGACATCGTCCTCGTTTCTGCCGGATATGACATCCATGTGAACGACCCTCACGCCAACATCCGTGTCACGCACGAGGGTATCCATGGCATCGTGCAGAGCATCCTGCATTACTGTGCCCCCTGTCCTGCTGTGTTCGTTCTCGAGGGGGGGTACGATCTCCCGTCGCTTTGCGACTCGGTCAAGGTTACGATCGAGGAGATGCTGAAAGGGTAGGGGCCGTCTCACGCAAACCGGTCATTCCGGGCGATATTCTATTGCCCAAGAGCCCCTTTTATGTTATGTATAGACGCATCCATAGCAGGAGCGCGTTTACTTATCAATACCCATGGGAAAGAATAAATTCTACGCAGTCGTAAAAGGGCACAGGCCGGGGATCTACGATGAATGGTTCGGCGCACGCGGCGCGGAAGCCAACGTAAGAGGATTTGCCGGCGCCCGGTACAAGGGTTTTACGTCGCGCCAAGAAGCCGAGGCGTGGTTCAAAGAATTATCCGCGGAGACGCGAACGACGCACCAAAGCAGACCCACAGTAAGCAAGGAAGTATCATCCCGGCGGTTAAAAGTGATTATCAAAGAAGCACCCCATAAGCCAAGCGTGGCGGATAAGGGAAGTATCATAGTCTATACCGACGGCGGGTGCAGCAAAAACCCGGGGCCGGGCGGATACGGCGTGGTCTTGCTTCATGGCGACGGCCGAAAAGAACTGTCGGGCGGCTATGCGAGAACCACCAATAACCGCATGGAATTGATGGCATGCATAAAGGGACTGGAGGCCCTCGAACAGAAATGCTCGGTTACCGTATACTGCGACTCCCAGTATGTCGTCAACGGCATCGAAAAAGGGTGGGCAGTGCGATGGAAACGGAACAACTGGAAGAGAAACAAAACCGAATCGGCCGAAAACAGCGATTTGTGGTCGCAGCTTCTCGATCTGTGTGAAAAGCATGACGTGAGCTTCAGGTGGGTACGGGGCCATGACGGGAACAAGGAAAACGAACGCTGCGACCAGCTTGCGGTTGAAATGACGCGCTGCAGCGATCTGCCGCCTGATTGCGGATATAACGGAAAGTCCGGCCGGCCGGATTGACAAATACGATCGATTCTGATTCAATGATCTCCCGGGATGGGGATAAGGCAACGGGAAATAACACGGGCGGCCGGCAAGGCCGCCCGAACTGTTTCAAGGGAAGGGCATATTGTTATTCTATCAAGCGATGCTATGAAATAATCTTATTCATGATACTATGGTTTCATTAAGGGGACATCTGTAAGCTGGATAACTAATGAAACAGCAGATTCGACCCCAATTGTCACGCTTAATTCCTGTACCCCGGCGGGAAGGGAGCATATCCGTCATTGTCCCAGAGCCGGTTGCCGGTTCTCTCTCCGCAGGAGAGGATCCCCTTTCTGCACAGGGTCTCGCGCCACTCGTACTTCAGCAGGGTCTTTTGTGCGGGAGTGCGTTCGGGCTCGAAGGCTACCCGGATGGTCGGCGAATATTGGCTGTCGCCGAAGCCTGTCCCGGCTGCCTCGTCCTTTGATGAGAGTGACTTGCTGCGCGCCGCTCCCTCCATGGCCGGCGCTGCGGGAGCGCTCTCCTGCTTTTTCATCTCTTGTCTCGGCCTCGGGCGTTCCTTTTCCCGGTAGACTGCAACGGCAACAACACCCATGGCCGATGAGTCAGCGAACGTCCGCACACTGTAGGAATCAGCGGGCTCGGTGAAGTAGAACCGGTGCACCGTGTCCTTGTCCGTTCTCCATCCATCGTATCGCGCAATGCCGTAACCCTCAATGATATACATGTCCTCGGTGCTCCCGAGTTCCGAGTTGTTTCCGCTGATGATGTTCCTGCCGTCCACGGCCACGATCACGCCGATCCGTTCAGGCGGTCATGTTCCGGATCACGATGCCGTAATTGTCGCCGCGCTTTGCCTCCAGGTATTTCTTGATAACCCTGGTAAGACCGTTCTGGAAATCCTTGTGGGGGATCGTGAGAAAAGCGCTCCCCTGGTCTGATACTATTTCAACGCTCACTTCTCCGGTAATCCGGCCGCTCCCGAGGGATTGCGCCTGCGCTGCTGTTGCAAGAATGACTGCTGCCAAGACAGATGCCACGATGGTACGCATGGTAGTGCTCCTTTCCCTTGTGGTTTGCCCCGAAAAGGGCGATGCGTTTTCGGGTTTTGGCTATTTGACAAAGGGAAAGGCGATTTTGTTCCCGCCATGAGAAAAAAATCCAGAAAGGGGATTTCATTGATCAGAATGGAAAGAATTTAGCGCGAAGATGCGGAGGACGCAGAGTCCTAAAATAAACTCACCGTCATCGCTCCACGATCATCGCCACAGCATTGCCGCCGCCCAGACACAGGGTGGCGAGACCCCGCTTAAGCCCTCGTTCCTTCAAGGCATGAATGAGGGTAACGAGGACCCGGGCGCCGCTGCACCCTATCGGATGCCCCAGGGCGACAGCGCCACCGTTGACGTTCAATTTCCCGGGATCGATGCCTAATGCCCTTGAGACCGCGATCGATGCGGTGGCATAGGCCTCATTGTGCTCAACCAGGTCTATATCGTCTATGGTAAAGCCGGTTTTTGCGAGAAGTTTTTTGACCGTCGGGATCGGGGCTTCCATCACGTCTTCAGGCTTTGCTCCGCCCGTTGCATAGCCGATGATGCGCGCCAGCGGTTCAATTCCCGATGCCCTGGCGAACCGGGCCGAAGTAACAACCAAAGCCGCGGCGCCGTCGCTCAGTTTGGAACTGTTTCCCGCGGTCAGGATGCCGCCCTGCTTAAACACCGGGGGAAGGGCCGCAAGCCTTTCCAATGAGGTATCCTCCCGAACGCATTCGTCGGTCTCGAAGGTTCCTCCCTTGATATTGACAGGGACGATCTCTTCCCTGAATTTTCCCTCGCGGATTGCACTCGCCGCCTTTCGATTGCTCTCCCGACTAAAAGCGTCGGCTTCCTCCCGCGAGATTCCGTATTTTTCGGCTATCCGCTCTCCGGTCATACCCATCAGAAAGTTGTTGTACACATCCCATAAACCGTCGAAGAGCATGGAATCAACGATCGACCTGTCGCCGAACTTCACTCCCCAACGGATATTTCTGACCAGATGGGGGGCGGCGCTCATGTTTTCCATGCCGCCGGCTACAATGACTGTCGGCGTCGCCCGCTTTTATGGCCTGGGCAGCGAGCATGACAGCCTTCAGTCCCGAACCGCACACCTTGTTAATCGTAAGGGAACCGGTTTCAACGGGAACTCCTGCATAGATCGCGGCCTGACGGGCGGGGTTCTGCCCCAATCCCGCGGTGAGCACGTTGCCCATGATCACTTCATCGACCTGCTCCACGCGGATGCCGGCCCGAAGCGCGGCCTCTGCTATTACGACGGCTCCGAGTCGCGGCGCGGAAATATCTTTCAACGATCGGCCGAACTTGCCGACAGCGGTCCGCACCGCGCTTACGAGAACGACCTCTTCAGCCATAACAACCCCTTACAAAGTTTCAACCAGATTCCCTGACCTGGATTCGACGCGGGAAAATCCTATTCTCCGAGCGGGAAACCCCAGCCTTGCTACCCCGCCCACCGCACTGGTTCGCCAAAACCCGGCTCAGGGCTCTGAATCTAACAGCAGCACTCATCCTCGCAGCAAAGGTCGCTCCCCGTCAGCAGTTCCTCCAACTCGGCCACGTCATCGTCTGTGATCTCCGGCTCGTTGTGGATCTTCGCGTGGGCGCTTATGTCTTTTACCGCTTCGTCAAAGGGGTCCTCGTCGGATACATAATCGCAGACCGGCCCCATCATATCTGCATCCCTGCATCTTAGAAGAATCGTCGACATGGTTTTCTCCCTTCTTGCCTCCCTGAAAGTCTTTCCTGTATAAATTGTATCAACGGGGCGGCTCACGAGTCAAGAAGCAGCTCTTGTGCGGCAGAAGGCAGCTAAGATGCTACTTTATTCCCACGGAAGCTTGAGGAAGACATCCACCACCTCCGGGTCGAAATGAATCCCACTCAAGGACTTGATATAGTCGTAGGTCTTATCCACCGGCCAGGCTGGGCGATAGGGCCGGTCGTAGATCAGTGCGTCGGCGACGTCAATAACCGTGAAGATGCGGGCATGAAAGGGGATTGCTTGTCCCTTGAGGCCCCGGGGATAGCCTGAACCATCCCATTTTTCGTGGTGGCAATACGGGATGTCTATGGTCGGACGGAGGAATGGGATTGCAGAAAGGAGGTCGAAGGCATAATCGGGATGCCGCCTCAGGATCTCATTTTCCTCCTGCGACAGGGGGCCATTTTTTCTCAGTATCGCGTCGGGTATGCACATCTTGCCGATGTCATGGAGTAGAGCGCCCCTCCTCACATTCACGAGATCGTGATCTGCCACGCCCATTGCCCGGGCAAGGACCACCGTTTTGTCCGCGACCCTTTCGGTGTGACCGTTGGTGTCTGCATCTCGCAACTCGAGGGTCCGTCCCCACCCCTCAAGGGTGGCATCATAGGCGAGGATGATTTCCGCGTTGGACCGCTGCAGGCTGTCGTACATGGCTGCGTTATCTATGGCAATGGCGGCCTGGCCGGAGATGAGTTCGAGAAAACTCAGCCATTCGGGGTCCGGATTGAACTTTTTCCTATGGAACGTCTCCAGTACGCCCTTGACCTTGCCTTGGGTGATGAGTGGCATGGCGATATATGCCTCGAACCCCTCTCCCTTGAGCGAAGGGGTCAATATCTCCGAAACATTCGGAATGATAACGGCGCGTCGTTCGTAGGCGGCCTGGCCTGCATGCCCTTTTCCCATCCGGACATGCGCGTTTTGCGCTAAGGGGTTCCTGAAGCCTCGTCCAGCCGCATAGCCTAGGTAGAGGGTATTCTGGTCAAGGAGAAGCACATCAGCTGCATCGACGCCCAGGCGGGTAATCAGTTTTTCGAGCAGCACGTTCAGGGTGACCCTGAGATCGAGGCTCGAACTGACGGCGATCTCAATGTCCCTGAGTGCTGTCATGTTTTCGAGCTGCCTCCGCGCCGTCTCCTCGGTGCGCTTGCGCTCCGTGATGTCCCGCAATACGCTGATCGCGTGCCATGCTCCTTTGAAATGCAGAGCGGACATTGAAAGTTCCACCGGGAATTCGGCCCCGTCCTTTCTTAAGGCTGTCACCTCCATCAGTTTGCCTATGAAGGGGCCTTCTCCGGTCCTGCTGAAATTGAGAAATCCCTTTTGGTAATGATCACGGTAGGCAGCCGGAGCCAAGAGCAGATGCATCTCCCTGCCCAGGATCTCTCGACTTGAGTAACCGAACACACGTTCCGCGGCATTATTCCAGAATGCGACTTTTCCTTCCTGATCTATCATGATAATTGCGTCCTGCGCCGATGCGGCCAGTCCTTTGAATTTTTCTTCGCTGTCCCGAAGGGCCAGTTCCGCCTTACTGCGCTCCCGCCGCTCCTCGGCGACCTGAAGGGAACGGTTTACGGCCGGCACCAGCCTGGAGAGACGGCTCTTGAGGACATAATCCGTTGCGCCTTGCGTCAGTGTTTCGATGGCGAAGTCCTCGCCCATCGTACCGGATAAAAATACGAACGGGACGTCCGGGCACCTTTGTCGGGCCTCGGTCAGTGCCGACAACCCGTCGTAGGTCGGCAAGGTGTAATCGGAGATGATAATCTCGGGAGAAAAGTCCTCGATTTCACGCAGGAACGCTTCCCGTGTCCAAACACGCTTCAGGCTGAACAATATGCCGCCCCTTCTCAGTTCGAGCGCCATAAGTTCTGCGTCTTCTTCACAGTCTTCCAGGCTGAGTATTTTCAATTGCTTCTGTGCGTCCATGGATGTTTCACCCTAGTAAGAGCAGCACCCATTGTAAGTTTATCAATATTCACGCACAATATCTATTAATTGTCACTGAAACACCCCAGAGAAGCTCTCAAGAGGGCGTTGGAAATGTTTTGTGAAGAGGGGCGAACGTTGAGAAAAGGGAACGGTGATCCGGGATTTTTTGTCCAGAGCGAGTCTTAACAGTCTGGCAGGTGATCGTGAAATGAGGTTGTTAGCGGTATGGAAGGATGACAAGGGAGAGACCCGTTCGGAGGTCCGGCAGGGGGATATCAGCAGTCAAAAAAAGACCCTCCTTGCGTGCCAGAGAGGGTGCTGCGTCTCACCAAAAAAAAATAAATTCAGCTAAACCGTCATGATCTCTTTTTCCTTGTGCACAAGGAAATCATCAATCTTCTTGATATAGCTGTCCGTCGTCTTCTGGATTTCGTCCTGCAGTTTCTTGGTCTCGTCCTCCGAGACGTGCGCGTCCTTGTCCTTGCTCTTCTTCTTGATCTCGTCGTTCACGTCCCGGCGAATGTTGCGCACGGCGACCCGCGCGTCCTCGGCCAGTTTCTTGGCGTGCTTCACGATCTGCTGCCTGCGCTCCTCGGTCAGCGAAGGGATGTTCAAGCGGATAATTTTACCGTCGTTCGTCGGCGTGATGCCCACGTCCGACTTCAAAATCGCCTTTTCGATCTCACCGAGCATCTTCGGCTCCCAGGGCTGGATGGTGATCTGGCGGGGATCGGGTACGGCCATGTTCGCCACCTGGTTGAGCGGCGTGGGCGTTCCGTAATAGTCCACCACGATGCCGTCGAGCATGCCGAGCGACGCCCTCCCGGTGCGCAGGGTCGCGAGTTCCTTCCGGAGCGCGTCAAGGGCCTTGCTCATTTTATCTTCTGCTTTCTTCTTCTGCTCGCTAAGCATTGTTCCTCCCGGTTACGAGCGTCCCGATCGTTTCGCCCAACACGATCTTTTTGATGTTGCCGGGGACGTTGAGGTTGAACACGATGATGGGAAGGTTGTTGTCCATGCACAGGGAAATGGCCGTGGCGTCCATGACGCGGAGGTCCTTCTGCAGCACGTCGATGTAGGTGAGGCGGTCGAACTTGGTGGCGGTTTTGTCCTTCACGGGGTCTGCGCTGTACACGCCGTCCACCTTGGTGGCCTTCATGATGACCTCGGCCCCGATCTCCATGGCACGGAGAGCCGCCGCGGTGTCGGTCGTAAAGTAAGGGTTGCCGGTGCCTGCCGCGAAGATCACGATGCGTCCTTTTTCCAGATGGCGCACCGCCCGCCTGCGGATGTAGGTCTCGGCGAGTTCGCGCATTTCTATGGCCGACTGCACCCGGGTCACGATGCCCTTGTTTTCGAGGACGTTCTGGAGTGCGAGCGCGTTCAAGACCGTGGCCAGCATGCCCATGTAGTCGGCGCTTGCGCGCTCCATGCCCCTGGCGGCCCCGGACAGCCCCCGGAAGATGTTGCCGCCGCCGATGACGATCGCGATCTCCACCCCGAGTCCGGCGACTTCCCTGACCTCGGACGTGATCGTGTCGAGCACGGCATGGTCGATGCCGTACCCCTGCTCGCCCATGAGGGCCTCTCCGGAGAGCTTGAGGAGAATGCGTTTGTACTTGGGAGTGCGTCATGATAATACCGAAGAGATGAGAGACGATGGACGACGGACGCAATGGCGCGGATCGGTTTTTCTCGTCCCTGCGTCCTGCGTCCGTCGTCCTTCATGATTATTTCAGCTGCGCCGCCACTTCCTCGGCGAAGCTTTCCTTTTTCTTTTCGATGCCCTCGCCGAGCTGGTACCGGACAAACCGGTTGACGACGGCGTCCGCGCCCGCCTTTTTCAAAACGTCCTTGATCCTCTGCTTGCCGTCGGGGTCCTTGATATAGACCTGGTCGATGAGGCAGGTGTCGGAGTAGAATTTTTCGAGCTTGCCGTCGATGATCTTGCCGATCACGGCGGCGGGCTTGCCGGACTCCTTTGCCTGTGCCTCGTAAACGGCGCGCTCGCGGTCGAGCACGTCGGAGGGGACCGTTTCGCGGCTCAGGAACTGCGGATTTGCGGCGGCAATATGCATGGCGAGGTCCTTGCCGAGCTGTTCGTCGCCGCCGGAATAGTCCACCATGACGCCGATCTTGTTGCCGTGGAGGTATACCGCGATCCTGCCGGAGGTCTCGAAAGTCACAAAGCGGCGAATGGCGATATTCTCGCCGATCTTCTGCACCAGGGCATTACGCTTCGCTTCGACGTTCTCGCCGACCAGGTCGAGCTTGGCGAGCGCAGCCACGTCGAAAGGTTTTCTGGCGGCAACGAGTTCGGCGAGGCCTTTCGCGAACTTCTGGAACTCCTCGTTTTTTGCGACGAAGTCTGTTTCGCTGTTCACTTCGATCAGGACGCCGGTCTTGCCGCCTCCCTGAACGCTGGAGGCGATCATGCCTTCAGACGCCACGCGCGCGGACTTCTTGGCCGCAGCGGAAAGCCCTTTCTTTCTGAGGATGTCGACGGCCTTTTCAAAATCGCCGCCGGCCTCTTCCAGGGCCTTTTTCGCTTCCATCATGCCGACGCCGGTCTTTTCTCTCAGGTCCTTCACTGCACTTGCAGATATTGTTGCCATTTCTTCAAAAACCCCCTTCTCTATTCATAACGCGTCATTCCGCATCGCTTAGACAACATCTTCATCGACGTCGGCCCCAGCCTCCTCGGCCGGGGGCTCGGCGACTACGGCCTGCGTTTCTCCGGCGGCCTTTGCCGCCTCCATGGCCTCGCCCTGCTCCTTTGCGATGGCCTGCCTGCCCTCGATGACGGCGTCGGCCATCTTGGACGCCATGAGCCGAATGGCGCGGATGGCGTCGTCGTTGCCCGGGATGACATAATCGATGTTGTCGGGATCGCAGTTCGTATCCACGACGGCGACGACGGGTATGTTCAGCTTATTCGCCTCCTGGACGGCTATTTGTTCTTTGCGGGGGTCAATGACGAACATAAGCGACGGCGGCTGCGACATTGACTTGATGCCGGAGAGGATTTTTTCGAGCTTCGTACGTTCTTTTTCGAGGCCGGCGACTTCCTTTTTCGTGAGCTTGTCGTAGGTGCCGTCTTCCTTCATCTTTTCGATTTTTTTGAGCCGGTCGATGCTCTTGCGGATGGTCGCGAAATTCGTGAGCATGCCGCCGAGCCAGCGACTGGAGACATAGTACATCCCGCAGCGCTTGGCCTCTTCGGTGATTGCGTCCTGTGCCTGCTTTTTGGTCCCGACGAAGAGAATGTCTTTTCCCTCAGCCGGCGGACGTGCGGACGAATTCGTAGGCTTCCTTAAAAAGTTTGAGCGTTTTCTGGAGATCGATGATGTAGATCCCGTTTCGCTCGCCGAATATGTACTTCTTCATCTTGGGGTTCCAGCGTTTGGCCTGGTGGCCGAAATGAACCCCTGCTTCCAACAGCTCCTTCATGGTGATCGTGGACATAATGTCCCTCCTTCAGATTTTTACCGCCGCGCCGATCATCCCCCCTGCAGATCCCGATTAAGTACCGGGACACCCTGCCGGGAGTCCTGACGCGTGTGGAATGTGAAATGGCCTTATTTAAGGCGGTCTCTAAACTACCATAGAGCCCGGCGGTTTTCAAGGAAAATTTCTCCCTCCGATGCGTTTTTTGTCTGGGTCTTTTCTGCGTTTTTTTCGCATTCCTTATATAAACCCGTTGTTTTTCTCATTTCTGCCAAATGACGGGGAAGGCATATCCTATAAAAATCAGCTATCTGTGGCCTGGCATGGTTGATGCAATTTGATATACTGAAAGAAGATGAAAGGAGGTAACAATCATGAATACTACAATCTCTAGAAAAACGGCATACATCGGGGCAGGCGCTGGTCTGGTTCTGTTCGCACTTTTCGGGCTCATGCCGGGCAGCCTGATCGGCGGCGCTGCTGGCATCGGGATCGCCGGCTGGTTCTTTGGACTGCCGCTGCAGCCCGCGCTCTTGTCACGTATCATTGTTCTGGCATCGATGCTCTTCGGCGTACTGGTGGCGGGCATCGTGATTGTGACTGTCACCTCTACAACGGGATGGCTCATCGGCAAAGCCCTTGAGGCAGGCGTCCATGCCAAGGAAGCAGGGCAGGAAAAAGGCATGACTAAAGTTGAGGAACGGAAATAGAATTTAGGATAAGGAAGGGGAGCCATTGCGGCTGCCCTCCTCTATGGAGACAGTGCCGTAGGTTGTAAATAGCTGAGCACAAATTCCAGGTCACTCATTCCAGGCGGTGAAAAAACACCGCCTTTGTTGTTGTGAATCCACATCAGGTCCCCATCCCACGGAGTTGCTTCACAATATACATGTCTATAATATGTTGATATTTAATTATTTTTTAAATATATTGTTTTAGACGTCCCTTCTGCGGTTTTTTTCATTTCACCAGCTTACAAAAACGCTTGACAAAACAGGCGAAATTGTTTATATTCGCTTTCCTGATAATAATCAACATATCAACAAGGCGGAAATTATGGGAACTTATTCGGCAAAAAAGGAAGATATTAAGAGAAGCTGGCACGTCGTTGACGCAAACGGCAAGACCTTGGGTAGGCTCGCGACAGTAGTGGCATCGGTGCTCAAAGGCAAGACCAAGCCTATTTTTACCACACACGTGGACACTGGCGACTTCGTGATCGTGGTAAATGCGGACAAAATTCACTTGACCGGCAAGAAGCTTGAGCAGAAGGTCTATTACAGCCACTCCGGATATCCCGGTGGACTTAAATCAATCACCGCGGGCAAGTTGCTCAAGACCAAGCCCGAGGACGTTATAATAAAAGCGGTCGAGGGAATGCTCCCCAAGACCCGGCTGGGCAAACAGATGCTCTCCAAACTTAAAGTATATGCGGGGGAAAGCCATCCGCATAGCGCCCAGCAGCCCGTAGAGATGATACTCAAATAACGATTTGGAAAATAAGGTCAGGAGGATGTAATGTCAGCGGCAACGGTATCGAGATACTATGCAACAGGCAGGCGCAAGAATTCCATAGCCAGGGTGTGGATGATGCCCGGAAGCGGCAAAGTCACCATCAATGACAGGCCCATGGACCAGTACTTCGGCAGGGACGTGCTCAAGATGATTATCCGCCAGCCTTTCGAGGTCACCGGTACGGTCGATAAGTTCGATGTGCTCGTGAGCGTCCTCGGCGGCGGCAACTCCGGCCAGGCCGGCGCCATCAGGCACGGTATTTCCAAAGCGCTTCTTGCCGTTGACGCGGAATCGCGCGGAAAGCTGCGCAAGGAAGGTCTCCTGACCCGCGACCCCAGAGCCAAGGAACGCAAGAAGTACGGTCAAAAGGGCGCACGCGCCCGGTTCCAGTTCTCCAAGAGATAAGGGATCACATACCTAATCTGAGTTCTCGTTTGTTACAGGCCCTGTTTAGTCGAGGGAAGGTAGAGATGCCTTCCCTTTTATTTTGTTTGCAAGCACCGTCGCTGCGTTTTCCTCTGGGTATGCCGTTTTCACCCGTTAAGAAATTATTATTGCCACGAAGTCTGTCGGTAATGTCAGCCGTGGTTGTACGTTAATGCTATGACCAGTCCAAACGTAAAGATAGCGATTGTCGGATCGAGCGGCTATACCGGCGGCGAATTGTACCGTCTGCTGCTCCATCACCGCTTCGCGACAATCACCGCAGTAACGTCGGAAAAATCCGCAGGCCTACCGCTTACGACTATTTTCCCCCATCTCGCAGGGTTAACGGACCTTTTGTGCGAGCCCCTTGACGCCGAGGCGATAGCAAGGAAGGCCGATTTCATTTTTCTAGCGCTTCCCCATGTGACCGCACAGGACGCGGCTTTCCAGTTTCGCCGACTCGGCAAAAAGGTTGTGGATCTATCCGCCGATTACCGGCTTACCGATCCGGCGCTTTACGAGAAGTGGTACGAGCATTGCCACCAGTACCCTGAACTTCTGAAACACGCCGTGTACGGACTGCCGGAACTGCACCGGGATGAGATCTCAAAGGCGTCGCTCATCGCAAACCCGGGTTGCTATCCCACGGGCGCGATTCTGGGGCTGGCGCCGCTCGTGAAAAGCGGCGCCATCGACCTCAGGACGATCATCATCGATTCAAAATCAGGGGTCTCCGGCGCGGGCCGCAGCCCGTCGCTCGCGCACCATTACCCCGAGGTGAACGAAGGCCTGATGGCGTACAAGATCGGGACCCACCGTCATACGCCGGAGATCGAACAGGAAGTGTCGGCGTTGGCTGGAAAACAAGTAACGGTTTCCTTCACGCCCCATCTCATTCCCATGAATCGCGGAATCCTGACTACCGTCTACGCTTCATTGAATGCGCCGGCCGATACAGGCAAGGTGCATGCCCTGTACCGGGAATTCTACGGGAGCGAACCCTTTGTTCGCGTTCTTGCCCTGGGACAGTTCCCGAACGTGCGGAACGTTCGGGGGGCCAATTTCTGCGACATCGGCGTGTATGTTGACCCCCGGACCGACAGGGTCGTCGTGGTCACGGCTATCGACAACCTCGTTAAAGGAGCGGCAGGTCAGGCCATTCAGAACATGAACCTGATGATGGGGTATGACGAGCGGGAAGGCCTGATGGCTGCGGGATTGTTTCCGTGAGGGAAAAGCGGAAACCGGGAAGCAGAAAAACGGTGTTACGCTCAAAGTAATTCCATGCTTTTTTTCCTTCAAAGAGGTCATCCCTGAAGGTCGATCCCCAATAGAATCGTTCGGGGAAGAATCCGGATTTGGGAACGGGATTACAATGCCAGATCCCTATGGAAGCATTGGGGATGACAAAAAAGCGATCGGGGTAAAATCATGAGGACTCTGGATACAAAAAATTTTTTCGTGCCCGGTTACAAGACATGGGGCATCGCAAGCGGGATCAAAAAAAATGAAAAGAAAGACCTTGCGATCATTTACTCGGACCGTGAGGCCGCAATCGCCGGTGTCTTTACCAAGAACCGGGTAAAGGCCGCGCCCGTCCTTCTGGACATGGCGAAGGTCAAAGCCGGCAAGGGGCGGGCTATCATCGTCAACAGCGGATGCGCCAATGCCTGCACGGGGAAACGCGGCATTACAGACGCCCGCGAGACCGCGGAAACGGCGGCCCGTGAACTCGGCCTGAAACCTGAGGCGGTCCTGGTCGCGTCAACCGGTGTTATCGGAGAGTATCTGCCGATGACAAAGGTCAAGACGGGTATCGCTACCGCCGTAGGCCTTTTGACGGGCAGCGGCTGGGAGCAGGCGGCGGAGGCCATCATGACCACCGATATCTACCCGAAGCTTTCCATCGTGCAAGAGGAACTCGGCGGAAAAACCGTCACCGTTGCCGGCATTGCCAAGGGTTCGGGCATGATCCATCCGGACATGGCGACTATGCTCTGCTTTATCGTAACCGATGCCGCAATCACGGCGCCGCTGCTCAAGAAAGCGCTGCTGTCATCAGCGGAAAGATCTTTCAACCTGATCACGGTAGACGGCGACATGAGCACGAACGATACGATCCTCTGCATGGCGAACGGGGCCGCGGGGACCAAGAGAATTGCCGCCGGCAGCAAGGAATTTAAGAAATTTCAGTCCTGCATGGATGCCGTGACCCGCGCTCTTGCCAGGCAGGTTGTCCGGGACGGAGAGGGCGCGACAAAGTTCGTGGAGATTGAAGTCAGAAACGCGAAGAATCCCCGTGAGGCCAAGCAGGCGGCGATGACAGTCGCGAAGTCCAGCCTCGTCAAGACGGCGCTTTTCGGAGAAGACGCAAACTGGGGGCGGATCATGTCCGCGCTGGGTTATTCCGGTGTGGACATGGATGAGGCGAGAACGGACATCCATATCGGCAAGGCAAAAATCGTCGAGAAAGGCCTGGGCACCGGCAAGGCGGCTGAACGCGAAGCCGCGCTCGCGCTCAAACAGCGTGAGGTCCAGATCATCATCGACCTTCACAAGGGTAAAGGAAGCGCAACGGTCTGGACCTGCGACATGTCCTACGAATACGTGAAGATAAACGCCGCATACCGAAGCTGATGGCTCGTTATGGTTCGTGCCGGAACGGGTGTATTCCCGGCATTGAAACGCGCTGAAAAAGAAACAAAATTTCACTTGACATTCAAGGGTGGACTTGTTAATTATAGTGATTATGCCATTTTTCCTGTAGGTGAAGTTGTTTTATCATTCCCACGGTTGTCTTTTTTGCGATATCAGATATAAAAATGCAGGTATTACAACGATATGCATCAGGAGGGGGGTGTAGCGATAGTGCCGAGCATCAGATTGCGGGAAAATGAACCCTTTGAGGCCGCTCTCCGTAGATTTAAAAAAAGCATTGAGAAAGAAGGCGTGCTGTCCGAGGTCAAGAAGAGAGAGCATTACGAGAAGCCGAGTATAAAGCGAAAGAAAAAGGCATTGGCCGCGCGCAAGAAAGCCGCCAAGACTGCACGCATATACAGGCAAGGCTAAACGGTTCCAGGAAGTGGGCAGGCTGTATTGGCATGGCCTCGAGTCAGACGCGATGAGACGAGTGGAGAGAGGCTGAATGGGACTGCGCGAGAAAATCGACGCTGATACGAAAGATGCCCTCAAGTCCGGCGCGAAGGAAAAACTCTCGACTCTGCGGATGCTGAACGCCGCACTCAAGAACAAACAGATCGACAAGCGGCGGTCTCTCACCGAAGAAGAGGTGATGGAGACCGTTCGTTCCCTCATCAAACAGCGGAGGGATTCGGTCGAGCAGTTTGCGAAGGGCGGCCGGCAGGATCTCGTAGACAAGGAAACCGCCGAGATAGGCGTGCTCGAATTCTATCTGCCCCAGCAGTTATCTCGCGAAGAGCTTGAGGCGATGGTCCGGGATGCCGTTACCAGGACCGCGGCGCAAGGCGCCAAGGACATGGGCAAGGTCATGAAAGCGCTTATTCCCATGGTCGGAGGGCGAGCGGACGGGAAACTGCTGAGCGAGCTGGTAAAAAATGCGCTGGGATAACGACCTGGTTCGAGCAGACGGCGTGCCATTCACTTACAACGGAGCGGAACAGGGGGCCATGGAGACGGAGTCCGAGGCCCCCTGATTTTTTTTATGAATGAACATACCCTCCGGGTCCTGGAGTTTGACAAGCTCATCACCATCGTCGCCGGATACGCCGCGTCGGAACCAGGCGGCGCGGCCGTCAAGAGGATGCTGCCCGCGCAGGAGCCGGAGGTAGTTGCGGCCCTTCTCGGGGAAACAAAAGAATTTACACGGATCCTCGAAAGCGGCGAGACCCCGCCGCTTGACGGCATCCGCGATGTCGGGTCAGGCGGTTGAAAAACTCGGTGTCGCCGGCTCCGTCCTGACGCCGGTCGAGCTGCTCAATATGGCCGCGACCCTCGCCGCAGGCAGGCGGGTCAAGAAGTTCTTTCAGCGGATAGAAGGCAAGGGCACGGTTTCCAGCCCTTTTGCCCCTCTCTTGTGCTCGCGTGCCGCTGTCATACGGCCGCTCAAGGAGATCGAGGACGCGGTATTCTGCCGCCATCGATGAACAGGCGGAGGTCAGGGACTCGGCCAGTCCGGACCTTCGGAGGATCCGCAGACAGATCGTGCGGACGAGGGACGACATTCTCGGCCGCATGTCCGGCATGCTGCAGGATAATGATTTTCAAAAGGTCATCCAGGAGCCGGTCATTACGATTCGCGACGACCGGTACGTGCTGCCGCTCAAACCCAACTTCAGGCAAAATCTGAAGGGTGTAGTGCACGGGCAGTCAGGTTCGCGTGCCACGCTCTTTGTGGAACCTCTCGAAGTGCTGGAGCAGAACAACAGGCTCGCCGAGCTGCGCATGGAAGAGCGCGAAGAAGTCGAGCGCATTCTGCGGGAACTGACGGCGCTCCTGGCGCGAGAGGTTGACGCGGTCAGTGCAACGACCCGGGCCCTTGCCGCAATCGACGCGGTCCATGCCCGTGCCCGCTTCGGCCTGGACCTCGGCGGGACGGTGCCGGTACTCTCTCCGGAAAAACGCGTACGGCTCCTGAAGGCGCGGCACCCACTGCTCGTCTGGAAACAGAAAATGACGGGCGGCAGGGATGTGGCCCCGAATGATATCGAACTGGGCAAGGATGAGCGGGCGCTCGTCGTGAGCGGTCCGAACGCCGGCGGCAAGACCGTGATCCTGAAGACCGTCGGGCTTCTTTCGCTCATGGCGCAGGCCGGCCTGCCCGTGACTGCCGCGGAAGGAAGCGAGCTGCCCTGCTTCGGTTCGGTCTTTGCCGACATCGGCGACGAGCAGAGTATCGAGCAGGATCTCAGCACCTTCTCATCCCACGTGGGTCATATCGCCGAAATTCTCAGGCAGGCCGATCAGGGATTCACTCGTGCTCCTCGACGAGCTCGGGTCCGGCACCGACCCGGCAGAAGGCGCGGGACTCGGCGCGGCCGTACTTGAAAGTTTGATCGACCGGGGCTCGGTGACCCTCATCACGACGCACCACAACTCGCTCAAGCTTTTCGGGGCCGAGGAGAGAGGCGCCGTGAACGCGGCCATGGAATTTGATCCTGTAACGCTCCTGCCCACATACCGGTTGATACCGGGCAGGCCCGGCAGAAGTTACGGCCTGGACATGGCGCATCGGATCGGCGTGCCGGACGAAGTGATTCGAAAGGCCCGGGCCCGGATAAGCAACGACGATACCAGGCTCGAAAACCTGCTGAAGCAGGTTGAGGCCGACACGCAGAGGCTTGCGGTGGAGCGCGCGGCCCTCGAAAGAGGAACTTGCCGCGGCGAGCAGGGAGAGGGCCGAGACAGAAGCGGCGCTTCGGGCGGCGAAGGATGAGGCCCGGGAAATAAAAGTCAAAGGCGAAAGCGGAAGCGAGAGAGACCGTGGCATCGCTCCGGCAGAGGCTCCGCGAGCTTTCCCGGGCAGCCGTAACCGGGCAGGCGGAGCTCAGGAAGCAGGCCGCAGAGATCGAATCGCTCGCCGCGAAGCTCGATCCCGACGTATGAGCAGGAACAGGGCGCCGTGCCGGCCCCCGACCTTCATCCGGGCGACCGGGTGCGGATCCCGCGGTGGAACCGGTCGGCAACAGTGCTTGCTTCGGAGCGGGGCCTGCTCGAACTCGACGTGGACGGCAAGAAACTCAAACTGCCTCATCGGGAAGTCATGCCGATCGAGCCCCTTCGCGGGCAGGCAGAACACATACCACGGTCCGGGTTGGAGCGCCGATCTCTCCGAAGAGAGCGGCGCGTCCGACCGGCTGAACATCATCGGGCTCCGTGTGAATGAGGGCCTTGGCGAGGTCGAACGCTTCATTGACCACGCGGGGATTATCGGACTGTCGATCGTGACGATCATTCACGGTCTGGGCACGGGAGCGCTCAAATCGGCAGTCACGGATTACTTGAAGAACCACCCCCTGATCGCGTCAATCCGGCCCGGTGAACCGGCCGAGGGCGGGGCGGGCGTGACGGTGGCGGAGTTGAAGAAATAACGTGTTCTCCGATGACATTATAAACCGGGTGCGGGACAGCGTTGATATCGTCGATCTCGTCTCCGGATATGTTTCCCTGAGGAAAACGGGGAAGAACCACGTCGGGCTCTGTCCCTTTCATGCCGAGAAAACGCCGTCGTTTTCCGTCAACCCGGACAAGCAGATCTTTCACTGCTTCGGGTGCGGCGTGGGCGGGGACGTTTTCAAGTTTCTGGAGCTGCAGGAAGGCCTGAACTTTCCCGAGGCAATGAAGAGCCTGGCAGGCCAAAGCGGCGATCCCATTGCCCGCGGATACCAGGGCACGGCAGGACAAGAAAACAGAGGACGAGCGCGCGGCGCTCCTTGCGGTTCGTTGCCGATGCCGCCGACTATTTCCGGAAGGAACTCGAAGGGCCCGCCGGAAGCGCGGCGCGGGCGTACCTTGCGAAGCGCGGCGTCAGCGAACAGACGATCAAGGATTTTGCGCTCGGCTTTGCGAGGCCCGAGTGGGACGGCCTGCTCCGGCATCTCAGGCAGAAGGGCCATGCGCAGGGCCTCATGGAGAAGGCCGGGCTCGTCGTCAAACGGAGCGAGGGCGACGGCTGGTACGACCGTTTCCGGGGCAGGATCATCTTTCCGATCCGCGACATCTCCGGAAACGTGATCGCTTTCGGCGGCAGGGTGATGGACGATTCGCTGCCCAAGTACCTGAACTCGCCCGAGACGCCGCTCTACAGCAAGAGCAACGTCCTCTACTGCCTGGACAAGGCAAAGGACCCGGCCAGGAAGCAGGGATACTTCATCATCGTCGAGGGATACCTGGACGCGCTTGCCTGCCATCAGTTCGGAGCGAGGAACGCCGTGGCAACCTTGGGCACCGCCCTGACCGAGGGGCACCTGAGGCTCATGCGGCGGTTTCGCCCATAACCTGGTGCTAATCTTCGATCCCGATCCGGCGGGTGTGAAGGCGGCCCTTCGCGGCCTCGACCTGTTCGTCGCGAGCGGGATGAAGGTAAACGTCGTGTCCCTTCCCGACGGCGACGACCCTGATACGTTTTTGAACAAGAACGGCTACGAGGCCTTCGCTTCCTGTCTCAAGAAGTCGCGAGAAGTTCATGGATTTTGTGCTGGGCCAGGTGGTGCAGGGCGGGCGCGCCGCCTCGATCGACGAGAAAGTGCATTGAAGCCGGCGAGATGCTCTCCATCATCGCCAAGCTCCCGAGCGGGATCGAACGCGATTATTATCTGAAAAAGACCGCGGAGGCGCTGGACCTCGATGAAGGCGTACTGCGGCGGGAAATGCCGCAGGACTTAAGACGCACGACGCCGTCACAGCCAAGGGGGCAGGCTGCGGGATCAGTCGCGAAGCCATCGGCCCAAAGCCGAGGAGACCCTGATCCACCTCATGCTGAAGGACGAGGGGATCGCGAAGGGCCTGCTTGAGCAGATCCAGCCTGAGGATTTTACCGATCCTCTGTACCGGCGGGCGGTGGAACGGATTTTTGAGGTCCTGCGAACCAGGGGCACACTCGAGTCCCGGGCGCTTGTGCAGGAAGGGGACGAGGAACTCAATCGGCTGTTCTCGTACTATGCCGTGCTGGAAATGGTGGATGAGGATCCTGCGAGGTCCTGCCGGGATTGCGTGGAACTGATAAAGCAGCAGGACCCGGAGAAACAGATGAAACAGATCGTCAAGGCGCTCAAGGAAGCGGAGGAACAGGGCAATGCCGAGGAGTACAACCGGCTTCTTGAGATGCAGCAGCAGTTATGCAGAAGGCCGGGGAGGCGCATTCCCGGCATGTAGGGCAACGTTCGACGCGCATTCCCTGAGTGCGGTCCCATTCATTATCGCGATGGCGGGTAGGATGAACGCTTATCGTAAAAAGGAGCACCAACGTATGTCAAAGAAGGGCAAGGCAGGAGACTCAAAAAAAGCGGGCTCAACGGGAAAAGAGCGGAATTATGTTCCCTTCGAAGAATCGGGCGAGACCATTCCGCATGAGGATGTCTCGACGGAACAGCTCGACAGCATCATCTCGCTGTTCGGCGACGGCGAAATGGACATCGACATCTCGGACTCGCGTCATGACGGAAAGGCGCGCCAACCCGCCGAGGACGAGTTGGAGGACGGCGTCGAGCCCGATGAGGTAGGCCTTGACGAGGTGGCCGAGGAGGAAGCTCGAGGAGGAAGACGTTGAGGTCGGCATCGGCAAGACCGATGACCCCGTCCGCCTCTACCTCAAGGAAATGGGCACCGTGCCGCTCCTGTCCAAGGAGGGCGAGGTGGCGATCGCGAAGAGGATCGAGGAAGGCAAGCGGGAGGCGGCGCAGGTCCTCTACAGCCTCCCGTTCTCGCTCCAGGATGTGCGCGACCTCGGCGACAAACTGCGGAAAGGCAAGATCAGCATCCATGAATTCGTACACGCGGGGGACGATGATTTCGAAGACCTCCAGAGCCAGAACGAGGAGGAACTCCATGCCCGCGTTCTGAAGCTGATCAGCGAGATCGATCGCCACAGCAAGGAGCTCACCACGCTCACGAATTGCGTGCAGAGCACCCGGTGCAGTGAGGCCAGGAAAAAGTCGCTCCGGGATAAGATGCAGACGACGCGGTACGCTCTCTTCGACAAGCTTGATGCGCTCAATATTCACTGCCGCCAGACGGACCGGCTGGTTCTGAAGCTTAGGGAAATGGTGAGCGAGGTGCTGGTGTCGGAACGCGAAGTCCACAACCTGGAGCGGAAGTCCGCGCTCTCCATTGCCGAATTGAAAGACGTCTTCAAGAAGATGCGACAGGGCGACCGGGAGCTCAAGAACGCGGCGCGCAGGCTCGAGATGAAGCAGGATGCCTTGCTCGTCATCGAGAAGACCTACCGGAACGCCGCCAAGCGGGTGAAAAAGGTCGAAGAGGATTGCGGCGTCTCGGGCGACGACCTCAAAAAGGCGCTCCGGGCCTACGAACGGGCGGAGGAGCGGGCGAAGATCGCCAAAAGCGAGCTCGTCGAGGCGAACCTCCGGCTCGTGGTGTCCATCGCAAAGAAGTATACGAACCGCGGACTGCAGTTCCTCGACCTCATCCAGGAAGGCAACATCGGTCTCATGAAGGCGGTGGACAAGTTCGAGTGGCAGCGCGGGTACAAGTTCAGCACGTACGCCACCTGGTGGATCCGACAGGCGATCACCAGGGCCATCGCCGATCAGGCGCGCACCATCCGCATTCCCGTGCACATGATCGAGACCATGAACAAGCTCATCCGCACTTCGCGCGGCCTCGTGCAGGACCTGGGCCGGGAGCCGACGACCGAGGAGATCGCGGCGTCTATGAAGCTGCCTGTCGAGAAGGTCCGCAAGATCATGAAGATCGCCAAGGAGCCCATCTCGCTCGAGACCCCTATCGGCGAGGAAGAGGACAGCCATCTCGGGGATTTCATCGAGGACAAGAAGGTCGCGTCTCCGCTCGAATCAGCCATCCGCAGGAACCTTCACCAGCAGGTCAGGAAGGTGTTGAACACGCTGACGGAGCGCGAGGAAAAGGTGCTGCGGTGGCGTTTCGGCATCGGCGAGCAGACCGATCATACGCTCGAGGAAGTGGGCCAGGAATTCGACGTCACGCGCGAACGCATCCGCCAGATCGAGGCCAAGGCGCTCAGGAAGCTGCGTCACCCGAGCAGGAGCAAGCAGCTCAAGAGCTTCATGGAGTAAGGAATGCCGGCGGCAAAGTCTTGACATTTTCCGGAGGTTGTGACATTATGATGCTCCCAGTTAAAATCTCAAATCGCAAGTATCAAATCAAAAATAAGCTTGAGGCGCCAAATACGAAGCTCCAGATGTTCCGCATCTTGGTGCCCTGCATTTTGGGGTTTATTGGGAATTTGGATTTTGAAATTTGAATTTCCCCGCAGGGGGGCCCATAGCTCAGCTGGTAGAGCTACCGGCTCATAACCGGTTGGTCCCAGGTTCGAGTCCTGGTGGGCCCACCACTCTCTGACGGAAGGGTGTTTTCCTGATGCAAGGGTTTTCAGCCACAATGAAATACAAAACTGGTTACTGCCGGCAGACAGCACGGCAGGTCTCAGTTTAAAAAAAATGCGCCGCAAGGCGCATTTTTTATTTTGGAGGTGTGATGGACGAACAGCTCGGCATGCTCATTCAGCTTCAGGAAATGGACGGGAAAATCCGCAGCCTCGCGGATCAGAAAAAGCGCCTGCCTGAGATTCTGGCGGGGCTCGAAAGCAGGCGCGCCGCGAACAAGGCGGAGCTTGAAACCGTGAAAGAGAACCTTCTTGCGGCGCAGAAGAGCAAGCGCGACCGCGACAGCGACCTGGAGGCGGGCGCCCAGAAGGTCGAAAAACTGAAGGCCCGTACCTCGGAGATCAAGAACAACAAGGAGTACCAGGCGATGCTCAAGGAGATCGAGACGGCGGAGCAGGAAAACAAGGCCATCGAGGACGACATCCTGGCTCTGATGGAAAAGATCGACGCCGCGGCAACGCAGATAACCGCTGCGGAGCAAAAGGCGAACGAGGAGGAAGTCTCGATCCAGGCGGAAGTGAAGCAGCATGAGGCCGCGTTCGCGAAGCTCGAGGTGGAATTGCGGGGCGTTGAACAGGCCCGTCGGGAGCTTGCCGCACGCGTTGATCCCTCGGTCCTTTCCTCATATCAGAAGCTGCTTCTGACAAAAGGCGGCGTGGCCATTGCCGAGGCGCGCGGCGAGAACTGTTCCGGCTGTTATATGAGCATACCGCCCCAGATTTTCGTCAACATCAAGAAAAACGAAAGCATCATCACCTGCCCCAACTGCCACCGGATACTCTACTACAAGGAAGCGATCGTGCAGAAGAACAGTTAATAATGGTCTCAAAATAGTATCTCTAGAGTCGTCGACCAAGCAGCTTGTCATCCCCGAATGCCTCTATCGGGGATCCATCTTGACGTGATAGAAAATGGATTCCCGCTCAGAAGCATTGCGGGAATGACATTTTATAATATGGAACTTACCATCTACACCGACGGCGCATCGCGGAACAACCCGGGCGAGGCCGGCGCCGGCGTCTCTATCGTTCAGAGCGGCCGGCCCGTAGCGGAGATAGCCCGCTATCTAGGGACGACGACGAACAATATCGCCGAATACACGGCGGCGATCATCGGACTGGAAGACGCGCTCAAACGGGGTGCGACGAGCGTCAAGCTCTATGCCGATTCCGAGCTTCTTGTGAAACAGTTGAACGGACAGTACCGGGTGAAGAACGAGGGGCTGAAGCCTCTCTACCAGCGGGTGCAGGAACTGATTGCAAAGATCGGCCGCGTTGAGGTACAATACATCCCGCGGGAGATGAACAAGGAAGCGGACGCCCTTGCAAATAAGGCGATTGACGAAAAATAATTGAGAAATTGAATTGATTCTTTGATTCAGAGCGGGTGAGATGATCGCTCTCCGGCAACGGGGGGAGGAAAGTCCGAGCTCCGCAGGGCAAGGCGGTCCCGAAACGGGACAGGGGGCGACCCCATGGACAGTGCCACAGAAAAGAAGACCGCCCCGATACAGGGGTAAGGGTGAAACGGTGGGGCAAGAGCCCACCAGATTCCCGGGCGACCGGGAGTGCTTGGAAAACCCCGCCTGGAGCAAGACCACATAGGGAAGCGTCCCCCGCAAGGGGGTAAGGACGGCCCGTCCGAGACTTCCGGGTAGGTCGCATGAGCCTTCGAGCAATCGGGGGCCTAGATAAATGATCATCACCCCGAGCGATCGGGGGACAGAACTCGGCTTACGGCCCGCTCTGATTTTTTTGTTTTCACGACTCCTCACCCCGGCCCTCTCCCGCATGGGCGAGGGCGACAAAGAGCATGCCCCCGCATTACGTAAGCGGGGGTGAGGGGGGACTTGCTGCAACGTCGCGAGTGTGATCCATGGGCAACAAGATCTTTGCCAACCTTCCCTTCGAAAAGCTCAATAAAAAGCTTGAGAGTAAGACTGCTGTTTCCACCCCCCCTCCCGTTCGCCAAAAGAAAAAAGAAGAGTATACCGATGAAGAACTGTTCGGGCGGGAGATGGTTGATGTCCTCGTGATCGAGGAATTTCGTTCCCTTGCCTGCGCACCTCGGCAGCGAAAGACGAAAACAGAACCGGTGCCGCGCGATCCCGAGGAAGAGGCGTTCCAGGTCCTCTGCGAAATCACGGCGGGAGAGCGCCCGATCCATCTGCCGGACACCCAGGAATACGTCGAGTGGATCCACCCTCAATTTCGCGATGATATCATTCAGAGCCTGCACGAAGGGAAGTTTGCGGTCCAGGCCTTCCTCGATCTGCACGGCTGCACCATCCCCGAAGCAGAAGAAGAACTCGATGAATTCATCAAGGACGCGCTCAAAAAAAGCCTGCGCTGCGTCAAGGTCATTCATGGGCGCGGTCTTCGTTCCGTCAAGGGCGCCCGGCTAAAGTACGCCGTCGTGGCAAGGCTTTCCGGCCATTTTCGCAAGGACATCATCGCCTATGTGACCGCGCGCCAGTGCGACGGCGGCCTTGGGGCGCTGTACGTTCTCTTGAGTAAGAAGTAACCATGGCAGGGCGTCGAGTCTTGCATCAGGGGCGAAAGGCTCGTTATGCTTTACGAGAACAGCAAGTTTAACAATTTCCCCTTTATGACCTATGCCGGGCATACAAACCTTTGACAAGCATGTGAACGAGTACGAGCAGTGGTTCGTCGACCACCCGCTCGCGTATGTGTCCGAGCTTCACGCGGTCCGCGAACTGCTGCCGAACAGCGGCAGCGGGATCGAGATCGGCGTCGGAACCGGCAGGTTTGCGGCGCCCCTCGGGATCAAAAGAGGGATAGAGCCTTCAAGGCCCATGGCTGAGCTTGCGCGAAAGAAGGGGATCGAGGTCACATCCGGCGTCGCCGAGAAGCTTCCGTTCACAGACGGGGAATTCGATTTCGCGCTCATGGTGACCACGGTCTGCTTTCTCGACGACATGGACCTGGCATTCCGCGAAGCCCGTCGGGTGCTCAGGCCCGGCGGCCCGTTCATCATCGGGTTCATCGACCGGGAGAGCCCCCTCGGCAGGGAGTACCTGCAGCGCAAGGACAAAAGCGCGTTTTACAAGGACGCGACCTTCTACTCCGTAAACGAGATCGTGGAGCATCTCGCAAAGGCGGGTTTCGTTGATTTTGCCTTTCGCCAGACGCTCTTCGGAAATCCAGGCGATATGGAGAAGGCTGATCCCGTGAAAGAGGGGCACGGAGAAGGGTCTTTCGTCGCGGTGAGGGGAGTCAAAGGAACGCGGTGACAGATTTACAAGAAGGCCAATTTTTGATACACTCGTCGCGTCGATTCGTTATCTGGTTGGTAAGGCAGGTTGGGAAGAGGTACGCTCCAGCATGCCTACCGTGCAATTAAACATTAGGGAGGCAAGCAATAATGAACATTCTTTTTACCATCACAGCGGTGCTGGCGGCGGTTTACTGCTTCGCCGCTGTCGGCTACTACTACGGGTTCAAGAACTGGTCACCTATGTGAGGACCTCGCAAATCGCCGGCGGCGCCGGCGAACGGCATACGATGGCTCCCGACCAAGCAAAAAAGGGAAGGGAGATCGAACGGGAAATTTCTTAGGTCCGGAGGTTAGAGGGATCAGAGGGCCATCTATTGCCTTTTGAACTTCCTGTCAATCATAAGCGAGAAAATATGAACCTTACTCGTATTTCTAAGAACGATGCCCGGTATCCTCCTGCGTTAGGTCATTATCTCGGCAATTCCGCCCCTGGAGAGGTTGCCGCTCTGGGCAACCTGGAAATCCTGAATAACAAAAAGACTGCTCTCTTCTGCTCCTCTAAGTGTCCCTGCGATCTTATCATCAAAACATCCGACTTGACGAAGAAGTGGCGCGATGAGGGGGTCACGGTGATCAGCGGATTTCACTCGCCGGTGGAGCAGGAGTGTCTGACTGTGCTTCTTCAGGGAAGGCAGCCGGTCATTCTCTGCCCGGCCCGGAGCATCGAGGGGATGAGGGTAAAGAAGGGACAGTTGAAGCCGCTTGAAGCGGGGCGATTATTGATACTGTCTCCTTTTCCGCAAAAGGAACGGCGGATGACTGCCGGCCTGGCCCGCGCGAGAAACCTCTTTGTCGCTGCGTTAGCTGACGAGATTTTCGTTTCCCATGCCTCGCGGGGCGGAAAGATAGAGCAATTCTGCCGTGAAATTGTCCCTTGGCGCAAGCCCGTAACGACGCTTGTGAGTGATTCAAATAATAACCTCCTGGAACTCGGCGCACGTTGTGTGAAGCCGGACATGGCCGCGTAGTATGGTCAAGAAAGCCCGACATTCCCGCGTAAAAGACGTCAGCGCGCCTTCCCTTGCGCCGTCAGCAGTAAGCGCCTTTCGAAAGAAAATTTATAACTACTACGCCAAGGAATCCCGCAGTCTCCCCTGGCGCCGGAACCTCAATCCCTACCGGGTCCTGGTCTCTGAAATCATGCTCCAGCAAACGCAGGTTGAGCGCGTCAGGGAGAAATACAGGGAGTTCCTTGACGCGTTTCCGGACGTCGCGACTCTCTCCAGGGCGCCGCTTCAAAAGATCCTGGCAGTCTGGCAGGGGATGGGCTACAATCGGCGTGCGCTCGCCCTTCGGGCGCTCGCGCGAAAAGTCGTGGACGAAAATCGCGGCATGCTGCCGTCAGATCCGGAACAGCTCATTGCCTTGCCGGGCATCGGAAAATATACCGCGGGAGCGATAGCCGCCTTTGCGTTCAACAAGCCCGTGGTCTTCATGGATACCAACATCCGGCGCGTATATATCCATGAATTTTTTTATGACCGAGAGCTTATTCATGACAGGGAAATTATCCCGCTCCTTGAGCGGACCATGGACCGGGGGAACCCCCGAAAATGGTATAATGCGCTCATGGATTACGGGGCCATGCTGAAACAAGAGCAGAGGAACCCCAACCGGAAGAGCGTGCATTATGTGCGGCAAAGCCCCTTTGAAAATTCGAACCGTCAGGTGCGGGGGAAAATCCTGAAAGTCCTGGTGAAAGAAGCGGCGCTCAATACAAGCCAAATTGTTGCAAAAACGGGAATGGACGTCGAGAGGGTGAAGAAAAATCTTGTTCAGCTGGCAGACGAAGGGTTTGTGAAGAAAAGAGGGAAATTGTTTTCCATTGAATAAAGGCTGTATTGAAAAGGTTTATTTCGTCATGCCGGACTTGATCCGGCATCCAGAGACTTCAGATAAGGCTGGATTCCCGCCTTCACGGGAATGACACAGATTGGAGTTATGCGAACCGGTCCCGACTATATACAGTTTTACCCAACGCTGCGGTGCGACCGGTCCTGCGACTTTTGCTTCAACCGGTCTATGCCCTTCATGGAGGACATGGCCCTTCCAGATTTCATGAAGATGCTGGAAGTCCTCCGGCGGACTTCGGTGAAGACCCTCGATATCATCGGCGGCGAACCCACGATGCATCCCGACATCCTTCTGTTTGTCAGGGAGGCCGCAGCGAAGGGGCTTTCCGTCAACATCAGCACGAACGGCTCCAACCTCGCGGCTCTCGCCGAGATCATGGAGATAGGCAGGGCGGTGACGGTCGGTATTTCGGTCAACGACCGTGAAACACTGAAACAGGTCCGAAACTTCATTCAAAAGCACCGGCCCGTTGTCAAGACGGTTTACAGTCCCGGAATGGCTCTCGGAATGATCGAGGAGATCCTCTCGCTGGGGCCGAAAAGGTTCTATCTGATATACCGGGATGTACTGGATCCTCATGAACTTCAAGCAGCCGCGCCTTTTTATCAGTATAAATCGAGCGTGGAGGAGCGCTTCGATCCGCGTCAGGTCGGAATGGTCTCCTGCTCGGGCTTTCTCCCTGACGAAGAGAATTATCCGGAATTGGCGAGCGTTCGATGTCCCGCCGGCACCACGAAACTTGGAATAATGCCGGACGGATCGGTGTATCCCTGCAATCTCTTTTTCGGGAACAGGGAGTTTCTGCTGGGCAACATTCTGTCCGACTCCTTCGAAGGCATCTGGAATCACCGGGTGCTTGCATTTTTTCGAGCTGCTTCCCGGAACGCCTGTCCTGTGAAGTCCTGCGAGCTCCATGACCGTTGCCATGGCGGCTGCCCGGCCCAGGCGCTGGTCCTGTCCGGAGACTTGGCTGCTTCCGATCCGCGGTGCTCCCCGATCGCAGGCCGCGGTTTTCAGAAAGACCGGCCTTCGCCTCATACCTCCATGAGATCCTGAACAGGAGTTCCATTTTTATGCCGATCGTCAGCAGGGACATACGCGGCCGCATATCCGGCGTTCTGTTGTTTTCTGCGTTCCTGGCTTTTCATCTCTTTTATCTGATGCGCGGATGGAGCGGCTTTAACGCCGCTGCAAAGGCGAACAGCCTGCTCATTACCGTGACCATCTTCTTTTTTCTCTCATCATACTTCTTCCGGAGAAAGCCGGTGCGGTTCCCGGAGGGTTTCAGGGAGACGCTCTTTCCCCTCTTTTGCGCCGCCCTCCCGCTCGTCATCTATCACAACGTAGAACTGCTTCAGTATGTCCCCGCGCAGAACAGGTATTATTCCCTCTTCCATTCCCTCTTCGGACTTTATGATAACGGCCCGTTCCGCTGGAATCTTTTGTCCATGTCCCTGGTCCTTGCCGGAAATTTCATTACGTTCCTGGGAATGGTTTCGCTGCGGCGTTCCTTCAGCATCATGGTGGAGGCCCGGTCGCCCGTATTTAGCGGGCTCTACGCGTATGTGAGGCACCCGCTCTATATCGGCGAAGTCCTTGCCGCCGCCGGCGTCCTCGTCTTCAGGTTTTCAGCGGCCAATATCTTCCTTTTCCTGCTCTTTCTTGCATGCCAGATATATCGGGCCGTTCTCGAAGAGAAAAAGCTGGTCGCCGCCTTTCCTGAATACGCGGACTACCGCGAACGAACCGGCGCCGTCTTCCCCCGTTCGCAGCGAAAAAAAATATCATTGTGAAAGCCGCAAAATTAGTTTAAAATAATCGCACTTTTTTGTCGGAACAGCAATATCCTACTTTCATACGCAGGGAGGAAGCAATGAGACAGACCAAGATCGTTCTTTCTGATAAGGAGATACCGACCAAGTGGTACAATATCATGGCGGACATGCCGAACCTGCCCAAGCCGCCGCTCCATCCGGGTACGAAGCAGCCCGTCGGGCCGCAGGACCTCATCCCTATCTTTCCCATGGCGCTCATCGAACAGGAAATGAGCCCGGCGCGCTGGATAGATATCCCGGAGGAGGTCCTCGACATCTACTCGCTCTGGAGGCCTTCTCCGATGTTCCGGGCCCACCGGCTTGAAAAGGCCCTCGGCACGCCGGCCAAGATCTACTACAAATACGAAGGCGTGAGCCCGGCCGGCAGCCACAAGCCGAACACGGCCATTCCGCAGGCATATTACAATAAAAAGGCGGGGATCAAGCGCATCGCCACCGAGACCGGCGCGGGCCAGTGGGGTTCGTCCATGGCGCTGGCGGGCAAGCTCTTCGGGCTCGACGTTACGGTCTACATGGTGAAGGTGAGCTACGGACAGAAGCCTTACCGGAGGATCATGATGGAGACCTGGGGCGCGACCGTTCACGCGAGTCCGTCGAAGACGACGAACTCGGGCAGGAAGTTCCTCGAACTGGACCCCAACAACCAGGGCAGTCTCGGCATCGCCATCTCCGAGGCCGTGGAGGACGCGGCCACGCACAACGACACGAACTACGCCCTGGGATCGGTCCTGAACCATGTGTGCATGCACCAGACCGTGATCGGGCTTGAAGCGAAGAAGCAGATGGAGCTGGTCGGGGATTATCCCGACATCGTCATCGGCTGCTGCGGAGGCGGGAGCAACCTGGCGGGCATCAGCTTCCCGTTCATCCACGACAAGATCGGCGGCAAGAAGCTGCGCGTGATCGCGGTAGAGCCGGCGTCCTGTCCCACCCTCACGAAGGGCGAGTTCCGGTACGATTTCGGCGATGTTGCCGGTCTCACCCCGCTCATGACCATGTACACTCTCGGCCACGACTTCATGCCGCCGGGCATCCATGCGGGAGGGCTGCGCTATCACGGCGACTCGCCGCTCGTTTCGCAGCTCTACCATGACAAGCTCATCGAGGCCCGGGCCTACAACCAGAAGCCGGTGTTCGAGGCCGCGCTGCAGTTCGCCAACACCGAAGGCATTATCCCCGCGCCCGAGAGCGCCCACGCGATCCGCGCGGCCATCGACGAAGCGCTCCTCGCCAAAGAGGAGGGCAAGCAGAAGACCATCCTCTTCAACCTCTCCGGCCACGGGTACCTCGATCTCCAGGCTTACGCAGATTATCACGACGGCAAGCTCCAGGACTACGAGTATCCGGCCGAGAAGATCAAAGAAGCGCTGGCAAAGCTGCCGGTGCTGTAATCGCGAAGGTTTCCGGGCTCCCTGTCTTACGGCGGGGGGCCTTTTTTAATTTGGAACTCTGTGTCGTCCCCGAATGAACCTATGGGGGTATAGTTAGTCATTCAGGCCCCTCACGGTCATTTCGAGCATGGCGAGAAATCTTGATTTTTGAACTGGGGGTAAACTCCGCAAAGAATCTGTTTTTCCCAACACATGCCAGACCTTTCGCTTCTCTCAAAGTCTGTCCTCAGCATGTCGAGGTGACAATGAATGTCTCCCAGGTGCAGGCTAGATGCAGATAGAAACTGCCATTACTGTTTACTTCCTGCAGCAAACGACGGCCGACTTTTTTGGAATATATAGCCTTCACTTGCAATTCTGGTATTTCAAGAAGTGTAAACCATCAACATCAACATCCTGAAGCTGTTGAGTTATCACTCTCTGAAATGCTTCAATTATCAACCCGTAGTCATTGATGCCTACCCAAAAAAAACCAGTCGAAATGCTTGACGCCTCAAATCTCATAACATGACTATCACTGAAAAAGATGTAAAAGGGATGATGAAAGATGCATAGTCCAGATGACAGCGAGATATACGGCCTTAAGGGGCTTGGTGATTCCAAGCCCCTTTTTGCGAGGCGGATCTAAACTATGTCGATTGGAATGTCTATCCCTTCGGGTTCCCCGACCCGAAGCATCGAATTATCGAGTTATTAACCTGCAAGTTGTCGGTTCAAATCACCCAGTCGTTGTGGTGTTTCCAACTTTTGCAACAGCCATCCGTATCCGACAATATCGACCTATAAGATACTGTTCTTTTATGCTTTATCTTAAGGTTAAATTCGACTATACTTTTTGTGTAAATGTTGTGCTTCGTATAGCCTGAAGCTGACGTCTCGCAGCGGGTGCCGCAGCAGGCTAAATGTCTCTTGATGCGCGGCTAATTATAGAAGCGAACTTAACAGACTATGAACTTGAAAACAGTAACTGCCACGAGATATGTAACTCCATTGCGCGAAGGTGGATCGCTTCCAGCAATAGTCGAAGCCGATGATGATGGAATGTATGTCCTCAAATTCCGCGGCGCAGGTCAGGGACCCAAAGTTCTAATCGCTGAGTTGTTGGGAGGGGAGATCGCCCGCGCAGCAGGTCTGCCAGTGCCTGAAATCGTCTTCGTTGAGCTCGACGTTGATCTCGCCCGCACCGAACGCGACCCGGAAATACAAAGCCTAATAAAAGCGAGCGCTGGCCTCAATCTGGGGCTTGACTACCTGCCCGGTGCTGTCACGTTTGACCCGGTTGCAGAGAAGCTTGACGCGGATCTCGCCTCGTCGGTCGTCTGGTTTGACGCTTACGTGTCAAACGTCGACCGTACTCCACGCAATACGAACATGCTCATGTGGCACCGACGAGTCTGGCTCATCGATCACGGCTCGGCCCTCATCTTCCATCATAAATGGACCGACTACCTGGAATCCAGCCGGGACCCTTTCCATATGATAAAAGACCACGTTCTACTCCCGTTTGCCACTTCGCTCCGAGAAGTGGACTCGAAGATAGTCGGACGGCTCACGCAAGACGTCATTGACAACATAGTTAAACTTATTCCTGATGCTTGGCTGGTTGGAGACTCTCCGTTCAACGATATCAACCAACACCGGGACGCTTACCTTGAGTATCTAATGAGCCGGCTAGAGCCGCCGCATGTTTTCCTGGAGGAGGCGATCCATGCGCGATCACTATACGTATGATTATGCTATAATTCGAGTCGTTCCCAAGGTCGAGCGGGAAGAATTCATCAATGTTGGAGTGATAATCTGGTGCCAGTCCAAAGAATTTCTCGATGCCTGCATTGAACTAGATGAACAGCGGCTTATGGCACTTGATTCAACATTGGATGTCGGAACAATCCGGTCCCATCTGGCGACCATCCCCGCTATTTGTGCTGGCGGAGATCAGGGTGGACCGATTGGCCAACTATCTCAGCGGGAGCGTTTTCATTGGCTTGTTGCACCTCGAAGCACCGTCATCCAGACATCGCCCGTGCACACCGGTTATTGTAAGAACCCATCCACCGTACTCGAGCATCTGCTTAACACGATGGTGCGAACGTCGCGCGCCTCACAAGAGAACAAATAACCAGCGGGTACGATTGCGACGGTGATAGCCCGTCGCACCTCACTCGAGTATTAACTTTTCAAAGGTTGCAAGTGTCAGTAATTGGTGCGCTATAATTCACCTATGTATACAATCTGATGAAAAAAGGAGAATCGGCGAATGAGCAACCCTCTTATGATGGACCTGGAACCGGGGACCTACTATTGGTGCACCTGCGGAAAGACCAAGACCACGCCATTCTGCGATGGAGCTCACAAGGGATCGTCGAAGCAGCCGCTGCAATTCGCCGTCGTGGAGAAAAAGAGGACGGCGTTGTGCAACTGCGGACGGACGAAGACTCTGCCCTATTGCGATGGTTCTCATCTGAAGAAATGATCAGAGTGGTTGGGGGCTTGTACCGGAATCGCGTGTCCGATTCATGGTTGATATCGCAGAGACTGGTTGTGTCATTGTAAATGGACTCAATCAGGCCTTTATTATGAGCAACCTGTTAAACCGTCGCGACAGTGCCGGTTCCTTAGTGAAAACGCGGAGGTGAACATGAAGACGAAGAACGGGATCATCGGGGGGGGAATGTGGGAACTGCGCTGAAACGCCGGCTGGAAGACGCGGGGTATGAAATAAAGAACTCCGGCCGGGACCCGAAGGACGTGGGGTCGTTGCCGCCTGGGGAGAAGTGATCATCCGGCCGTTCCCTTTGGCGCGATCGATGACGCATTGCGGGTGATGGGCGATGCGGTGCAGGGAAAGGTGCTCGTCGATGTGACCAATGCCCTGTCAGCGGATTTCCAGCTTGCCGTGGGCTGCACGAAACGGTCTTTGCTTTGTGTTGTGAGGTGCAGGCTGACTGGAAACTGCCATCTTCATCGACATGCTGGGACCTTTTACTCAGAACCTGTTGGAATACGGTTTTGTTCTGCAGAACTTCTGGAACAAGGCAATGCTTTCAACTTCGACTCCGGGCCACTATTGACCGCTGCTCTATATCCTTGGGCATCGCAGGAAAGATGAACAAATCAGTTTCCCGGTTCAGGGAATAGACGGCGGTTCGGTCTCGATTCTTGCGGAACAAATCGGCTAAACCAGGCACAGGGAGGGGAGGCGATGTCACAGAAAAAAATAGCCGTCCTTGTAGGGAGCCTTCGCAAGGAATCATATAACCGGAAAATGGCAAAGGCGTTAATGAAGCATTCGCCTGATTCTCTAAGTCTCGAAATTATCGAGATCGGAGGGCTCCCGTTTTACAATCAGGACCTTGATGACGACCCGCTGGCTGCCTGGACCGAGTTCCGTGAACGTTTGAAGAAATTTGACGGCGTCTTGTTCGTCACACCGGAATACAATCGATCCGTTCCCGGAGTGCTTAAGAACGCTATCGACGTGGGTTCCCGCCCCTATGGAAAAAACGCGTGGGCTGGAAAACCTGGTGCAGTTGTGAGCGTCTCGCCCGGTGCCATCGGCGGCTTTGGCGCAAACCACCATCTCAGGCAATCACTGGTATTCCTTAATGTTCCTGCAATGCAACAGCCGGAAGCATACATCGGGAAAGCCGGGGAGCTCTTCGATGAGCGAGGCGACCTGTCCAATGAGTCAACCCGGGAATTCGCGACAAAGTTCATGCATGCCTTCGCGGCGTGGGTTGAAACCAACGCGTCCGGCGGAAGGCAATAATCTCCGAGTGACGTTCGTATGAAAAAAACGGACAACAAGGCATCGGTCATCTCGCAAGAATGAGTCCAACTGCGCTGACATCCTGATGAAAATAACAAGAAATGTCAAGGGGGACATACACGATGGAAAACAGAAAAATCAGGAAAGTATTCAAGAGCAAGCCTACTCTCGAAGGAGCGGGAGTCCATCTCAGACGGGTATTCGGAAACAGCGAGGTCCCGCTGTTCGATCCATTCCTGATGCTCGACGATTTCCGCAATACCGACCCCTATCAGTATATCAAGGGGTTTCCCTGGCACCCCCATCGAGGCATCGAGACGATCACGTACGTGCTCAAGGGCGACGTGGAGCACGGCGACAGCATGGGCAACAAGGGCGTTATCACGTCGGGAGACATGCAGTGGATGACCGCGGGAAGTGGCATCATCCACCAGGAGATGCCGCAGGGAGACGACAACGGGGTCATGGAGGGATTTCAGCTCTGGGCCAACCTCCCAAAAGCCGACAAGATGATGGACACCCCGGTACCGCGATATCAAAAGCTCGCAGGTGCCGGAAGTTGTGACGAAGAGCGGCGCGAAGATCAAGGTCATCTGCGGGACCGTGGAGGGCAGGCAGGGGCCGGTCAGGGACATCGTCATCGATCCCGAATATCTCGACGTTTCCCTCCCGGCCCTTTCCGAGTTTGTCCATCAGACCCCGCGCGGCCACACGGTCTTTGCCTATGTCATCGGGGGAAAGGGAGTCTTCTGCAATGAGAAGAACCCCTTCGCCTACGATGCCCTAGGGGAGAACTATTTCGACATGAAGCGCGATCCCTACATCCACAACGGGACGGCCGTGCTCTTCGGCGACGGCGATCAGGTGACGGTCTCGGCCCAGGGCGAACCCGTCCGCTTTCTGCTCATATCCGGCAAGCCAATCGGCGAGCCCGTGGCCTGGTACGGTCCGATCGTGATGAATACGGAGGAGGAACTGGAAGTCGCGTTTGAAGAGTATCAGAACGGTACGTTCATTAAGTAAGGCGTCAGTAACGCTGCATACAATCCGTATAGAACCTTATGAAGAGAGGGAGAGGAGAGAACAATGAAGCCATAACTTCACCGGCTTGGCATAGTTTGGGAGCCAGGCTGGCTTGAAAGTATTGCGAAGTACTACTGGAATATCGCAGTCTTATCAATCTAACGCAGCCGCATAGTTATAGATATTGTCGAGGACCGTGATGGCGCCAAAGAACAACAGATTACATTCGTAACTTTCATCGATTCCTGCATCCTGTACGTGTTAAATCCCACTCCAAATGGAGAGCAGGTCCTTCCAGCCCACTAAAAAGCCTCCTTTATGGAGGCTCATTGATTGGATGCTTCTATTTTGTATATTCTCCCCGGTAGGTAATGGCATTAATGACGGCACCCTGAGGGTCCTGAATGACGCAAAACCGTCCGACATTCGGTATGTCCTGAGGCGGCACCAATAGTCGGGCGCCAAGCTGCTCTGCTGTCCGCGCCGTCAGGTCAACATCATCGACGGTTACATAGGCGCCCCACATAGGATGCATCCCCGGGGACTCTTTTGGAATCGCCATGATTCCACCAATCCTGTTGCCTCCAGCTTTGACCTCCGTGTAAGCCATGCCGGGCATGAACATATCCTCCACCTCCCAGCCGAACAACTTTGCGTAAAATGCCTTTGCTGCTGCGACATCTGTCGTCATCAGTTCGCACCAACTGAACGCACCGTGTTGCCTGAATTGCTCCATGTTCATTTCCTCCTTATGGTGGTGCTGGATGAACAGCCCTTCTTGCCTATTGTTATTTTAGTATAGCGGATTTTTTAATCTATTGCAGCGAGCTCTTGATCACACTTTCCATCACCTTTCCGCTCACTTCTTTGGCACCCATTTCCCGTGCGATTTATCCCGCACTGTACATCGATTCCTCCCAACTCATTAACCCTGAAAAGCCGGAACCGACAAGATTGGCGATGGTGAAGAAATAAAGCGGGCTAAGGCATGATGCCCTGGAACTCTCAGTCACCGGCATCGCCGTCAATTGTCAGCGAAAAGAAAGAAGGGCTCCTAATATAAACAGTATAGGAGTCCTTCAGTTTGTTGTGATGTGATAGGAAAGTTACCACTGGTATTTGTTAGAGTTTAAATCTATTGAATCTTGCGACCTTGTAGTATACGCCGCAAGTTCCAACAAATGAAACTCCCGTGATAATCATTCTGTATCTGTTGACGTTGCGCTTATCCGTAAAACCCACACTTCATGTCGTCGCGCCAGGTCAAGCCTGGGAAAGGTGGTGGACCAGAAGCCGAAACCTTTCGTCGTGATTCTGTAGGTAATCAATCCTACCTGGTAAAGCCTGGTCAGCAGCCAGAAGCGAGTCTTGCATGCGCCTAGGTGACTATGTGTGTGAAGCGTAGACAGCTACTGCAAAAGCCGTGTGATTGAGCCCCGAAATAGCCTCGTGGGAGCTTTCGCCCTCGACATAGCGGGAGCAGCATCGATCGTGCAGTATTGACCTTGCACGACCGATCCTACCGGGGTCAGAGAGCAGGGCATATGCAGAAGAGGATCACCCAGGAACCTGGGGAAAGCGCCGGGATAAACCGGCATAGAGTAGGGAATGAAAGAGTCCTACGTGAAAGGATGAGCTGATCCATCACGGCCCCGAGTCATGCGCGGGCGGTCGCGAGGCTGCACGTGAAGCGTTGACAGGGGAAGCATAGGCCAGCCAATGAGCTCCGAAATCACCCCTTCGGGGTGCCGACCACGTCCCAGGAACGGGAAGGCAACATGGATAACGGCGATAAACAGCCAGTCGTAGTCCGGCCCCGCGGAGTCTGAGACCCTGTGCATGTGCTTACACTCTATGTTCGAGAACCGGGAGAGCTCAGCAGTTCCTGCCGTTAAATCACATGGCGGCAGGACGGCAAGGGAAGGCCAGTGGCCGTAATCCTTGCATGCACGCTGCTGAGCAGTCTGACATCGGCGTACTACCGAAGAAGGGGCCGAACAAAATGGTGTGCTCCCATGCCATGGCGGAGGTTCTGGAGGGAAGGCTGATGACCAAGGGGAAATTCTGAAGAGTCGTCTGCGACCTGTACGCGGAGACAGGAGGAAGCATTGAACGGACTTGACAGGATACGTGAGGCAGCGGTAAGGGACAAGAAACTTCGGTTCACCAATTTGATGCATCATATCACGGATGAAATGCTCCGAGATGCCTACTCTGCGCTCAAGCGCAACGCGGCATGCCGGAGTAGACGATATGACATGGCATGAGTATGGTGAGCGCCTGGAGAGCCGGATAGCGGATCTCCATGGCCGTGTGCAGAGTGGCAGGTATCCGGGCGAAGCCCTCGAAACGGGTTTGGATACCGAAACCGGACGGTCGTCAACGGCCGATCGGCATTGCCGTGCTGGAAGATAAGATACGTTGAACAGGCGGTGGTATGGGTACTCAATCAGATCTATGAGCAGGACTTCCTCGGTTTCAGCTACGGATTTCGACCTGAACGCAGCCAACATAACGCGTTGGATGCAATCTGGGTCGGCATCAAGCAACGGAAGGTAAAATGGGTGCTGGATGCCGACATCAAGAGCTTTTTCGACACGATAAATCATGCGTGGCTGATGAAGTTCCTAGAGCATCGCATCGCAGACCCTCGGATGCTCCGCCTGATCCGGAAGTGGCTCAGAGCCGGGGTATCAGAGGATGGCAAGTGGTCAAGAACAGAAGTGGGCACGCCGCAAGGGTCGGTGATATCGCCTTTGCTCAGCAACATCTACCTGCATTATGTTCTTGACGAGTGGGTACAATCTTGGCGAAAGAACGAGGCGCACGGTGAAATGATCATCGTGCGCTACGCGGATGACTTCGTCATGGGTTTTCAGCACCTGCATGAAGCGAAACGATTTCTTGAGGAAATGAAGGAGCGATTTGCCCAATACGGCCTGGAAATCCATAGTGAAAAGACCCGACTCATCGAGTTCGGACGATTTGCGGAATCAAATCGTACTGAGCGAGGAGAGAAAAAGCCTGAAACATTTGACTTTCTTGGGTTCACGCACATTTGCAGCCGAACCCTCAAGGGCAATCATTTCACGATTCATCGTAAGACAATCGCCAAGCGTCTTCGGGCAAAGCTCAAAGAAGTGAGGGAAGAGGTCATACGCAGACGGCATGAGCCAGTACCGGTACTTGGTAAATGGCTTCGTTCAGTCGTGCAAGGTCACCTCAACTACTTTGCGGTGCCCGGCAACACAACGGCAATTAAGGCGTTCCGCAGGGAAATCAACAAGGCATGGCTATACGCGTTGAGGCAACGCAGCCAGAAGTCCAGTTATCTACCGTGGGACCGAATCAAACTCTTAATTGCGACGTGGATACCTACAGCCATAATACTGCACCCGTACCCAAGCCAGAGGCTTCGCGTGAACTACCCGAGGTAAGAGCCGTGTGAAGTAATACTTCTCGCACGGATCCGTGCGGGGGGCGTCTGGCAACGGACGTCCCTACCGCGATAGGTCTTGTTACTCCGTTTCTAAATGCCGGTGGGGATGACGGAACGAATAACTCCAGGCCTCAAGCGTCTGCGCAGAGATGTTCGAGGAGGTGCGTAATGGCACGAAACAAAACGATCAGCGCGAGAAACGGTATCGCCAACTGAAGGAAACGAAAGGCGGCGAGATGGGAAGCAAGACGTCGTAGCGCCTTCATAGTACCGATGAGGCAGGGGAACGAATCCAATCGGACCCTGCGGAGGTAAGGGGGGCGTCATGTTGTAGAACCGTTGATGGGAAAGACAGAGGATGCGATGGAATCCGGAAATACAGTCTACACGAAACAGCAACGGATAGCAGAACTCGCGAGGATTCACCCTGATGTAAGTTTCACGTCTCTCGCCCACCACATTGATTTAGTGTGGCTCTATGAAGCATTCGGTCGAACGCGGAAGGACGGAGCGACGGGCATAGACAACGTGACAGCAGAGGAGTACGAGCAAGAGTTAAACACGAATCTGCGATCACTGTTGGAACGCGCCAAATCGGGGAAGTACTATGCGCCACCGGTACTACGGGCGCATATCCCGAAAGACCCGGCAAAGAAGGAAACCCGTCCTATCGGTATACCGACGTTCGAGGATAAGGTGCTTCAGAGGGCCTGGCAAATGGTGCTGGAGCCACTATATGAACAGGAATTTCTGGACTGCTCATACGGGTTCCGGACAGGGCGTTCCGCCCACGACGCGTTGCAATCGTTGTGGAAGCAGATGATGGATATAGGCGGATGCTGGATCATCGACCTCGATATTCGGAAGTTTTTCGTGCGCCAGGGTAAGCCCGGCGCTTTCAGCGGGTGCAATTCCCGCCCCGGCAAGGGGAATGAGCCGCCTCACCGGGAATCGAGTCTTGGGCTCATGAAGGCAACGACATGAGTTAAGCGTAGACAGAGCGATGTCCAGGCCGTAACGCAAGTGAAGCGATAGAGCCTCGTGATACATCCGGAGGCCGACAGGGTCGAAAACCTGGAAGGCTACAGTAGGCGACGAAAAAGGGCGATGGTCGTTGGAGACTCCGGCGGGGTCTGAGAGCACGGCATGGGCAGAAACGGAAGCGTCATGGAACCTGGGAGATCCACCGCCGTCTCGGTCTGGCGTACAGACCGAGTATGTCTACCGAAAGGACCATCCTGAGGGAGAGAAACGCGACGGTGGAAGTCGGACCGCTGATAGTACTCGGAGTGCGGGAAAGCCGCATACAGGGGGAAGCGGCGGGGCAGGTTGAGTTGCTGGTCCGGGGAAACATTACCTACACTCAGAGGTAGGAGCACAATGTCTACACAACCGGATCAGATCGATGGGTATGACGTTCACCGAACGAGTGCAACCTGGGGAGCCCGTTGCGGGAAATTCGCACGGCGGGTTCTGCGAGGGGGGACAGGCACAAGAGTACAATACTCAAGGCCTGTCCCTACCCCACCGTGCGCCAGGGTAAGCCCGGCGCTTTCAGCGGGTGCAATTCCCGCCCCGGCAAGGGGAATGAGCCGCCTCACCGGGAATCGAGTCTTGGGCTCATGAAGGCAACGACATGAGTTAAGCGTAGACAGAGCGATGTCCAGGCCGTAACGCAAGTGAAGCGATAGAGCCTCGTGATACATCCGGAGGCCGACAGGGTCGAAAACCTGGAAGGCTACAGTAGGCGACCGTAACAGGCGATGGTCGTTGGAGACTCCGGCGGGGTCTGAGAGCACGGCATGGGCAGAAATGGAAGCGTCATGGAACCTGGGAGATCCATCGCCGTCTCGGTCTGGTTGTCACAGACCGAGTATATCTACCGAAAGGACCATCCTGAGGGAGATAAACGCGACGGTGGAAGTCGGACCCGCTGATAGTACTCGGAGTGCGGGAAAGCCGCATACAGGGGGAAGCAGTGGGGCAGGTTGAGTTGCTGGTCCAGGGAAACATTCCCTTCACGCAGAGGTAGGAACCGAATGTCCACACAACTGGATCAGATCAAGGGGAAGGCAAAGTCGGACCCGAAGCTACGCTTCACATCACTGGCGCACCTGCTCACTCCAGCGTTTCTTAGGGAGACATGGAAACAGATGAACCGGCGTGGGGCGAGCGGAATCGATGGCGAGACGACGAAGGAGTTTGGGCAAGACCTGGACGCACGGGTTCAATCTCTGAGCGAACGCTTGAAGCAAGGGGCCTACAAGGCTCCACCGGTACGCCGAGTGGAAATCCCCAAAGGACCTGGCAGGGAAGGGACAAGACCGCTCGGGATTCCGACGGTCGAAGACCGTCTGCTGCAAAGAGCGGTAGCTCGGATATTGGAAGCGGTGTTCGAGGCGGATTTCTTGGACTGCTCATATGGATTTCGGCCGGGGCGCAATCCCCACGATGCCCTGCGGACATTGCGCACGATCATCGTCACGAAGAAGGTAGGACACTTGTTCGAAGCTGATATCCGGGGATACTTCAACCACATCCAGCATGAATGGCTGCAAAAGATGGTTGCTCATCGAATTGCGGACCCGGTCATCCTGCGCCTGATTGGCAAATGGCTGAAAGCGGGCTACATGATGGGAGGAGTCGTTACGCGAACCGAGGAAGGATCGCCACAAGGCGGGCCGATCAGCCCGATCTTGGCTAACATCTACCTGCACTACGTGCTTGATCTCTGGTTTGAAAAGAAGGTCAAGCCGATGTGCCAGGGTGAGGCGTATCTGACGAGATTTGCGGATGATTTTGTGGTGAACTTTCAATATGGCAGAGATGCGGAAGGGTTCAGGAACGAGCCTGACGGATCGATTCGAGAAATTCGGGCTGGAATTGGCGGAAGAAAAGACGCGGCTGCTGCGCTTCGGACGATTCGTACGTGCGGACCTCGCAAAGACCGGCGATAAGCCGGATACGTTTGACTTTCTTGGCTTCAAGCATGTCTGTGGTATAGACCAAGGTGGGAAGTTTGCCTTGGTGCGGATTCCGTGCGTCAAAAGCTGCCGAAAGTTCTTGGCCAAGACCAAGGAATGGCTCAAGGGGCATATACATTGGAAGCGGCGTGACCAGCAAAGTCAGTTGAAGATGATGCTGCACGGCTTCTACCAATACTTTGGACTGCATCACTGCAAGCCGAAACTCGACATGGTACGCAGCGCAGTACAGCTCCAATGGATTCGGACGCTACGGAGAAAGAGCCAACGTCACCGACTATACTGGTGCTACCTTAATAGCCGAGACTGGTTCAAATTACCGTATGCGGTATCAACACGCCACGCGACGGTTTGACTTTCATTCATCCATTGAGTGCAATCTGGGGAGCCCGTTGCGGGAAAGCCGCACGGCGGGTTCTGCGAGGGGGGACAGGCACAAGAGGACAACACTCAAGGTCTGTCTCTACCCACCATACGATGGTCCATAAACACATCAGGGAGATACTCAAGAGGCGGGTGAGTGACGGAGTAATAACGAGACTCATAGATAAGTGGTTGAAGGCCGGTGTATGGGAGGCAGGAAACATCAGTTACCCGGAAAAGGGTACTCCTCAAGGCGGCGTGATATCCCCCATGCTGAGTAATATTTATCTTCATGAGGTACTGGACCTGTGGTTTGAGAAGGAAGTAAAACCACGCCTCCGCGGCAAAGCGTTTCTGATTCGGTATGCCGATGATGCTGTGTTGGGATTTGCAACCGAAGACGATGCCCGGAGAGTAATGGAAGTGCTTCCGAAGCGGTTTGCCCGATATGGCTTGACGATCCACCCGGAGAAGACCCGTGTGGTGAGGTTCGTAAAGCCGGAAGACATCAACTCGGGGGGCCACAGCCAGGACAAGGATAACACGTTCAACTTTCTAGGATTCACTCACTACTGGGCAAAATCCCGTAAAGGTACAGCGGTGATCAAGCGAAGTACCGAGAAGAGCCGGTTCATGCGAGCGCTTATGAAGATTAAGGAGTGGTGCAGAACCAATCGGCACAACCCACTGAAGGAGCAGCATAAGACGCTGAACCAGAAACTTCGAGGCCACTACGCCTATTACGGGATCAGAGGCAACAGCCAGGCATTGGGGCACTTCTACCACAAGGTGAGACGGCTCTGGCGCAAATGGCTACAGCGAAGGTCGTGCGATGGTAGTATCCCGTGGGATAACTTCGCACTACTTGAAAAGGTCTATCCACTTGCGCCAGCGAGAATCGTTCACTCCGCATACTTACGCAAAGCTACAGCATGAAGAACCGAATGCGTTAATCGCGCACGTTCGGGTCTGTGGGGGGCTGGGGCAGGTGACTGCCCTGGCCTACCTGGCTAACATTCAGTGCACTGATCATCCTGAAACGAACGTTCCTAGCCTCTCGTAAAAACGTGAACTTCCTGTCGTAACTGGTACCCTTCATCCTCATCATCTCACAAGAAGGATCTCTTCCTCCCGATGATATTCTGCATTTCAAGATCCTCAACTTCAGCGTACCCCTAAATGTTGTCAGGAAAAAAGAAGCTAATAATCAGGGATTCCATGATTGACCAAATACAATATTTCCGTCATATTTAATAAAAACACAATAACAGCCAATACAGTATCACAGTAGAACTTATGATGTCTTACATGAAAGTTGCGGAACGGTGCAATCGCACCCTGGCGTTCATGCTGTTAATCGCGACCCGCACGCTCAGTTTGACCATGTCGCCTGCGTTAGTCGACAGCGACAAGCGCATCGTGAGAGTCATGACCCAGAACATGGATGCGGGAACAGATCTGCTGTTCTTTTTTGCCTCTCCTTAGAACCTCAGTTGCGCAAAGGAGTGTACGTAAAATTAAGTCGAAACAAAAAAAATCTGCATTCCATCAGCTTCCCGTCAGGCCTCAGTAGTATAAGCATGTCATACGCACCAAGCGATGGAAAACACGAATTGTATTGGTGATTGCATACCGAGGAAAGAAGGGAGGTGGCGAAGAGATCGATAAGAACAGAGGCAACACGCAAGAGGCAGCAAGGATTTTCGGGAGAATGGTCTTTCGGTCATCGATTGAAGAAAAATGTGGAATTGATATGGATGTTACATTTTTATTGAAGGAGGGCATGTAACATGAAAGCAACATTCGGCAAGAGATGGGCATTTGTGGTTTTTTGATGGTTTTTGCGTTACTGGCACCATGCTGGACGTCGGCGGAAACGAAATGCCAGGGGCAAACCAGCATTGGGAAATTCGATCGGCATCAGATCAGCGGTTTGCAGCAGGGGTATGGATTATGAAGAAAACAGCGCTTCTTCTTATTTTGATTATCCTCGATGTTCATGCCTCTTTTTACGTAAATCGTCAAACGCACGAGGTCGTATGCAGCGGACAATGAACTCAAATCAACGGCCGTGGAAATTCTCGCGGCGCAGACCGGCCAAACCGCTGATGAAAAACTCCGAGCCGATAAAAATACATCCAATACGTTCGAGAAAGTTAAACCTCAGGACGGCAGCGCCGACGCATCTCGATCTTCCGCGTCCCCCAAGCACTTCATCGACGTCTTCTATGGAACGGCGAAGACTTTGGACGGCGAAGTTTCAGTTACCTCATCGAGCAGCGGGGCATTTTGTTTGTTTCCCCCCTGTCCTGCCGGCTCACACACAGTCAAGCGAATCGTTCATTTCCAGCCTTCCGCGGTATACGGGATTCGCGTCGGAAAATGGTTCGAGAATTACCCTTATTTCGGATTCGCAGGAGATTTATCCTATTTGGAGGCAAACGCTCCGGGTGTGAGAATCTGGTACGCGCCGCTGTCTATTATTCTGATGGGACGATACCCATTATGCAAAACCGAAAGCGTCCCGGAGGGCCGTCTCAGGCTCTATGGCGGGGCAATGCTTTCCACGGTTATCGGCGATATGGAAGTTGATTTTACACCAGATGCCTCTTCAAAGATAAGCGGCGCCGCAGGCCGGTTTATCGGCGGCGTCGGAGGTCTGCTCGGCGTCGCATGGCACTTTCCCTCTTTCGCCTTATTCAGCGAGTACCGCTTTATGAAGATCGGCCTGGATTTTGAGGAAAAGGGATTATTTGGGGGTTCCACATCCGCAAGCGCTGATTTGGAGTCGCGTCAGCTTGTATTCGGAGCATCTTACAAATATTGAATCCGGTGACATGATGAAGATAATAACACTCGGCTTAGTAGCTCTGTTTCTTCTTTTCGCAGTTGTGGCGGCGGGATGCGGTGTTACCGCTTACGTCTCGGCCACGGATGTGACTCAGCCCGTAATGCTTGGAAACAAAATACGAGTTCATGGAGCGGCCAATGAACAGTGGCAACTCAGGGTCCCCTTTGATCTCAGTTTCAGTGATGATAAATCCTCCGAGATTGGAGGCCCTCCGTCAGCCGGAAGCAGGGCCAACGTCGAATTACTGAAATTGGTCGAGACACCCAAAGATAAAATAGTAATAAATGAAATACATACAGGCTCTTACAACATCTTTGTTATAGTTCCCTATGCCGCAGGATATTATGAAAAAAGCTGGGCTGACATCAAGGGTGGAATTTATCAGAATAGGGCAGGGAAAGATGAAACCAAATAACATGCATGCCACAGCAGCGTTATGCTGCGGAATTATTATCATACTCTCCATGACTGGGTGTTATGGGGGAGCGCGAGGCATCGTGCGGTTTAATGAGCTTGATTATCCCGCTTCCATGAGTCCCTATCTATATGGTCCGAATAACGAAATATTGGTAAAGGACCGCGATCTTTCAGTCATAAAACCGTTTCGCCTTGAGGTTATCTATACCGCAATCTTCTATTCCCTCGTGTCGCTGGCACCTGACAAAGATGTCGGTGAGCAGATCAACGCATCGGTTGATAGCTGCGGCGGCGATGGCGTCGTCAATGTGAAAATCAGATCGAAGCCCGGGCTTACTAACTACATGCATCCTTTGACATTGCTGCCTTTCTGGCCGAGCTATACAACAGTGGTTGTGGAAGGCTATATTGTAAAGTATGAACCGTCAGTTGCGAAGAATGCTTCGAAAATGACAGCTTTCGTAACTTCCGGCGATGTCCTGATCATAGAGCCGGCGAATGAAGACGCGACGGTTCCCTTACATGCGCGATGTCAGGTTATCAATAGGGTTGATACCTTATTTGCCGCAGATTATTTCGATCACTGGGTGTCTAACAATGGGTCATGGAGGACAGTGTACTCAGCAGACAGTAATGACTCTGAAAAAAAAATAACCATGCAGGATCATTTAAAAATGCTGGCCCGGAGAACAGGTGCTGACGTTATTCAAATCCTGTATGTTACCTCCGATGGAAATGAAGTGAGGGCAAAATATAAAAAAGCAAAACCAGATTCAGCAGGAACACAGGATTTCACGAAATACATTCATAGCGCCCTCGGCACAAAACAATCCGACAGTCTCTCCGTGAGCAATGGCGTGACAAAGACAGAACCAGAATCTGTTCACGGCGATGTTGTCGGCGTTGCTTTGGATGTTCGGTACTGGTCTTGTCCGGCAAATCAATAGCAATAATTATGTTCACATTCTTTGGAAAACAACCATTTTAATAGAATCCGTCTGCGCCATAGCGAAAGGAGACAGCGTTGTGCGTGTCAGCAGTTTATGATAAAAAAAATTAATAAAAATGGGCGACACCTTTCCCACGAAGTTGAAGGCCTCAACAACTTCCTCCTACATTCAGTTATGGTATAAAGAGATTAAGACAGGCAGGAGAACTTACTACTTCCTGGGTCCTTGAACCCTTGCTACAGTCTGTTCCCTGCCTCCCTTAACCATGATAAGTTGATTGGGCCAACGAGCCCTGGTAAAGATGGAGGATTGGTCGGGAGGCAGTTCCTGCCTATCTAAATTTTAGCACGGAGGAGGGGATTTATGGAAAGCCTAATCGTTGGCGTCGATGTTTCCAAGGAGTCCTTTTCTACGGCCGGCCTTGACGGCAAAGGGACGCGTTGTTTCTCTGAAGAATACACCATGGACAGTGATGGGTTTTCGAAGTTCCTGGCCATGATAATAGCACAACGGCCGGATGTCTCCCATGTCACTGTCGGCATGGAGTCAACTGGCATCTACCACCTCAATCTCTTTTCTTATCTCACAGCACAAGGCATCCATGCCGTGGTCATTAATCCGCTGTTGATCGCGAACTTTGCCAAACTGTCACTCCGGAAGACCAAGACCGACAAAAAAGATGCCATGACGATCGCCCAGTTCCTGCTGGCACACTTGGACAAGATCTCACAGATGTCAATCAGCCAGGACATGCAGGATATGCGCGATCTCGCCCGGGAGCGAGAGTCCTTGAGCCATTTGATTTCCGCGACTAAGACCGAGATCAAGGGGGTGTTGCAAACGACCTTTCCTGAGCTTGAGCGCCTTTGCAATGTCTTTACGGGCATCATGCTTGCCTTTTTGAAGGAGTTTCCCTCCGCTCGCTTGATCAATATGGCTAAGCCGCAGGCAATAGCAAACGCCATGGAACCACGCAGTGCAGGGAGCAGGATATCTACCTTTACTGCTGACGATGTAATCAAGCTGGCCAAAAATTCGGTTGGGATGGTTAGCCCGGCCAAAGAAACCATCCTGCGGGGCAAAATATCGACGCTGCTCCATCTGGAAGATCGTCGGGACGAATTGACGGCCATGCTCACGGATTACTGCAACTCCCTGATGGTGGAAGACCTGGCAATAGTAACATCCGTGAAAGGCATCAGCAGCGGGACCGGGACCACTTTCCTGTCCGAGATAGGGAGCATCGAGAACTACGGCACGCACAAGAACCTGATTGCATACACAGGGGTTGATCCAACGGTGTATCAATCAGGCAAGTATCAGGGGGCAAGTAAGATCTCGAAGAGAGGAAATAAGCATCTTAGGCGAGTGCTATGGCTTATGACGGCGAGTGTGATCATGCATAACAAAAACTTCCGAGTAAGCCTCCCCCGATTTGATGGACACTCCGAGTAGTTGTATAATCTGAGAGGAGGCGTCTATGGGGAAGAGCGAACGTCGTCAATTCACCCAAGAGTTCAAAAGAAATGCTGTTAATCTCGTAATGGAGAAAGGTGTTCCCGTGAGGAAGGTTGCGCGTGACCTTGATATTCATCCTAATCTGGTGCATCAATGGAGGCGGATGTATATGGCAGAAGGGAACGGCGCATTTGTGGGGACAGGGAATTTAAAGCCTGAGGACGCAGAGTTGAAGCGCCTCCAGAAGGAACTGGAGGAAGTCAAAGAAGAGCGAGATATTTTAAAAAAAGCCTTGGGCGTCTTTTCCAAACGAAGCTGGTAAAGTATCCTGTTCATTGAAAAGTACCGGGAAGAGTATCGGCTTACGAAGATGTGCAAGGTATTGGGAGTCTCACGAAGTGGTTATTATGCGTGGAGGAGACGAAAACCTGGCAAGCGCTGGAACGAGAACGAGCTGCTTCTGGACCGTATTCAAGAGATCTACCAGAAGAACAGACGGGTTTACGGCAGCCCGCGGATAACTGAAGAGCTCCGTGAGCAAGGCAGCAGATGCGGAAAGAACCGGATCGCCAGGATCATGAAAGATAACGGAATTCGGGCAGAGGTGAAGAGGAGGTTCAGGAAGACCACAGATTCAAGGCATAACTACGCATTGGCCGCCAATTTACTGATTCAAGACGGCTATAAAGGCCCGCTATGGGCATCTGATATTACGTTTGTCCCGACCAGTGAGGGATGGCTCTATGTATCAGCGGTCATGAGCGTGCAGTCCAGAAAGATCATCGGGTTGTCCATGAAGGACCAGCTGACGGAGGAGCTGGCAGCTACAGCACTGAAGCAGGCCGTGACCAGGGAGAAGCCGCCAGAGGGCTTGATCCATCATTCTGATCGCGGCAGGCAATATGCGAGTTATGGATATCAGGCGATCCTGAGACGATACGGCATAACGCCCAGCATGAGCAGAAAAGGCAATTGCTATGATAACGCCTATATGGAGTCGTTCTTCAGCACGCTAAAACGAGAGCTGGTCCACGGTGAACGGTATCGAACGCGGGAAGAAGCGAGATTAAGTATCTTTGAGTATGTGGAAGTGTTTTATAATCGCATCAGGAAACACTCGGGATTGGGATATAAGAGCCCAGAGCAGTACGAAAAGAGCCTAAAAGAAACTTAACTCGGTGTCCACTTTTTCGGGGGAAGATCAAGGTGAAACTCACAGTCCCGATGAGTCAATATACTCTTCCCACTTCCGATTTGTCATCTTTGGGGAGCCATGCCAGACTCGGACATATTGCGTAGTACGACCGATATTTCGCGCTTTACCAATCGTGTTTAGGGCGCCGAAGAACAACACATTCCATTTGTAACTTTCGTCGAGTCCTACATCCTGTAATAGTCGGGATTCCAAGAATTCCTCGCAACAATCAATAGTACATGTCGAACTTCTCATTATTGCGCGTCGTTCCAGTTGTTACCTTCGTGTACCTCCATCCTGTCCGCCGCAAATGTGATACGATAACACAAAGGGCATGATACAAGTCGTTCAGCAGCTTGGTAGAATAGATTCATGAGAGGACCCGTCACGGCATGATTGCGGAGACGCACCCTGTTAAACCGGGAGGTAAACAGCCATGTCGGCCATGCCCCTATTGCCTCTCGAGTGTGCCACTCAAGGCAACCCGTTGTTCCCAATGCACATCGGAATTAAAGGCGGTGTGAAAAAGTATGTGCAGCAGTTTCGCAGAAACTAATGAATGTGATCGCAACAGTGAGAAGAACAAGACATGAAAAGACTGGCGAATTTTATTTAGAGTTCAAGGGATTCATACTATTCGTCGAAACTCGCATGATTGTACATGCTCACGACAGGATCAGGATTTGCTTGATGTGAAGAATATCGCTTGAATCATGCGGTGCTAGGTCCTTCCTGTACTTCGCGTGAGTTTACTTTCTGGAAATTACAGGCTTTTCTAAGAATTGTTGCAGAGGTTAGGATCATATGCCGGGACAAATAAGACCGGCCGAGGACAGCATTTGATGAAGCTATCTTTCTCACCGGCGATCATAAAAAAGGTCTTCAAGATACTCGCTCTCTTTCTGGCGGTCATCGCGGTTACGGGATTTCTCATTCTTCCCGCTGTGCTCAGACCCGTTCTTGAGAAGAAAATATCCGAGGCAATCCATCGCCCGGTCGCTATCCGTGCGGTATACATCAATCCTTTCACGCTGGCCTTCGCGCTACGGGGGGTAACGATCAGCCAGCGGGACTCCTCCGAGGTCATGCTGTCCTTCGACGAGTTCTACGTGAACGTGCAGTCTTTGTCCGTGGTCAAAGGCGGGCTTATCGTCAGCAGCATACGCCTGGTCAAACCGTACGTGAACGTTACGAGAAACAGGGACCTCTCCTACAATTTTAGCGACCTGCTGACGACCGGAACGACGCCGACCAAAGGGGAAAAACCGAAAGAGCCCCTCAAATTCTCGCTCAATAATATTGAAGTGGTAAACGGCAGCGCCGACTTTTTCGATGCCCCCAGGAACACCCGCCATACCGTGCGGGATGTGAATATTGCGGTGCCGTTCGTTTCAGATCTTCCCTATGACCTCTCATCCTATGTCCAGCCCGCCTTCGAGGCAACGGTCAACGGTACCGCTATCGCGCTTAAGGGGAAGACACTGCCGTTCAACGAATCGCTCGAGACAACGCTCGACATCAACTGGAAGGGGCTGGATATCCCGCACTACCTGACGTACAGCCCGGTGCCGCTCAAAATCCAGCTCCTGTCAGGTACACTCGATGTGCAGGCGACGATCTCGTTCCGAAAGTTTAAGGACCGGCCGCCCACGGTCTCTGTCAAAGGGACCCTTGGTCTCAACAACATTCGGCTGGCAGCCACGGGGACGAAGCGGTTCCTGGAATTCCCGTCGTTCTCAATCTCCTTCCTCCCCTCCGATCTGATGAAGAAGGAAGTTCATCTATCCGAAGTGAGCCTGCGCGCGCCGAAACTGTATGTGGAGCGCGACCGCGGCGGCGAACTGGTCATCATGAAGGCGATCCTGGAGCAGCTGGGAGTGAGCCAGGACAAGCAGGAACCTGCTCCCGAGAAAGCGGGCCCCATGCCGATCATTGATATCGACGCGTTCTCGATCCAGGACGGCATGTTGCAGTTCCTTGACTGGCAGCCCGTTCCTGCTGCGGAGGACGGGGAAGGTGCCACTCAAAAGCCGGCTAAAGTGCTGATCGAAGCCATCGAACTAAAAGCCAGCTCTCTTTCGACGCGCAAAGACAGCAAGGGAAAACTGGAGCTGTCGGTTCATGTCAACAGGAAGGGCACGGTGCGGACATCGGGTTCGCTCGGACTGGTTCCTCTCGATCTAGAAACGGCGGTGAACATCAACGGGATCGAACTCGCGCCGTTCCAGCCCTATATGGCGCAAAAAGCGGATGCGTTTGTGGGCCGATGGCAGGCTTTCCACGGACGGTATCGCACGCGTCTGGGCCGGGGAGGCCGGAGTCCTTTCCGTGACATACCGCGGCAGCGCATCGATCAGCCGCCTTGCCCTGCGCGACAGCAGCAACAACGACCTTCTGACCTGGAAGCTGTTGCAGTTCTCCGGGGTCGAGATGGGGTCCAACCCGCTCTCCCTGAAGATAAAGACGGTCGCACTCAGCGACTTCGCTGCGGGCATCGTTGTCGAAGAGGACGGCACGCTGAACTTTCAAAGGATTGCGAAGGCAGAGCCGGCTGAGGGTGAAACAGCGCAGGAAGAAACAAAACAGGGACCTTCTCCTTCAGCCGAGGTGAAGAAGGCTCCTGCACAACAGGGAACCCCTCCGGACATTGCCATCGGGCAGGTGACACTTACGAACGGAAGCGTCAACTTCACGGACAGGCACATAAAACCGATGTACACGGCAAACCTTGTTGAGATCGACGGCAAGGTGTCCGGCCTGTCCTCGAGAAAGGACATGATGGCGGACGTGAACCTGCGCTGTTCCCTGGACCGGTACGCGCCGCTTGCGATAACGGGAAAGATCCATCCCTTCGGGAACGATCTGTCTGCCGACATAAGGGCGGATTGCAAGGACATCGAGCTAAGCCTGCTAACGCCTTATTCGGGGACGTACATCGGCCACGCCATCGAGAAGGGCAAGCTTTCCTTCAGCCTGGAATATCACATCGTGAATAAGAAGCTTGAGGCAAAGAATGACATCTTTATCGATCAGCTGACGCTGGGAGAAAAGATCGACAGTCCGAAGGCGACCAATTTGCCGGTCGGCCTTGCCATATCGCTGCTCAAGGACAGGAAGGGCGAGATCAGGCTCGACATCCCGGTGACCGGAGAGATCGACAATCCCGAGTTCCGCGTCTGGAAGGTGGTCCTGCAGGTGCTGAAAAACCTGCTCGTGAAGGTCGCTACCTCGCCGTTCGCTCTACTCGCCAGCATGATGGGAGGGGAAGAGCTGGGATATGTGGAGTTCGACTATGGCGCGGTCGAGGTCACAGAACAGAACCTGAAAAAACTGGACAGTTTGGTTGATGCCCTCTATAACAGACCGTCGTTGAAACTGGAGATAGCGGGATATGTTGATCCGACTAACGACCGCGAGGGGCTGAGAGCCGGGCGCAAGAAGAACATGATCCTTGCCGAGAAAATGAAGGATCTGTCCCGAAGGAACGAGCAACCGGTCTCGCCGGAATCGGTCCAGATCAGCGCCGCTGAATACCCGATCTATCTGAAGCAGGCGTACAAAAGCGGAAAATTCTCCAAGCCGAGGAACATGCTCGGCATTGCTAAAGACATTCCCGATGCGGAGATGGAAAAACTGCTCCTGGGGAGCATTCAGATAAATGACGACGATCTGCGGCAACTTGCTTTAGAGAGGGCGCGTACGATCAGGGACGTGATCCTGAAGTCTCAAAAGATCGAGCCTGAACGCATATTCCTTATTGAGCCAAAGTCATTTCTGCCGGAACAAAAGGATAAGCTCAAGAACAGCCGAGTAGACTTCTCGCTTAAATGAGGCTCCTCCTGTTCGTTGTACAAAGCAACGGCATCATCGAGTTCCTGACGGGCAGGGGTAAGAAAAAGAGTTTTCATGGGCGCCGGTACCTATTCATGACTTCCTGATAGGATACGGTAGGAATACGACCTGCCTTGTAGGCAGCCCAACGCTTACGAGCTTCTTCTACCCAAACACGGTCAATCTCCGGGTCTGGCTTGTCGAGGTCGGTGAGTATAACGTCCACCAGCTGCAGCTTTTCGATGTCCGACAAGGAATGGATCTCCGATGCAATTTTATCGACGGTTTTAGTCATACCAACCCTCCTTTGATTTTCTCTCAGCAGCATTTATTATTTTAGCCTTTTCAAACATCCATCGCAACACCCTTTCCATGCTGTGTGGGGAGGCAGGGCTTATCAACCACTTAATCCGGATACCCTACAAAAAGAGAGCGCCTGGTTTATTTTTATGGCCCCGATCGGATCCTGATGGACCTCACACAGTATCCCGAAGAAGGATAATAGGACCAAACGATCATCATTACCGAGCGTAATACTTTGCGCAACGATCATGGCGAACCTGATGAATCATCCCCTCGGTTTTGGCCGTCCGCCGGGCTGTGCCCAAGGTGGAAAGAACCACAGCGAAAATCCATGCAGTATGCTTCACAAGAAGAAAACATTGATGGCACAGCCTAAGCTGCGGAAAATTTCCTATTCTCAAAACTGTTAACATTACTTGAATTCATTGATTTTGTGCTTTATTTTATCGTTTGAAAGTCTTATACTTTTCATAGCTTTCCGTATTCGTTATTTTCAAAATCAATCAACCCGCAGCCTTATTCTGGATGCCATCACAGATTTCGTCATCATCGAGTAAACGTTACGCATATGACGGATCAAGCCAAGACAAAAAAACAACTCATTGACGAACTGAAAGCCCTTCGCCGCGAGCTTCGGGAGGTACAAGCTCGCCCGGAAGACCCAGAAGGCAGATATCGCACGTTTTTCGAGACCACGATCGCCGGCAACATGATCAGCGATGAAGACGCGACGATGCTTTTGGTCAACAAGGGATTCGAAAAGCTGACCGGATTCTCCAGGGAAGAAATGGAAGGCCGGAAAAAATGGACCGATTTTTTTATGGCCCCCGACCTGGAAAGAATGATGACCTATCACCGGCAAAGGAGAATCGATCCTGGCTCGGCTCCGATGAGCTACGAAACCCGATTTATCGACAAACAGGGTCAGATAAAGGACATCTTCCTGACGGTCGGCCTCATTCCCGGGACGAGGCAGAGCGCTATCTCCTGCATAAACATCACGGAGAGCAAGAAACTTGAGAAGCAGCTCCACCAGGCGCAGAAAATGGAGGCCATCGGCACCCTGGCCGGCGGGATAGCCCATGACTTCAACAATATTCTGGGCGCCATCATCACCAACGCCGAGATGGCCCTCGAGGACGCCTGCGAAGGACGCGTCGACAAGGACCTTCTGGAAACCGTGCTCAAGGCCGCGCATCGGGGCAGGAGCCTGGTCAAGCAGCTGCTCACCATCAGCCGGCGGAGTGAAAAGGAGAGGCAGACTGTCCGTGTTGAAAGCATTCTGCACGAAGTTCTCAAGCTGCTCCGCGCTTCCATTCCCGCCTTTATCGAAATCAGGCAGGATATTTCCGGCGACGTGGGAACTATTCTTGCCGACCCGACGCAAATCCACCAGGTCATCGTGAATCTCTGCACCAACGCCGCCCAGGCCATGCGCGAAGGCGGTGGGGCGCTGAACATTGCCCTGTCGAACATCGAAGCCGACGAACGGCTCACCTCTTTTGTTCATGACCTCAAGGCCGGTCCCTATGTGAGACTGACGGTGAAAGACACGGGCTATGGAATGGAACCTGACGTCATGGAGCGGATCTTCGATCCTTTTTTCACCACACGAAAGGGCGAAGGAACCGGTCTGGGCCTGTCCGTCGTCCACGGAATTGTCAAGAACCACGGCGGAGCGATCTCGGTCGAAAGCAGGCCGGGGCACGGGACCACTTTTCACGTTTATTTTCCGCGGCAGACTGCGGCGCAGGAGCAGGCAGAAGCCGTCACACCGGCGCCGGCCCCGGGGGGAAAGGAACGAATTCTGCTTGTGGATGATGAAGAAGACCTGGCTTTTTCGGTGGAGAAAATGCTCCGGCGGCTCGGTTATGACGTAGTCGTCAGAACGAACAGCGAGGAGGCCTTAGGGGAATTCCTTTCCTGGCCCGACCGGTTTGATCTGGTTATCACGGACCAGACCATGCCGCACCTCACCGGGACCGCTCTGGCGAAAAAGCTCCTCCTTATCCGCCCTGATATTCCTATCATTCTCTGCTCGGGGTTCGGTCCGGACTCGCCCGGCAGTATGGCTCCCGAGGAGCTCAAGGCTACCGGCATACGTGAATTTCTTCCGAAGCCGGCCGACCGGTTGGAAATGGACAGGGCGATCCGGCGGGTGCTGGATGAAAAAAGAAAGACCCGGTAACGGGGGCATGCATGGCGAATATTCTCATCGTCGATGACGACAACCTCATGCGTTCGACCTTGTCGACAATGGTCACCCGTATGGGCCATGAGGCCGTAAGCGCGGCCACACTCAAGGAAGGGACGAGCCTCGCTTTTTCCCGGCCCTTTGATGTCGTCTTTCTCGATGTCCGCATGCCCGACGGCAGCGGCCTCGAGGCCTTGCCGCACATTCAGCAGGCGCCATCGGCGCCGGAGGTGATCATCCTCACCGGCTACGGCGACCCCGATGCCGCCGAGCTTGCCATCAAGAGCGGCGCCTGGGACTACATTGAGAAGGGCTCGGCCCTCAAGGAAATGACGCTTCCTCTTGTGCGCGCGCTCCAGTACCGGCAGGAAAAGAAGGCCGCGGGCCGGGAAAAGGCCGTGATAGCCCTGAAGCGGGAGGAGATTGCCGGCAACCACATAAAGCTGAAGGCCTGCCTGGATCTTGTGGCCAGGGCAGCCGAGAGCGACGCGAGCGTGCTCGTTACCGGCGAAACCGGCACGGGCAAGGAGCTTTTTGCCCGCGCCATCCACGACAACAGCAGGCGGAGCGGTCGCAATTTCGTGGTCGTCGACTGCGCTGCGCTGCCGGAGACCCTCGTGGAGAGCCTTCTGTTCGGGCATGAAAAGGGCGCCTTTACGAGCGCGGAAAAGGCCAGGGAAGGCCTGATCCAGCAGGCGCACGGGGGCACGCTTTTTCTGGATGAAGTCGGCGAGCTCCCCCTGAATGTTCAGAAAAGTTTTCTGCGCGTGCTCCAGGAGCACCGGGTCCGGCCCCTCGGGGGGAGCCGGGAGTTAGAATGCGACTTCCGACTCATAGCGGCCACCAACCGAGACCTCGAAGGCATGGTGAAAAACGGCCAGTTCAGGGAAGACCTTTTGTTCCGCATCAGATCATTTCTCATTGAATTGCCTCCGTTGAGACAGCGTCCCGACGATATCAAAGACCTGGTCCGGCATCACATGGACAGACTTTGCGAACGGTACCATCTGTCGCCGAAAGGATTTTCTCCGGAGTTCCTGCAAACGCTCGTAGAGTATCCGTGGCCCGGCAATGTGAGGGAGTTGATCAACACCCTGGAACAGGTTTTGACGGCCGCAAAGTATGAACCGACGCTGTTTCCCAAGCACCTGCCGGCCGCTATCCGGGTGCAGGTGGTTCGAGCGGCTCTGGCCCCCAAGACCCCTGCAGCTGACCCCTCAAAGGCACCGACAACGCTGCCCAAATTCAGCGTTTTCCGCAAGGACGTTAACGAACAGGCGGAAAAAGACTATGTCCGCAATCTGATGTCTCTTGCCGACGGCGACATCAAGGAAGCCTGCCGCATATCCGGCCTGTCACAATCCCGCTTATACGCCCTCATCAATAAATGCAAAGACTGAACTCTGCAGCTTTGACCGGTATTCCTGCCAGACAAGAAAAAATTCCCGCCATTCAGGAATGATGAGCCTGCGCAGGAAAGAACTCCATCCTTTGTCACCCGCCTGATAACATAATTCATTGCAAATAAAGTGATTTTGAATCCCTGCCGTTTTGGTACGGGGTATGCAGCAGTCAAGTTACAACAACGAAAGATCTCTTCGGAGGTATTGGCTAGGAATGCAACGAATGATCATGTATGCAAAAGAAGAGGCCGGCAAAGAGCTTCAGGCGTTTATTGTCCGGCAGTTCCCGGGAGTTGAAATATCCCGGACCATTAAATCGCTGAACGAAAGACTTCGTCAGACAATAAATAATGGCGAAGTCGCCGTGCTTATCGCCGCAACCGGGGCGGAGTTGGATAATTTTCTAACGCTCCGGGATTTGCTACACGACCTTAAGCTGATCCTCATCCTGCCGGACAGGGAACCCGAGACGATTGCCAAGGGCCATGTTTTGCGCCCGCGACTTCTCTGTTGCCTGGACTATGACGAGAACGAGATAATGGCGGTTCTGGCAAAAATGCTGACGGTCGCGGCTTGCAAAAGTACTGCTCCGTGCGCTGACTTCAGGACGACAACGACAAAAAATGAAAGGAGAACAACATGAGGAACAGAAAATTTAACCTGCTTGTTATCGTTTTACTGACGGCCTTGCTGTCCTTGTTCATCGCCTTCGACTGCTATAAGACGGGAATAGGGTCTAAACTCGCGTCCCACAGCCTGGTACTCAAATAGATTTGAGATCGGGACAACAATCCCGATAAATATATCGGCGGCCCATTTGCCGACAAGAGCGGCGTCTTAATATATTTTGAAGCTCCGGGCATTGCAGAGGCTGCCGCTACCATCGAATGTTACTGCAATTGAATCATTTGGGAGTCAGAGATGAAAAACATGTTTGTGAGCATAGCAGCAGGCGTTTGTATCTCACTATTTTGCGAAGTTCCCGCACAAGGAGAAGATGTTTACTGGCGTATTGATCCAAGTGTTAAATCGTGTTCGATGGACATCAGTCCCGATCTCACACAAGATCAATTTCACCGGTATATTAGGCAGCTTGCCCTAATTGCTTCATTAAAATAACCGCGGACATTGGACAGAAACTCGTCCTGCGTGTGCGCTCGCCTCCGTCCGACAGCATTACTTTTAACGTCCTGGTTCAACATCTCATCCGGATTAAGCTCCGGACTATAGGACGGCAAATAGAACAGACGAATTTGCTTTTCATTCTCGGCAAGCCATTTCTTTACGGTACGGGAACGGTGACAGGATGTTGATCGACGACCAAAAAGACCTTTCGTGTGGACTGGCGAACCATGCGCTTCAGGAAACCGGTGAACACATCGTCACGGAACCGCTTCCGAAACACCATGAACGCAAGATGCCCTTTGTTCGTAATGGCAGAGACCATGTTGCATCCGAATCTCTGCCCCGTTCCTGGAATGACAGGGGTTTCACCTTGAGGGCTGTAGGTCCGGCCGGTAGCGTGGTCGGACCGCAACCCCATCTCGTCTCCCCAATAGATCTCGGCTTTTTCTTGCTTTGCCTGCGCACGTATCCGGGGATACTCATGCGTAAGCCAGCGCTGCACTTCTGCAGAGTTCTGCTCAAAGGCCCGACGCACCGGCTTCTGCGGGGTAAAACCCCACTGGGCCAAGTAGCGGCCAACCGTCCAGACCGAAAGCTCGATATCGAACTTCTTAGCAATCAGCTGGGCGACGGCTTCGCGAGTCCACAGGTAAAACGGCAGTTTCAACTGGTCAGGCAGACGATCCTGAATGGTTTTGCTGACCTTATCCGCCTGCCATGGCTTCAGCGAACCGCCCGTCGGTCGGCCTCGTCGCTTGGCTGCAAGCGCTTTCGCGCCCTCTGCTCGGTGTGCTACGATCCATTTTCCGACGGCATGACGGGTAACACCGAATATCTGTGCAACTTCGACCTGTTTCTTACCACCAATGACAGCCTTAACCGCTTTCTGGCGGATGGCTTCTTGCGCTTCAGGGGAAGACGACCGGGCATCACGTTTTTTCATGCCCAAGTTATACCATGTTAAGATATAGAATGCAAACTATTTATTGCTCTAGTAAATCTGCCGAGCCGGCCGAAACACTTGGGAAAAACCACTTTAGTATAAACGTTGATTACTCCTCTACTCCTATTGACCAGCACGATCCTGCATGGATAAATACCTTTGTTCATCCAGATGCAGGTTGCCCATTGGGAGACGCAATTATACTGCCAGTTCTTCGCGCAGAATATGGGATTACTGATCGTGTAGATGTGGGCGTGCTTTATACGCAAGCGCCAGACGCTAATTATGGTTTGTTTGGTGCAGAAGTAAAATATGCGTTCGTCGATGGATCTGAAACAGGCACCACCATTGCTGCCAGAGCCACTATTACGAGGCTTCTTGGCGTAGCAGATTATAACTTTGATATGGTAAGCCTCGATGTCCTGGCTAGCAAAAAAATGCTCATAACGCCCTATGCGGGACTCAGGGTGAGTTATGCCAGAGCAAAAGAAACAACTGATGAAGTAAACCTCTCAAATGAAAATATTATTAATATGCAACCCTTTCTTGGTCTTGAGTATGCTTATCGCAAGTTCAGGATGGCAGTTGAGTATGATATAGGAGAAGTATCTACTTTAGTTTTGAGTGTTGGGGGTCGTTTTTAAACATACAATTTGATTTTATTGCCCGGCAAAGAAGGAGGAGATCTATGAGACACACGCGCATCATCGTCACTCACTACGGCGGGCCCGATGCACTTCGGGTGGTTGAAGAAGAGTGCCCCGAGCCGAAGGATGGTGAAGTGCGGGTGAGAGTGCTGGCCGCAGGCGTCTCCTTGCCCGACGTCATGGCGCGCGAGGGCATTCATCCCGAGACGCCCCCGGTGCCCTTCACGCCGGGGTGGGATCTGGTTGGCGTGGTGGATCGGCTCGGCGACGGTGTCTCTGGAATCGAACCAGGCCAGATAGTTGCCGCGATGCCGATCCACGGTGCGTACGCGGAGTTCGTCTGCCTGCCGCAACGTGAACTGGTTCCGGTGCCATCCGGGTTGGACGCCGCCGAGGCTGTCAGCCTCGTGCTGAACTACATCACGGCGTACCAGATGCTGCATCGTTCCGCTAAGGTCAGACCGGGCCAGCGCGTGTTGATTCACGGCGCGGCAGGCGGGGTCGGCACGGCACTCTTGCAGCTTGGGCGCCTCGCCGGGCTGGAGATGTACGGAACCTGTTCATCGCGAGGGGCGTCGGCCGTTTCCGACCTGGGCGGTATCCCGATTGATTACCAGCATCAGGACTTCGTGAAAGAAATTCACCGCCTCACGGGCGAGGGCGTGGACGTCGTCTTCGACCCTATCGGTGGTGCTCACCTCTGGCATTCCCGCAAGGCTCTCCGTCCTGGCGGGAGGGTGGTGGGCTATGGCGCTCATTAGCTCGATTCGTGGGGAGGGATTGACTTCAAGTCGTCCAGGTCGTCGTCAACGCTTTCGTGGAATCGCCATCTTCGCGTTGTACATCGCCGGCGGCTGGCTTCTCCCGGGCCGGAAACGGGTGGTCCCCTACAGCATCCAGACGCTCAAACGGCTGAAACCGGAATGGTTTCGACAGGATTTGATCGCCCTGCTCGACCTCCTTCAGACAGCAGAAGATCAAGCCGCTCATCGCGCAGCGATTTCCTCTTGCCGAGGCAAGACAGGCGCAGGAGTTGCTCGGGAAGGGAGGCGTGACAGGCAAGATCGTGCTCGTGCGCAACGGGTCATCGCTTGAATCAGGAGCGGCGTAACAACGGCATGCAGCGGACTCCGCAATGAGCTTGGATGATACTTTCTTGCTTGCATTTTCAAGCCGAATAAAACAGATTTGACGTTTATCGAATCTGTTTAGTAGTAGGTGCATTCATCAGGCGCCGGGATGCTGAAGATTAACAAATTCCGGTCGTAATGCTACAAACAGACTTCTTTTGGAAAACAACAACGACGAAAATCAGCATAAAATCAGAATGCTACCCCAGAGGCGGTTGTAATTTTCAGAGCCGGCACCTATTTCCCGTGCAACACATCCATCCAGCGGATGGCTTCCGAGTCATCGACCTTGCCCAGATATACCTGCGTGGTTTTCAAATCGTGATGCCTCAGAAGCACCTTGGAGATTATTTCCAGGGGCACGCCGTTTCGACTTGCATACGTCGCCGAGTGTCTCCTTAAATCGTGGGGAGATACCTTCACATTAAACTTCTCGCCGAGCCTTTTGATAAGCGCCCGCACCGTCGTATAACAAACAGGAAACAGGCGGTCGTCAGGACCGATTTTGTCTTCCGTTATATATTCGGCCAGCCGCTTCGCTATCTGCTCCGGCATGAAGGCTGTTTCGCTTTCTTTCCCTGACTTCGGCTCCCGAATGAGAAGCTTCCTGTCCGTCACGTCATCTGCTCTGAGCTTAAGCACCTCCCCGATCCTGAGCCCGCAGCGCGCCTGCAGCTCCAGAATCAACCTGTCCATGGTAGATGATGTGCTGTAGATCAGCTCATCGACCAGTTCCTTGTCCAGGATCTTTCTTGCCGCCGGCTTCGGGTTCTTGTACTGTTTCATCAATAGCGAGTGCGCGCAGGGGTTCTTGATATCCAGGCCGCATTCGTTAATGACGAAGCTGAAGAACGCCTTGGTCTGGGCATACCGTAAGTGACGCGTCCCTCTGGCGACGCCGGCGGTGAAGGACTCGAGAAATTTGCCGATTTCCTCAACCGTTATCGATTCCACAGCTCGATCCGGGAAAAACGTTTTAAGGCTATTGAAGAACAGCTGATACCCCGTGTTCGTGCTTCGTTTGAGCGTCGACAAGTGATGGTTCCTCACAAATTCAATGGCTTCCGGAATATTCATGGTGACCTCCTTTCGTTGCCTCTGGGGTGAAAGCCCGTAATATCCCTGTATTCAAAGTGACTAAATATATTATGGAGCACTTCCGACTTCCGGACCAACATTTCTCTTGAAAGTATAGCAATAATGCTATATATTTAATCAATGGAATGGTCGATAGAATACTATGTGGCTGATAATGGCAAATCACCGGCCAGAGATTTCATCGACTCTCTTTCTGCTGAAAGTAAAGCTAAATTCATTTTCATTGCTGATTTGCTCACAGAGTATGGCTTGAACGTCAGAGAACCCTATGTTAAACCGATAACGGGAACGAAGAAGCTTTTTGAGATCAGGATAAAAGACCGGCAGAACATTCATCGGGTATTCTACTTCGCCTATACCGGCCGGAAATTGATTCTTTTACACGGTTTCACGAAGAAGACCGATAAGACACCTTCACGGGAAATAGAGATTGCAGAAGCCAGAATGATAGATTATATGGCAAGAAGGGGATTATGATTATGAATTATAAAGAGCACAGAAAAGAGTTACTGAAGAACAAAGCAGTCAAGGCGGAGTACGAAAAGCTTCTGCCTGAATATGAGCTTGCCCGTAGCATCATAGAACAACGGCTCAGGAAAAAAATGACTCAACTCGATGTGGCGAAAAAGACCGGCATGCCACAATCTTCAGTTGCGAGAATTGAGGGGCTGACCCACGGGCTGCCCCGCCTATCGACGCTTAAAAAGATTGCGCAAGCTCTCGATGCGGAGCTTGTCATCACGCTCAAGGCAAAGAAAACGGCATAAAACTTCGAGGAATAAACGCAGATGATGTACTCTGCACTCCAAACTATCATTCGGAGGCCAAATGGGTGCCCACTTCAAACCTCATCTTCGGGACGCAATTTTAAAAGCAGTTGAGAATCAACTCGCCAATGATAACCCACCTGAGACAAAGCAAACTTACGATCGCCTGGTACGCGAAGGGTATTCCGAAAACGACGCAAAAATTCTCATCGCAAACGTCGTTGCTGTCGAAATATTTGAAGTTGTAAATCGACGAGAACCTTTCAATCATCAGAGGTTTGTTAAAGCTTTGAATCGGTTGCCAACTATTCCTGAAGCATAGATATTCGAGCTATATTCTGGATCTGTGATTGATGATAGACAGCCGAGCGTTTACTTCAGAGCGTAACATTCTACGAGACTTTAGGCACTCATTCGATTCATCGTTCAGTGCATGATACTGGTTTTTTTACACCCTTGTCACAACATTGACATTCCATACTTGTTGTCGATGACCACGAGAATGTCGAAGAACGACAAAACCATTCAAAATAAAAGATAAATTTGATTCGAAAATGGATGAGAAAATCGAGAAGAAGCGCGCATAAGCGGCACATCCACCCATTGCCGTTAATACGGCAAATCCTGAAGAGGGGCCCTCGAGGGGATAAGTAAGTCCTCTATGAATCCTCCGATCTGCAGAATTAAGCAAGGAGAGTAAAACCTGCTGTCTCAAATCGACTCACGATTACCGCGATTACTGCGTGTGCCGCTCGCAATACCATCGAGAAAGATGTATTCTGCGCTGCCCTTGTCCCACGTCGCGGTGATTTAATCAAGGGCGTCCCAGGGAGCCGAGATTGTTCCGTCGACCGTCCCGTCACCGTTCGTATCCACTGCTGAAACGGCCACGCCATTCGTCACGGTGACGGTCAGTTGGCTATCGTCGGTCGAATTACCTTGAATACTCCGGAGGTTGGCGCAGTGACCGATGCCCCTCCTTGAAGCGGCTGTGCTATTGTCACTGCGAGCGGCCCCAGCCCGGAGTCCACTGTCAGCGTATCAGTTGTCGAACCAAGGCTGAAGCTCGTGTTTGTAACAGTTGCACTGACAGTGAATGGTCCGATGACGTGCGTGCGGTTTATCGTTGCACTGCTCTCGCTCCATGTGAACGCCTGCTGCACCGGCGTATCAATGGACTGTGCGAGCTCGGTGAACGTGCCGCCTGCCGCCACTCGCTGGAAATGCATCCCGCCAGCCATGGTGCTCGTCCCGACGGAATCGACGATCGTTAGGTTGATCGAGGTCAGCGTCGTCTGAAGGGTATAGTTCTCCGACTGCGGATCCCCGATGACCCCATCAAGCGTGACGGTGAGGCCGCCGTTGATCGTGGCCTGACCCGTGATACATCCAGTGAACGTCAACTCGAAAGAAGTCCCGGTATGCAACGGAATCGGCGGCAAGGGATTGAAGGTGTAGGTACCGGCGCTGCAGAAGTCCGTGACCGGATCGTTCCGAGTCTGGCGATCAGCAGATCGAGCGCCGTCGAGCCGAGTTGACGCGGTTTGGTAAGACCCGACACCGCGGCAGCTGCCACCTCGATGGCGTTGTCGAACTTGATAGTGCCCGTCGTGGCGGGAACGCTGATGGTCAGGTCGGTCTCACCGAGGTTGATGGTGTCGCCGTACTTGTCGAGCTTGGCGAGGAGCACGTTACCATCGCTGCTGCCGGTGACGGCATATCCTCCGTCTGATACTGCGCAGATGGCGCCGCCGTGGTCGCTCACCGTCGGCCGATTGCCCTTGACCTTCTGCCAGAGCGTATTGCCGTTCGTATCCACCTTGATCAGGAACAGATCCTCCAATTGAAAGTCGCCGTTAGCATTCGCACTAATTTGTCCTCCATAGGACTGCGTTGTTCCGAAAATCATGTAATTGCCGTCTTGGGTCAGTATTACTCCCTGGGCTTCGTCCCGTCCAGCGCCGCCGTAAGTCCGGCGCCAGATCTCGTTGCCGCTCCCGTCGGTTTTGATAACAAGCGCGTCGAGCGGCCCCGTGACCGGCGGTTGCCCGCTTACCAGACCGTGAGAACCCGCCAACACAAACCCGTCAGGAAGCGCAGCAATCGAGGAGATGGTTTCAAAGTCTGTCGAGGAGGTATTGTAGGCTTTTTGCCAGAGTTTATTCCCCTGGGTGTCAATCTTGAGAAGGAATCCCTTCCACCCAAAACAGCCGGTGTAACCGGCAATCACAATGTTGCCGTCAGACGTGGCAGCAATGTCACGACCGAAGTCGCTGCCCGCGGCGCAGGAACTTGCATAGTCGAATTTTTCCCACACAACAGCGCCTGCCAAGTCCGTACGAATGACATAGACGTTTACCGAGGACCCCCCATTTCTGGCTCCCGCTATGATGTAACCGTCACTTACCGGCAATACTGCATACCCGACATCGTCTCCCGTTCCGCCGTAGGTCTTCGGCCAACCCGCAACGGTGTTTCCTGAAGCGTCAATTTTGAGCAGGTACACATCGTCATCGCCTGCAGCCGTCTTTGCCCGACCTGCGGCGATATAGCCGCCGTCACTGGTTTCTCTTATGGCATTTGCTGTCGCGCTTCCTGTCTCTGCAATACGCTTCTTCCACTGGGTTGCGCCCTTAGCGTCGGTCTTCATAAGGAATACGTCAAGAGGGGAGGAAAAATTCGAGGACTGGGATCCGGCTACGACGAAGCCATGGTCGCTAGTCTCCTGAACCGAGGTTCCCGCACCGACGGCGATGTTGGCGTCATACGGGTACCAGAAGATCGTGGCGCTGTCCGCGCCGGTTCCAACACCACTTGGCGGTCCCTGATCTACGGCAATGTCATTTCCACCACCGCCTCCGCCCCCGCATGATGCGATATACAGGGAAGCCAATGCACCCAAGAGAATACCTGCCATGATTATCAACGGGAGTCTCCTCATGACTTTGCACCTCCTCCACTGGTTTCTGGATGAAAAGGGACCACATGACATTGAAACGAGACTGTTCGCTCGTATTGTTCAAGAATAAGCCGGTCTTGTTTTCTTTCTCGGCAGCCCGGCTGTATTACGTTTTCAAGACGCTCAGTTCCACTTTACCTTTTGCGAATAGTTTGGCATTATCGGGGACAACTACATTTAATCACTGGTATGATAAATCGTCAATTTCAAGCTTGCGCAACTATTCACTTTATTACAGATATTATGTCCGGAGAAAAAACAGAGGGATTAACAGCGGGATTAAACTGAATGATGATAATCAAGATAAACGTTACATGAGTGAGCGGTGCATAAATGTTTTAAACAACGAAAGTAGTATGAAAGGATTGTGTCGCAGTATAAAAGAGCCCCGTCTGCTACTTTATCGAGACCTGCCAAAGGTTGCCTGACTTCGTCTCCGACCCTATCTCATAGCCAGGCAATGACTGTTCACGCTAAGAGTTTATGCTGCCAGAACCAGGATAAACTGGGTGACATTTTCAACCCGAGGTTCGACCCGAAATTCGCATTTTTTTAATCGCGCTAAGGCGAGAGTTAGTAAGTGGCATTGATGCCGACCGAGAAAAGGCAGTCCGATCTATTCTGGTCGAAACGTTCAGTAACGACGTCATCCTGAAGGTGTTGTTTTTGACTGATACACTGAGATGCATGTTTCCTGTCGAATTTCTTGTGAAGGATATTTGTTCGAGTCCACTATGGGGAGCCAGACATTCCCAAAACTGGACACGCATCCGCTCATAGCGAGAAGGTGCCAGTTTTATTTTTTCAATATCCGCAGCCCTCGTCGCATGACTTCCCTGTCGTATACCCTGTTGCCGTCGCCCCTGATTTCATCCGCCAGAACCTTTAGCTTTATTATTTGACACGATAATTGGAGAAGCCTAAAATCGATTTAATCCGTAGCCAAGTATTTTCCGACCCCCGTGTCACTTGACAAGGGGGCTATAGGATGTCCCCAAAGTCACCATTTGGAGGAAGTGATGAAGCTACCTTTCACTGTTGAGCAGTTCTTTGATACGCTCGCAAGATACAACCTGAGTGTCTGGCCTATGCAGATCATCCTGATTGTGCTGGCGATCGCGGTTATCATTTTGCTATTCAGAGTCCGTCATTACAACAGCCGCCTTATCGCAGCCGTTCTGTCGTTCTTCTGGGCGTGGATGGCCATCGCTTACCATTTCACATTCTTCACCGCCATCAATCCTGCTGCATTGTTCTTTGGTGGATTCTTCTTGGTGGGTGCTCTTTGGTTTGCATGGATTGGCGTTCTCAAGAGCAAGCTCCAGTTTTCTCTTCATGGAGGCATTCGAGCTTGGCTCGGTGGTTTGCTCATAGTGTTCTCCCTTATCATCTACCCGCTAATCGGCTTCCTCTTCGGTCATCGCTATCCCGCAACGCCTAACTTTGGTCTGCCGTGCCCCACAACGATTTTCACGCTTGGTATATTGTTATTTGGGGTGGTACCATTCCCACGGTCTGTTTTTATTGTCCCAGTGCTTTGGAGCGCGATAGGCTCTTTTGCTGCCTTCCAACTCAGAGTCCCTCAAGATTATGGGCTGCTAATCGCGGGATTGATCGGGCTAATTGCTGCTATTTTGCCGGCAAGAACTGCTAACCATGCCATGCACCGGATCGCGGATAAATCCGGCTCCCGGTGATGACAACGTTATAGCGATATAAATTCTTTCGATTGCCCTGGATTCGTCTTTTTCGGGGAGCCGTGCCAGCCTCGAGCATCAATTCCGATTGTAAACTTCAGTGCGACTATCATCCTGAAGGTATTGATTAAGCGACTCCTCAAAACTCCAATACTACACTTCGAATTTACTACCGACTAACCGTAGAATGCCTGTTCAATAGCGTTGACATATCGCGGCATCAAGCTTATATTTAGTTTCGTCAGATCATATGATTTGTCGGCTCGAAGGCGAGGTGACATGGATGTTACTCGGGGGCTGAAGCGCTACTGCGCGGCCGCATCAACAGCCTGACCTATGATTTTATGCAGTGATTAAACCAGACTGGGTGAGCGCTGGACATGAAACCCCGAATCCTTCTCATTAATCCCTGGATACATGACTTCGCCGCCTATAACCTCTGGGCAAGGCCCCTCGGCCTGCACAAAGTCGCGGAGTTCCTGAGTGCATTTGACGCCGAACTTCTTCTTATAGACTGCACGAATTCATTCGAGTGGAACAAGCACGGCGTCGGCAAATACCGAAGTGAGATAATCCAAAAACCTGATCTGCTCCGCGGGGTGCCGAGATATTACAAGCGCTACGGCATGTCCGTCAATGAATTCCGGCTTCGGCTCAAATCACTCCTGCCAATAGACATCGTCCTCATGACAGGGGTCATGACATACTGGTACCCGGGGGTGCAGGAGGCTATTTGGCATGTGCGCGACGTTTCTGGCAAGGTTCCCGTTGTCATCGGCGGCATTTATCCAACGCTATACCCCGATCACGCGCTCAAAAACACCGGCGCGAGCGGTATTCACATGGGAAGGGTAGATGAGGGCCTCATCAGGATTTTTCATGATTTTGGGATAGTCATCGATCGCCGGCGCGGCCCTGTTTCACACCATACCTTGGGGTTTCATGCTGATCAAGCATTTGCGCCGCTTCTTACGTCATCGGGATGCCCTTTTCACTGCTCCTACTGCGCATCGAATCTGCTTTATCCTGTTTACGAAAAACGATCCGCAACGGATATCTTAAACGAGATTCGGCGACTGGCCGCTCTCGGGGTAAGCGACTTCGCGTTTTACGATGATGCGTTGCTATACCGGTCCAGTGAGCATATCAAGCCCCTCCTTGAGGGTATAATCCGGTCCGGCCTCTGCGTCCGGCTTCACGCCCCGAATGGCCTGCACGCCCGCTTCATAGATCCCGATCTGGCATATTTGATGAGAGAGTCCGGCTTTGCGACCATACGGCTTGGTCTCGAGACCGTAGATTCCTCAAGGCAGGGAAAAACCGGTGGGAAGGTGGCGAATGCAGATTTCGAAAGGGCGGTCATACATTTGAAACGGGCTGGATTCACAAGGGTCCAAATCGGCGCATATCTGCTGTATCGGATTGCCTGATCAGGGACTGGAAGAGGTCGAGAGGGGAGTAGAATTCCTGGAAGGGCAGGATGTGCACATCCATTTAGCGGAATTTTCTCCGATAAGGGGTACGGCCTCCTGGGATGATCTGGTAACGCTGGCGCGTCATTACTGACGATCTCGACCCGCTTCTTACGAACAACACTGCTTTTTCGTACCTGTATTCCGGGTATGATTGGGACATGGTGAACAAGCTGAAGATCAGGGTAAAGGCCCATAACCAGGCCATCTGATTATTTCTGAATAAATCTCCGGCACCCCCTATGATGTGTCCTTAGTGCCCTGTGAGTAATCGTGGACTTGGCTTCCCAGTGAGGGTTAAATGGATACCGATGATTTGACAGAAATGGCTTATGCTACTATCTCAATTGCCAACGAAGTCCTTGACGCACTCCGCTTGGAAATTGGCGCTTCCGCAAAAGATTACTTGTCAGAGGATGATTTTTTGACAGGCACACTTTCAAATCTAAAAGATATTCTCGCTGATCCTGAGAGCTACTTGGATTCGTGGAATTACATGGATACAGTAAACTCGAAACGCTTTGCAAAGGGGATTGAGAAAATAATTCGCCTAGTCGAGATAGAGAAGGCTGCCCTGTTCGGGATGAAATGTTGAACCACAACGTCATCCTGAAATAAACGGCAGCATCAGGTCTCAGAAACGAGAACTTCATTTCGAATTTAATATACCCATTCGAGTCCGGCATGGGGACGGCAGTCGTTTCACGGATTGGAGAGGAGACTTTATCGTGGCGTAATCCGGAAGTTCTGTTAACTCCCTAACGCCGGGGCACCTTCCCCGGATCATCAGGCGCAACCATCATGTTCCGGACGTCGATCATCGATTGTTCGCTTACATCGAGCAAACCTTCCTGCGGAAGGTCTAGATCGGCAATCAGCAGGATGATAAGCGAAAAAGTCAGCGCGAGCGATAGGATAATGGGGGACCTTTTCGATCCGGACAGCCCGGCATGATACCCCATTCCTCCCATTGCCAGCGACGAAATGAGATAAAGCGCCATCCAGATGCTGCCGGGAATATGGTTTCGCGTAACCAGCATGACGCGTTTTGCATGGAGATCCATCAGGCTGTTCAACGACTGGATGAAAAGTCCGACAACCGATTCCCGCGGATACTTTCTCCCGAGGACCTCGGTCTGGGCCCAGAGCTGGCGTTGGAGCTTCTCTGATCTTGTGATAGTCTGTTCGTAAGTCCGCCGTTGAACACCCGCCACGCGCATGTCGACGTACTCGCGCAGGATGCTGCGAACTTGCGAGCGATGCGGCTCTTCCAGCAGGCCAGCGCGCTGATAAGTCGTCCCGATTGCATTGGCCTCTTCGAGCACCGCCATTTTCCTTGCATCGAAGCGAGTAGCGGCAAGCCCGAAGGTAAAGGCAAGCATGAATGCCAAGAGTCCGAGCATTGCCCCCACCACCGCACCAACCGGCGTTTCTTTTTCCTGGTCCGAGCGTTGACGACGCCTGGACCCGAGCTGATAGCCGCCCTCAATCGACACCAGAACGATCGCAACAGTAGCTGCAAACAACGCCCAGAGCGGCAAGCTAGCAAGCGCCCCTTCGATGGTCTTCATCTATAATCCTCATGAACTGCCCTGATCGCATACGTTGACCGCGGCCTTCTTTCGGCCACATCAATGTCTTCACATCGCCGGACATGCCGATAAGGAAACAATGAATATACCTTAGCAGATTTTGGACGTTCGTCAAGCCAGTGTGGCGGGGCCTATGCGGGTAAAAATCCATGCCCGCTCGGCACAGAAAACACGAAGGAAGTACCTTTAGGAGGAGTTCATGTGTAAGATACAACTGCCATCCTTCATCTTCGCGTCATTGTTCGCCAGTGCGCACTACGAGATAAAGTCCGTATTATCAAAAAAGTGAAACTCTCATGAAGTACCTTCCTGAAACAGTATTGTTTCCATTCCTATAAACAATCAATAGTTCGTACTGTAATCTCGGTTATAAAGCCCGCTATTTCTTGTTTATCCAATGCAATACCCCCAAATTCCCGTCTCATCTTGTGCTAGAATTTAAGAGTCTTTAAACTGTTAAAATGTGGTATCTTGCGCGGTCTCGCTCCAGCCGGGGCAGTGAGTCATGCTGCTGAGTTTGAATATTAGGCACACAAAGAGTGGCTTTGGAGGTCAGCACATGAAGAAAGTCACAGCGTTCGTCGGCACTGCTCGCAAGAAGCACACCTATTACGCGGTTCGCCAGTTCCTGGATAACCTGCAAGTCGCTCGGTGACGTCGAATACGAGATCGTCGCTCTCACTGACTACCGGGTGGAGATGTGCCGGGGTTGCAAGAACTGCTTTCGCAAGGGCGAGGAGTTCTGCCCGCTGAAGGACGACCGGGACGTGCTCATCGAGAAGATGATGACGTCGGACGGGGTGGTCTTCGCAACCCCGAACTACTCGTACCAGGTCTCAGCGATCATGAAGATGTTTCTCGACAGGCTCGGCTTTGTGTTCCATCGTCCGCGCTTCTTCGGCAAGACCTTTACCAGCATCGTGGCCCAGGGTATCTACGGCGGGTCGAAGATAGTGAAGTACCTGGACTTCGTGGGCATGGGCCTTGGTTTCAACGTGGTCAAGGGAAGTTGTACTACAGCCCTCGACCCGATGAGTGAGAAGGAACGAGAAAAGATCGACAGCATCGTTGCAGGGCACAGCAAGAGGTTCCACGCCGGACTGTCGCAGCCACAGTATCCCGTCCCGGCGCTTTTCAAGCTCTGGGCCTTCAGGGCGGCCCGGACGAGTATGCGGGTGATGCTCGACGAAACCTCTCGCGACTTTACGTACTACCGGGACAAGGGCTGGTTCGAAGCCGACTACTTCTATCCCACGCGCTTAGGCGTGCTGAAGAAGGCGACAGGCAGTCTCGTCGACTCGATAACAGCGCGCATGACGAGTAACAGGGAAAGTTAGCCGGCGCTGTCACGTGAGCCTAGAAATGATCTTGTCAGGCCGCTAGAGGAGAACATCATGACGACCATCAATGCTTTCATCAAGAGACATCCGGTGCTGACCTATTTCGCCCTAGCGTTCGCCATCTCATGGGGCGGTGTACTCCTGGTCATCGGCGGACCTGGCGCAATCCCGGGCACCGAGAAGCAAGTCGAGACGCTGTTCCCGTTCGTGATGCTGGCGTGGTTCGCCGGCCCCAGCGTAGCAGGCATCCTGTTGACCGGCCTCGTCGATGGGAGGGCGGGCTTTCGCAACCTCCTTCACGGAATGACGAGGTGGCGGGTGGGCGCACGCTGGTACGCGGTCGCGCTCCTGACCGCCCCGCTCTTCTACACGGCGGTACTCTTTGCGCTCTCGCTAACCTCCCCTGAGTTCCTCCCCGGCATACTCACCACGAGCGACAAGGCGTCCCTGCTGCTGTTCGGTATCGCGTATGGGCTTATAGGCGGCGGCCTCCTGGAGGAACTCGGCTGGACGGGGTTCGCCGTGCCCAGGCTGAGGCTGCGTTACGGTGTCCTCGTCACCGGGCTCATCGTGGGGGTGCTGTGGGGAGCGCTGCACTTCTCGGTGATCTTCTGGCTCAGCCGCAGTACCATCGGAGGGCTCCCGCTGGCCCTCTTCCTGACCGTGAGAGGCTTCGATCTTCTTGTCGGGGGACTGCCGGCCTTCAGGGTGCTCATGGTGTGGGTCTACGACCGTACGGGAAGCCTGCTCGTGGCGATGCTCATGCACGCGAGTCTCTCAGCCAGCATGCTGATCCTCGGTCCTCCGGCGATATCAGGGGTGCCCTTCTTGACCTACTGCCTCGTATCGTCCGTCGCGATGTGGGTCGTCGTCGCCGCGGTCGCTGTGGTCAACCGCTGGCAGCTCTCGCGACAACCGCTCTCGGGGCCAAGGGAAATGCGTGACAAACACATTGTTCCGGGGGCTGATGATGCGGGATGAATGATGACTTGTAAAACAAGTAGGATAGAGAATGAAAACGACAATTTTAAGCTCAACAGGTTTTTCAGGAAATATCTCGTTGGGAAAAGGCTTGCTCATCTGCGGCATCCTCACTTCACTGCTGTATGTAGCTTCCGACATCGTCGCGGCCATGAGCTGGGAAGGCTACAGCTACACTGCACAAACCGTCAGCGAGTTGAGGGCTATCGGGGCGCCGACAAGACCTTTCCTGGTTCCGGTTCTTATAATCTATGCTTTGCTTGAAATCGCATTCGGATGGGGCGTCCGGGGAGCGGCCGGACAAAAGCGCGCTCTGCGTATTGCGGGAGTTCTGCTGATTGGACTCGGGGTTGTCGACTTAGCGGCGCCATTTTTCCCGATGCACCTTCGCGGAACTGAGTCAACGCTGACCGATACGATGCACATCATTCTCACGGTTGTGACCGTGCTCTTGATTCTGCTGATTATCGGTTTCGGATCTGCCGCGGACGGAAAGCAGTTCCGCGTCTACTCGATCGCGACTATCTTGATACTATTCGCGTGCGGATCTTGGGCATTTTGGGATGCTCCCCGGATTGGAGCCAACCTGCCGACGCCGTGGGTCGGGGTGAGGGAGCGCATCAACATCTACGGGTACATGCTCTGGATGGCGGTGCTGGCTATTGTCCTCTTGCGCGCCCGAAATTCCACAGCCCACAGATGACCTTGGTAAAGAATTGCTTCTGGCTGGATTGGGCCAGGTTGGAGCTGCCTTGGTTTCGCAGACGGTCCGTTCTTCTTAGATAAAATTGCGATAATAATTTCCTTAACGAGTCCATCGAGCCGTTGAAAACTTCGCAACTCGTTGTAAAGTGATTTGCGTTCTTTCAACTGCCCTGTTTCGTCATCCCTGGGGAGCCAATAACCACGTAACGGGGCATCCCGCACTAGGTGCGGAATCGATTTCCTTGCGTTTTACTTTTCGACTTTGCCGGACTATAACTAGGGTCTGGCATCGACCCTCCGCATTCCCCCTCAACTCCGTTGTATGTTTTACTATACCGATATTATTTGACATGGCCATCGAACGAGCCTAAAATCGTTCATCAAATCGCAGTGTATTTTCAGGCCCCCGTGTTACAGAAACGGGGCCATCTCGTCCCACTAATACGGGACTTCGGGAAAAGTAGTGACGGTTATCGTCCTTATAACAGTGATATTCCCAAAATCCGTTGCTATCTATCCATTATCATTATTACCTTGTTAATGATAAGGAGAATGTATGTATGAGTAAAAAGCCGGTTGCTGCTGGGAAAAGCAGCTTTGATTTAATTAACCCATCAGATTTTTACTCAAATATCAAAATCCATCCAAGCGCTCAAGTACTTGATGTGGCCTGTGGGGTTGGACGATATAGTATCGAAATTTCAAAGTTCTTAGATGAAAAAGGCTTGATCCATGCCGTAGATTTATGGGAGGAGGGAATTGAGAGTCTAAAAAACTCGATACGAGAAAAAGGCATATCAGCCGGTCCTCGGGCTCCTCCTCGAAGCCGATGCGCACGATGCCCTCGGCGCCCTGGACGACCAGCAGGCGCCCGATCGGCGTGCTCAACCGCGTGAACACGGCGTCGGCGAGCCCCTCGCGCACGGCGGCCGAGGCGAGCGAATCCAGGAACTTCTCGGAGAGCGGGGTCATGACGGGAGCCTCTCGCGGAGGGAGCGGACGGCGGTGGATACGCGCTGGCGCGCGGCGACGGGCGAGCAGTCCAGCGCGGCGCCGATCGCGTCGTAGTCGAGGTCCTCGACGAAGCGCAGGATCAGCGCCGTGCGCGCCGCCTCGGGCAGCGGCGCGATCAGCGCCTCGAAGCCGCCGTCGTCGTGGTCGTCCTCGACCGAGACGACCGGCGGCTCGTCGGTGACCACCTCGCGCTTGCGCGAGCGGTGCAGGTCGAAGGCGGTCGTGGTGGTGATGCGATAGAGCCAGGCGCGCAGGTGCCGGGCGTGGCGCAGGCGCGGGTAGGCGCGCAGCGCGCGCAGGAACGCCTCTTGGAGCACGTCCTCGGCGTGCTGCTCGCCGGCCAGCTTGCGGGCGTGGACGAGCAGCTCGTCGCCGTGGTCCTCCACCAGCGACCAGAACGGGGGCAGCGCCACGGCGATCGCGATCACACCCCTACAACGGGCGAGGGCCCGACGTTGTGAGTCAGCGTCTCGAGCTGCCCTGCGGCGTCGCGGCCCGCTCGCGCGCACGTCTCTGCCTGCGCCGCCCGACGAACGCGAGCACGCCGAGCGCCGCGGCCACCAGCAGGAAGCCCCAGAACCACGCCACGGCGCCGATGCCGCCGAACGGCAGCGCGATCAGCTTGACGATGCCGTAGCCGAGCGCGAGCAGCACGATGACCGCCAGGATCAGCAGCAGGACGCCGCGGGCCCGCAGGTACCACGGCGAGCCCGGGGGAGGCGCGATCAGCCCGAGCACGCGCAGCATCAGCAGCTGGCGGTTCGTCGGCGGCGTCTGGCCGAGCTTCTCGGCCGCCACCTTGAGGTCGCCGGCGCGGCGCTCGGCCAGCGCCAGCGAGGCCTCGGCCATCTGGCGCAGCTTCAGGCGGTCCTGCGGCCGGGCGGCGGCGATCGCGGCGCGGAAGTGCTCGCGGGATTTCTTCGCGTCCATCCGCTCGGCGGCACGGGCGCCCAGCAGCGCCTGAGCGGCGGCCTTCTGGCGGGTCTCCTGCTCGAGCTCCTCGTCGGACAGGGTCTGAAGCCGCTCCATCGCGGCGAGCGCGGACTTGGACTCGATGCGAACCTGGCGCGGCTTCGGAGGCATGAATGAAGTCTAGGCCCGGCGGCGAAAACCGGCGTCGTCGAAGGCCGGATCGAGCGGGCTGGGCGCGAGGCCGGTCTCGGGGAACTCGAGCCAGTCCCAGCCCGACGGCGCGATGTCGTTCGGCGTGTCGGGATGGAACAGCGCGGCCAGGCACTGGATCTGGCCGCGGCCGACGCCGAGCTCGGACTGCCCGCCGCCGTAGAGCGCGATCCCGCCGGCCTCGCAGTGGTCGTAGAAGTCCAGCAGCGCGCGCAGCGGCCCGAAGCGCGACGGCTTGCAGTTCAGCGTGCGCGGCGCGAACGGCAGCTTCTCGACATCGGCGACCGAGTGGATCGGCGCGTCCCAGGTGATGCGGTCGCGGTACGGGGCGAGCACGGCCGCGGCGTCGGGCGGTCCGAGATCCGGATCCTCCAGCCAGGCCTCGGGGAACGCCTGGGCAACCCGCTGGTACAGACCCGCGTCCGTCGGGACGTCGACCGGCGTGCCCTTGTAGGCGCCCTTGAAGTCGATCGAGGCGACCGCGCCGGTGCCGGCCAGGTGCTCGAGCAGCACCTCGTCCCAGTCGGGCGTCGCGTCGAGCTTGAAGCGCGTCCCGGGGTAGCGGGCCAGGCGGCGGTCGACGCCGTCGGTGCTCGGCGGCTCGCCGAGCCGCAGCGACACGACGAACGTGACCGGCTCCGGCGGGCGGCCGAGCGCCTCGTCGAGCGAGCGGCCCGCCTGGCGCAGCGCGAGATCGAGCGCCGCGCTCTCCACGCCCCAGCGGCGGTAGTTGCGGTAGACCTCGAAGCCGGGCGCGCCGGCCGGGAACAGGTCGAGCTCGTCGAGGTGGCGCGAGAAGGAGTCGAGCGTCCACGATCCGGCGAGCGGCAGCTCCGGCCCGAGCTGGAGCTGGGCGGCCTGGACCTCCGGGTCGTAGACGACGTCCTCGCCCAGGCCCTCGTGCCCGGCGCCGTGCAGGTGGAAGATCGTCGTGCGGCGCTCGAACTCCGCGCTGAACCGCCGGCTGAGGCCCTCCAGCTCGTAGCGCTCGATCTCGAGCGGAAGGTCGGCGACGCGCTCGTAGGTGCCCATCCGGCGCCGCAGTGTACGCACCGCCGCCGCCCGGCCAGCCACCATGTCGCGTCGTGACCGAGGCCCTGCGCTTCCTGGCGATCGCCGAGCTGATCGGGCTGGCGGCGCTGCCGCTGGCGGCCACCGTGCTCGGGCGCCTGCCCGGCGCGGGGCTCGGCTTCGCCAAGCCGCTCGGCCTGCTGCTCGTGACGTGGCTGGTGTGGATCGGCGGCAGCCTCGACGTCGTCCCGTACACCACGGCCTCGGCGATCGTGGCGATCGTCGTCGTGGCCGGCGCCGGCCTGGTCTGCGCGCTGGGGCTGCGGCGCGGGCCGCCGAGGCAGCGCTGGTGGCGCGCACCGCGCCCGGCGCCCGAGCCGCCCGCGCCCGACCCGTTCCGGTGGTCGCTGCTGATCGGCGCCGAGGTCGTCTTCGTCGTGACGTTCTGCGCGATGGCGCTGCTCGTCGCCTACTCGCCCGACGTCTGGAACACCGAGAAGCCGATGGACATGGGCTTCGTCAACGCGCTCAACCAGAGCCGCTCGTTCCCGCCGCACGACCCGTGGCTGGCCGGCGCCGACCTCAACTACTACTACTTCGGCCACCTGGTGATGGCGATCCTCGTGCGCCTCACCGACGTCGAGCCCAGCCGCGGCTACAACGTCTCGATCGCGCTGCTGTTCGCGCTCACCGCGTCGGCGGTGTTCACGCTCGCCGGCACGCTGTGGGCGGCGCTGCGCGGGGCGCTCGAGCAGTTGCGGCGCTCGCCGGTGATCGTCGGCCTGGTGGCGGTCGTGGCGGTGCTCGTGCTCGGCAACCTGGCGGGCGGGCGCGAGCTGCTCCAGACGGCCGACCCGCCGCACGGCTACGACTGGTTCGCCCCGTCGCGCGTCGTGCCGGGGACGATCAACGAGTTCCCCTGGTTCTCGTTCCTGCTCGCCGACCTGCACGCGCACGTGCTGGCGCTGCCGTTCACGCTGCTGGCCACGGCGTTCTCCGTCCAGGTCGCGTTGTTCGGGCCGCGCGCCCGGCCGCGGCTGCGGGCGCTGCTGGAGACGCTCGTCGCCGGCATCTCGCTCGGGACGCTCTACGCGATCAACTCGTGGTCGTATCCGGTGATGGCGGGCGTGTTCGCGGCCGCGCTCGTCCTCTGGCTGCGTGATCCGGCCGCGGAGGGGGAGGAGCTGCGCTCGGTGCGCTGGGGGCTGCTCGTGCTCGCGTTGAGCATCGTCCTCGTGCTTCCGTTCCACCTCTCGTTCGATCCGGCGGCCGACGGCCTCGGGCTCGTCTCGGACCGCCGCGCGCTGGGCGACTTCGTGTCGGACCAGGCGCTGCTCTACGGGCTGTTCGCGGCGCTCGTGGCGATCGCCTACGCCGGCCGGGTGGCCGGCAGCGCGAAGCCGTGGCGCAACGTGATCTGGCTCGGCGTGCTGCTGATCGTCGGCGGCTCGCTGCTGGCGCCGGTCGACGACCTGGCCGGCGTGTGGGGGCTGGCGCTCCTGCTCGCGGTGGCGATCCACGCCGCGCTGAGCCGCCGCCTGACCGGGGCCGAGCGCGTGCTGTGGCTGCTCATCGCCTGCGGGCTGGGCTGCGTGCTGCTGCCCGAGGTCGTCTACGTCCGCGACGCGTTCGACGGCTCCGACCTCGAGCGCATGAACACGGTCTTCAAGTTCGGCTACCACGCCTGGCTGTTCCTCGGGGTGGCCGGCACGCTGGCCCTGTTCGCCGCGGTCGCCTGGGTGCCGCGCTGGCTGCGGCTGGGCTGGCGGATCGCGCTCGTGCCGCTCGTGCTGCTGGCGCTCGCGTATCCCTGGGCGGGGACCTACGCGCGCAAGGACGGCTTCAAGGCCTCGCCGACGCTCGACGGCCTGGGCTGGCTGCGGACGACCGCGCCGGGCGACGTCGGAGGCGATCGCCTGGCTGCGCGCGAACGCGCCGGGCGACGCGGTGGTGCTCGAGGCCGCGGGACCCGACTACTCGCCGTTCGGCCACGCCCGGATCTCGACGTTCACGGGACTGCAGACCGTGATCGGCTGGGGCGGCCACGAGGTGCAGTGGGAGCACAACCCGGGCGACCGCATGCAGCAGGTCGCCGCCGCCTACAAGACGACCGATCCGCAGGCCGCGCGGGCGTTCATCGACAAGTACGGCGTCGACTACGTGGTCGTCGGGCCGCTCGAGCGCACCGAGTACGGCGACGCCGGCGTCGCCAAGTGGGACACGCTGGGCCGGCGCGTGTTCGACCGCGACGGCACGATCGTCTGGGACGTTCGTCAGGCGCCCGGGCGCTCGTAGAGCCACTCGGGCATGCCGCCCGTGGGGTTCCACACTTCCCGCTTGAGCAGCCAGCGGGCCCAGTTGCCCGGCGACATGGCGCCGTAGTCGCGCACCCACCAGACGCGGAACGGGAACTCGCGCGCCGCGCAGACCCTGGAGCGCCGTGGTCTGGGCCTGGCGCGAGGCGTCGGTGAGGATGACGCGCGGCCGTCTGGGGCGTGATCGCGGTCCCGGGGGCGCTCAGGTCCACGTAGCTGGCCTGGAGGTGGCGGAAGTACCAGGCCCACGGGAACGTCGCCCCGTCCGCGGTGTCGATGACGATCGGGAACGGCCGCCCGTCGCGCCCGGCGGCCTTGGCCTGGGCCTCGACGTGCTGGGCGACGCGCTTGACCTCCTCCGAGGACTGCGTGGAGACGAGCAGCTCGCGCGGGTCGGCGCGGTGCAGCGCGTTGACGTTGAGGCTGGCGAAGATCACGTAGGCCGCGCACGCCGCCGCGGCGGCGAGCCCGAGCTTTCCGCCGAGCCGGTCGCGCGCGTCCCAGATCGTCTGGAAGCCGAGGCCCGCCAGCAGGATCAGCGGCAGCAGCGGGTGCATCACCAGCCAGGCGAACTTCTCGCTCGCCCACGAGTAGACGGCCAGCGAGAGCACGAACGCCCAGATCAGGAACACGCGCAGCGGCGTCGGGCGCCGGAGCGCGAACACGGCCCCGATCGCCCCGAGCAGGAGCACGGGCCACTCCACGCCGAAGAGCACGACGACGTAGAAGCCCCGCGGCTCGCCGCCGCGCCCGACGTCCTGCTGGCCGAGCCAGTAGCTCAGGCCGTCGTGGATGCCGTCCCAGAGCCCCGCCGGGTGCGTGAGGAACGTGGTGAAGAGGATCGTGAAGACGGCGGCGAACGCCGCGAGCGCCCACGCCCACGCTTCCCAGCCGACGCTCGTGACCGGCCGCAGCAGCTTCGGGCGCTGCTTCGGGATCGCCAGCCAGCCGAGGAAGAACGTGCCGGCCACGAATACGGTGATGAACGTCGACTCCTTGGTGGCGAAGGAGAGCGCGAGCAGCCCGCCGATCAGCGCCGGCTGATGGCGGCGCGGGCGGTCGAGGAAGCGGAATACCACCACCAGCAGCGCGAGCGTGATGCACGCGATGTAGATGTCCTCACGGGCGAAGCGGCTGAAGTACAGGTACGTCGGCCCGACGGCGAGCAGCGCGCCGGCCGTGAACGCGGCGACGCGGCCGAGCACGCCGCGCAGCAGCCAGCAGAGCGCGACCATCCCGGTGCCCATCAGCGCCGGCGCCAGGCGCGCCGTGAAGTCCGAGTCGCCGAACAGCACGTACATCAGCGCGGTCAGGTAGAAGCGGAACGGGCCGTGCAGGAGCGGCATGTAGTGGTAGTCGCCGGCGCGGAAGATCCAGGAGAAGTAGGCGTCCTGGCTCTCGTCGTGGTGGAACGGGCGGTCGCCGAGGTCGATCAGGCGCAGCGCCAGCGCGAGCGCGACCAGCGCGACCCACGCGAGGACCTCCCAGCGGGTGCTGCGCGCGCGCTGCGCTCGTGCGGCGGTCGCCGCCGGCGGCGGGGCGACCCGGCCGCGCTCACGCGCGGGCCTCCGTGCGCGCGGCCCGCAGCCGGGCGAGGCCGCCGTAGCGGGCGGCGAGCAGCACGAAGCCGAGCAGCGTGATCGGGACGACGATGACGAAGCGGAGCAGCACGATGTAGGAGACCGCGACGCTGCCGGAACCGCCGAGCGCCTTGATGCCGACGGCGACGGCCGTGTCCTGGGTCCCCGCGTAGCCGGGGCCCGACGGAATCATGGAGAAGATGCTGGCCAGCGCGACGAGGTAGAGGCCCTCGACGAAGTCCATGCGGGAAGCCGGCGGCGCCGCCGACGGCGATCCAGACGCCGGCCTCGGTGGCCCAGACGAGCACGCGTCATGGCGAGCAGCAGCAGGCCGTGGTGCGCGCGGCGCAGCCCGAGCGTGGCCGACGCGAGCGGCGCGACGAAGGCGTGCAGGCGCTCGTTGCGGCGCACCAGCAGGTAGGCGCCGAACGCCCCGGCGATCAGCACGACGGTGACGATGCCGATCGACCTCGACGCTGCCGTTGCCGACCTCGCCGAGCACCGCGTAGCCGACGATCACGAAGATCGCCAGGATGACCGTCACGTCGAGCACGCGCTCGGCGACCAGCGTGCCGACGACCGTGCGCGTGCTCGTCTCGGCCCGCGGCGCCATCAGCACGGCACGGAACGCGTCGCCCGCGCGCGCCGGCAGCACGTTGTTGCCCATGTAGCCGACGACGTTGAGGCACTGCGAGTCGGCTCGGTGCGGGCGGGCGCCCTCGTCCTCGAGCAGCCGCTGCCAGCGCTCGCCGCGCACGAGGGTGGCGAACGCGTAGAGCAGCGACCGCAGCCCGAGGTCGGCCACATTCGCCCACCGTGTCCGGGAACTTCGGCGGCTCCTGGTGCAGCGCCCACCAGACCACTCCGGCGAGCGCGACCGCCGAGACCGCGAGGCCCAGCCAGGTGGCGCGTGGGAGCGCGCGCAGGCCGGGGCCGGCCGGCGGGCGCTCGGGCGGGAGGTCAGGCGTCGGCGTCGGAGTGCTGGTCGGTGTCGCCAAGCGGGGAGTCGTCGTCCTTGTCGGGCGTGGGCGGCGGCGAGTCCTTGGAGCCGCCGGAGCCGCCTTCGGCCCCGGTCTCGTCGGACTCGTCCTCGCGCGGGTCGCTCTCGCTCACGTGTGGGGCTCCTTCTCGGGGTCGGCCGAGACAGCGTAGGAGACGGAGGTGCGGCGCCGCTTCGCTCCGCCCGGCCCCTCGGCCTCGCCCCCGCCCGGCCCCTCAGCTTCGCGCCCGCCCGGCCCGGGTAGGCGCCGCTTTCGGATGGAGCCCCACCACCACGAGCCTCCCGTTCCGCTCGCCGTCGCGCTGAGCTTCGTCGTCGGCGTGGGCGTCGCCGTGCAGGCGTTCTGCAACGGGCGGCTGGCCAAGGAGCTCGGCTCGCTGGAGATCGCGGGCCTGGCCAACATGGTCACGGGCGGCGCTCTGCTCGTGACGCTCGCGGCAGCGGGCGGCGCCCTGCGACGGGCGCTGCTCCGGGTCCGGGCAGGCGCGCGGGTTGCGCTGGTGGATGTTCGTCGGCGGCTTCTCGGGCGCGCTGGTGGTGATCGTGACGACGAAGGCCGCGCCGGAGATCGGCGTGGCGCTGATGACGGTCGCGATCGTCTGCGGCCAGTCCGGCGGCTCGCTGCTCGTCGACCGGGTCGGGCTCAGCCCGGCCGGGCACCAGCCGGTCTCCGCGCCGCGGCTGGTCGGGGTCGCGCTGGCGATCGCCGCCGTCGTCGTCGGCGGGCTCTCCGCCCGCACCGAGCCGAAGCCGGTCCTGCTCGGGCTCCTCGTGTTCGCGGGCTTCTGCTTCGCCGGCCAGCAGGCGGTCAACGCGCGGTTGGGCCGCACGACCGGGGAGCCGCTGGTCGCGGCCACCGTGAACTTCGCCGTCGGCGGGGCCGTGCTGACCGCCGTCACGCTGATCGTGGTCGGCGGCGGGCCGCCCAACGGCTGGGGCGCGCCGCCGCTGGACTGGATCGGCGGCCTGCTGGGCGCGGCGTTCGTGATCGTCTCGGCGCTGGTGGTGCCGGTGATCGGGGTGCTGCGGCTGACCTTGGCCGCGGTCGCGGGCCAGTCGGCGGGGGCGCTGGTGCTGGATGTGGTCTCGCCGGCGCCGGGGGAGGCTGTGACGGTGGGCACCGTGGTGGGGGTGGGGTTGGCTCTGGCCGCTGTGGCGGTGAGTGGGCGGTCGTCCGTGCTGCCGCGGTGGCTGCGCCGGCGTCAACGGCGGCTGGGTAAGGAGGGCGTCCCGGAACGCGGAGTCACTCCACCGCGGTACGCTAGGGGCCCTATTTGGACCCCTATCGACCGCAGTGCCGCCAAAGCGGTGGGCTGGAGCGTTCCAACCGGGTTCGAACCCTCCCGCGGGGACCGGCGGCTGGACGGATGCCGGAACCTGCTGTACCTTCGAACGAGATGGCCTACCGCTCCGACTTCCGGCGTACCCTCAAGCCCGCCCTCGCTGCGGGTTTCGCGTCGCACGTGATGGAGCGGGAGCTCATGGGCCAGACGACGATCGCCGTCAACCCGCCCGGCGCCTAGCGGACAGGACCAGAGCCATGGCCCCGTCCGCGCAGACCGCGGGCGGGCGCCGGATCAGGCGCTGGACCCGCGACACCATCATCGACAAGATCCGCGAGTGGGAGGCCCGCTACGGCGAGCCCCCGTGCTCGGCCGACTGGAACCCCTCGCTGGCGCGCTGGCGTGCCCAGGAGTGGCGCATCGAGCGCTACCAGGAGGGTGTCTGGCCGTCGACCAACGCGGTGAAGCGCCCGTTCGGCGGGAGCTTCGACGCGGCCGTGCGCGAGGCCGGCTTCGTGCCCGCGCGCCCCGGCCCGCGGCGCGCCGCCGGGCTGGCCCGGCCCGCCGTGGACCAGCGCGAGCCGCTGGCGCCGCGCGAGCCGGGCGACGAGCCCGGGGCCGAGCAGGCTCGGCTCGCCGAGGCGCGCGTCGCCGCGCTGGAGCGCCGCCTGGCCGCGGCCGAGCGCCGCGCCGAGCGCGCCGAGGCACAGGTCGCCGACGCTCGCCGCCGCGCGCGCCGGGCCAACGAGCAGGCCGGCCGGGCCCGCCGGGCGCGCGAGCGCAGCCGGGCGACCGAGCGCGAGCTGCGGGCGACCACAACCGAAGCGATCGAGCGCATCGCGATCGACGCCGAGGCGCGCGTGCGCGCCACGACCGACCAGGCCGAGGCGGCCTCCCGCGACGCGACCGAGGCCCGCCGGGCCGCCCGCTCCGCCGAGGCGCGCGCGGCCGAGGCCGAGGTGCGCGCCGAGGCGGCCGAGCGGCTGGAGGCGGTGGCGCGCGCGGAGCTGGCGTCCGAGGGCGCAGGCGCGGCGCAGGCCGCGGCGAAGGCCGCCGAGCGGCGTGCCGCGACCGCGGAGCGCACCGCGCGCGAGCTGGCGACGCTGGTGTGCGGCGAGCCGCGCCGGCTGACGCCCGACGAGCTCGACGTGCTGCGCGTCGGCGGTCCCTCGGGGCCGGCGGTCCTGGCGCGAGCGCTCAAGGAGCTCGGGCGGGCGCGCGCGGTCGGCAACGGCGAGCTCGTCGCCGCGCTGACCGAGGTCGCGTCGGCCGCGATCAGGTGGCGGGACCGGCTGTAGCGGCCGGTCCCGCTCGCCGCACGGCCGCGGACTGTGCGGCCTCACGGGCGATGGCCCCAGCGTCGCGGGACTGTGCGGCCCCGCGGCCGCACGGGACTGATCAGACCTTCACGGTGAGGCGCTTGGTGCGCTTGGCGCCCTTGGAGTCGCGCAGCGTCAGCGTCAGCCGGTAGCGGCCGCGCGCCAGCCGGCGCACGAGCTTGAGCGTGACGCGCCCGGTGCGCGGCAGCTTGCCGCTCGCGCGCGCATACAGGCGGCTGGACCTGGTCAGCCGGGCGCTGACGCGGCGGACGGCCGTCGCCCGGCGCAGCGTGCAGCGCACGGTCCGCTTGCGCCCGCTTCCGGTCCGCTTGCAGCTCACCGTGACGTCCTTGAGCGTCAGCGGCTTCGGCTGGCCCGGATTCACCGGCGGCTGCTGCGCCGGCGGCGCCGTCGTGAACGCGCGGTCCGGGCCCGGCCAGCCGCGCGCCGCCGCGGATCGTGACGAGCCGGTAGTGGTAGGTCGTGCCGGGCGCCAGGCCGCTGAGCGCCGAGCTGGCACCGACCGCCGCGTTGCCCGCCCCGATCGAGGCGGCCGGGGTCGCCGAGCCGTACGCCGCGGTCGTGCCGTACTCGAACTGGTAGGAGCTCGCAGTCCCGCACGGGTCTGAGGCGCCGTGGAGCGTCGCGCCGGTCGTCGTCACGCCGTCGGCGACGCCGGTGTCCGCGGGGGGCGTCGCCGAGCGGTTGCCCGCGACCGCCGCCGCGGCGTCGAGCCGGCGGCCCGTCACCGTCACGCCGCTCAGGCTCGCCAGCTGGCGCGCCGTTCCCCAAGAGGTCGCACCGTACTGAGGCGACGCTGGCGTTCGGGCGCGCCGCCCAGATCAGCGCGGCAGTGCCGGCGACGTGCGGCGCCGCCATCGACGTGCCGTCGAGCGCCTCGTAGCCTCGCCGCCGGGCTTGAAGCAGCGGATGTCCACGTCGTCGACGTAGCGCCGTCGGCGACCTTCGGCGCCGTAGCTCGACCGAGCCAGACGGAGTTGGCGAGCAGGTTGAAGCGCAGGTGCGGCCTGCAGCCGTCGGCGTCGAGGTAGGTGCGCAGGGGCACGAAGGCTCGTGCCGCCCGTAGCGTCTTGCCGCGCCACGTGTCCTGCTCGTAGTAGGTGAAGCCGGCGCCGAATCGGTCATCACGCGCAGCAGATCCCCGCGGTCGTTTGGCTTGCCGCTGGTCGGTCCGACGGTGTCGAGCTTCAGCTGGTAGTCGACGGTGCAGCCGAGCCCTGCCGCTGAAGTCGAACTTGGCGAGCATCCGGCGGGGTGATCAGGTCGTTGTTCTGCGTTCGCGGGATAGGGGACGGGTTGCCGATGGAGTCGATGTCGGGCGAATCCGGTGGCCGAGCGGCCGTTGGGCTCCACCGACAGCCGGTGGTCGCTGCAGCTCCCAGATCGTCGTGTCTCCAGTCGGCGAGCGGGTTGGCGCCCTCGAAGTTCCAGTAGGCGGCGTGAGCCGGTTGCGGGACGATCTCGACGTCGGGCGGTACGCGCTCTCGCCGGGCTGGGTGGAGAGGATCGCCTGCCCGGGCGCGCCGAGATCGACGGAGGTGGCGCCGAAGTTCGAGAAGCCCGGCGAGCCGCTCGGTCGTCGTGCGTGGCGGCCACGCAGATCAGGTTCGGGGCGTCGACGTTGCACGGGCGCCTGGGGGTCGGCGGTCGTTGTCGCTCGCGCCGTTGCCGGCCGCGACGACGTAGAGCGTGCCGGGTGCGACGTGATCGCCTGCGCGACCGCCGGATCGACGCCCGCGCCGCTGATCGACACGTTGGCCACCTGGGCGCCGATGTCGCCTGCGTAGTCCAGGCCGTCGGCGAGGTCGTCGGAGGTGCCCTCGCCGTGGCCGTCGAGGACACGCACCGAGCACGAGCTTGCTGTGCCAGGCTCACGCCCGCGACGCCGATATCGTTGTTGCCCTCGGCAGCGATGGTGCCCGCCACGTGCGTTCCGTGGCCGTCGAGGTCGCGCGGCTCGTCGATCGGGTCGAAGCCGTCGGCCGTCGGGATCGCCGTCGAGGAAGCCTCATTGACGAAGTCGCGGCCGCGCTGCGGTGTCGATGTTGGCGGCCGAGGTCGGGATGGTCGTACGCGATCCCGGTGTCGACGACCGCGACGGTGACGGACGGGGAGCCGGTCGTGTGCGCCCACGCCGCAGGCGCGCCGATCTTCGCGAGTCCCCAGAGCTGACCGCGTGAGCGGGTCCGGGCGCCACGGCGGCCGCCCGGTAGATGATGTTCGGCTGCGCGAATCGGACGTCCGGGTCGGCCTCCAGCCGGCGGATGGCCTCGTCGACGGTGGTGCCGGGCTCGACGCTCAGCCGCTGCAGGCCCGGCTGGCGCAGCGCCTCCTCGACGCGCGTTCCGGCGGCGTCGCGCACGTCGGCGCGCTCGGCGCCGCTCGTTCCGGAGTCGAACTGCACGATGACCTCGCCGGGCACGGTGTCGGTCCGCAGGCTGCTGCAACTGTGCGGGCGCGGAGGCGGCTCCGATCAGCGACACCGCGGCGGCTGCGAGCACGGCGACGCCCGCGCGCCTTGCGCGCGCGTAATCGTGGTGCCGTTTGCGCACCGCCGTCGCCGTCATCGGAATCATCACCGAGCCAGAGCCACCGTAATGGGAACACGGTGGCCCGGCAAGCGGACCGGTAAGCCGCGTCTCACTGGTTGGTATACCCGACCGGCGGGCGGCCGTTCCGCGCAGCACCGAGGCTTTACGGTTCGCATATGAGCCTCGTCGGCCCGGAGCCGGTCTCGACCAGCCCGCTGCGCCGCGTGGCGTACGACATCGCGACCGAGCGGCGGGCCGGCAGCCCGTACCCGCCGGGCGACGTCGGGCCGAGCCTGCGCCGCTCGCACCGCATGATCGCCGACGCGCTGGACCTGCTGCTCGAGGCCTACGAGCGCCACGGTCCGGTGTTCAGTCTGCGGCTGTTCCACGCGCGCCATGTGTTCATGCTCGGGCCTGAGGCCAACCACTTCGTCCTGGTTTCACACGCGGATCACTTCCGCTGGCGCGACGGGGCGTTCGGCGACCTGATCCCGCTGCTCGGCGACGGGATGCTCACGATCGACGGGGACTTCCACCGCCGCTCGCGCCGGATCATGCTGCCGGCGTTCCACCGCGAGCGGATCGCCGCCGCGCATGGCGCGATCGCCGCGGAGGTCGACCGCGCGGTCGGGCGCTGGCAGGAGGGAGCGCGCCTGGACCTCTACCGCTGGTCACGCGAGCTGGCGCTGCGCGTCGCGCTGCGCGCGCTGTTCGGCTTCGACCCCGACAAGCGGCCGCCCGGCCTGGACCCGACCGCGGAGTTCGAGCGCGCGCTCAGCTTCTACGGGCGCGAGTACGTGCTTCAGATCCTGCGCGGCCCGCGCACGCCGTTCGCGGAGATGATGGCCGCCCGCCGGCGCCTCGACGAGCTGCTCTACGGGGAGATCGCGCGCCGCCGGCGCAGCGGCGAGCGCGGGGAGGACCTGCTGAGCCTGCTGCTGGACGCGCGCGACGAGGACGGCACGGCGCTCAGCGAGCGGCACGTCCGCGACCACCTGATGACGATGCTGTTCGCCGGCCACGACACGACGACGGCCACGGTCTCGTTCCTCTTCTACGAGCTCGCGCGCGCGCCGGAGCACGCCGCGCGGCTGGCCGCCGAGCGCGCTGCGCTTGTCCGCGAGCCGACGGCCGCCGATCTCGTCGCCGGCACCGAAGGGCCGCTGCCGCAGCTCGAGCAGGCGATCGAGGAGACGCTGCGTCTCTACCCGCCGGCCTGGATCGGGCCGCGCCGCGCCGCCCGCGCGTTCGAGTTCGGCGGCCACTCGATCCCCCGCGGCGCGCTCGTCAACTACTCCTCATGGGCCTCGCACCGCCTGCCGGACGTCTGGGAGGACCCGCACGCCTTCCGCCCCGAGCGCTTCGGGCCCGAGGAGCGCAAGCAGATCCCGCGCGGCGCCTACGTGCCGTTCGGCGGCGGCTCGCGCATCTGCCTGGGCATGCGCTTCGGTCAGCTCGAGATCCGCACGATCGCCGCGCGCGTGCTGCGCGACTTCCGGCTCGAGCTCGCGCCCGGCTTCCGGCTGGCGATCCGCCAGACGCCGACCTTGGGGCCACGCGCCGGGTTGCCGATGGTCGTAACGCGACGGGAGTAGTCTCAGTACGAGGCAATAGGGAAATGACTCCCCTGATCGTCGCGCTGATCCTGACCGGCGCCGGGCTGCTGGTGGCAGAGGCGCACGTTGCCTCCTACGGCGCTCTCGGAGCCGCCGGAGTCCTCGCGCTGGTGCTGGCCGCCGTGCTGGCCGTCGGCGCAGCGGGCGGCGGCGCGGTCGCCGCGCTCGCGGTGGCGATCCCGGTCGCCGTCGTGATGGGCGGTCTGGTGTTGGTGGCCACGCGCAAGGGGCTCGCGGTCCGCAAGCATAAGGTCCTCGGCGGAGCCGAGGGCCTGATCGGCCGCGTGGGCGTGGTGCGCCACGCGTGCGCGCCAGAGGGCGAGGTCTTCGTCTCCGGCGAGCTCTGGCACGCCCGGCGCTCGGTGCTGCACGACGACGACGAGGAGCCCGAGCTGCGCGAGGGCGAGCGCGTCGTGGTGGAGCGTGTGCAGGGCCTGACGCTCGGAGTCCGCCGCGCCGAGGAATGGGAGGTCGTGCCGTGATCACCGCGATAGTCGTCCTGGTAGTGACTCTGGCGGTCATCGCGGGCGCTGCTGGCCGCCGCGTCGATCCGCATCCTGCGCGAGTACGAGCGCGCCGTGGTGTTCCGGGTCGGCCGGCTGCTCGGCCAGAAGGGGCCGGGCCTGGTGATGCTGATCCCCGCGATCGACCGCATGGTCCGCGTGGACCTGCGCACGATCGTGCTCGACATCCCGCCGCAGGCCGTCATCACGCGCGACAACGTGCCGGCCAAGGTCAACGCGGTCTGCTACTTCCGCGTGGTCGACGCGACGCGCTCGACGGTCGAGGTCGAGCGCTTCCTCAAGGCGACGTCGCAGATCGCGCAGACGACGCTGCGCTCGGTGCTCGGCAAGGCCGAGCTCGACACGCTGCTGGCCGAGCGCGAGAAGCTCAACGAGGCGATCCAGCAGACCGTCGACGAGCACACCGAGCCGTGGGGCATCAAGGTCACGGCGGTCGAGATCCGCGACGTCGAGATCCCGAGCGCGATGCAGCGGGCGATGGCGCTGCAGGCCGAGGCCGAGCGCGAGCGGCGCGCGAAGATCATCCACGCGCAGGGCGAGTTCGAGGCCTCCAAGCAGCTGCGCAACGCCGCCGACGTGATCAGCGGGAACCCCGCGGCGCTGCAGCTGCGCTACCTGCAGACGCTGACCGAGATCGGCGCCACGCAGAACTCGACGGTGGTGTTCCCGCTGCCGCTGGACATCATCAACGCGTTCATGGAGACGACCGGCAAGACGCAGGCGTCGGAGAAGGACGCCGCCACGCCGGAGCTCGAGAACGGGGCGCGCGCCGAGCTGCCGGAGGGCACGAAGCTTTCGCAAGGTCCGCGGAAGCGGACCGCGGTTGGCTCGCCGCCCGCCACCCAATAGGCTGCGCAGCAGGTCCCTACTGTCGAGGAGGAGGAGACAGCTACATGGCCAGCCCTGTCCGCGTCTCGGTGACGGTCAACGGCACCCAGCAGACGGCCGAGGTCGAGCCCCGTCTTCTCCTGGTCCACTTCCTTCGTGACACGCTCGGCCTCACCGGTACGCACGTCGGCTGCGACACCTCCAACTGCGGAGCGTGCACCTGCCACCTGAACGGCGAGGCGGTCAAGTCGTGCACGGTGCTGGCGGTCCAGGCGGACGGCGCGGAGGTCACGACGATCGAAGGGATGGGCCAGGAGGGGAACCTGCATCCGCTGCAGGAGGCCTTCTGGGAGCACCACGGCCTGCAGTGCGGCTACTGCACGCCCGGCATGATCATGGCCGCCGCCGACCTGCTCGAGCGCAACCCGAGCCCCACCGAGGACGAGGTGCGCGAGGGCCTGGCCGGCAACCTCTGCCGCTGCACCGGCTACCACAACATCGTCAAGGCGGTGCTGGCCGTGGCGAACGTGCGCGAAGGGGTCTCCGCATGAGCGTCGCCGAGGAGTCCTCGACCGGCAACGGATACGTCGGTCAGGCGATCAGGCGCAAGGAGGACCCGCGCCTGATCACCGGGCGGGCGACCTACGTCGACGACATCACCCTCACCGGCCAGCTGTGGGCGGCGTGGGTGCGCTCGCCGGAGGCGCACGCGAAGATCATCTCGATCGACACGTCCGGCGCGAAGGCGCGCGACGGCGTCTGGGCCGTCTACACGGGCGAGGACCTCGACATGGAGGCCGGCCTGCCGATGGCGTGGGTGCCTCCGGGCGTCGAGGTCAACACCCCCGACCACTGGGTGCTCGCCAAGGGCGAGGTCAAGCACGTGGGCGACCCGGTCGCGATGGTCGTCGGCTCCAACCGCTACGCGGTGGTCGACGCGGCCGAGGAGGTCATCGTCGAGTACGACCCGCTGCCGGTCGTCACCGACCCCGAGGCGGCGCTCGAGGACGGCTCCCCGCTCGTGCACGAGCAGTTCGGCACCAACAAGGTCTGCGAGTGGTCACTGGGCGGCGGCGATCTGGAGGCCGGGTTCGCCGAGGCCGACGTGATCGTCGAGCGGCGCGTCGTCAACCACCGCATGGCCGGAGGGGCGATCGAGCCGCGCGGCGTGCTCGCCGAGTACCGCGGCGAGAGGCTGACGGTCTGGAGCTCGACCCAGGTCCCGCACTTCCTGCGGCTGTTCCTCTGCGCTCCAGCTCGGCATCAGCGAGGAGCGCGTGCGCGTGATCGCGCCGGAGGTCGGCGGCGGCTTCGGCTCCAAGCTGAAGATCTACGCCGAGGAGATCGGCTGCGCGTGGGCGTCGCGCAAGCTCGGGCGCCCGGTGAAGTGGATCGAGACGCGCTCCGAGGGCATGATGGTCACGCACCACGGGCGCGACCAGATCGACTACGTCAAGGTCGGCGCCAAGCGCGACGGCACGCTCACCGCCTGGCACACGAAGATCATCGCCGACCTCGGCGCGTACCAGATGCTGCTGACGCCGCTGATCCCGCCGCTGAGCGCGTTCGTCATGTGCGGCGTCTACAAGACGCCGGCCGTCCACACCGACGTCATCAGCGTGATGACGAACAAGTTCGCGACGGACGCGATCCGCGGGGCGGGGCGCCCGGAGGCGGCCCACCTGATCGAGGTCGTCATGGACCAGCTCGCCGACGAGCTGGGCATGGACCGGCTGGAGCTGCGGCGCAAGAACTTCATCCCGCCGTTCTTCGAGCCGCACGAGACCGCGATCGGCGTCGCCTATGACTCCGGCAACTACGCGGGTGCGCTCGACAAGCTGCTCGAGCACATCGACGAGGCCGAGGTCCGCCGCGAGGCCGAGCAGCTGCGCGAGCGCGGCATCTACCGCGGCATCGGCTTCTGCACCTACACCGAGATCTGCGGCAACGCGCCGTCGCGGGCCGTGGGCCCGAGCGGCTTCGGCCTGCAGGCCGGCGGCTGGGAGTCGGCCACGGTGCGCGTGCACGCCAGCGGCTCGGCGACGCTCTACACGGGCACGTCGCCGCACGGCCAGGGGCACGAGACGGGGTTCGCCCAGATCGTGGCCGACCGGCTGGGCATCAGCCCGGCGCAGGTCGAGGTCATCCACGGCGACACGAACACCGGCCCGTGGGGGCTCGACACCTACGGGTCGCGCTCGCTCGCCGTCGGCGGCGAGGCCGCCGCGCGGGCCGCCCGGAAGGTCCAGGACAAGGCCCGGGCGATCGTCGCGCACCAGCTCGAGGCCGACCCGGCCGACATCGAGCTGCGCCGGCGACAAGTACATCGTCGCCGGCTCGCCGGACAAGGGCATGACGCTCGCCGAGGTGGCGGGCGCCGCCTACGTCCCCGAGAACCTGCCGGAGGGCATGGAGCCCGGGCTCGACGAGACGTCGTTCTACGACCCGGAGAACTTCGTGTTCCCGTTCGGCGCGCACGCGTGCGTGGTCGACGTCGACGCGGAGACCGGCAACGTGGACATCGTCCGCTACGTCGCGGTCGACGACTGCGGGCCCGCGATCAACCCGATGCTGATCGACGGCCAGGTGCACGGCGGCGTGACCCACGCGATCGGCCAGGCGCTGTTCGAGCGCGTCCACTACGACGAGGACGGCCAGCTCGTCACCGGCACGTTCGTCGACTACGCGCTGCCGTCGGCCGCGGAGGTCCCGAGCTTCGAGACCGACCGCACGGAGACGCCCTCGCCGGTCAACAGCCTGCGCGTCAAGGGCGTCGGCGAGGCCGGCACGATCGCCGGCTCGGCGACGGTCACCAACGCGGTGATCGACGCGCTCAAGCCGCTCGGCGTCAACTTCATCAACATGCCGCTCAGCCCGATGCGGATCTGGGAGGCCATCCAGGAGGCGAAGGGAGGTCCGGCGTGATCCCGGCTGAGTTCGACTACGTCGCGCCCGAGTCGCTCGACGCGGTGCTCGCGGCGCTGCGCGAGGGCGGCGAGGACGCCAAGCTGCTGGCCGGCGGGCACTCGCTGCTGCCGCTGATGAAGCTGCGGCTGGCGGCCCCGACGCTGCTGGTGGACCTGCGCAAGGTCCCGGGCCTGTCCGGGATCCAGCACAACGGCGGCGACGACGATCGGCGCGATGACGCGCCACCACGACGTGGCGAGCGACCCGCGGCTCGGCGCTGGCCGCGCAGGCGGCGGCCACGATCGCCGACCAGCAGGTGCGCAACCGCGGCACGATCGGCGGCTCGCTCGCCCACGGCGACCCGGCCTCCGACATGCCGGCGGTGCTGCTCGCCGCCGAGGGCGTCGGTGACCGTCCGGGGCGGGTCCGGCGAGCGCCAGATCGCCGCCGCGGACCTGTTCCAGGACTACCTCACGACGTCGATCGCCGACGACGAGGTGGTCACCGCGGTCCACCTGCCGGACATGACGCAGTTCGGCCACGGCTACGCGAAGTTCAACCGCCGCATCGAGGACTGGGCGATGGTCGCCGTCTGCGCGATGGTCAAGCGCGGCGCCGACGGCTCGTGCGAGGACGTGCGGATCGGGCTCACCAACATGGGCTCGACCGCGCTGCGCGCGAGCGCGGCCGAGGCGGCGCTGCGCGGGCAGCCGCTCGACGCGCAGCACATCGCCGCGGCGGCCGAGCAGGCCGCGGAGGGCACCGAGCCGCCGGCCGACCTCAACGCGTCCTCGGAGTACAAGCGCCACCTGGCGCGGGTGCTCTGCCGGCGCGCGCTCGAGGAGGCCGTCGGCGCGTAGCTTCCAGTGGGCCGGCCCGGGGGCGGGCCGGCCCGCTACGTCTCCGCGAGCGCCGGGCGGCGCGGGCGCACGGCGGGGACGGCGAGCGCGGCCGTCAGCGCGCCCACGCCGGCGAACGCGGCGCCGAGGAGGAACGCGCGGTGAAAGCCGCTCGTCAATGCCGCCTCCATGGTGTGGTGGCCGGCGAGCGACGCGGCGCGCTGCGTGGCGACCGTCGCCAGGACCGCCAGCCCGAGCGAGCCGCCCACCTGCCGGGACGTGTTGACCAGGCCGGAGGCGACGCCCTGCTCGCCCGGCGTCACGCCGGTCATCGCGGCGATCGTCACCGGCACGAACGCGCAGCCGATCCCCGCGGCCGCGACCAGCGACGGGCCGAGCACGTCGACGACATAGCTGCCGTCGACCGGCAGGCGGGCGAACAGCGCGAGCCCGGCGCAGACCAGGCCCATGCCCGTCGCCAGCACCGGGCCGGCGCCGACCCGGCCCGACCACGCGCCCCGAGAACGTCGAGCAGACCGCGATCACGGTCGCCATCGGCGCGAACGCCAGCCCGGTCTCGATCGGCGTGTAGCCGAGCACGTCCTGGAGGTACAGGGAGAGGAAGTACCACATGGCGAACGCGGAGCTGCCGAGCAGGAAGACGACCACGTTCGCGCTCGACCAGCCGGCGCGAGCGAAACAGCCGCAGCGGCAGCAGCGGCGCCGCCGCGATGCGCGCCTCGATCAGCAGCGAGCCGGCCAGGAGCGCGATCGCCACGGCGAACGTGGCGAGCGTGCGCGCCGAGCCCCAGCCGTGGCTGTCGGTCTCCACGATGCCGTAGGTCAGCAGCACGAGCCCGGCGGTCACGGTCAGCGCTCCCGCGAGATCGAGGTTGCGCCGCCACGACGGCACCGGCCGCCCGGCGCCGACGACGCTGCAGCGTCAGCACGGCGGCGATCACGCCGATCGGCACGTTGATGAAGAGGATCCAGCGCCAGCTCAGCGCTTCGGTGAGCAGGCCGCCCAGCAGCGAGCCCGACGCGCCGCCCACGGCCCCCATGGCGCCCCAGGCGGCGAGCGCGCGGTTGCGCTCGGCCCCCTCGGTGAACGTGCTGGTCAGGATCGAGAGCGAGGCGGGGGCGACGATGGCGCCGCCGATCCCCTGCAGCGCGCGGGCGCCGACGAGCACGCCGGTCGCTCAGGGCCAGGCCGCCGGCGAGCGACGCCGCCGCGAACAGCCCGAGCCCGGCGGCGAACACGCGGCCGCGGCCGAGCAGGTCGGCGGCGCGGCCGCCGAGCAGCAGGAAGCCGCCGAACGTCAGCGTGTACGCGTTGACCACCCATTGGAGGTCGGCGCCGGTGAAGCCGAGGTCCGCCTTGATCGACGGCAGCGCGACGTTCACGACCGAGACGTCGAGGATGACCATGAACTGCCCCACGCAGCAGAGCATCAGGGTCAGGAGCCTCCGGCGGCGTTCTTGCACCCTGTCATTCTTACCGGCGTGAACTTCGGGTCCACCGACGACGTCGTCGCGGCGCTGTCGGGCCAGGGCTACCTGGCCGACCGCGCGCTGAGCACCGCCGTGTTCCTCGCCGCCCAGCTCGAGCAGCCGCTGCTGCTCGAGGGCGAGGCCGGCGTGGGCAAGACCGAGGTGGCGCGCGCGCTGGCCGCGCGCCGGCGGCGCGCGCCTGATCCGCCTGCAGTGCCACGAGGGCATCGACCTGCACCACGCCGTCTACGACTGGGACTACCAGCGCCAGCTGCTGGCGATCCGGGCCGCCGAGGCCGGCGCCCCGGCGCGCGAGCTGTTCGGGCGCGAGTTCCTGCTGCGCCGCCCGCTGCTCGAGGCGCTCGAGCACGAGGGCCAGGCGGTGCTGCTGATCGACGAGGTCGACCGCGCCGACGACGAGTTCGAGGCGTTCCTGCTCGAGTTCCTGTCGGACTTCGCGATCACGATCCCCGAGCTGGGGACGGTCGAGCGCGTCGCACCGGCCGCTGGTCGTGCTCACCTCCAACCGCACGCGCGAGCTGCACGACGCGCTCAAGCGCCGCTGCCTCTACCACTGGATCGACTACCCCGACCTCGAGCGCGAGGCCGAGATCGTGCGCGCGCGGCTGCCCGGCGTGCCGGACGCGATCGCCGAGCGCGTGTGCCGCGCGGTCGCCGAGCTGCGCCGAGCAGGAGCTCTACAAGCTGCCCGGGCGTGGGGGAGACGATCACCTGGGCGCGGGCGCTGCTCGCGCTCGACGGCGACCCGGACCTCGAGGGCACGCTCGGCGTCGCGCTGAAGGTGCGCGAGGACATCGATCGCGTCCGCGAGCTGGGAGTGCTGCGTGGCGCGTGAGGCCGTCACCGGCCCGCTGAGCGAGCTCGCGGCCGCGCATGCGCGCCGGGGGCGCGCGCGTCGGGCTCGGGCGAGCTGCTGGGCGCGCACCGCGCGCTCGGCGGCCGTGGACGCCGCGTCGCGCGTCGAGTCCTTCTTCGCGCTGCGCGCCGCGCTGTGCTCCTCGCGCGCCGACCAGGCCGTGTTCGCGCGGCGTTCGCCGACACGTTCGCGGGCGAGCCGATGCCGCCGGAGCTCGACCAGCTGATGGACATCGGCGTGATCCAGAAGCCGTCGCCGCCGCGCGTCGGCGTCCCGTCGCCCGGCGAGGAGGCGCTTCAGGAGGGCTTCGAGCCCGTGCCCGCCGCGTGGAGCGAGGCCGAGCTGCTGCGCGAGAAGGACTTCGCGTCCTACACCGACGCCGAGCGCGCGCTGGCCCGCCGGCTGCTCGCGCAGATCGCCCGCCGCGGGCCGACGCGCACCAGCCGGCGCACGAAGCCCGACGCGCCGGCGCCGCGAGGTGCACGACCTGCGCGCCACCGTCCGCGCGTCGCTGCGCCACGGCGGCGAGCTGATGGAGCGCCGCTGGCGCGAGCAGACCGCAGCGCCCGCGCCGCCTCGTGCTGGTCTGCGACGTCTCGGGCTCGATGTCGCCGTACGCGCGCATGCTGCTCCAGTACGTGCAGGCCTGCGTCGCCGGCCGCGCGCGCGTGGAGGCGTTCGTGTTCGGCACGCGGCTGACGCGCATCACGCGCGAGCTCGAGGGCCGCGATCCCGACCGCGCGCTGGCGCGCGCCGGCCATCACGTCGCCGACTGGTCGGGCGGCACGCGCATCGGCGCCGCGATCGCCCAGCTCAACCGCGAGCACGGGCGCCGCATCGGCCGCGGCGCGATCGTCGTGGTCCTCTCCGACGGCTGGGACCGCGGCGACCCCGAGCAGCTCGCCGAGGAGATGTCGCGCCTGCAGCCGCTGCGCGCATCGGGTCGTGTGGCTGAACCCGCTCGCCGCCGACCCGCGCTACGAGCCGTTGACGCGCGGGATGCGCGCGGCGCTGCCGCACGTCGACCACCTGCTGCCGGGAAACTCGATCGCCTCGCTGGAAGCGCTGGCCGAACTGATGGAGGAGGGCATCACATGAAGGACGTGCTCGAGGAAGTCGACGCCTGGGTCGCGAACGGCGAGCAAGGTCGCGCTGGCGACCGTCATCGACGTCAAGCGCTCCGCGCCGCGCCCGCCGGGGGCCAAGATGGCGATCTCCGAGCACGGCGAGATCGCCGGCGCCGTGTCCGGCGGCTGCGTCGAGGGCGCGGTCGTCGAGGTCGCCGAGGAGATCCTGAGCGGCGGCGCGCCGCGCCTGCTGCACTTCGGCATCGCCGACGAGGAGGCGTGGGACGTCGGCCTGCCGTGCGGCGGCGAGATCTCCGTCTGGGTGGAGCGGTACGAGCCGTGAGCGCGGTCGGCCGGTTCAGCGAGCTGGCCCGCACGGGCGGTCGCGGCGCGATCGTGACCGTGCTCGCCGGGGACAACCCGGGCGCGAAGATGCTCGTGCTCACCGACGGCTCGACCGACGGGACGCTCGGCGATCCTGTGCTCGACGAGGCGGCGGTCGAGCACGCCGACGAGCTGATGTGGATCGAGCGCTCCGAGTCGCGCGAGGTCGGACGACACGACGCTGTTCGTCGACGTCACGTTCCCGCCGCCGCGGCTGATCGTCTTCGGCGCCGTCGACTTCGCCGCCGCGCTGTGCCGGCTGGCGCGCGCCGCCGGCTGGCGGCCGTACGTCGTCGATCCGCGCACGCGCTTCGCGCAGCCCTCGCGCTTCCCGGACGCCGTCGAGGTGGTCGCCGCGTGGCCGGAGGAGGCCTTCCAGCGCATCGGCGGCATCGACCGCGCGACCGCGATCGCGGTGCTGACGCACGACCCGAAGCTCGACGACCCGGCGCTCGTGCTCGCGCTGCGCTCGGACGCCGGCTACATCGGCGCGATGGGCTCGCGCCGCGCGCAGGCCAAGCGCCGCGACCGGCTCGTGGCCAAGGGCATCGACGAGGCCGATCTCGACCCGCATCTCGGCGCCGATCGGGCTCGACCTCGGCGCGCTGACCGCCGAGGAGACCGCGCTGTCGATCATGGCCGAGATCGTCGCCATGCGCCACGGGCGCGACGGCGGCCGGCTGGCGCATTCCAGCGGGCGCATCCACGAAGTCGTGTGAGGGTCGGCGGGCTGATCCTCGCCGCCGGCGAGGGGCGCCGCTTCGGCGGCGCCAAGCAGCTCGCCGAGGTGCGCGGGCGCCCGCTGCTCGCGCACGCCGTGGACGCCGTGCGCGGCGTGGCGGCGCTGCAGCCGGTCGTGGTCGTGCTCGGCGCGCGGGCGGACGAGGTGCGCGCCGGCGTGGACCTCTCGGGCGTGGACGTGGTCGTCAACGAGGAATGGGCCGAGGGGCAGTCCGCGTCGCTGCGGGCCGGCGTGCGCGCGCTCGGCGACGTCGACGCGGCGGTGGTGACGCTCGGCGACATGCCGTTCGTGACCTCGACGGTGATCGCGGGCGTGCTGCGGTTCGATCCGGGCCGGTTCGACGCCGTGCGCGCGACCTACCACGGGCGCCCCGGGCATCCCGTGCTGCTGGCGCGGCCGCTGCTCGGGCGCGTGGACGAGCTGCGCGGCGACGTCGGCTTCCGCGACCTGCTCGCCGGCGCTCGCGTGCGCGAGTTCGAGTGCGGCGACCTCTGCGATCCGGTCGACGTCGACACGCTCGATCAGCTGAACGCGCTTCAGTAGCGGGGGGCCGGGAGGGGATATCCCCTCGATCCCGGGGCGGCGCTCGCCGTCCTCCGGACATGACCGACCAGATGAGTGTGAGCGCCCGCCATTGGGGCGCGCTGTGGAGCGGCCGGCCGCGGGCCTGGGCGCTCAACGAGCAACGGCAGGGCCCGGTGTACGAGCAGACGCTCGGCCGCGTGGGACTCGAGCGCGGCGAGCGCGTGCTCGACCTCGGCTGCGGCGCCGGCGTCTTCCTGCGCCTGTGCGCCGACCGCGGCGCTCGGGTCGCCGGCATCGACGCCAGCGAGGGCCTTCTGGGACTCGCCCGCGGGCGAGTGCCGGAGGCCGACCTGCGCCTCGGGGACCTGCAGAGGCTGCCCTTCGGCGACGACGCCTTCGACCTCGTGACCGGCTTTCGCTCGTTCTTCTTCGCCGACGACGTCGTCGCCGCGCTGCGCGAGGCCGCGCGCGTCGCGCGGCCGGGGGCGCGGGTGGTGATCCAGGTCTTCGGGCGCCCGGAGGACTGCGACCTCGAGGCCGTGAAGGACGCCGTGGCGGCGATCGGCGCCGCGCCGCTCCAGGGGGCGGCCGAGCGAGCGCAGTGGCGGCCGGTGGTCGAGGAGCTCGCGGCGCAGGCCGGACTGGCCGTCGAGGACTCGTTCGAGATCGCCTCGGCGCACGGCTACGCCGGCGAGGCGCCGCTCGTGGAGGCCATGCTGGCCTCCGTGCCCGGCGCGGCCGCGATCGCCGGGCCCGAGCACGAGCCGCAGCTGCGCGGCGCGATCCTGCGCGCGCTCGCGCATCGCCGGCGGCCGGACGGCAGCTACGGCGTGTTCAACCGATGGCGGACGGTGATCGCGCGCGCCTGAGCGCGCGCTCGCAGGCGGCCGCGACGTTGGGCAGCTCGAGCGCGCGCGCCTCGGCCGCGGCCTCGGCCAGCAGGCCGGTGTCACACCGCAGCTCGCCCAGGCGGCGGGTGTCGCGGACCGCCCACACCGGCGCGCCCGCGCGGCGCGAGCGCGCGATCGCGTCCTCGTAGTGCGTCGCCGCCGCGGCGGCGTCGCCGAGCAGGTCGTCGAGGCGGCCGAGGACCGCGGAGACGGGGCCGATCATGTGCAGCGCGCGCGTCGAGCTGACGATCCGGTCGGCGAACGGCGCACGCAGCTCGCAGAGCTCGGCGCCGAGGTCGCGATCGCGCAGCAGCCACGCGGCCTCGGCGAGCTCCTGGACCGCCGAGATCCAGTTCGTGTCGCGCGGCCAGGCGGACGGGCCGCCGGCGGCGCGGACGATCTCGATCTGGGCGCGCGCCTCGTCCTCGCGGCCGAGCGCGGCCAGCGTCCAGATGTAGGACTGGCGGTACGCCCACCCGGCGGGCGACGTGCGGATCCGCTCTTCGAGGAGGTCGAGCGGGACGTCCTCGAACGCCTCGTCGGCCAGCGCGCTCTGGAAGAAGCCGAGCCGTGACACCAGGACCGCGTTGCCGTCGCCGGCGCGGGTCGCCGAGCGCGACGGCCGCTCGAGCAGGCGGCGCGACTCGGCCCAGCGGCCCTGGAGCGAAGCGCGCATCGCGCGCCAGGCCGGCACGTACCAGCCGTAGACGGTGAGGCCGCTCGCCACGGCGGCGGCCGCGTAGGCGTCGAGCTCGGCGTCGAGCGCCGCGCCGTCGCCGAGCTCGGTGAGGTCGACGATCCGCCACGTGCGCGCCTGCAGCTCGAGCGCGGGGTCAGCCGCGCGGCGGGCGCGCGCGAGCATCTCGTCGGCCAGCGCGAGCCGCTCGTGCGTGTGCTCGGGGCCCCACAGAACGACGTGGCGGGCGCCGAGCGCCGCGGCCAGCGAGCGGTGGTCGTCCGAGCGCGCGCGCCTCCTCGACCGCGGCCGGCGCTCAGCCGCTCGCGCCGCTGATGGTCGGGCGCGTAGGCGAGCTCGATCGCGAGGCGCGCCTGCAGGCGGCGCGCGCAAGGGGGAGGGCCGGGGATCCAGCGTCGCGAGGGCCTCGTCGAGCGCCTCGACGCGCTCCTGGTCGACGCGCAGGATCGTCACGCCCGGCCCGGCCGCGCCGAGCGCGGTCCGCGCGAGCAGCTCGGCGTCGCCGCGCGCCCGCGCGCCGGCCGCCGCAGCCTCGAACGCGGCCCGGGCCTCGTCGGGGCGCTCGGCGGCGGCGAGCGCCTCGCCGAGCCGGCAGCGCAGCTCGTCGGCGAGGACGCTGTCGCCGGCGGCGGTGGCCCGCCCGAGCGCGCGCTCGAGCATCTCCGCCGCGGCGGCCGGCGCCGGTGCGAGCAGCGCCGCCCCGGCGCGGGCCGCCAGGTCGATCGCGTCCGCGGCCGCGAGCGGGGGAGACCCGGCGAGCGCGTGCCGAGCGGCGGCGACCAGCGCCGTCTGGTCGCCGGCGTCCGCACGCCGGGCCAGCGCCCCGGCCGCGCGGGTGTGCAGGCGAGCCCGGTCGCCGGCGCCGAGCCCCTCGAGCAGCGCGTCCTGCACCAGCGCGTGAGCGAACGCGACCGCGGCCGCGCCGCTCCCGATCCACGAGGCCCGCGTGCTGCGCCGCGTCCAGCGCATCCAACGCGCCGAGCGGGTCGGTGCCGGCCACCTCGGCGGCGAGCTCGGCGTCGATCGTGCGGCCGAGCAGCGCGGCGGCACGCAGGACCGCGAACGGCTCGGGTCCGAGCCGCTCGGCGCGCGCCGCGATCGCCTCGATGACGCGCGTCGGCGTGCGCTCGCCGCCCTCGGCCAGCAGGGCCTCGAGGAAGAACGGGTTGCCGGCGGTGCGGACGAGCAGGTCCTCGACGTCGGCATCGACTCCGCGATCGGCGGCGAACGCGCTCACCTCGCCGCGGCGCAGGCCCGCCAGATCGAGCCGGGCGAGCGGCAGCGCGCGGCCGAGGTCGTCGAGCGCCGCCCGCACCGGATGCGGCGGCGCCGGCCGCGCGGTGGCCAGGAGCAGCATGCGGGCCGCGGCCGGTTCGCGCCACGCGGACCAGCAGCCGCAAGGTCTCCGGGTCGGCCCACTGGAGGTCGTCGACGACGAGCAGCAGCGTCGCGCCGCCCGCGGCGCGCTCGAGCGCGTCGGCGAGGGCGTCGAGGCGGGCGAGCCGGGCGGCGCGCGGATCCGCGCCCGCCTCCATGGCCGGCGCCGGCGCGGCCCGGCCGGCGTCCGCGAGCGCGCCGAGGACGGGGGAGAGCGGCTCCGGCGCGTCCTCGTCGGCCACGGCGGCCAGCACCGCGCCGCCGCCCGCGTGGACCTCGGCGGCGAACGCTGCGGCCAGCCGCGTCTTGCCGATGCCGGGAGGCCCGGCGACGAGCGCTGCACGCCGCGCGCCGCCCGCGACCTCGCTCCACGCGCCTTGCAGCCGCTCCAGCGCGTCCGCCCGGCCGACGAACGTACCCGCGAAGCGACCAGCCGCCAGCGATGTGGGGAAGGGCGGCCGCTCGTCGCCGGCGAGCGCCCCAGCCGCCGGCTCCGAGGTGTAGGACGGCCCGGTGGTCGGGGACGGGGTGCGGGCCGCAGACGCGGGGGCAGGCGGATCCGCTCCGCGCGGAGGCTGCGCGCCGACGCGGTGCGCCCCGCGGATCCGCTCGGCGAGCTCGCGCGTCGCCGTCGACGGCACCACCGCGAGCTCGCCCCGCAGGCGGACGGCCAGCCGCTCGTACTCCGACAGCGCGCCGCCGACGTCGCCCGCTGCCACGAGGTGGCGCATCAGCGCCCGGTGGGCGGGCTCGTCGAACTGGTCGAGCGCGGCTCGCCGGCGCGCGCAGCGGACCGCCTCGTCGCGGTCACCGCCGCGTGCGGCCTCCGTGGCAAGCCCGCCGAGCGCCGTGCCGCGCCGCTCGCGGTGCGCGTCGCGCGCCGCGACGGCCCACTCGTCCTGCAGACCGGGCAGCAGGTCGGCGTCGCCGAGCGCCAGCGCGGCCGCGAACTCACCGGCATCCACGAGCGCGGCGAACTCCAGCGCGTCGACCTGCACGTCATCGAGCCAGACCGCCTCGCGACCCGCCCCCAGCGCGCGCGCCGCCGGGCCGAGCGACCGGCGCAGCGCCGACAGTGCGGTGCGCAGGCTCGCGCGTGCGCTCTGGTCGAGGACGTCGGGCCACAGGGCCGCGGCGACGTCCGCACGCGCCGAGCGGCCCGGGTGCAGCGCGAGCCAGGCGAGGAGGGCGCGGGCGGGGCGTCCGTCCGGCGGCAGGATCGCGCGCCCGCCGGTCTCGAGCCCGAGCTCTCCGATCAGCCGTACGCGCAGCACGGCGAGCGAGCGTAACCGGGCCCCGCGGCCGCGTCCACGGTGGCCCGGCACGGCTTGCGCATCGTTTGCGATCCGTTGACGCGCAGCGCGCAGGCTGCGCCGCATGACTGCACACACCACATCCCCGGTGACCGCGGCCTCGATCGACGAGCTGCCGTCGCTGTTCGGCGGCGTGATCAAGCTCGCCCGCCGCGGTCTCGGCATCAGCGCGTTCGGCGTCCAGGTGCTCGACCTGCCGCCGGACTACGTGACCGACGCCCACGACGAGCGGCCGACCGGCCAGGAGGAGCTCTACGCGGTCCTCGACGGCGAGGGCTCGGTGCTGCTCGACGACGGCACCCGCCACCCGATCGACGCCGGCCATCTCGTGCGCGTGGCGCCCGAGGGATCGCGCCGCGCTGGCCGCGGGCCCGAACGGCGTCCGGGTCATGGTCGTCGGCGGCGTGCCCGGCGCCCCGTACGAGCCGCCCGCCTGGACCGAAGGCTGAGGCGGTGGCGGCGAGCGCGACCGGCCGCTGGGACCTGCCGATCCTCGTGGCCGCCGTCGGCGTATCGGCCGGCGGGGACATCGCGGCGATCACGGCGCTGGCGGTGCACATGCAGGCGACGACCGGCTCGGGCCTGCTCGTCGCCGCCGTGTTCGCGGCGAACTGGCTCGCGCTCGCCGCCGTCTCCCCGTGGGCCGGCCGGCTCGTCGACCGGGTCGAGAGCCGGGCCGCGCTCGGCTGGGCGTCGCTGGCGCAGGCCGTCGTGGCGCTGGCGCTCGCGTTCACGCCCGGCGCGGGGCTGACCCTCGCCCTGGTCGCGCTGCTCGGCATCGGCGCCGCGGTGGCGGTGCCGGCGGAGTTCGCGCTCGTCGGCGTCGTCGGCGCCCGTGCCGGAGCGGCACGGGCCAACGGGCGCGTCGAGGCGGCGCGCTACGTCGGCTACACCGTTGGCCCGCTCGCCGGCGGCGCGCTCGCCGCCGCCGCCGGGACCGGTGGGGCGCTCCTCCTCGACGCGGCAAGCTTCCTCGTGATCGTCGCCGGCGCCCTGGCGCTGCGAGCGCGCCGCCGGCCGGACGGGCCGGCCGGCGAGAGCGAGCGTGCCCGCGGAGGCCTGGCGCTGCTGGGCGCCGACCGGCAGCTGCGCCTGACGGTCGTGGTCCTCGTCGTCTCGCTGGTGGCGATGTCGGCGTCGATCACGGCCGACGTCTTCTTCGTGTCGACGACCCTCGGGGCCGGCTCGCTCGGACTGGGCCTGCTCTACACGTCCTGGACCGCCGGCATGGTCGCCGGCTCGCTCGGCGCCGCTCCGCGTGTCCCGGCCCGCGGGCTGGCGGTCGCCGCGATCTGCACCGCCGGCCTCCAGGGCACGAGCAAGGCGCTCGCCGCGGCGATCGCGGTGCTGCCGGCGGTGCTCGTCCTCTACGCGCTCGGCGGCGTCGTGCACGGGATCAAGAACGTGACCGCGCGAACGATGATCCACGAGCGCGTCCCCGCGAGCGCACACGGGCGCGCGTTCGCGGCCTACGCGGCCCTGCGCAACGGCGCGGAGCTGGCCGCGCTGGGGCTCGGCGGAGTGCTCGTCGACCTCGTCGGCGCGCGGGCGACGCTGGCCGTCGCCGGGGGAGGGACCGCGCTCGTCGCGCTCGCCGGGCTGCTGGTGCTGGCCGGGCGCCTCAGCCGTGGCGCCGCGCTCGGCGCTCGAGGCGCTCCTGGCGCCGCTCGGCGCGCGTGAGCCGCCGCCCGCGCCTGACGTCGCTGCCGCCCATGATCGACAGGATGCGGATACGGACCACCGGGCCGCCGGGATCGGGGTGTGACGGGCCGAGCTCCACGCTGTTGCCGCCCATGAACGCGAACTGCGACACCTCGACGTTGAGGCCGTCGGGGACGCGGATGTCAGTGCCGCCCATCAGCGAGAACACGGTGATCACGACCTCGTCGTCGGCCAGCTCGGCCTCGTGCAGGTCGAGATCGCTGCCGCCCATGATGTTGACGACCGTGAGGCGCGGCGCGATCCGCCAGTGGCCCTGGCGGTCGTGGCCGCCCATGATCGAGACGAGCCAGCGCGTGCCGCCCTCGCCGCGACGGACCGGGAGTCGGCCGGCCGGGCGCTCCCGAGCGGCCGGCAGGTCGGCGACGATCGGCACGAGCTCACCCTCCGTGCGCGCCGCGTAGGCCGCCTGCAGGCGCTCCTCGAGCTCGTCGACCGTGATGCGGCCCTGGGACGCTGCCTGGCGCAGCTGCTCGGCGGCCTGCTCGCGGTCGTCGTCTGAAGCGCGGACGTCGGGGTCGGCCATCGGCTCCGCCAGCGTAACGCCCGGTATGGAAAGCTCCAGGGCTCCCCGGCAAACGGAGGTGCTGTCGATGAAGCTCGAGCAGTCGTTCGAGGTGAAGGCTCCGATCGATCAGGTGTGGGACGTGCTCGTCGATCTCGAGCGCGTGGCGCCATGCCTTCCCGGCGCGGCGATCACCGAGCGCGACGACGAGGGCACCTATCACGGCACGTTCCAGGTCAAGCTCGGCCCGACGACCGCGGCCTACCGCGGCCAGATCCGCCTCGAGGACGTCGACAAGTCGACGCACACCGCGACGCTCAAGGCGCACGGCAGCGACAAGCGCGGCCAGGGCGGCGCGAACGCGACGATCGTCAACAAGCTCTTCGAGATCGACGGCGGCACGCGCGTGGAGGCGCACACCGACTTCACGATCACCGGCCGCCTGGCGCGCTTCGGCCGCGGCGGCATGATCGAGGACATCTCCAACCGCCTGATGCGCGAGTTCGCCGAGTGCCTGCAGACCGGGCTCACCGGTGACCCGACCGGTGCCACCGGCGAGGCGCACCGAGAGCCCGAGGCTGCTGCGGCCGCGCCTGCCGCCGACCCCACGCCCGCCGCCGACCCCGCCACTGCGGCCGCGCCCGACCCCGCCACTGCGGCCGCGCCCGACCCCACCCCTGCGGCCGCGCCCGACCCCACCCCTGCGGCCGCGCCCGACCCCACCCCCGCGGCCGCGCCCGACCCCACCCCTGCGGCCGCGCCCGACCCCACCCCCGCGGCCGCGCCCGACCCCACCCCCGCGGCCGAGCCCGGCGAGGGCGCGGTCTCGGGCGCCGAGCCGGCGCCGCCCGGCATGACGCCGGCGGAGGCGGCGGCCAGCGCCGCCGCCGAGGCGCGCCCCGAGGACAGCGCCGCCGAGGGCAAGTCGCCCGCCGAGGTGGGGCTGCAGCCGACGGCGGCCGAGCCCGGCCCCGGCCCGGCTGACCGCGAGTCGCCACCCGGCCCGGGACAGCCGGCGAGCGTCGCACCGCCGGCCGCCGCACCCGCGGACCGGCCCGCGGCCAAGCCGTTCACGCCGCCCGCGCCGGCGAAGCCGATCCACGGCATCCGCCTGTTCTTCAGCGTGCTGTGGGAGCGGATCCTGCGGCTGTTCCGGCGTCGCAAGAAGTAGCGCGCACCCGCCGCCCGGCGGGCCGGCCGTCAGAGGAGCGCAGCGAGGTCTCAAGGCTCGTTCGGCGGGGCCGATTCCCCACTGGTGAGCAAGTTCCAGGGGAAGGTCGAGAAGCGCCCCGGTCGGCTGGTGACAGCCTCGGCCGGCCTGACGCTGCTCCTGCTCGTCTGGACCGCCGCGAACTGGACCGCCGAGCGGGGACCGGTCGTCCTCGGCTGGATCCCCTCGTGGCTGGCGCTCTGCGTGGCCGCGGCCGCGTTCCACCGCGCCGCCACGGCCCCCGGGCTGCCCGCCGCGGGGCGCCGCTTCTGGAACCAGCTCATCGTCTGCGTGGGATTCGTCATGGTCGCGACCACGATCCAGGCCGTCGGGCAGATCCTCCATCCCGAGCTGCCGGGCACCCACATGCCGCTCGGCACGCTGCTGGCCGACGGCGGCGAGGCGATCGTGATGCTGTGGGCCCTGATCCGCCTGCCGGTCGGGCGGCGCACGCGACCCGAGTGGATGCGCCTCGCGCTCGACGGGGCGGCGGTCGCCCTCAGCGCGACGATGTTCATCTGGTACTTCACGGCGCCGACGCTCGTCGCCGACGGCCGCGCCGCCGCGTGGGCCGATCTGTCGCTCGCGGCGATGACGCTCGCCGCGGTCCTCGCGCTCGCCAAGGTCGTGCTCACCGGAACCGGTCCCGTCGACAGCCGCGCGCTGCGCATCCTCGCCGGCACGCTGCTCGTCGGCGGCTTCTCGGCCGCGCTCACGCCGCTGCTCGAGGCGCGGCCGCAGATCGGCAGCGCGCAGCTGATCGTCCCCGTCTGCGTGCTCTTCGCCGTCCTCGCGGCCGAGCGCCAGCGGCGCGCCGCCGCCGCCGCCGGCGAGGGAGGCTCGCGCGCGGGCCGGAGCCGCCGCTACAGCCTGCTCCCGTATGGCGCGGTTGCCGCGACGGACGCGCTGCTGGTGGCCGTCGCCGCCGCACGGCTGGAGGGACGCGCGTTCCTGGTCGTCGTCTGCGCCGTCGCGCTGACGGTGCTCGTCGCCGTCCGCCAGCTCGCCGCCCTGCGCGAGAACCACGGCCTGCTCGAGGAGCTGGGCCGGCACGAGCGGCGCTTCCGCTCGCTCGTCCAGATGAACTCGGACATCATCACCGTCACGCGCCTCGACGGCTCGGTCGCCTACGTGAGCCCGGCGATCACGAGCGCCCTCGGCTTCGCGCCGGAGGATTTCGTCGATCGCACCCACCCGCTGCACCCGGAGGACGCCGCGCGCGTCGGCCCGATGCTGGCCGAGCTGCGCAACCGTCCCGGGGACACGATCCGCTTCGAGACGCGCATGCAGCACGCCGACGGCTCCTGGCGCTGGCTCGACGTCACGAGCACGAACCTGCTCGACGACTCGAGCGTCGGCGGCCTCGTGCACAACGCGCGCGACATCACGGAGTCGCGCGGCTACCGCGAGCGCCTGCGCCACCGCGCGTCGCACGACGCGCTGACCGAGCTGGCCAACCGCAGCGCGTTCGGCGAGCGCCTGGGGGCCGCGCTGGCCGCCGGCGAGCAACGTCTGGCCGTGCTGCTGATCGACCTCGACGACTTCAAGATCGTCAACGACACGCTCGGCCACGAGGTCGGCGACGGCGTGCTCGTCGCGGCCGCCGGGCGCGTGCTGCGCTGCGTGCGCCCCGAGGACACCGTCGCGCGGCTCGGCGGCGACGAGTTCGCAGTGCTGCTGCGCGACGTCGACTGCGCCCGGGTGCACGAGATCGCCGAGCGCATCGGCGCGAGCCTCGGCCAGCCGATCGTCACGCACGGCCACACGCTGCTCGTCCAGGCCAGCATCGGCATCGCGCCCGCGACGCCGGGCCACCACGCCGACGAGATCCTGCGCCACGCCGACATCGCGATGTACGAGGCCAAGGCGGGCGGCAAGGCGCGCTTCGCCGAGTACGCGCCGGCGATGGGCGACCGCATCCTCGAGCACGCGGCGCTCGGCGCCGAGCTGCGCGAGGCGCTGGCACGCGAGCAGTTGCACGTCGTCTACCAGCCGGTCGTCGAGCTCCCGGGCGGGTCGCCGGTGGGCGTCGAGGCGCTCGTGCGCTGGACGCATCCGACGCGCGGTCTGATCTCCCCGGCGGAGTTCATCCCGGCGGCCGAGCGCACGGGCCTGATCGTCCCGCTGGGCATGTGGGTGCTGCGCCGCGCGCTGAGCGAGTGCAAGGCGTGGATCCACGCGCACCCGCGGACGCGCCTGGCCGTCAACGTCGCGGCGCGCCAGCTCCAGGAGCCCGACTTCGCCGAGCACGTCGGCCGCGCCCTGTCGGACGCCGGCGTGGCCCCCGAGCGCCTGCTGCTCGAGGTCACCGAGAGCGCCGTGCTCGAGGGCCGCCGCGCCCTGGACGCGCTGGAGGCCCTGGAGCGCCTCGGCGTGTGGATCGCGCTCGACGACTTCGGCACGGGCCAGTCCTCGCTCGGCCTGCTGCGCACCTGCCCGGTGAACGTCATCAAGCTCGACAAGTCCTTCGTCGACGAGGTAACGACGTCCGACCAGCGCGCCGCGGTCGCCACCGCCGTCCTGCAGATGGCCGACGCGCTCGGGCTGATCGCCGTCGCCGAGGGCATCGAGACCGAGGCGCAGGCGGCCAAGCTCGCCGCGATCGGCTACCGGCGCGCGCAGGGCTACCACTTCGCGCGGCCGCTGCCGGCCGCCGAGCTGCCGGCCGTCAGCGGCGTGGCGCCGAGCTTGCCGCGCTAGTCAAACCCGTTGTCGCTGTGTGCGATGGTGCGCGCACTAGTATCCGGCTCACCGCGCATCACCGGGGACGCGCGTCACGCGACAGGGGAGACCGAGATGCAGGCACAGCCAGGCGAATCCGTTCGCGACCGGGCACCGACCCGGCGCAAGGCGCTGATCCTCGCAATCGCGGGTGCGGTCGGCCTTGGAGCGATGATCGCGCCGGGGGCGTCGGCGGATCCGGCCCAGATCGGCGCGATCCATACGGACCATCCACCCGCGATCGAGTTCCCGAACAACGATGTGGCCTCGGGTGCCGGTGCGAATGCCGTCGTCAGCGACATCCCGGACGGGCTCTGGAATCGGATGACCGGCTACTCGTGGACTTCGGGTTGTCCCATCGGGCGGTCCGAGCTCAAGCTCGTCCGCGTCAACTTCTGGGGCTTCGACGGGGTGCGGTCGCGTGGCGCGCTCGTGGTGCGTCAAGGCCAGGGTGACAACGTCTCCCGCATCTTCGCGACGCTGTACGACCAGGGGTTCCGCATCCGGCGGATGGAGCCCATGGCCGATCAGTTCGGGAAGACGACTCGCGACGGAGTGACCTACCCCGGATCCGACGACGACGAGGCGATGCGAAAGGACAACACGTCCGCCTTCAACTGCCGGTACAAGACCTTCGACGAGAACGAACACGTCTGGTCGCCGCATCGCTGTGGCGCCGCGATCGACATCAACCCGTGGGAGAACCCCGAGGAGGAGTTCGACAACGGCGTGTTGCAGGGTCATCACCCGAACGCCTACCACTTCGAACATCGCGCGGGGTACGGGAAGTTCACGCGTGGGGACCCCCAGGTCACCGCTCTCGCGAACAACGGCTACGGCACATGGGGCGGAGACTGGAACGAGACCGACTTCATGCACTTCCAGAACGAGGGGGCCTCGAGCTGCTAGCCCGGCCGCGCCTGATCCCTCAGGGCGCGTAGCGATCGTCGCTGCGGACCTCGTGGACGCGCTCACCGAGGCGCTCGAACCAGCCGGATCGGGCGCCTTCGCGGGCGTCGAACAGCGGCACGTAGGGCTTGACGTCGAGCACCGGCGTGCCGTCGAGGAGGTCGATCCCGCGGATGTGCAGGACGCCGTCCGCGATGGCCACGAGCTCGACGAGGGAGAGCCCGATCGGGTTCGGGTGCCGCGGCGAGCGCGTCGCCAGCACGCCGCGCGAGGTGGTGTCGAGGAACGGCACCACCTCGGGCTTCCAGCCGTCGACCAGGTGCAGGTGCACGATCAGCCACAGGTGCGAGAAGCCGTCGATGTCGCGCAGCGCGCCGTGCACCTCGGGCGCGAGCTCGACGCGTGCCTCGACCTCCGGCGCGGCGACGGTCTGCAGCGGCATGCCGTCGAGCGAGCCGTACGGGCTGCGCACGACGCCGATCGGGTCGTAGGCGATCACAGCGAGGCCAGCAGCTCGGCGACGTAGTCGCGGGTCGCCCGCGCCTGCGCCAGGCGGAAGCGCAGCACGAGGCCCTGCTGCTCGTCCGCCTCGCCGAGGCGGGCGGCGAACCGGTCGACGAGCTGCTCGAGCACGCCGAGCTGGGCGGCGGCGAGCGGCCGCATGTCGCGCCCGGCGCGATGCGTCAGCACGAGCTTGAGCAGCAGCTCCGAGCGCGCCTCGCGGACGTGCGCCACCGGCCGCGCGAGCCATTGCTCGAGCGCAAGCGCGCCCGCTGCGGTCGGGGCGAACACGGTCCGGGTCGGGCCGCGTGACGAGCGCTCGGTCTCGACGGCCTGGATGAGCCCGGCCTCGCACAGGTCATCGATCGCGCGGTACACGCGGGGCCGGGCCATCGTCCAGACCTGGCCGAGCTCGCCGTCCTCGGCCAGCACCCGCGAGAGGGCGAAGCCGTGGGCGGGCTGCTCGGCGAGCAGGGCGAGCACCGCCCAGTCCCCGGGGAGCAGGCTCCTGCGCGCCGGCGCGGCGGTCCTGGCCACGAGCCGACGATACCTGCCGCTGCGGCACCTTGCCGCTCGCCGGTAGTGCCTGATTGACTAGCGCTTCGTAGCTACAGCGCGAGGATGTCGACCTCGGCGCCGGCCTCGAGGTGGGGCATGTGGTGCGGCGCCACGACGAATCCATCGCTCTCGCCGAGCGCGCCGGTCATGTGCGAGCCCTGGCGCTCGGTCGGCGTCGCGAGCAGGGTCCCGTCGGGCTGGCGCGCGAGCCTCGAGGTGAGGAACGTCGTGCGCGAGTCCGACGGGCCGGCGGGCACGGCGAGGCGGCCCTTGACCAGGCGCGGGCCGGTGACCGGCTCGCCGTGCAGGATGCGCAGCGCCGGCTCGATGAAGACGCTGAAGCAGACGATCGCCGACAGCGGGTTGCCCGGCAGGCCGAACACCAGCGTGTCGTCTCGCCTTCCGAACCACAGCGGCTTGCCGGGCTTGATCCGCACGCGCCAGAAGACCTCCTCGACGCCGCAGGCCTCGAACGCCGGCTTGACGTGGTCGTGCGGGCCGACGGAGACGCCGCCGGACACGACGAGCACGTCGCCCTCGAGGCCCTCGCGGACCGCGGCGATCGTCGCCTCGCGGTCGTCGCCGATCACGCCGAGGTCGTGGATCTCGGCGCCGGCGGCGGCGGCCAGGCGGCGGACCATCAGGCCGTTGGACTCGTAGATGCGCCCGGGCTCGGGCGGCGCGCCGAGCGGGAGCAGCTCGTCGCCCGTCACGAGCACGTGCAGGCGCGCGCGGCGGTGGACCGCGACCTCGCCGAGCCCGACCGAGGCCAGGGCGGAGAGCCGCGGCAGGCTGAGGCGGTCGCCGGCGCGGGCCAGCAGGTCGCCCTCGTGCACGTCCTCCCCGCGGAAGCGGATGTGGCGGCCGGGCTCGAGCGCCTTCTCGGGCGTCACGTGGCCGTCGTCGACGTTCGCGAGCTCGACCTGGAGCACCGCGTCGGCGCCGGGCGGGATCGCCGCGCCCGTGTTGATCTGCACGGCGGTGGCGGGCTCGAGCGGCTCGCCGACCTGGCCGGCCTGGACGGCGCCCGCGATCCGCAGCGGCCGCTGCTCCGCGGTGTCGGCGGCGCGCACGGCGAAGCCGTCCATCGCCGAGCGGTCGAACGGCGGCAGATCGACGGCGCTGCGCGCGTCCTCGGCCACCACCCGGCCCGCGGCCTCCTCGAGGCCGACGCGCTCGGCGCCGAGCGGCCGCGCCGCCTCCAGCACCAGCGCCAGGGCGTCCTCGACGTCGAGCACCTGACTCAGCCCCCCGGCAGAACCACGGCCCCGAGACCGGGCCCGAGGTGGGTCGCTTCCCAGGTCATCCCCCGATCCTCGACATCGTGCGCGCGGGCTGCACGAAGCCGGGGTCGTTGATGTGGTGCTTGAGCTCCTTGTGCCACACCGCGTCGCGGATGACCTGCTCGAGCTCGGCGTCGGACGCGCCGGCGCGCAGCGGGGCGCGCAGGTCGGTCTCGTTCATCGAGAACAGGCAGGTGCGCAGCATGCCCTCTGCGGTGATGCGGATGCGGTTGCAGTCGCCGCAGAACGGCTCCGAGACGGGGGAGATGAAGCCGATCTCGCCGCGGCCGTCGGCGAAGCGCCAGCGCCGCGCGGTCGAGTGGCGCTCGCGGCCCTGGGGCTCGAGCGGGTGGACCGCGTCGATCATCGCGCGGATCTCCTCGTTCGGGAGCACGCGGTCGCGATCCCACTTCTGGTCGGCGTCGAGCGGCATGAACTCGATGAAGCGCACCTCGTAGGGCTCCGAGCGCGCGAACTCGGCGAAGCGCACGACCTCCGCCTCGGTGAAGTCGCGCAGCGCGACCACGTTGACCTTGATCGGCCGCAGCTCGGGGTGCTCCTGCGCGGCGGCGAGGCCGTCGAGCACCTCGGCGAGCGAGTTGCGCCGCGTGAGCTGGAAGAAGCGGTCGGGCGCCAGCGAGTCCAGCGAGACGTTGATGCGGCGCAGCCCGGCGCGCACGAGGTCCGAGACCTGGCGGCGCAGCAGGTAGCCGTTCGTGGTCAGCGAGATGTCGTGGACGTGCTCGAGCGGCGAGAGCATCTCGATCAGCCGCCAGAGCTCCTTGCGCACGAGCGGCTCGCCGCCGGTCAGGCGCACGTCGGCCACGCCCATCGAGGCGAGCAGCTCGACGACCCGGGCGATCTCCTCGTAGGTGAGGATCTCCTCGCGCGAGACCCAGGGCAGACCCTCGGCCGGCATGCAGTACTGGCAGCGGAAGTTGCAGCGGTCGGTGACCGAGATGCGGACGTCGCCGATCGGGCGCCCGTGGCCGTCGAGCAGCTGCTCGCGCCTCACGGGGCCGCCTCGCGCCGGAAGTCGCTCTTGCCGCCGGTCTTCTCGAGCAGCTCGACGCGCTCGATCGTCACGCCCGGCTCGATGCCCTTGACCATGTCGTAGACGGTGAGGGCGCCGACCGAGCAGGCGACCATCGCCTCCATCTCGACGCCGGTGCGGTCCGTCGTCGCGGTCTCGACGACGAGCGTGACCGTGCCCTCGGCCGGGTCGATCGTCACCTGCGGGTCCACGTGCGTCAGCGGCAGCTGGTGGCAGAGCGGGATCAGCTCGTCGGTGCGCTTGGCCGCCTGGATCGCGGCGATGCGCGCGACGGCGATCACGTCGCCCTTCGGGTTGTCGCCCGCCGCGACGCGCGCGGCGGCCGCGGGGGACATGCGCACGACGGCGCGCGCCCGTGCGCGGCGGTCGCTCGCGGCCTTGCCGCCGACGTCGACCATCCGGGCCCGGCCGGCCGGATCCAGGTGCGTGAGCGCGCCCTCCATGGATCCCATCCTAGGGATCCGCCGGCGTGGCACCGGTCAGGATCCTGCCGTCGCGACCTCGACGAACGCGCGCGCCGCGCGCAGCGGCGCGCTGTCAGCAGGTAGACCGAGCAGGATGCTGCGCTCCTCGGCCGGATCCAGCGCGAGCGCCCGGATCCCGCCGTTGACGGCCGGCAGGCAGAGCTCGGGCATGATCGTCACGCCGAGGCCGTCGGCGACCATCGCGACGATCGCGGCGGTGTCGCGGACGCGGTAGTGGCAGCGCAGTCGCACGCCCGTGCGCTGCGCGAGCGCCGTGATCAGCGGCTCGCAGCCGCCCGCGGGCATGATGAACGGGTCCTGGGCGAGGTCGGCGAGCGCGATCGCCCGCTCCTCCGCCAGCCGGTGCGCCGTCGGCACGATGGCGAGAAAGCGGTCGCGCGCGAGCGGCGTCGTGGCCACGCCAGGCGCATCGCTCGTCAGCGTTGCGACGTCGACCGCGCCGGTCTGCAGCCACTCCAGTACCTCGGCGTCCGAGCCCTCCAGGACGCCGAGCGTCACGTCGCGGTGCTCGTCGCAGAACGTGCGCACGATCTCCGGCAGCAGGCGCTCGTTGACGCTGCCGATCACGCCGATCCGCAGCCGCCCGCCGGCGCGCTCGCGCTCCTGCGCCGCGTCCTGGCGCAGGCCCTCGAGCTCGGCCAGGATCGTCGCCGCGCGCTCGTGGACCGCACGCCCGGCGGCCGTGAGCGCGACGCCGTCGCGCCGGCGCAGCAGCAGCGTGACGCCCAGCTCGCGCTCGAGGCCGCGCAGCGCATGGCTCATCGCCGGCTGGGTCCTGCCGAGCTGCTCGGCGGCCCGCGTCATGTTTCCGGTGCGCGCCACGGCGTGCAGCGCGCGCAACTGGGCGAAGGTCACACCCGGGAGCTTGGCACGAGTGCCGCCTCCAGGAAACCCGTGACGAGCGGATGCGGGCGCTCGCGCGTAGAGCGCATCTGCGGCACGAACAGCGTCGCGACGTAGAACGGATGGTCGGGCAGCTCGAGCACGCGGTAGTCGCCGTCCTCGTCGACGCCGGCCACGCGCAGCCCGCCGTCCACGAGCGCGTCGCGGTATTCGGGGTTGATCCCGAACGAGCAGTAGTGGCGCTCCACGACCTCGACCGCGTCATAGAGCTCCGCCGCGCGCGTGCCGGGCGTGAGCGTGATCGGCAGGACCTTGCCGGCGGGCGAGCAGGCCAGCGGCATCAGGAACAGCAGCGAGGCGTCCGGGTCGTACTCCGCGTGCGCCGCGTCCTCGAAGCCGAGCACGTTGCGCGCGTACTCGAGCACCATGTGCTGGAAGCCGCCGCAGGTGCCGAGCGTGGGCACCCCGCGCTCGCGGCCGTGGCGCAGCGCGTCCAGCGCGCCGCTCAGGCTCCGGTACGGGCTGCCGGGCGAGCAGAGGATCGCGTCCACGCCCTCCAGGTCGCCGACGTCGTCCGTGGCGTGCCAGCGGACGTGCGCGTTGACGCCGAGTTGCGCGGCGGAGTGGGCCAGCGCTGCGTTGGTGGCGATGTGCGGCTCGAAGGTGGGGTCGAGCTCCCCGATGACCGCGACGTTCAGGTGCGTGCTCATGGCCCGGCACGATCGCGCGCCGCAGCCGACTGCGCCAATGCCGCTTTGCGTCGCAGGTATGAGTGGATGCTCATGGCGGCGTGGCCCGGGTGGGCGCCTACGATTGGAGCCGTGACCGTCTCCGTCCGCCTGTTCGCCGGCCTGCGCGAGCGCGCCGGCACCGACCGGCTCGACGTCGAGCTGCCCGACGGCGCCACCGTGGGCGAGCTGCTCGACGCGCTCGCCGGCACGCCGGTCGGCCCGATCGGCCCGCGCCAGTGCGTGGTGGCGATCAACCGCGAGTACGCGGACGCCGGGCAGCCGATCGCGGCGGGCGACGAGGTCGCGCTCGTGCCGCCGGTGAGTGGCGGCGACCCGACGGTTCGCGCCGTCCGCGTCACCGCCGAGCCGCTCGACGTGGCCCCGCTGTCGGCCGCCGTGCGCGACCCGCGCGCCGGTGCGGTCGTGCTCTTCGAGGGCGTCACGCGCGAGGTGGCCGAGCTCGACTACGAGGCCTACGCCGAGATGGCAGTCGACCGCCTGCGCGAGATCGCCGAGGCCGAGGCCGAGCGCCACGGCCTGTGCGCGGTGGCCGTGGAGCACCGCGTAGGCACGGTGCCGCTGGGCGAGCCGAGCGTCATCGTCGCCGCCTCGGCCCCGCACCGTGGCGAGGCGTTCAGCGGCGCCCGCGCGATCATCGACCGCGTCAAGGCCGAGGCGCCGATCTGGAAGGTCGAGGTGGGGGAGGACGGAGAGCGCCACAGGGTCCCAGGGACGCTGCCGCCCACCCCGCAGCCGGCTGACTAGGTCGGGGTCGCTACGCCGGGACGATGTTCTGGTTCACGCGGAGACGTTGCTGCCTATGCGATGCTTAGGCACATGACCGAGCTGACCCTGGGCGACGCCGCCAAGCGCATCGGCGTGAGCGTCGACACGCTGCGGCGCTGGGACCGCCGCCGGCAAGCTGAAGACCTACGCGCGACGCGCGCAACCGCCGGCTGGTGCCGGAGGCCGAGGTCGAGCGCCTCGCGCCGCACCCCGACCGCCACCGGGCCGGGGACACTCTGTCGGCGCGCAACCGCTTCCCGGGCGTGGTGACCTCGGTCGAGGTCGACGGGGTGATGGCGCTGGTGGAGATCGAGGCCGGGCCGCACCGCATCACGGCCGCGATCACGCGCGACGCGGTCGAGGAGCTCGGCCTGCGCGCCGGGCGTCAAGGCCACGGCCGCCGTCAAGGCGACCTCGGTGATGGTGGAGCGGTCGATGAGGTGCGGCGGCGATCGCCCTCGCCGTGGCGGCGATCGCCGCCGGCTGCGGCGGCGGGGAGGAGCAGGGCACCGCGCGACAGCCGCTGATCGTCTCGGCCGCGGCCTCGCTGAAGGACGCGTTCACCAGCTACGGCGACTCAGTTCTCGGGCGCCGACGCCAGGTTCTCGTTCGCCGGCTCCGACGAGCTGGCCGCGCAGATCCGCCAGGGCGTCAAGCCCGACGTCTTCGCCGCCGCGAACACGAAGCTGCCCGACGCGCTCTACGCCGAGGGGCTGGTCGAGAAGCCGGCGGTGTTCGCCGGCAACGAGCTCGTGATCGCCGTGCCGGCGGCGCGAGCGAGATCGACTCGCTCGACGACCTGGCCGAGCCGGCGTGAAGCTCGCGATCGGCGCCGAGGGCGTGCCGGTCGGCGACTACACCCGCAAGGTCCTCGACAGCGCTGCCCGCCGCGCAGCGCAAGGCGATCCTCGGCCAACGTGCGCTCCAACGAGCCCGACGTCGCGGGCATCGTCGGCAAGCTCACGCAGGGCGCGGTCGACGCCGGCTTCGTCTACGTCACCGACGTGCGGGCGACCGACGGCAAGCTCAAGGCGATCGCAGCTGCCCGACGACGCTGCAGCCCGACCGTCGCCTACGGCGTCGGCCGTGGTGAAGGGCGCCAAGCACCCCGAGCAGGCGCGGGCGTTCATCGACGGGCTGCTGCGACGGCGCGCGGCGCGAGCGGCGCTCGAGGACGGCCGGCTTCCTGCCGCCGCCGCCCGGACATGAGCCGCCGCGCGCTGGTTCCCGCGCGCTCGTCGGCACCGCTCCGCGGTCGGCGCTCGCGTTCCTGGCCTGCCGGTCGTGGCGATCTTCGTCGACGTCCGCCGCGCGGACCTGATCGACAGCCTCGGCGACCCGGCGTCGCTCGACGCGCTGCGGCTGAGCCTCGAGTGCACCGGCGATCGCGCTGGCGATCATCGTCGTCGTCGGCACGCCGGCCGCCTACCTGCTCGCCACGCGGCGCTTCCGCGGCCGCGCGCTGCGTCGTGACGCTCGATCGAGCTGCCGCTCGTCCTGCCGCCCGCCGTGGCCGGGCATCGGCCTGCTGGCCGCGCTCGGCCCGAACGGGCTCCTCGGCCGCGTCGAGGACGCCGGGATCGAGCTCGTGCTCCAGACGGCCGGCGTGGTCGTCGCGCTGACGTTCGTCGCCGCGCCGTTCTACATGCGCCAGGCGCAGGCCGCGTTCGAGGCGCGTCGACCCGACGCTGGCTCGACGCGTCGCGCACGCTCGGCGCCTCGCGAGGCGCGCACGCTTCGTGCGCATCGCGATCCCGGTGCGCCGGCCCGGGCTCGCGCGCGGGCGTCGCGCTCGCCTGGGGCCGGGCGCTCGGCGAGTTCGGGGCGACGCTGATGTTCGCCGGCTCGTTCCGCGGCGTCACCCAGACCGCGCCGCTGGCGATCTACGAGCGCTTCGCGACCGACTTCACCGCCGCGCTCGCGCTGTCGGCCGTGCTGGTGCGCGGTCTCGGCCGCGCTGCTGCTCGCGGTCAAGCTGCTCAGCGGGTCGGCGTGGCTCGGCGGTGCTGCGACGTTGAGGCCCGCACGCGGCTGCGGCGGCGCTCGACCTCGACGTCGCGCTGAGGTCGCCGGCCGGCGAGCTGCCTGGCGCTGGCCGGCCCGTCGGGCGCGGGCAAGACACGATCCTGCGGGTCGTGGCGGGGCTGCTGCGGCCCGCGCGCGGGCCGGGTGCGCTGCGGCGAGGACGGTGTGGCTCGACACCGCGCGCGGCGTCGACGTCGCGCCCGAGGCGCGGCGCTGCGGCTACGTGTTCCAGGAGCTACGCGCTGTTCCCCCACCTGCGCGCGTGGCAGAACGTCGCCTACGGGCTGCGCGGCCGCCGCGCGCGCCGAGCGCCGCGCGCGCGCCGTACGAGCTGCTCGACGCGCTTCGGCGTCGGCGGCGCTCGCCGACGCCCGGCCGCGCACGCTCTCGGGCGGCGAGCGCCAGCGCGTCGCGCTCGCCCGCGCGCTCGCCCGCGAGCCCGCGCGCGCTGCTGCTCGACGAGCCGCTCGCCGCGCTCGACGCGCGCACCCGCGCCGCGGCGGGCCGCGAGCTGCGCGGCCGCGCTCGGCCGACGCCGGCGTGCCCGGCGCTGCTGGTCACCCACGACTTCACCGAGGCGGCGCTGCTCGGCGACCGCGTCGGCGTGATCGACGCGCGGGCGCGTGATCCAGGAGGGCACGGCCGGCCGAGCTGGCCGCCGCGCCCGCCTCGGCGTTCGTGGCCGACTTCACGGGCGCCGTCGTGCTCACGGGCACGCGCGCGCGCGGGGCGCGACGGGCTCACGCGCGTCGCGCTCGACGGCGGCGGCGGGTGGCGAGCATCCGACGCCGGCCGACGGCCCGGTCGCGGTCGAGCGTCTACCCGTGGGAGATCGCGCTCGACGCGCCGCGAGGCGCAGCGCCACGGCTCGGCGCAGAACCGGTCTGCCGCGCGAGGTCGTCTCGGTCACCGCCGGTCGGCAACCGCGTGCGCGTCGGCCTGGCGGCGCCCCAGCCGCTCGCCGCCGAGATCAGCGAGGCCGCCGTGCGCGAGCTGGGGCTCGAGCCAGGCGTGCGCGTGGTCGCGACGTGGAAGGCCGCCGCAACGCGCCTGCTGGCGGCCTGAGCCACCTCGCCGCTTGCTGACCCGCAGGTGTGGGAAGTTGAGGGGCATGGCCATCCGCACCGCCGTCGTCGGGCACGTCGAGTGGGCGACGTTCGCCCGCGTGCCGCACATGCCGGTCGCGGGCGACCTGGTCCACGTCTCCCAGACCTGGGAGGAGCCCGGGGGTGGGGGAGGCGTGGCGGCCGTGCAGCTCGTCAAGCTCGCCGGCTCGTGCACGTTCCTGACCGCGCTCGCGCAGGACGAGCTCGGCCGCCGCTCCACCGA
>CAVUHW010000011.1:0-52866 GCA_963741205.1 Nitrospirota bacterium
GTCAAATGGGTGGAGAGCCGCCGCGAGAGCTACGGGTCCACGATCCACGGGCGCGACCACATCACGTATCTCGAGATCGCCGGTACCCGTGCCGGCGAAGTGACCGGCCTCCGGGTCAAGACCTACGCCAACATGGGCGGGCGCCTGTCCACGGTCGGACCTGGCGTGGCGACCACCCTCTACGCCCGCGTCCTCTCCGGGCCGTACAAGTTCCCGAACGTCTCGTGCGAGGTGACCGGCGTCTACACCAACACGACGTTCGTGGACGCCTACCGGGGCGCGGGACGGCCGGAGGCGACCTACGTCGTCGAGCGGGCGATGGACCTGTTCGCGGGCGGAGATCGGGATGGATCCGAGCAGAGCTCCGCCGCCGGAACTTCATCGCTCCCGACAAGTTCCCCTACGACAACCGTCGGGTCTGGGCACGGCGGGTCAACGGCGAGAAGATCTTCGTCGATTCGGGTAACTACGAGCCGGCGGATGGACAAGGCCCTTGCCACCGTGGGCTACAAGCGACATGGGAGCGGCGAAGAAGGCAGACGCACGGTGCGCGCGGCAAGTACCTCGGCGTCAGGCTTGTCGACCTACATCGAGGTCTGCGGCGTTGCGCCTTCGAAGTGGATCGGCGCCGTCGGTGAGGGCTGGGGCGCCGCGATGTGGAAATCGGCGAACATCAAGGTCCACCTGACCGGCAAGATCATCGCCACGGTTGGCACCCAGCCCCAGGGCCAGGGCCACGAGACGACCTACAGCCCAGGTGATCTCCCATGAGCTCGGGGTGCCCATGGAGGACGTCATCGATTCCAGCACACTCCGACACCCCAGGGGACGCCATTCGGCTACGGCTCGTACGGCAGCCGGACGAGCTCCGTCGGGATGAGACGGCCGCCGTCAAGGCGGCCGGGGGGAAGATCCGCGAGAAGGCACGCCGCTACGCCGCCCACATGCTCGAGGCGGCGCCCGACGACCTCGTGCTCGGCGACGGTCGGGTGACGGTGCGCGGGACGTCGATCGGCCTCGACCTGGCCGAGGTGGCGGAGCGGGCGTGGCAGGGCTTCCTGCTGCCGGAGGGCATGGAGCCCGGCCTCGACCACGACGGCCATCACGACCCGGCGCAGTTCACGTGGCTCGTTCGCCACCCACGTGTGCCGGGCCGCCGTCGATCGCTCGGACCGGCGCCGTCGAGATCGAACGCTACGCGGTCGTGACGACAGCGGGAACGAGGTCAACCCGACCATCGTCGAGGGCCAGATCCACGGCGGCATCGCCCAGGGCCTCGGCGCGGCGCTGCTGGAGGAGGTCGTCCACGGGCCCGACGGCCAGCCCCGGACCGACCCTGCTCGACTACGCCTTGCCCCGCGCGTCGTGGTTCCCCGAACATCGAGCTACCTCCAGGATCATGGACGAATCCCGCGAAGCCCCTGATAACCTCCCGGACCCGACGTCATCGTCTAGGAGAACGTGGAGGACCTTTAGCGGCTATGTCGGCTGAATTTGGTTAGAGGATTATATTTTATAGGACAAAAGGCTGAACAAATTGGAAGCATAAGTTTTCCGCCAGTTCATCATATAAATTATTACTCGGTATATCAATTACTTATTATCTATTGCGAGACGAAATTCACGATTGGAAGCAAAAGTTTTCCAGGCATGATTGGAAGCATAAGGCTTCCGAAAGGATCTTGAAAACGTGAAGGCTGGATAAGGTACGCAAGTGACTTCTTGAGCATGAGCGGCAAACTTATGGGTATATCTCATAATGTGTCCCTAAGGCGAACTAATTAGACCATAATTATGATTTGACATAATATACATTATCAGACAATTATTAGTTTATGATAGGCAGCCGAGTCTGCATCCAGCGGTTATGAAGGTTTGCGAGACCGCAACGAACTAATATTGCCGTGTTTTTTGTAGCTTCTCTTTCTGCAATCTTGAGCTCTAAAATTTAACGCTCATCATGCCGACAAGCCTGTCGGAATCGTCATAACCTTCCGTTTTCTTGTGCAGAAATTGCGTGCCGATTGTGACGTTAAATCTTTCGTTTAACAATCGTAAACCGTACATTGCCGCCGAATAATCACCGCCCTCAAGGGGTATCTTTTCTCTTCCATGGACTATGGTGTATTCGACAAAAATTTGAAGGTTGCGATACTTGCTGATTGGAAATAGCAACCCCATGTTAAGGACCTCCCATATGTCCTTAAGGCTCTTATCGGACAGGTCCTGTCCTCTAAGCTGCGCGTCGGCGTAGATTCCGAGTATATGGTCTCCGAATTCGATCTCGGAGCCTGCGGATAAACCTACGAGAGCGCCCCAATGAACTACGGTGCTGATCTTCGGGTCGGGGTTATTTCCCAGCGGAACCATGCCCCCGATTATAAGGGCAACAGCGGGACGCGGCGAAGCTTCTATCGGCGGCAGAAAGTTCCACTTGTAGGAAAGTTGAAAATCACCTGCTTTCCGGTCCGCCGTGGCGGTCGCCGTTGGTCCTTCCTTGAGTTCAAAATAGGACGCCCGCAGTGCAAGTTCGGAATTATGGGGCAAACCGACGGTTACGCTCAAAGGATATTCCGTTATCGTAAAGTCCGGTTTGACGCTGTTTTCACTCAGAATAGATGCCGCGACCTCGACTGTGCCTGAGACCGCCGTATAGGGACTGGTAGTAACCAATAGCCCTGTGAGGCCGGACGTATTTACCGGCCGGTTGACCATCTCGATTTCCTCGGCTAAAGCTTCAACCGAAAGACCGAGGGATATGATTATAATGACGATCTGGAGAAAAACTTGTTTTGAGAAATTCGGCATGTACAATGTATACTCTTTAAAAGGAGATACTTCAACCGGCATCCGCATGCCGACGTGAAAAAAGCATAAGGTTTTCCGAGTCCTTCATGAGCAAAAAACATGAGCCTTCAGGCAGCTCACAACATTTAACCGGGCAGTTCGATGAGCGAATGGTCGCCGATGTTCATGCGACGGTAGGAGCCGATCAGATGGACCGAGTCGCCGAGTATGGAATCGTGGAGCACCATGTTGCGCACTTCACTGTTCGTGTTGATGATCGATTCCCTGATGATGCTGAGCTCGATGACGCTTCCTTCTGCCACCGTTACATGAGGACCCACGACGCTGTCGCGCACGACGGCGCCTTTATCGATATGGACCGGTTCGATCAGCACGGAATTGATCACCTCGCCGCGCACCTGGTGCCGCCCGCGCAGGAGGTAGCGGTTGGTCTCCAGGAGTGTCTCCGGCTTTCCGCAATCGAGCCATGCGTCGATTTCCGGAGCTCGGAGCTTGCGGCCGTCCCTGACCATGCGCATGAATACCGGCGGAAGGTAATACTCGCCCTTCACCCTGTCGCCGGAAATTATGGAATCAGAAAGGTAATGCATGAAAGAAGGGCCGTCTTTGAGGTAGTAAAGCCCTACCTGGGCAAGGCGCGAGACCGGCGTCTCCGGCTTCTCCACCATGTTGACGATGTATTCTCCTTCGAGGACATTGACGCCGAAGCGCTGGTAGTCATTCACCTCTCTGGAGAAGATGAGACCATCGCAGTCTTTGCAGAGGCCGGGGATCAGTGAAAGGTCGGCCACAAAGATCGTATCATTGAAGACGATGAGGATATCATCGCCTTTTTCGATCCGGGAAGCTGCAAGGGATACCGCGTGGGCCGGCCCCTTCCGGTCGCTTTGGACAACATACTGGCAGGAGAGTTCGGGAAACCTGCGCATCATGAATTCCTTGATTTGCTCCCCGTTCTCATCGATGACGAATATGTACTCCTGCGCTCCCAGGGGAGCAAGGCGGTAGATGATGTGTTCGAGCACCGTTTTCCCGGCAACGTGAACGAGGGACTTCGCCTTGGTGTGTGTGTGGGGCCGCAGTCTGGTTCCTTTTCCCGCGGCGGGTAGTATGATTTTCAATTACCCCTCCTTCCATCCGCATTAGCTAACAAGCTGGTGAGCTATGTTCAATTACCGTTTTCTTTCCCAGTCCCATGCCGTTTTGATGATGTCCTCCAAAGAATCATGTTTCGGGATCCACGCTAATGTCCTCTTAATCTTTTCATTGTCTGCGATCAGAACAGGAGGGTCGCCCGGCCGCCGCGGGGCGTCCCGGACCGTGAAGTTTTTCCCGGTCACCTTCTTCGCCTCATCGATCACTTCTCTCACGGAATAGCCATGCCCATATCCGCAATTGAAGACGTCGCTTTTGCCGCCGTCCCGAAGATACCGAAGGGCCTGAAGATGGGCGTCCGTAAGGTCCTCGACGTGGATATAGTCCCGTACGCAGGTGCCGTCGGGAGTAGGATAATCATTACCATAAACGCTGATGCCCGCACGTTCGCCTTTGGCGGTTTTGAGAATCAAGGGTATCAGGTGCGACTCGGGATCATGTCTTTCCCCGATCCTTCCCCCCGGGTCGGCCCCGGCCGCGTTGAAATACCGGAGCGCCGCGTACCGGAGGCCTGATGAGACCGCCATGTCTTCCAGCACCTTTTCCACAAAGGCCTTTGCATGGCCGTAGGGGTTTATCGGTTTTATGCTTTCCTGTTCCCCTATCGGGCTTTTCCCGGGGTTGCCGTAGACGGCCGCAGTCGATGAAAAAATGAAATTGTTCACACTATATTTCGCAAGGACGTTCAGGAGGTTTACGGTATTTGCGGCGTTGTTGTGATAATATTTGATGGGCGCCCTAACCGACTCTCCAACCTCGATAGAGGCGGCGAAATGCATGACCGCATCAGGCTTGAATTCCTTTACAGCCTGTTCCAGCAAAACCGTGTCCGCGAGATCGCCGACAACGAGCGATCCGCATAAGACCGCGTCCCTGTGGCCTTTCGAGAGGTTGTCGTAAACAAGGACCTTGAATCCTTTTTCTCCCAGAGATTTGACGACGTGACTTCCGATATATCCGGCCCCGCCGGTAACAAGAATAGATTCCAAGAATCGAGCCTCCGACGGTCAGGTTATGATCTTAAATGCCGAACAGCAAACCGGCGATTTAACTGAAAATTAACCGCGAATAACTCCGGCTATATTACAATACCGGCGGCAAAAAGTAAATAAAAGCGATGATACTATATTCCAGCGCGACGCCTCTCGGTCGACATTGGTGAATACTGCGGCAGGCAAGGCCGTATAGGCCGGGCAAAAGACAATCGATAAGAGAAGCCCGATTTAGCTCAAGGCGATCCCGATCGAAATATAATCCGTCACTGCCGTTGTCCGGCGGGGTTTTAACAAAATAACCTCAGGCCTGTTTCCCGGAATGATGCGCTGTTACTTCTGTCCTATCTTCGGTTCTGATCCGGAAATGAGTCGTTTGATGTTTTCCCGGTGCCGGTAGTAGATCAAGCCGAAGATGAACAGAGAAAGCGAGCCATAGGGTTTTGAGGGCTGGGGCGGGACAGCGAGGGTCACAAGTGGATAACTCGCGAAGGCGATAAGGGCGGAGAGCGAAGAATAACGCCAGAGGACAGCCGCGATAAGCCAAACGAGAAGCGAGATCAAACCTATCAAGGGAGAAACGGCAAGGACTACGCCGAAGCTCGTCGCGACCCCCTTCCCTCCCTTGAACCTGAGGTATACCGGAAAATTGTGGCCCAGGACCGCGGCAGCGGCCGAGAGGGCCGTTGTCATATCGTCGTTGAACAGCAAGCGCGCGGTGAACGCGGGAAGAAACCCCTTCAGGCCGTCAGCCAGCAGGGTCAGGACTGCGGCCTTTTTCCCCGCGGCCCGGAGCACGTTCGTCGCGCCGATGTTTCCGCTGCCGACGGTGCGGACGTCGATCCCGGAGAATATCCTGGTAAAAAAGAGCCCGAAGGGAATGGCGCCGATGAGATAGGAGGCGATGATTGCGAGTATTTGAGTTAAGGGATTCATATGGAGCGAGTATATGGAGCGAGCCAACCATGTTGGCGTGAAGTAAAGATTTAAAGATAAGAAGAGGCTAAATCACGGCAACGCGGTTGCCTCGGTCCATAAATCAACTCAGCTTCTGCCAGTACGTCCGGAAATACCGGACCGCGGAGTAGACTGCCAGGACCATGGCGGTCCAGAGAGCCACTGTGCCCAGGTCCCTCAGCCACTCTTTCGTAAGATAGTAATCGAGGAGCAGCGACAAGACCGCGGTGATCTGGGCGCCGACCTTGTATTTTCCCACGGTCTCCGCGGGAATGATGATCCCGTCGCTCGCCGCGATCGCGCGCAGCCCGGTAACGGCGAATTCCCTCCCGATGATAAGGATCGCGATCCAGGAGTGGACGATGTCCGACCGTATCTCAACCAGGATGACCAGCGCGGACATGATCAGGATCTTGTCCGCGATCGGATCAAGCAGCTTGCCCGCCTTGGTCACCTGGCCCCACTTGCGCGCGAGATAGCCGTCGAGCCAGTCGGTGGCGGAGGCCAGGGAGAAGACGATCCCCGCGGCGAGCGCGCGGACAGGGCTCGGTTCCAGCATGAGGATGATGAAGACGGGCACCGACAGGATCCTGCTGAGCGAGAGCAGGTTCGGTACGTTGAGTAGCTTCACGGTTGTCTCCTCCAGCGGCGGTGCATCCAGACCCACTGTTCCGGCTGGCTCCGGATGGCTTCTTCTATTTTCCTCGTCAGCATGGCTGTGTTCGCAATGATATCCTTGTCTCTGTCGCCCGTTGTGATCAGGTCCAGCGGGCCCTCGATAGTCACGCCGTGCCTGTTGTCGGCGGTGCGGTGAACGTATCCGAAGATCACCGGGGCGCCGAACTTGATTGCCATGGAGGCCGCGGCCGTCGGCGTCCAGGCGGGCCTGCCCATAAAGTCGACGAAGGCGCTTTCCACGTCGGTATCCTGGTCGATCAGGATGCCCAGGATGCGGTTTTCGCGGAAGATGCGGATCAATTCCTTCGCCGCGCCCGGTCTGTTGCGAAGGACGGTCCTTACACCCATCCCGGCGCGCAGCCCCACGATCATATCGTTTACCTGCTCCGGCTCAATAGGCGCGGCGATTACGCTCAGGGGGTGGATCGCCGCAACGGCATGGCCCATCACTTCCCAGTTGCCGATATGTCCGGTTACATAGACGACGCCTCTTCCCCGTTCGAGCGCCTTGTGAAGGTTTTCTTTACCCCGAATATCGACGATCCGCGCAAGGCGGCCGGGGGTTATGAGCATGACTTCGAGGAGCGCCTTGCCGAGATGAACAAAACTTTGCCGGGCCGTGCGGCGCACCCACGACGGGCCTTTTTCTCCAAAGACCATGGTCAGGTGAGTGACGGCCCTCGTTCTTTCACGGCGCAGCAGATAGTACGAGATGAATCCGAACGCGCCGCCCGGCGCAGACGCCGATGCGATACGGTACGATGCGGGAAAATATCCGGATGCACCCGGTCAGCCAGATCAGGGAAAGACGGGTAAGACGTTTTCTCGTCTGAACGAGCCAATCGCTCATGATGCAGATGTGAAAAGTAATTTTTCAACGCGGAGGTCGCAGAGAAAAACGTGAGCGGTGAGCGTCTTATCTCGGCGCCCTCCGCGCACTCTGCGGTAAAACCGACTTGTTATTGATTTGTCATTCATGAGACGGCCTGCTTACCCCGGTTTTTCAGGAGAAGGTTGATGAATTCGCGCACGGCGCCCCTGCCCCCGGCGGCCTTGGTGATCATGTCGACGTGCGGTCTGACGGAGGGATCGGAATCGGCTACGGCAACGGCCAGACCCGCGCGTTTCAGCACGCCCAGGTCCACGATATCGTCTCCCATGAAGGCGACCTCGCTGTCCCGGAGCGCGTACTTTGCGAGCAGGGACTCATAAACCGCGATCTTTTCATGGGCGCCCTGGTGGACTTCCTGGATGCCGAGCTCCCGCGCGCGGATGTTCACGACCGCGGACTTCCTGCCGGTAATGATGCCGATGGTGATCCCCGCGCGCTGGGCGAGCTTGATCCCATGGCCGTCGCGCACGTGGAAGGCCTTTGTTTCGTTACCCTGGGCGTCCAGAAGAATCGTGCCGTCGGTCAAGACCCCGTCCACGTCGAGCAGGAGGAGTTTTATTTTTTTCGCCTTTGCCGCGATGCTTGTTTTTGCTTTTTTCATGACTTGAATAAGGCGCATAGCGCATAGCGAAAATCTTTAGCACCATACGCCATGCGCTCTGCGCTATGCTCTCTGCCGGATCATACCACCCCCGCCTTCAGCAGATCGTGGAGATGAATGACCCCTTCAGGTCTTGACGAGTCGTCCGCGACGAGGAGACAGGTAATGGAATTCTTCTCCATGATGGCGACGGCTTCGGCGGCGAGGAAATCCTTCCTGGCGACCTTCGGGTTCCTGGTCATGATCTCCTCGGCTTTTTTTGTCAGGAGGTTCTCGCCCGTCTTCTCGGTCTTTTCCATCCAGCGCCGGAGGTCGCCGTCGGAAATGACGCCGATCAGTTTTCCCGACCCGTCGACAACAGAGGTGATACCCATCTTTTTCGACGATATTTCGTAGATCGCGTCCTTGATCAGGGTCGTCGCGGCAACCACGGGGACATCGTCTCCTGTGTGCATCAGGTCCCTGACCCGGAGCAGAAGCTTCCTGCCGAGAGCGCCGCCGGGGTGGAAGCAGGCGAAGTCCTCCTCCCTGAACCCCCGTTTGTCGAGGAGCGCCACGGCCAGGGCGTCGCCCATGGCCAGGGCGGCCGTCGTGCTTGCCGTGGGCGCGAGCCCGAGGGGGCAGGCCTCTTCCTTCACGCCGACGTTGATCACGACGTCGCTGTTTTTGGCCAGCGTCGATTCGGAATTGCCCGTGAGGGCGATGATCTTGATCCCGAGCCGCTTGAGCGACGGCAGCATCCTGGCTATTTCCTCGGTCTCGCCGCTGTTCGAAAGCGCTATGACCGCGTCCCCCCGCGTGACCATGCCGAGGTCGCCGTGGATGCCTTCGGCCGGGTGCAGAAAGAGGGCCGGCGTTCCGGTCGAAGCGAGCGTGGCGGCAATCTTCTTTCCGATCAGGCCGGACTTTCCCATGCCGGTGACGACCACGCGGCCTTTGCAGTCCAGGATCATTTCCACGGCCCGTTCGAAGCTGCCGTCGATCCGGTCGATGAGCGCTGAAATGGCATCGGCTTCGATCCTCAGTACTTTTTTTGCCTGTTCGATTGACATAATATAACCCCGGCATAGCGCATGGGGCATGGCGCAGAGCGTATCAGATTCTACGCTATGCGCTTTGCGCTATGCTCTATGGCCTTATAATTTTTTCACAATCCCATCAATCTCCCGCGCCTGCTTGAGCAGCGCGGGAAGCTCGTCAAGACTCATCATGTTCGGCCCGTCGCACAGCGCTTCGTCGGGACAGGCGTGAACCTCCATGAACAGTGCATCCACTCCTGCGGCAACGGCAGCCCGCGTCAGATAAGGCACGAATTTCCGGTCTCCCGAAGAGGCGGTCCCGCCTGCGCCCGGGAGCTGTACGGAATGCGTGGCGTCGAATACCACGGGCCAGCCGAGCCCGCGCATGATGGGCAGAGCGCGCATGTCCGCGACCAGGTTGTTGTAGCCGAACGACACACCCCGTTCCGTAAGGATGATCCTGTCGTTCCCGGTGGAGGCAGCCTTTTCCGCGGCGTTTTTCATGTCCCAGGGGGCGAGGAACTGTCCTTTTTTGATGTTCACCACCCTGCCGGTTTTCGCCACCGCCAGGACGAAATCGGTCTGCCTGCACAGGAAGGCCGGGATCTGGATGACGTCGAGCACTTCCGCGGCTGGTCCGATTTCCTCGAAACGGTGGACATCGGAAAGGACCGGAAGATCGAGTTCGTCAGCCACGCGGCCGAGAATCCTGAGCCCCTCCTTGAGTCCGGGCCCCCGGTAGGACCGGAGGGAACTGCGGTTCGCCTTGTCGTAAGATGATTTGAAGATGAAGGGAATACCGAGCTCTGCCGTCATTTGCTTCAAGCGTAAGGCCGCCTCCAGCGCGGCGCCTTCCGATTCGATGACGCAGGGGCCGGCGATCAGGACGAAAGGGTTGTTCCCGCCCATCCTGAGGCCCCGGATTTCGATTTCTTTCGTCATGTGGTGATTTTTACCTCAATTGCGGACCGAGGAACCGTGTTCTCGTGATTTATTTTTTTATTCTTTATGCGAACTTCACGCCAACACGGTTGGCTCGCTCCAAACAAACCGACTCACCGCGCTTCTTTCTTCTTGAGCGCGGCGTTGATGAACGCCGTAAAGAGCGGATGCGGTTTGCGCGGGTTCGACTTGAATTCCGGATGGAACTGGCAGCCGAGAAACCAGGGGTGGTCCCTGAGTTCGACGATCTCGACCAGTTCCCCGTCGGGAGAAACGCCGCTGATGACGAGCCCTGCCGCCTTCAGCGCTTCGAGGTATTTATTGTTGAACTCGTAGCGGTGGCGGTGCCGTTCGGATATGTCTTCTCTTCCGTACGCGCGGTAGGCGAGCGTCCCTTTCTCGATCTTGCAGGGGTACGCGCCGAGACGCATGCTGCCGCCCTTGTCGCTCGTGAGGTCCCTTTTCTGGACCGTTTTGTTCCGGTAATCGTACCACTGTTCAATCAGGTAAATGACCGGATGGGGCGTTTGCAGGTCGAACTCCGAACTGTTCGCGCCCTCAAGATGCGCGAGGTCCCGCGCCGCTTCGATCACCGCGCACTGCATGCCGAGGCAGATGCCGAAGTACGGGATCCTGCCTTCGCGGGCGTATTTGACCGCGGCGATTTTTCCTTCGACCCCCCTGATGCCGAACCCGCCGGGGACCAGGATGCCGTCCATCCCCATGAGCATCTCCGCCGCGCCCTTCGCTTCGATGTCCTCGGAGTCGATCCAGCGGAGGTTCAACCTGGCGTCGTTCGCGAGCCCGCCGTGCGTCAGCGCTTCGCACAGGCTCTTGTACGCCTCCTTGAGATCGATGTATTTCCCGACGAGGGCGATGGTCACGTTTTTCGCGGGGTGTTTGATGCGTTCTACGATCGTCTCCCATGCCGCGAGGTTGTCGTGCGAAGCCTTGAGATCGAGCGCCTCGACGATCCGGTCGTCGATCCCCTCTTCGTGCAGGCAGATCGGCACTTCATAAATGGTTTCGACGTCCTGGGCCGTGATGACGCAGTTCTCTTCCACGTTGCAGAAAAGGGCGATCTTCCGCTTCATTTCCCTGGGGAGCGGCCTGTCGCTTCTGCAGACGAGGATGTTGGGCTGGATACCGATGGACAGGAGCTCCTTAACGCTGTGCTGCGTCGGCTTGGTCTTGAGCTCGTCCGCCGCCTTGATGAACGGAACAAGGGTCAGATGGATGTAGAGGACGTTCTGCCTGCCGAGGCTGTAGCGGAGCTGCCGGATCGCTTCGAGGAACGGAAGGCTCTCGATATCTCCGATCGTGCCCCCGATCTCGACGATCACGACGTCTTCATCGTCGGCAAGGTCCGTGATGGCGCGTTTGATCTCGTCGGTGATGTGAGGGACTACCTGGACCGTGCCGCCGAGGTAATCGCCCCTCCGCTCCTTGGTGATCACGTTGTTGTAGATCCTGCCCGAGGTGAAGTTGTTCTTCTGGCCGGTGGTGACGTTCGTATAGCGCTCGTAGTGGCCGAGGTCGAGGTCTGTCTCGGCGCCGTCGTCGGTCACATAGACCTCTCCGTGCTGAAACGGGCTCATGGTCCCCGGGTCCACGTTGATGTAGGGATCGAGCTTGAGGAACGTGACCTTGAGCCCCCTGCTCTCCAGGAGCGCCCCGATCGAGGCCGCGGCAAGGCCTTTGCCGAGAGAGGAAACAACGCCGCCGGTTACGAAGATGTATTTCGTATCGTTCTTTTTCTTTTCCATGACACCCCTCGATGCTTAAGGCAACCACGGGTCACGACTATGTCGTGACGCACGGATCAACACGGTATGAAAATTAAGAATCCAGCCTGATTTTATCCGTGTGTCCCGCTTCTTGGCGGGACCCGTGGTTCCGACCCGGTTATTTTTTAAGACAACTCAGTATTTTACCCAAATCCTCCGGGATGTCAACACCAAAGGACTCGTGTTCCGTGACGACCACCTTGATCCGGTGGCCGTGCTCGAGCGCGCGGAGCTGTTCCAGCTTTTCGATGCGTTCGAGCGCCGTTTGCGGCATCCCGGCGTAGTGCAGGAGAAAATCGCGGCGAAATACGTACAGGCCGACATGCTTGTAGAGGGTCCCGTCAAGGGTCAGCTCCGTGAACGATTGCTTCCCCGCCCAGCGGTCGCGGTCCCAGGGAATCGGCGCGCGGGAGAAATAGAGCGCGAACCCGTTCTTGTCGAAAACGACTTTTACGACGTTTGGGTCGAAGGCCTCCCGCGGGTCGTCTATTTTTCTGCAAAGCGTTCCCATCGGGATCGACGGATCGTCCGCCAGCGGCGCGATCGCCTGATCGATCATCTCGGGCCGGATCAGCGGCTCATCGCCCTGCACGTTGACGACGATGTCGCAGGACAGGGCTGTAGCGACCTCGGCGATCCGGTCCGTACCGGTCGCGTGGGACGACAAGGTCATGACCGCTTCCCCGCCGAAGGCTAAAACGGTCCGCCTGATCCGCTCATCGTCGGTGGCGACGACGACGCGGTTGATCAGGCGCGATCGTTTCGCGCGTTCATAGACCCATTGGATCATGGGCCTGCCTTCGATGGGAACAAGCGCCTTGCCGGGAAACCGCGTGGAGCCGTAGCGGGCAGGGATGACGGCGATGATGGTGGTGTTATTCATGCTCATGCGCTCTCACTTCAGACCGCTCTAGCCACGCTGATGGCGTAAAGTCGTGTAGCCTGCTCCCTTGATGCGCTATGCGCTGATGCGTTGTGACTCCTGTCCAGTTCCTTCCTGAAATATTCTATCGTCCTCCGAATCCGTCGTCGACCGACACTGAAGGGTTCCATCCCAGCCTCTGGCCGGCGAGCGTGATGTCGGGCTGGCGCTGCGTCGGATCGTCCGATGGGAGCGGCTTGTACACGACCTTCGATTTTGAGCCGGTCATTGCGATGATCTTCCTCGCCAGGTCGAGGATGGTGTATTCTTCGGGGTTCCCTATGTTCACGGGGCCGGTAAAGCCATCGACGTTCATCATGCGCACCATGCCTTCGATCAGATCGTCGACGTAGCAGAACGACCTCGTCTGCGAACCCTTGCCGTAGACCGTGATGTCATGCCCCTGGAGCGCCTGAATGATAAAATTGCTCACAACCCGGCCATCATCGGGCAGCATGCGGGGACCGTACGTGTTAAAAATGCGTACGATCCTGATGTCCACCTTGTTCTGCCGGTGGTAGTCCATCATCAGGGTCTCCGAAGCGCGTTTCCCCTCGTCGTAGCAGCTCCTGATCCCGATGGGGTTCACGTTGCCCCAGTAGTCCTCCTTCTGCGGGTGGACTGCGGGGTCGCCGTAGACCTCCGAAGTGGAGGCGAAGAGTATCCTGCCCCTCACCCGCTTGGCTAGACCGAGCATGTAGAGCGTGCCCATGATGTTTGTTTTGATCGTTTTGACCGGGTTGTATTGATAGTGGATGGGCGATGCCGGGCAGGCGAGGTGGAAGATGCGGTCCACTTCGATCACCAGCGGAAGCGTCACATCATGCCTCAGGAGCTCGAAACCGGGGTTTCCGATCAGGTGCTGCACATTCTTCTTTCTGCCCGTGAAAAAATTGTCCAGACAGATGACTTCATGGCCGTCTGCAAGCAGCCGTTCGCATAAGTGGGACCCCAGAAATCCGGCGCCGCCGGTGACGAGTATTCGCATTGATTATTTCCCCTTTTTGGACCAAGCCAACCGTGTTGGCGTTCTTTTATTCTACTGAGGTCTATTAGTTCGAAGCAGAAACGGCAACGCGGTTGCCTCGCTCCAAATCATTTTCTCCCTATGCCGTAATAGGTGAAACCCATTTTTTTCAATTCTTCCTGATTGTAAATATTTCTGCCGTCAAAGATGACCGGTTTTTTCATTGTTTTTTTCATCCGGTCAAAATCGGGCATCCGGAATTCGTTCCATTCGGTAACCAGCGCCAGCGCATCGGCGTTCCGGAGCGTTTCGTAACTATCCTCAAACAAGCGTATCCTGTTCTTGAAGATTTTTTTTGCTTCATGCATTGCCACCGGATCGTGCGCCCTGATCGCGGCGCCGGCGCGCAGGAGGTTATTCATGATCACCACGGAGGGGGCTTCGCGCATGTCGTCGGTTCGAGGCTTGAAGGAAAGCCCCCAGATCGCTATGGTGCGCCCTGCGAGCGGTTTCACGGATCCGGCGCGCTTCTTTGATTGCTTCGGAGCGAAATGAGAAAGGATGAGGTCCGAGAGGACCCTCTTTTGCCGTTCATTCACGGCTTCGACGGCTTTCAGGACCCTGGCATCGAAGCCGTGTTCCTTTGCAGTTTGAACCAGTGCCTTGACATCCTTCGGGAAGCAGGAGCCCCCGTAGCCGACGCCGGGGAACAGAAACTCAAATCCGATCCGTTTGTCGTAGCCCATCCCCCTGCGCACGCTGTCTATATCCACTCCCAGGCTCGCGCAGATGCTGGCCATTTCGTTGATGAAGGATATCTTAGTCGCCAACATGGCGTTGGACGCGTACTTCGTCATCTCCGCGCTCCTGACATCCATGACGAGGGTGCGGTCTCCTTTGCGAAAGAACGGCGCATAGACGTTGTGCATGATTTGCTCTGCCCTGGAGCTGTTCGCGCCGATTACAATCCGGTCAGGTTTCATGAAGTCCTCGATCGCCGATCCTTCCTTCAAGAACTCCGGATTGGACACTACCTCGAACTTGTGATTGGTCTTTCCGGCAACAAGGGCCTTGACCTTGTCAGCCGTGCCCACGGGGACGGTGCTTTTATTGACGATGATTTTGTACCCGTTCATGTATCGGGCGATTTCTCCGGCTGCACCGAGCACGTATTTGAGATCTGCTGATCCATCCTCCCCCGGAGGAGTGCCGACGGCGATGAAAATCACACTTGCTTCCCTCACCGCCCTGGACATATCAGTGGTAAAATCGAGCCTGCCGTGGGCCACGTTGCGCTTTACAAGCTCCTCGAGGCCCGGCTCGTAAATAGGCACGACGCCGCTTTTAAGCATCTCGATCTTTCTTTTGTCGATGTCCATGCAGATGACATCGTTGCCGCTCTCGGCAAGACAGGTGCCGGTCACGAGTCCTACATAGCCGGTGCCGATTATGGATATTTTCATGGATGTCCTTTCTTCCTTCCCGTGCATCCCCGAATGCCTGCGAACGCGGGTATCCAGGCTATCCTACGATAAATCAAAATGGATTCCCGCTTGAGGCTGCCCCAGCATGATTAAAACAGGGGCGGGAATGACAATGCCCGATTATTGAGCTATCAGCCATGATCTATCGAACTGATGTTCACGTCCTGGAATTGTAGTTTTTTTCGATCCACTTCGAATATTCACCGCTTCTGACTCCGCTTACCCATTCGGCGTTTTTTAAGTACCAGGAGACCGTCTGCCGCAAACCGTCCTCGAACCGGTGACGCTGATTCCAGCCCAGTTCCCTTTTGATCTTATCGCAATTAATGGCATACCTGCGGTCGTGTCCGGGGCGATCGGCTATGAAGGTGATGAGGTCACGGTAATTGCGGATTTCGGATTTCGGATTTTGGAATGCGGGATTGTCTTTAACGGGACACAGCTCCTCCAGCAAGTCGCATATTGCCGCTACGACCTCGATATTCTGTTTTTCGCACTCGCCGCCGACATTATAGGTCTCCCCTGCCTTTCCCTTCGCGAGTATCATCCAGACGGCCTCGCAGTGGTCCTCGACGTAGAGCCAGTCGCGTACGTTCTTCCCGTCTCCGTAAACCGGGAGGGGCTTTCCCTCGGCGGCGTTCAGGATCGCCAGGGGGATCAGTTTTTCCGGAAAGTGAAAGGGGCCGTAATTGTTCGAACAGTTCGAGATGGTCACGGGCAGCCCGTAGGTATGGAAGTAGGCCCTCACCAGATGGTCCGAAGCCGCCTTTGATGCGGAGTAAGGGCTTCGCGGGTCATAGGACGTCGTTTCAAAAAAATATCCCGTATCGCCGAGAGAACCATAGACTTCGTCGGTGCTGATGTGATGGAACCGCGATGGGGCGCCGCCCTTCCAGAGGTGACGGGCGGCCTCGAGGAGGCTGAAGGTGCCGTTGACATTCGTCTCGACAAAATCCTTGGGCCCGTAAATCGACCGGTCGACATGGCTTTCCGCGGCAAAGTGGACAATTGCGTTGATGCGGCGCTTCGCCATGACCTCCGCGACCTTCCCGTGGTCCTTGATATCGCCGCGTTCGAAAACGTAGCTCTCGCCGCCGAATTTCCGTTCGATGTCGGCAAGGTTCATGAGGTTGCCGGCATAGGTCAGCTTGTCGTAGTTGACGAGCATGCCCCTGAAATCCGTCTTTTCAAAAACGTACCTGATGAAGTTGGACCCGATGAACCCTGCGCCGCCTGTCACGAGGATGTTCGCGGAACGCGGGTCGAAAAGATCCGCTTCGTCATGCTGGCCGCTATTCACGTGTCAATCCGCCTTCCTGTAAGAATGATCTGACCCCTTCGTCCCAGGCCGGAATGGACAGGTTCAGTTTACGCGAGATCCTGTCGTTGCTCATAACTGAAAATTGCGGTCGTTTCGCCGGGAGTTGAAAGAAGTCCATGGGCACTGGCCGGATGAATTTTTCGATGCCAAGGCTTTGGAGTATGAATCTCGCCCATTCATACCGCGAGCAGAACCCGCTGTTCGTGAGATGATACCGGCCGGTCAGACCCTGGTCGAGCGCCTTCAGCGTAACATCCACCACGGTTTCGGTGGAGGTCGGAACCGAAAATTCGTCGCAGGCGATCCTGAGGTACTCGCTGCTCCCGGCCCACTGGGTCAGTTTATAGATGAAGTTCTGTTTCCCCGGTCCGAACACCCAGCTCAGCCTGAGGACGAGACATCGGTCAAGTTCCTCCAGAACGTGCCGTTCCCCGGCAAGCTTGCTCTTGCCGTATTCGTTCAGCGGGTTCGTCGCGTCATCTTCTGTGTAAGGCCCTTCCTGCTTGCCGCCGTCGAAAACGTAGTCCGAGCCGAAATGAACGAGGAGAGCCTTGTGCTTCGCGGCCGCCTGTGCGAGATATTTGGGGCCTGTGGCATTTACGGCAAACGCCGCTATCGGCGCTCCCTCAGCCTTGTCAACGAGGTTGAAGGCCGCGCAGTTGATGATGACGTCGGGTTTTACCGCGGCGACGAATTCAGCTACGACTTTTTCGTTCGTGATGTCCAGGCTTGACTCGTCGGGCACGATGCAATCGCGGCATAACATTTCCAATCGCCGGATGAACGATCTGGCGAGCTGCCCGTTTCTGCCGGTTATGAGATATTTCATGGTTTTATTTGGAGCGAGGGAACCGTGTTGCCGGTCTTTAAAAACGTTTTCTTCGACTCATTTTAGAATTTGAGTTAAGTTTTGAGTTTAACCCAAAATCAATAATATTTTCTCGCAAAGGCGCAAAGCTCGCAAAGAAAGGCAGATCTTTTTGGTTTTAAAACCAGAATCTATAGATTTCCTTTGCGCCCTTTGCGACTTTGCGAGAGGTCGCATTTGATTTTGAATTCATGCTTCATTGGTCTGAGGCATTGTCTCGTTAAATCTTTGCTTCACGCCAACGCGGTTGGCTCGCTCCATGTGAAATTATTGTCCGCGTCCTGAAGGAGCGGATGCAGTTTGTCCTTCGGCGACAGAATCGGGTCCGGGAGCGGCCAGACAATCCCTATCTCGGGGTCGTTCCAGATGATTCCCCGGTCGTCGGACGGAGAGTATTCAGCGGTGCACTTGTACATCACTTCCGCAGTCTCGGTAAGGACCTGGAACCCGTGGGCGAAACCGGGAGGAACGTAAAGCATAAGCCTGTTCGCCTCGGTGAGTTCCACGCCCTCCCATTTTCCGTAATGCGGCGAGCCCCTGCGGATATCGACGGCAACGTCGAAGATCCCGCCTTTCAGGCACATGACCAGCTTCCCCTGGGACCTCGGGGACTTCTGGTAGTGAAGGCCCCGGAGCACGCCCTGCACGGATTTCGAATAGTTGTCCTGGACGAGGTGTTCCCGGATGCCCGCTGCCGCAAAATCCGTGTGTTTGTACAGCTCGAGAAAAAATCCCCTGCCGTCGTCAAAGACCCGGGGACGGACCAGAACGGGGCCCGGTATCTTGACCTGCTCGAACTCAAAGGGCATTCGGCACCTCTTGCTCGGCCACCATCTGAAGATAAGAGCCGTAAGCGTTCTTGCTGTACAAGGCCGCGGCCTTCAGCAGCTTCTGCTTGTCGATGTAGCCCAGCTTGTAGGCGATTTCCTCGATGCAGGCCATTTTGAGGCCCTGTCTGCGCTCGATGGTCGCGATGAACTCCCCTGCTTCAAGCAGGCTCTCGTGGGTCCCCGTATCCAGCCAGGCGTAACCCCTGCCCAATAGTTCCACGCGGAGCCGCTTCTTCTCGAGATATTCCTTGTTCACGTCGGTGATTTCCAGCTCTCCGCGCCATGAGGGCTTTATGCCCTTCGCTGTCCGGACGACCTCGTTATCGTAGAAATAGAGGCCGGTGACGGCGTATTTTGATTTCGGCTGTTTCGGCTTTTCCTCGACGGACAGGACGTTTCCGCCCTTGTCGAACTCCACGATGCCGTACCGTTCGGGATCGTTCACATAATAGCCGAAGACCGTGGCGCCGCCCGCCGAGGTCACGTCGCGGACGGCCTTGTTGAGGAGTTCGGTGAGGCCATGGCCGAAGAAGATGTTGTCCCCCAGGACAAGGCAGACCGCGTCTTTGCCGATAAAGTCCTCGCCGATGAGGAATGCCTCGGCAAGGCCGTTCGGATGCTGCTGCTCGGCGTAGGAAAAACGGAGGCCCAGGTCGGAGCCGTCGCCGAAGATGTCCCTGAACCGGGGCAGGTCAACGGGCGTCGAAATGATGAGGATGTCCCTGATGCCGGCGAGCATGAGTACCGACAGCGGGTAGTAGATCATGGGCTTGTCATAGATCGGCAGCAGTTGCTTGCACACGCCGCGCGTGATGGGATAAAGCCGCGTTCCGCTGCCGCCCGCCAGGATGATGCCTTTCATCAGATTCTTCTCCTTTTGGATTCAAGGTAACCATGTTGCCGTGACGTTAAATTCATCTTTAGCTCTTTAAATCTTTACTTCACGTCAACGCTGGTTGGACTCGACTCCAAAACTACCCTACTCTGAACTCGATTCTCTGCTTCAATTCTTCCGGCTTCACGGTCGCCGTTCCGACGACGCCCACGACGATCCCCGCGGCATAGTTCGATATCTTTGCAGCGTCCACCATGCCGGCGCCGGAGGCCATGGCGAGGGTCAGCGCGCCGATTACCGTGTCGCCGGCACCGGTAACATCGAAGACCTCCCGCGCAACGGTCGGAATGTGGGTCACCTTTCCTCCGTGCTCAAAGAGGCTCATGCCCTGCTCTCCGCGCGTGACCAGGACGGCGGCGCAATTCAGCCGCTTGAGGAGCAGCGCGCCGGCCCGGAGCAGCGAGTCTTCATCTTCAATCTCGATCTTGGACCCGATGGAAGCCTCATGCGTATTCGGGGTGAGGATGGTGACGCCGCGGTACATGCCGAAATGGCTCACCTTGGGGTCTACCGACACGATGATTCCGTTTTTCCTGGCGAGGCGCACGATGTCACGAACCAGGTCGGCGGTGACCACGCCCTTGCTGTAGTCCGAGACCACGATCCCGTCCAGCCCCTCTGCAACGCGGCGCCGGACCTGGTCGAGTATGCGGCGGTGGGTCTCTTTTCCCAGCCGGTCCTTGGTCTCGCGGTCGAACCGGACGACCTGCTGGTTATGGGCTATGACGCGGGTCTTGATGGTCGTCGGCCGGTCATCGTCCTCGATCAGGCCGTCCGTCTGAATTCCCTGAGCGCGCACCAGCCGCAGGACCTGGCTTCCCGCCTCATCGCGTCCGATCACGCCGCAGACGGAGACCGCCCCCCCCAGGGCATGGATGTTCTGTACGACGTTCGTCGCGCCGCCCAAAAGCAGGCTCTCCCGCGTGACATTCAACCACGGGGACCGGCGCCTCCGGGGAGATGCGGGACACCTTGCCCCAGATGTAATGGTCGAGCACGATGTCGCCGACGACAAGGATGCGGGTCTTGGAAAACCGATCGATGACAGCCGGCCAGCCGTTTTTGTTCTTTTTTTGCAATCATGGGTTGTCTTTTCTGCCCTGTATCTCCGTAAGCGTTGCTACGATGGAGCCGATGGAAATCGTGCTCTGCATGAGCACCGGGATCTTCCGAGCGTCGTCCGTGAGCCAGATGGAAATCTCCCCCCGGTTCATGAATACGCCTTCGTATTTTGGATGTGTCCGTGATCTTGATGGTGTCGAATTCGCCCGCCGGCGTCGTGATCCTCTCCCGGCCGAGCGTCTGGATTTCGACTGCCCAGGTCTTTCCGCTGTCATGCACGTCTACCACGATCGGCTTGCCGACGACGAAGTCCTTCCGCGTCCGGAGGTAGTAAAGAGACGACAGCGCGTCCTGCACACGCTCCGGCACGCTGTAGACCTGGCTCTCGCCGTTAACGGTGACACGGACCGTGCCTTTTTCGGGGTCGAACACCATGTCCCTCTCCTTTTTCCTTTTTCCTCGGCTTGACCGGAGGGAAAAGGATACACTGGAGAACTCCTCGGCATCTACGAGGCTTTGAACCGTATCGCGGACCGGGTAGAATTTGTCAACCATGCCGACGGAATAGGTGTGGGACACGAGGTCATAGGCCGGCCTGTTGTCCCGGGTCTTTCCCTCCCTCACTTCCATCACGGCTATCCCGGCTTGCACGATTTTGGACCAGCTTATTTCATACGTCAGCTTCTCGCCCGGAGAAAATGAACGGTTGACGGTCTTGATGTTGTTGTAAGCCGGGTTCTGAGAGGGCCCCGCCGAAACTGCACGGGTGATCAGGAACAAAACACAGAAAAGCGGTATCATTCGTTTCATAAGGTCTATTCCGGCCTGGAGACGAAGCGTTTCCGGCCTCAGGCTGGTATATAATATTGAAAAGTTGCTCTTTTGTAAAGACTTTTATTGCGGGGACGTCTTCGGGCAGCGAAGACGGGGAAGTGTTTTATGGAGCAAGGCAACCATGTTGCCGTGCCTTTTGCCTTGCGCGAGGGCTGATAGTATATTATTATGCCGAAGTCGGGATGTGGAGATCTTTTTGGACCAAGGCAACCGTGTTGCCGTTCTTTTAGAACTACACGCCGACGCGGTCGGCTCGCTCCATAAATGAAAAAAGACGGATCCAGAAAAAACATCCTCATCATCAAGCCCGGGGCCATCGGGGACCTGCTCCAGCTTACACCGGTCATCAGGGCGCTCGCTTCCGCCAATCCGGGTTCGCGCATCTCGCTTCTGGTCGGCACCCAAGCCACGGCGACGCTGTTCCAACACCATCCGCTCGTTGCGGAAACCATCCTGTTCGACAGACGCGGCGAACATCGGTCGTTCCTGCCGCTCCTTCGGCTCTGGCTCCGCATCAAACGGGGGAAATATTCGCTTGTGGTCCAGTTCCAGCGGAGCAACCTGAGAGCATGGTTCCTGGCCTCCGCGGCGCTTCCCTGCCGGGTGCTCGTGTACCACAAGACCCGGGACCGGACCGTCCACGTCGTCGATGACTATCTGGATACCCTGGCCCCCCTCGGGATATCCGGACAAGAGCGAGGCCTTGAACTTTTTGTGGGCAAGGCCGATGAGGAGTTTGCCGCGGATGTCTTCTCCCGGAGCGGATTAGAGGGGGGGACGGTCATCGCCCTGAACCCCGGCGCAAGTCACCCCGTGAACAGATGGGGGGCTGGCAGGTTCGCGGCGCTCGCCGATCTTCTTACGGAACGCATGTCCGCGAAAATCATCCTTATCGGGGGAAGCGAAGACCGCGCCCTTGCGGATGAGATCGCCGCGGCGGCCGCATCGAGGCCGCAGGTCCTGTGCGGGAAAGCGACCCTGCTCCAGACCGCTGCGATCCTGAAGAAGTGCGATCTTCTCGTCAGCGGCGATACCGGTCCCCTGCATCTTGCCACCGCCGTCGGGACAAGGGTCCTGGCCCTCTTCGGGGCGGCGGATCCGGAGCGGACAGGACCCGTGGGACCAGGCCATCGGGTGATTCAGGCAAAGGGGGTAGCCTGTGTCCCCTGCCGGAGCCGCGTCTGCAAGAGCAGCCGCTATCTCGAATGCATGGAGAGCATTTCAGCGCGGGAAGTCGCCGATGCGGCCATCGAGCATGGTGGGAGAAAAACAAAAAAGGCAGGTATGACCTGCGTCATGGATATTTTTAACGCGGTATGCTAGGGTATGATTGAAAACAAACGGAATTTACGTTATAGTTAATCTACATATCATCAGGAAGGGAGTGATTACGATGGCAACACCGGTAGTTGACATGGATCTGTGCATCGGCTGCGGACTCTGCAGTGAACTCTGCCCCAAGGTCTTTGAACTGAGGGATGACAAGGCCTGGGTCACGAACCCAAACGCCTGTGACACCTGTGACTGTCAGCAGGCCGTTGACAGTTGTCCCGTCACGGCAATATCAATGCAGTAGAGCAAAGCGGGTATTTACCGCAGAGGTCGCAGAGGGCACGGGAGGCAAGACGATCTTTCTCATTTCTCTACGACCTCGGCGTCCTCTGCGGTAAAGAATTTCATTGTTTCAAGCCCGTCCTTCAAGCTTCAGACATTTTTCTTGACAAATCGAGTCGATTCTATAATATTCAATACACAACGATTATATTCTCATCAGGGCCGCTGTGGCGGAATTGGCAGACGCAAGAGACTTAAAATCTCTCGACGGGCAACTGTCGTACCGGTTCAATTCCGGTCAGCGGCACCATAAATAAAAAAGACCAGTTTTTCTGCTGGTCTTTTTTGTTTGCTGACGAACGGGATCGAACCAAAGGTTCGTCGTTTTTTTATTCAAACTCACAAAGGGGTGTATTTTTTAGCAGCCCGACACGTCCCTTTTTTTAGCAAGGATTTCCTCGATCTCTTCGGCGGAGTACAGCCTCCCTTTTCCAGCGCCAGGACACCAGGATGCGACTTCTTTTTCCCAAACATCGCTGTCCATGTTTTCAGGCCAGAAGGGCCACGTGCGGCATTGCCACGGCCGGGCTTCGTAGACGGCGCACCGATTGTCCTTGAGAAACGGACAGTCCTTGTCCCGGTATTTTAGCTGGTGCATGCCGTCTTCCAGGTCGACATACCGTGCCGTGAATTCCGCGGTCGAAATCCCGAAGTGCGCGGCCAGACGCCTCCGGTCGCGAAACGAGAGGTAAACGTAGCCGTAATCCCCCCGCGATACGCAGCACCTGCCCTCTCCCTGGCATTCGAAGCGTACGCCGTTCCGGTAAAATTGTTTTCCCTTGCTCACTTCGTCTTCTTCCCCTGTCATTCCCGCCCCTGCTATAATCATGACTGGGACAGGCTTTGAGCGGGAATCCATTTTTAAGGAAGTCGTGAAAATGTAGAACAACTAATGTTTTAGCATGTCCCTACCATCACTTTTAACGTCAAAATGGATCTCCCGATAGAGGCATTCACCCTGCATTCGCGCTAACGCACTTATAAGCGCTGGGTGCAGGCGGGGCTGAAAGCTATTAACAAGTTCCTTTTCTCAACCCTAAACACCCTACGCCGGTTCAATCGTCGAAATCAGAGACGAGGAGCGGAGCTGGTCCCGGTGAAGCTCGGCCTGTTCGAAGGGTTCGACGACGCAGAGCGCCATGCCGTTATGGTGGGCCTCGAACATGATCCGCTCGCACTCGGACTGCTCGAACCGGAAGATGCGCAGAAGGGTCCTGACGACATGATCCATGGAGTTCGTGTCATCGTTATGCAATAGGACCCGGTACAGCGGGATGTGCGTTCGCGCCCTCTCCGGAACGGTTTCGGTCTTGACGGGAAGAACACGCTTCATGAACGAATCTTCGCGGAGTACTTTGAAAACATCTCGCGAAGCTCATCGTCGTACAGCGCGCCGTCAAGTTTCGCCCGGGTCAGGTCCGTTCTCTTGATACGCGCACCGCGCAGGTCCGCATTCGACAGATCCGCGGCCGTTAATACGGCTTCGAGGATATCGGCGCCCGCGAGATTGGCCGCGTTCAGGTTCGTGGTGCTCAGGTCGGTGCCGTGAAGCTTCGCCTCCCGCAGGTCGCTGCCGGAAAGGTCCGCGCCGATCATGCTCGCTCCCCGCGCGCTGATCTTCGGCATTGCGGCGCCGCGGCAGCGGATCATGACCGCGTCGCACATCTGGAGGTTCGCGGCAGTCAGGTCCGCCTTCTCGAACTTCGCCGAGGCTATCTTCGAGTTGGTGAAGTTCACCTCTTTCAGCTTTGCCTCCGAGAAGTCGGCGGCCGTGAACGTGGAGAAGGTAAGGTTCGCTGTTTCCAGGTTCGCCCTTCTGAAGGAAGCTCCGGTGAAGTTCGAGCTGCTCAGATCGCACCCCGCAAGGTCGCAGTTATCGAAGCTCGACCCGCTCAGGTTGGCGCTGCTCAGATCGGCGCCCCGGAGGTTCGAGCCGTCGAACCTGATGCCGATGAGTTCCATGCCCCTCAAGTTTATTCCCGAAAGGTCGCAGTTCGAAGCGTCCCCGGTTGACGAGGCGACGGCCGCGAGGTCTTTTTTTGTGCATTTCTCCATCGCCGGCAGTTCCTTTGTTTTTTGCGGTTTCTGTCTGGTGCGGAGGCGAACTTATTCGGCCTATTTCAGGAGGGTGGAAAATAGGGCGTGATCTTATCGAGCATTTTATCCGCCGCCGGAGGTACCCTCTTCGCGATCGCGTCCGGGCTCACGCGGATCGGGCGGCGAGCCTGAAGCGGACTTCAAAAGGGCAGATCGCGCACAGTGGTTTGAATCCCCCTCCCTTCGCAAGAGGGGGATTCGTATCGTTCGTTAGGCTTGTCCGGCCGAGCCGAGCACTTCCTTGTTCTTGTGGACGATCATCTTGATCAACTCGTCGCGCGCCGGGCCGAGATATTTCCTCGGGTCGAACTCCGCGGGCTTCTCCGTCAGGGTCTTGCGGATCATCGCCGTCATGGCGAGGCGGCCGTCACTGTCGATATTGATCTTGCAGACCGCGCTCCGGGCGGCTTTGCGGAGCTGCTCTTCGGGGATGCCGACGGCGTCCTTCAGGGCGCCGCCGTTTTTATTGATCATTTCGACGTAGGCAGGTATGACCGACGATGCCCCGTGCAGCACGATCGGGAAGCCGGGGATCCGCTTCTCGATCTCGTCAAGGATGTCGAACCTGAGCGCCGGCGGGACCAGGACGCCGCGGCTGTCGCGCGTGCACTGTTCGGGCTTGAACTTCATGGCGCCGTGCGAGGTGCCGATCGAGATGGCCAAAGAATCGACGTTCGTCTTTTTGACGAAGTCCTCGACCTGCTCCGGTTTGGTGTAGGTTGACGTCTCCGCCGACACCTCGTCCTCGATCCCTGCCAGGACTCCCAGTTCCCCTTCCACGACCACGCCGTTCGCGTGGGCGTATTCGACAACCTGTTTGGTCAGCTTGATATTGTCCTCATAGGAGTGATGCGAGCCGTCGATCATGACCGACGAGAAACCCGTGTCGACGCAGGACTTGCACAGCTCGAAGGTGTCGCCGTGGTCAAGGTGGAGCGAGAACTTGACCGGCGATCCGGCGTCGTTGATCATGGCGACGGCGCCCATGGCCAAAAACCGCAGCAGGGTCTGGTTCGCGTATTTGCGCGCTCCGCTCGATACCTGCAGGATGAACGGGGACCGGGACTCCACGCATCCCAGAACGATAGCCTGCAGCTGCTCCATGTTGTTGAAATTGTACGCGGGAATGGCGTACTTGCCCTTCATGGCCTTCTCGAACATATCCTTTGTCGTGACGAGACCGATGTCCTTGTATGATACCTTTTCCATGTCGATGCCCTCCTGAAAAAAAATTCCCCGTTGAAGAAAAAGCCTCGGTGCGCTGCCGATGCTGCTGTGTCCTGACGGCCGCGCGAACGAGCGGCCGCTGCAGACAGGCGTCCGCGGCTTATCCTGACGGAGTTGTTGGGTAAACGGCGCTATTTTAGCATGAGTTTTGTGTAAACTGCAAGCGTCTTACGATCGAGCGCCCGTAGGCTGTCTGGGTGCCTTGGGAAAAGCACCGGTGTCCTCCTTGCGTCATTCGCCGGGGCCGCGGATGAGACGGGCCGGGTCGGCGAAAAAGGCTTAATGAGCGTCCATTGATCGGTTTCGATATCGAGCATATACACGACGCCCTGCCGGGTATCCAGGATGCCGATACTGCCCTCGTACTCCGTGATTGCCTCGTAACGGCCTTGCTGCGAAGTCGAGTAATACACGGAACAGAAACAGCAGAATCGCGGCGAGCAGGCCTACTTTAAAGATTTTATCTATCATGATAACTCCCTTCGGTACCGGCAACGGCGCCCCTTCAAGGTCATCGCAGCACCAGTGAAATCGCGCCGACACCGCAGGACTCGCGGCACAACCCGCAGCCGAAACACCGGAGCGGGTCGATCCTGGCGAGGGCCTGACCACTCTCCCTGACGCTGTCGATAGCCTTAAAATGGCAGCGTGCGTCGCAGTTCCCGCACCCGGTGCAGAGCGATTCATCGACCCGCGCCGCATACTCGGCCCTCTCCATGGTCGCGACTGCGGTGCGGGACAGCGTCCTCATGGCCAAACAGTCTTCTGGGGAGCAGTTGCAGATCGCGCCGATGAACGGCGTCATCATGGTCCAGATGGTATGGATCGATCCGTCTTTTTCCATGCCCTTCATCTGCGTTATGGCCTGGTCCGGGGTAAGCGATTCAAGTCCTTCGTCCTGCGCTTTGCCGAAATACCCCATGTCAATTTCCTTATACCACGCTTCAGGGCCGTAGCTGACCGCGTAACAGCACCGGTCCTCTTTTTTCCCGAGGTTCCAGCGACAGGCGCAGGGCATGCGCACGACGGTGCGGGCACGGCGCACCACTTCGCTGATCTCTTCAAGGGGCAGTACCTGGCCGAAATGTTCGGTCCTTGCCTTGGCGGCCATGGCGGCCTTCACGGTTTCCGGCAGTTTGCCCTTCTTCCTGATGATGGTTTCGAGCCGCCCCAGAGTCCGGAACCCCTCACTGAACGCGGAGGTCAGAAAGTTTTCGATATAGCGACGACGGTCGAGATCGGACAGGAGATCCTCGGCGTAATTTGCGGCATTCTTGTACCAGATTACACCTTCGCCGTGTTTTGTACAAAAGTCACACATCGTAGTATTGAGGGAGTTCGTCCTTCCCCGTCCGGAGGCTGGAGAAAATTACTGGGGCGCCAAGGTGCTTCTCTACACCGAGGGTTTTCGGCTGCTTGCTTGCGACATGGTCCGGCGTCCGGCCATGATTCCGTCCCGGGTATACATAACAATAATACAGTTCCCTTTAAAATGCAAGTTTTTGAGCGATGTGTATTTTGGGCGAGACGCGATAAAGCATGATTTTCCGTTAGCAATCGCGATGAGCGGAATCTCCAGCCGAGGTCTTATACGGACGAAGCATAAAAAACCCGGGAGGTTGAGTCCTCCCGGGTTGCTTGGTGGCCCGTCGAGATCGCGCTTATATGACCTTCTTCATTTCCTTGCCGCATGTACACTTGCCGGCGGCCTGGCTGATCGTGTTGCACTTACATTCCGGTCCGCAGGCGCACATATACTTGCCGGTTGTGGCAAAAGTCCGCTCAGCTCCCCATCCCGCTGCCGTGAGCGTCGCTTTGCCTCCTTCAATCTTCGTCACCTTTGCTTTGACCATGGGTTTGCCGCAGGTGCAGTTGCCCGCATTCGTGGACATGGTGTTACAGGGACATTTTTCGCCGCAGTTGCAGGCAAACACCTCATCCCCCACCTTCAGGTCCATCTTGCTCTTATCGAGAGCAAAGGCCAGGGACACCGCCACCAACGCGACAACGACCATCAACAGCACAGCACTCTTTTTCATTCCTTCCTCCTTGTAAAATAGAGTAATTCAGGCATTGCCTGTAATCCGCATGCGACAGCAAGCAGCGCGCCAGGTCCGCCTTCCCTCTGCGCCGGAGCAACTAGAAATTTACTATAGCAGATGAAGTTAATATTGTAAAGAGAGAACATCTAAAATTATGACTTTAGTGGGGACCTGCAGGGTCATTAACTTACGAACGTTGTAATAGGGGCGTCAGGAAGAAGGCCTATTTTTGAAGCAGGTCGAAGAGGTGGGCGAGCATCTCTTTTCTTTTTTCGTGGAGGATCATGTCGTGTTCCGTTTCCCCGCGGATTTCGGCGAACGGTAGTTTGAACCGGTAGTCCGTGACGAGGGATATCAGGACCCGCTCGATTTCCGCGAATACCGTCTTGTCGTCCTCGGGGTCCGTGCGCTTGGCTGCGATGTGAGCAACCAGTGTGTCGAGTTCACGAACGATCTTCTTTGCATGTTCGTGGATGGCCTCATAGAGGCCGGTCAGCGTGAAGACGTCCGACCGCAGGAAGTCCGCGGTCCGTTTCGAGAGCTCGGTGACCTCTTCCTTCGCGGCTTCGAGATGGTCCCTGGTGATCGTACCCTGGCGCAGGGATTCGCGGAGGCGATCTTTAACATGCATTTTGATGTCCTCGACCAGGACGAGTTCTTTCTTCCTGTCGATCTGCTCGCTTACGAGGATTACGATCGACGCCTCGCAAAGTTTCTCGATCTTGCTCAAATTGTCCCGGATGTACTGGACAATGTATATGAGCTCTTCAACCAGGGCGGCCCAGCGCCTGGTGAGCACTTCAAGAGCTTGTCTTCGTTCGTCGATCATTCCCTGGAACCTGAGCAGCCTGGCTGAGTCCTCTTTCTTCTTTGGGTTGAGTCTTGCCATCTCTTGTTCGGCCGACTTGATGAACGCGGTCGGTTTCTTGAAATCGAGCGCGGTCAGGGCGTGAAGCTGATACTTGTACTGTTCCACGGCCGACAGGAGGGCGGGGCTGACGAAGTGCGCGTGGGCGAGCACGCTGTAAAATATTCCATCTCGGAAGTCGACCTGCGCCGCGCCGTCCTGCCGGAGGAGCTCGAAGGCCCTGACATCGGCCAGCAGCTTTCGATACGCCGCTAGATCGTCACGATGGAGCCCCGGGGTTCCCGCCTGCTTTGGGCTGTCGAGAAAACCCTCGAGTTCCTTCTGAGCGGGGAGCAGCCGGTCATTCGATTTAAAACGGAGGCCGAATATGGTCTTGTCTGTTGTCATAGGCGGATCGTCATCATTTGGGAAAATTGGCTTATCATACCGGTTTAGGGAGGCGGGGTCAAGGGGTTGCGTACACCCAGCATCGCTGTGTGACCCTAGGTCAAAACAGCCGGATCAGGAAGGATGGGCTCACGCCGCTCCACCCGTTCTTGATCAGGGGAGACCGATATGGCAATGCACGATGCCGCATCTCACTCGGAATGATGTTCATGATCATGATTGTGCTCGTGCATCATCGGTTGCGCCTTCATGAGGATGAGCGGGATCCGTATCTCCCCTGATTTCTCGAATACCAGCGTCAGGGCAACGGGTTGTCCCTCTTTTACGTCCATGGGCATGTTTTCGATCATGATGTGAGAGCCCATAGGCTTTAGTTCCAGCGTGCTCTTTGACGGTATGCGCATCGTCTTGGCCAAGACCATAAAATTGCCTTTCATTTCATGGAGGTCTGCCGCTGCGCCGGGGATATCTATCTTCACACCGGTGAGGGTGTCTTTGCCTCCGGTGTTCACGATCTTAAGATACACCAGTCCTTCCCCACGGATAACGGGCGAGAGTTCCGCCCGGGCGTTTTCGATGGTCAGCTTTGGTCCGCTTTCGCAGCCAGCTAAACTCAAGGCCCCCAGGAAGATAATTGCCGAAAGATGTCTCGCAATTTTGTTCATGATTCGCCTCCGGAATCCTTTATTCGAGAAAAGCATTGAAGCTCACGCCTCTCAGCCCCCTCCTGATAAGGGAGCATGTACGAGCGACCGCATTCATTTAAGGTTCGGCTTCGTGGACAAAGATACTATCCCTTCGGGAAAAAGGCAAGAAATTAGAGATGATGAACCAGGATTACGCTCAAAAAAGAGAACCCGCCCCTTCCCCTCTGTCAAGAAAAGGAAGATATTTCCTACGAGCGCCATTCGGCTTCTCAGCGGGATATGTCTAGCTGGGAGTCTGACCGGCCTCGAGAAGGCTGATGATGGGCTCCTCGGGATGCGGCAGTCCAGCCAGTTTCCAGGCGACGAGAGGGACGCCGAATTCGTCAATCATGCACTCTCGCGGCTTGTTGACGTTCTTGCATACCGCGCGCAGTATCGGGAAAAAGTTGTATTTCTTATAGTAATCGCGGATGAATTTCAGGATTTCCATCTTATCGTCGGTAAGTTCGCGGAAACCCATCCGCTCTGCCAGCGCCCTGGCTACGGACTCATCCCAGTCGTCAATGTTCGCGAGGTAACCCTCTTCATCAATCGCGGCCTTCTTTGCTTTCTCTTTGATTTCAATATAGTCAAGTACCGGCATAATCATCACTCCCTCGGAGAATCAATTTTCGTACTTCTTATGCTAATTTTATTGTAGAACCCGTTGTCGACCGATGTCAAGGGCTCCGATATAGCCATTCGTTATTCGGCGGGACCCGGGTGTTGAATTGACTGTATGGGGTTCTTCGCTCGCCAGGGCTTCGTCCAGCAAATCTTACCTAGAGAAGCAATCGGGTTGTTTGTCCGGCTTAGGATTTACAACTGATTTTACCGGTTATCGCGTCGATTCCCCACAGTTGGCATCAACATACTTACGGTTTGCGGGGAATACCTGAGGTTGAGGGCAAAAATTGTGCTTATTTCACCACTTGGCGTCATCCCGAGAACAAGTCTTGACAAGGGGGCATCAATATTAGATAATACGCTTTCATTACCAACACTCTTCCCTGCTGCCGCGTCACCATGAGCGGCACATCTGTTTTTGCAAAGGAACTTCACGAGGAGCGCATTTTGCCGCAAGAATATCTCGAATTTGAAAAACCGATAGCGGAACTGGAAAAAAAGATTGAGGAACTGACGCTTTTTACTTCTAACGGGGGCATCGACCTCGAAGAAGAGATCCTGAAGCTCCAGAAAAAATCCGATCAATTGCTGGCCGAGATATATTCGAAGCTGACGCCGTGGCAGAAAGTCCAGATCTCGCGCCATGCGAACCGTCCCTATACCCTGGACTACCTCGAAGCCATGATGACGGATTTCGTCGAAATGCACGGCGACCGCGGTTTCGCCGATGATCCCGCCATTGTCTGCGGCATGGCAAAGCTCGACCACTCACCCCTTGTCGTAATCGGGCATCAGAAAGGCCGGACCTTGAAGGAACGGGTCTTCCGCAATTTCGGACAGCCGAACCCCGAGGGATACCGCAAGGCCCTTCGGCTCATGCGGTTTGCCGAAAAATTCAACCGGCCTCTCATCACGTTCATCGATACCCAGGGCGCTTACCCCGGCATCGGCGCCGAGGAACGCGGCCAGGGAGAATCAATCGCCCGGAATCTCAATGTCATGTCCATGCTCAAGGTCCCTATTATTGCGGTTGTTATCGGTGAAGGCGGAAGCGGCGGCGCGCTGGCCCTCGGAGTCGCCGACCGGGTGCTGATGCTCGAGCATGCTACGTACTCGGTTATTTCCCCGGAAGGATGCGCCGCCATTCTTTGGAATAACGGCGCCAAGGCAAGCGAGGCCGCCGAACTCTTGAAGCTTACTGCGCAGGACCTGTTTCACATGAGGGTGATCGATGAAGTTGTGGAAGAGCCCATCGGCGGCGCCCATCGGGACCCCCGGAGGGCGGCGGAACTGCTGAAGGAGGCCATTATGCGGAACATGGCCGAGATCAGGGACATTGCTGCCTCAGACCTGGTGAAGCTCCGGTACGATAAATTCAGGAAGCTCGGGATGTATGATCAGCTTTAGCGGGGTCATTCGATCTCTTTTTTCAGCCGTTCCACGATGATTTTCAACCCTGCCATGGCGTCCTGGACCCCCGCGTACGCGGAGAGAAACACCAGCAGGCAGTACTCCCCCGATACCGGCATGAGCAGTTCATTCCCCTCGTCCAGCGAAAAAAGCACCGCATGGATTTCACCGAGACCGAGGCGCCGGGCGATATCCCGGATCTGGTCCAGGTGGATCTCTTTCCAGGCGCCGAGCAACCTGATGTCCGCTGCGCCGCCCCCGGCCTGGGCAATGGCTTCACCGTCACCGTCGAGAAAAATAACGGCCCGGGAGCCGTTGACTGATGTTATCACATCTTCTAAGATCTGATTGAGCACGCATGCCTCACGCTCAAATTACCGTGCGACGGTTTTTGCATCCGTCCTTCCCCTGGTCACGTTCAACTGAAAACCATGAAAAAAAGAAACGTCACGCCCGCCCCCAGGAGAGCTCCGGCAACGACCTCGATCGGCCTGTGGATGCCCGACGACCACCTGCTCCAGCTTACCATGGCCGCGAGCAGAAAGGTCAGGAGGACGATGGACAATGAATCGGACAGATAGAACGCGGCGCTCCAGATCGAAAAGGAGACAGCCGCATGGCCGCTCGGCATGCCCCCCCTCAGGGGCTCGCCCCTGCCGATATAGGCCTTCAGGATGATGACCAGGATGATCACGACCGACAGGGAAACGAAGGCGACGACATCGCGCGGGGCTTTTGCCACGCGCCACTGCCCGCTCGCCGCCGCAGCTTTGAGCGCGGGGTATAGAATCAGGTAGGCGAGCATCAGGGCGCCGATGGAGGCGATGAGCACGACGCCGGCGGCTATGTCCTTGGCGAGCTTGGCCTTGGGATGAAATTCTTCCGAGATCATGTCGACCGTCGTCTCGATGGCTGTATTGAGCGCCTCCGTTACGAGCACGAGCACGATGGCCATGCACAGAAGGATAAATTCGACGCGCGAGATGTTCAGAACCAGGCTCAGGACCAGGGCCGCCAATGCGGCATAGAGGTGATAGCGCATGTGCCGCTGGGTCTTGACGGAATAAATGATGCCGTCGATGGCCAGGTTGGCGCTCTGGACCCACGATTTCGGTTTCAAATGAAAATGCCTTTCTTCAAAGTTTTTCCCAAACCTGTACGGCTCATTGTGGATGAGTCATGAGCCGATCCTCTTCATGAACTGTCGTTCCCTGCGGCGCATTCTGCCGGCTTCCGCCGGGCCGCGCTCGTGGTCATAGCCCAGCAGATGGAGCAGCCCGTGGACGAGCAAGCGCTCGATTTCGCGCGTCAGCGTGTGTCCCGCCTCCCTGGCCTGCCGTTCCGCCCGCGGCACCGAGATCACGATGTCCCCGAGGAGCTCAGGCCGGATTTCTGCGAACCGTCCCTCGCGCTGGGAGAAGGACAGCACGTCCGTGGTCCGGTCGATGTGGCGCCATTCGTGATTAAGGGTGCGCATGGCGCGGTCGCCGACGAAGAGGACGCTCAGCTCCGCATCAGGAAAACCGGAACTCCGCAACAGCTTCGCGAGCCGCATCCTGAGTCTTGCCTGCGCCAGACTTTTTTTCCTCTGGTTGTTTTTTATTCTGATGATCACCGCGTTTTTTGTCTCCGGGGAGCCCCAGGCCGGGATAGTCGATCCGGTGGTGATAAATGCCGTTGAGAACGAGATTGAAACTCTGGGATATCTCCCGCAGATCCTTGAGCGTAAGGTCGCACCGGGAGAGCTGGTCGTCCAGGAAAATTCTGGTGATGACGCTGTTCGTCAGCGCCTGGATGCGCTGGTGCGTCGGATCTTCCAGCGCCCGGGACGCGGCTTCGACTGAGTCCGCCAGCATCACAATGGCGGCCACTTTCGTACGCGGCAGCGGCCCCGGATAGCGGTAGTCTTCTTCGGCAATCAACGCGTAGGGCTGAAGCTCTTTTGCCTTTTGATAAAAATACGTGATAAGCGAGGTGCCGTGGTGCTGCTGGATGATGTCGACCACCGCAGACGGCAATCGGTGCGCGCCGATCCGGTCGCTTGTTCCTCGCGGTGAGGGTCATGGGTCTGGCCCCTGCGCAGGAATTTCACGGCCGAATTATTTCTGCTGTTCATCCGCTGCCTCGTATTGCTCGTACGCCTTGACGATCCGCTGCACAAGCTTGTGACGGACCACGTCGCGGTTCGTAAAATAGACGAATCGGATGCCCTCGACGCCTTCAAGAATTGCCTGGACCTCGATGAGGCCCGAAGTCCGGCTGTTCGGGAGGTCGATCTGGGTGATGTCTCCGGTGATGACGGTCTTCGAGTTGAAGCCGAGCCGCGTGAGAAACATCTTCATCTGCTCCGTGGTGGTGTTTTGCGCCTCGTCGAGGATGATGAAAGAGTCATTCAATGTCCGGCCGCGCATGAACGCCAGGGGTGCGATCTCAATGTCCCCGCGTTCCACCAGTTTGTTCGCCTTTTCCGTTTCAATCATATCGTAGAGCGCATCGTAGAGCGGCCGCAGATAAGGATTGACTTTTGCGTACAGATCGCCGGGCAGGAATCCGAGCTTCTCGCCGGCCTCGACTGCGGGGCGCACGAGAATGATCCTGCTTACCTCGCGCCGCAGGAGCGCCGAGACCGCCGTAGCCATGGCCAGATACGTTTTCCCCGTGCCGGCCGGGCCGATACCGAACACGACGTCATAGCTCCTGATTGCCTCGACGTACTTGCGCTGGGTCTCGTTCTTCGGCGCTACGGGACGTTTCCGGCTTGAGACGGGGATGGCCTTCTGGAAAAGGTCTTTCAGTGCGGCGGCGGGATCGGCTGAAAAGGCATGAATGGCGTGGTTTACGTCGTCTTTGTCGGTAATAACTCCCTCGGCGAGCAGTTCGGCGAGCTGCGTGAAAAGACGCTCGACGTGCGCTACGGCTTTTTCGTCACCCTCGATCTGGATGCGGTTGCCCCGCGCGTGCACACTCACGCCGTACGTGTTCTCGATGAGCCGGAGGTTCTTATCCAGGTCTCCGTAGAGACTCGGCAACGAGCGTTCGTTTTGTATGATCAGACTTGCCGCAGCGGTTTTCATTGCATGGATACGGTTGTGCGCTCATGACCGTATTTTCATGGGACATGTTAGCATGGCGACGGGGTAAAGTCAATTTCCGTTTTTCCCCGGTTGCCTCTCAAACGCCGGCCGTCACGAAGCGCCGAATTTCTGGAGGCGGTGCCGGAATGAACGAAAGGAAAGCTTCAGAAGCTTCGCTGCCTCGGTTTTGACCCCGCCGGACTTTTCCAACGCCCTGCGGAGCAGTGTTTTCTCGGCGTTTTCCAGCATGGTTTCCAGGTCCAGGCCCTCGTCGGGGATTTCAAGGGCTACGATATCGGCGCAAGGATTTATACTCCTGACGACATCGGGGATGTGTTCGAGTTGGATCGTATCACCCGGCACGATAATCACCAGGCGTTCGATCATGTTCTCCAACTCACGCACGTTCCCCGGCCATGGGTAGTTCATCAGGGCTTTCATGGCATCGACGGCTATCGTCTTGGTCCGTATCCGGTCGCCTTCTTTTCGGGAAAACTTCCGGAGGAACAGATCGACAAGAAGCGGGATGTCCTCCTTCCGCTCGCGGAGCGGGGGAAGATGAATGGGAAGCACGTTCAAGCGATAATAGAGGTCCTCACGGAATGCGCCTTTCGCGACTTCGGCTTGAAGGTCTTTATTGCTGGCGGTAATGACGTGGAGGTCTACTTTGAGGGCCGCGGTCCCCCCACGCGCATGAGTTCCCGCTCCTGCAGCACGCGCAGCAGTTTTATCTGCAGCGCAGGAGTAGTTGAGCTGATCTCGTCAAGGAAAATCGTGCCGCTGTCCGCGGCCTCGAAGAGCCCCTGTTTATTCGACGTCGCTCCGGTAAAAGAGCCCTTCATGTATCCGAACAGCTCGCTTTCAAGCAGGGTCTCGGGCAGCGCCCCGCAGTTGACGGTCACAAAGGGTCCGTCTTTCCTCGGGCTGTTAAAGTGGATGGCCTTGGCGACGAGTTCCTTCCCCGTCCCGCTTTCGCCGGTTATGAGCACCGTGCTGTTGGTCTCCGCAACCTGCCGGATGAGGGTAAAGACCTTTTGCATGGGTTCGCTCTTCCCGATGAAATTTTCGAAGCCCGCTTTTGACTTGATTTCACGTTTGAGAAGGATGTTCTCTTTTCTCAGATGCCTTTTTTCGAGGGAATTATTGATGATCAACTTCAGTTCATCGACCTTGAAGGGCTTGATGATATAATCCGACGCGCCCAGCTTCATCGCCTCGACTGCGGTTTCCGCAGTCGCGAATGCCGTGATCATGATGACGACGGTTTCAGGAGATATTTCCTTGATTGTTTTCAGCACGCCGATGCCGTCGATGCCGGGCATTTTGACGTCGCTGATGACGAGGTCGAATATTTCCGACTGTATCGCCTTCAGCGCATGTGTTCCGTTTTCCGCCGTGACGACATCGTGGCCTTCTTTCTTAAGCATGATGGCGAGAAAATCTCTCAAGCTCTGCTCGTCATCGACGACGAGGACTTTGCTCATATCGGTGTGTCCCCCTTCCGTGCACGCTCACTCAGGTTGTCGTATACCAGGGCGCTGCGGACTCTTCATCGACAAGAGGCAGCCTGACTATGAACCGGGTCCCCTTTCCCGGTTCGCTGTCCACGGCGATGGTTCCCTGATGGTCTTCAATGATTCGGTAGACGATCGCAAGCCCCAGGCCGGTGCCCCGGGTTTTCGTGGTAAAAAAAGGGTCAAAAATCTTGTCCAGATGCTCGCGTGCTATGCCCGTTCCTGTATCGGCAAAGACGATTTCACACACGGCTCCGTTACCACCCCCGGAATACTGTCCGCTGAACACCGATATCGAGCCGCCATCCGGCATGGCCTGGCACGCGTTGATGAGGAGATTCCAGAAGACCTGCCTGAGGCGCTGGGCATCCCCCTTCAGCCTGATGCGGGGGTCGATGTCGCTCGTGACCCGGATATTCTCGTCGAAGACCTTGCTGTTCTTTAGAAGCATGATTGTCTCGTCCAACAGGGGCCGCAGTGCGATCTGCTCCGTCTGCGCGGTTTTCGGCCTCGCATACTCAAGAAAATCCGTGATGATCGTGTTCAGGCGGTCTGTTTCGCGAACGACGATGTCCATGAGGCTTTTATCATCGCCTTGCAGCTTGAGATCGTCCTGAAGCACCTGGATCGATCCGGAGAGCGACGCAAGGGGGTTCCGGATTTCATGCGCGATGCCGGCGGCCAGGCTGCCGACCGAGGCAAGCCGCTCCTGACGCCTGATCCGGTCTTCCATCTCGATGATCTTGGTGATGTCCTGGAACGTCAGGATGATGCCGCGAACCGTATTCGTGTCGTCCTTCAAAAGCGATGCGAGTCATGCCGAGGATCGCCGTGGCGCCGTCCTTTTTTACGATTTGTCCGTTGAACCGGTGAGGGCGTTCCTTGAGGATTTCGGTATGTCCGAAGAGTTCCTTGATGCTGTTGCCGAATATCTCCTGCCAGCGCCCATTGATTTCATCAAGGCGGTATCCGGTAATATGCTCCGCGGCAGGGTTCCACGAGGTAATGCCGCCCTCCAGGTCCAGGGTCAGGATGCCGCTTCCGACGCTCCGCAGGATATGCTCCTGCAAAACGCGCAGGTCCTCAAAGTCAATGCTTTTTTCACGAAGTGCCTGCCGCGTAGACCGGAGCCGTTCCGAGAGATATCCGCTCAAAAGAGCGACGCCGTAAAAAGACAGCAAATTGATGAAGACCTGATAGAATACCTGCCCCGCCGTAAAGTTCTGGCTCCGCACGAGACCGAGGACATTGTAGTACTGCATATCCAGCATGGCCCCATAGAGGATGCTCGCGAGAGAGGCCGCGAGGTATCCACCGCGGCGGTAGAGGATGATGCTTGCCGAAATAATGGTCAGGTGATAGAGAATGGACAGTCCGCTGTCGATGCCGCCGGTCAGATAGACGAAAAACGTTACGAGCAGGATGTCGATCGAGGTTTGAACATAGGCGAGAAAGAGAAGATCCTGATACCGTCCGACGAGGTACCGATAGACGACGGTCAGCGCATAGACCGCGAACAGGACGTAATACAGGGCGGCGGCATGAAACGAATATATCCGGTACCGGTGCTGAAAGAACAGAAGGGTCCCCACCAACAAAGTCGTGAGGACCACCCTGCCCCAGATGAGCCACTTGAGGCGTACGGAGTATTCTTCTCTGGAGAATTCCCGCGTCACGTGACGTTAACCGCCTGCGACCGAACCCATCTGGAATATCGGCATATACATGGCCACGATCACAAATCCGACGGTTATACCCAGAAAAATCATGAGCATGGGTTCCAGCAGGGACGTGAGCGCGGCCACGGCCGAATCCACCTCGTCATCGTAGAAATCGGCGATTTTGTTCAGCATGTTGTCCAGGGCGCCGGTGGCTTCGCCTACGGCGATCATCTGGACGACCATCGCCGGGAACACCTTAGACCTTCCCAGCGGCTCAGCCAGCGTTTTGCCTTCGCTCACGCTCTGTCGCGTGGTAACAATGGCCTCTTCAACGACCTTGTTGCCGGCCGTGCGTGAAACGATCAACAGACCCTCGAGAATGGGCACGCCGCTGGTCATCAGGGTGCCGAGCGTTCGTGTAAATTTCGCCACCGATACTCTCTGGATCAGCGATCCGGCGACCGGCAATTTAAGAGCGATGGCGTCGGTCATTCTCAGTCCCTTTTCAGTTTTCCTGAATTGCTTGATGCCGACGATTGAGCCGACAATGATTATAAGCGTAATCAGACCGCCCCATCCTTTCAGAAAATCGCTGATTGCCAGAACAATACGGGTAGGCAGCGGCAGCGCCTGGCCCGCTTCCTTGAACATGGCGCCCAGCATGGGGACCACGACAATCAACAAGAGGGTCACTACGGCGACGGCGACAAAGAGGATCACGGAGGGGTAGATCATCGCCGATTTGATCTGTTTCTTGATCTTGGCGAACTTTTCCATGTATGCGGCCAGCCTCTGGAGGATCGTGTCCAGGATGCCCCCCGCTTCTCCGGCCGCGACCATGTTGACGTACAGGTTGTCGAAAACTTTGGGGTGTTTTTTTAAGGCGTCCGCGAAGGTCGCGCCGCTCTCCACATCGGTCCTGACCTGTCCGACGACCGAGGCAAGCGCCTTGTTCTCGGTCTGGCTGCCGAGAATATCGAGACACTGAACGAGGGGAAGACCGGCGTCGATCATGGTCGCGAGCTGGCGGGTAAGAATGACCACGTCCTTGTCGGTGATCTTCGGCTGTCCGAATTTGAACTTGAGCTCCTTCGGTTTCGCATTAACGGCAATCGGAAGAATGTTCTGTTTGCGAAGAAGGGCAAGTACCTCTTCCTTGCTGCCCGCGGCGAGTTCGCCTTTCTGAACCGCCCCCTGCCGGGTCTTGCCTTCCCAGACAAATACCGTTGTTGCCATTTTTCACCCCGTTTACTTTGTTGTCATTCCGGGCCTGCAAGCCCATCCCCGGACCTGATCCGTGGGAATGACAGCATCGTAAAAAGTGAAGTATAAGTTTGACGCACCACACTTTTATTCTCTGAACCATCAACAACGAACTGTTCGCCTCATCGTTACCGATAATCTTTTTGAGCCGGCTGAGACGACAGTCCCGACCGCCCGACCATCTGAATGAGTTCGTCAGGATTCGACGACCTGCCGATACAGTCTTCGTAGGAAATCATCTTCCGGACATACAGTTCATAGAGACTCTGGTTCAACGTCTGCATGCCGAATTTGGATTGGCCCGTCTGCATGATGGAATAAATCTGATGGATCTTGTCTTCGCGAATGAGGTTGCGGATCGCGGCGTTCGGCACCATGACTTCGAGCGCAAGGACCCTTCCGCCCCCGATTTTCGGTATGAGCTGCTGGGATATCACGCCTTCCAGAACAAAGGACAGCTGCGCCCGCACCTGCGACTGCTGATGGGGCGGAAACACGTCAATGATGCGGTTGATGGTCTGGGCCGCCGAGTTGGTATGCAGGGTAGCAAACGTAAGATGGCCGGTCTCGGCGATGGTCAGGGCCGCCTCGATGGTTTCGAGGTCCCGCATTTCTCCCACGAGCACCACGTCCGGGTCCTGCCGGAGGATATATTTCAGGGCGTCCTTGAACGACTTCGTATCGGCATTCACTTCGCGCTGGTTGACGAGGCATTTTTTGTGAGGATGAAGGTATTCAATGGGGTCTTCGATCGTGATGATGTGTTCCTGCCGCTCGTTGTTGATTTTGTCTATCATCGACGCCAGCGTGGTCGACTTGCCGCTGCCGGTGGGGCCCGTCACCAGGACCATCCCCCGCGGTTTCTTGCACAGGTCGGAAACCACGTCCGGAAGGCCGAGTTCCTGGAACGTTTTGATCTTGAACGGGATGGTCCGTATCGCCGCGGCGACGGCGCCCCGCTGGACGAAGATATTGGCGCGGAAACGGGAGAGGTTCTTGATGCCGAAGGAGAGATCGAGTTCGCTGTTTTCCTCGAATTTATGCTTTTGGGCATCCGTGAGAATGCTGTAGCAGAGGTCCTTTGTCTGCGTCGCGGTGAGGGCATCAAGGCCGGGTATTGCCTTCATTTTCCCGTCAATGCGGATCGACGGGGCAATGCCGGTCGTAATATGAAGATCGGACGCCCCCTTTTCGATCATATACTTCAACAGGTCATGCAAATTCGCCATGAGACGGCACCTCTTTAGGGTTTTTTGGACCGAGCAGACCGCGTCGGCGTTCTTTCTCTATCGCTGGCAACGCAAACGACCTGTTCCGAAGAAAAACGGCAACATGGTTGCCTCGGTCCATAAAGCGTCAATCGGGGAATGTATTTTCCACCACTTCTTCGAGGGACGTAAGTCCCGCCTTCACCTTCAAAAGGCCGCTTCTCCGCAGGGTTTTCATGCCCGATGCAATCGCCTGCTTCTTGATGTCGAAAACCGAGGCCCCCTGCAGGATCAGTTCCTTGATCTCGTCCTTGATCGGCATCACCTCATAGAGCGCGACCCTGCCCTTGTAGCCCGTTCTTGTTGCAGACGTCGCAGCCTGTGCCCTTGTAGCTGACGACGCCCTCGGCCTCTTCGGGAGAAAAGCCGGCGTCGATAAAGGTCTGCACCGGCAGTTTTTCCGGCTTTTTGCAGTTGGCACAGGCCCTGCGCACGAGCCGCTGGGCGACGATGAGGATGACCGCCGACGAAACGAGAAACGGTTCGACGCCCATATTGAGCATGCGGTTGATGGTGCTCGGGGCGTCATTCGTGTGCAGGGTGGTGAGAACGAGGTGCCCGGTGAGGGCCGCCTTGACGCCGATCTCCGCCGTTTCATAATCGCGGGTCTCTCCCACCATGATGATGTCCGGGTCCTGCCGGAGGAAGGAGCGGAGCGCGGCGGCGAAATTGAGCCCGATCTCATCCTTCATCTGCACCTGGTTGATGCCCATGAGGTTGAACTCCACCGGGTCCTCGGCGGTCATGAGGTTTTCCGAGTCTTTGTTGAGTTCGCTCAAGGCCGAATAGAGCGTGGTCGTTTTGCCGCTTCCGGTCGGGCCCGGTAACAAGGACCATGCCGAAGGGCCTGCCAAGGGCTTCCTGGAAATCGACCAACTGGTCCTGAATCGAACCCGAGCTTCGTCATGTCGAGCTGAAGGTTCGACTTGTCAAGGAGCCGCATCACGATCTTTTCGCCGAACAGGGTCGGGAGCACCGAGACCCGGTAATCCATGACCTTGTTCTTGCCCATCTTGAGCTTGATCCTCCCGTCCTGGGGAAGCCGGCGCTCGGCGATATCGAGGGAAGCCATGATCTTTATCCGGGAGATGATGGCGTTCCTGATCTTGAGCGGCAAACCCATTACGGTGCTCAGCACACCGTCCAGACGGTACCTGACCCTGAACTTCTTTTCGTAGGGCTCGACATGGATGTCGGAGACGCCCAGTTTGGCCGCGCGCAAAAGGATGCCGTTCACCAGTTTGACGATGGGCGCTTCGACTTCGCCGGAAAGCTGGTCCAGCGATTGATCTTCCACGAGCTCGAGGTCATCGACGGCGCCGTGGACGAGGTCGTCGAAATCATCGACATCGACGATGCCGCCGATATCGATATCGTCGATGATTGAATCTTCGGCCTGCATATCGTCGAGCGTATAGTCCTTCGCTTCAATGGTAAGTTTTTTCTCCTGCTTCGACTGGGCAGGCGAGGCGCCGCCGCGCCGGATTTGGCTGCCGCGAGGGACTTTGTCCCGCCGTAATATTTTTTAATCGCCTCGATGATCGCCCCTTCCGTCGCCACGACGGCTTCAACGTTGTAACCGGTCATGAATTTGATGTCGTCGATGGCGAAGATGTTCGAGGGGTCCACCATGGCAATGGTGATGGTGGCGCCGGCCCGGTTGATCGGCATGATGCGGTATTTCTGGGCAACTTCAGCGGGGATGTGTTTGATGACGGCGGGATTGATCTCGAATTTGCTCAGGTCGACGTAGGGCACGCCGTATTGCTTGCTCAGGAAGGTCATGAGTTTGTCTTCCTGGACGAACCCCAGTTTGACCAGGATGGAACCGAGCCGGCCGCCTTCCGTCTTCTGCACCGAAAGCGACTTCCTGAGCTGATCATCGGTTATCAGGCCCGACGATACAAGCATTGAGCCGAGCCTTCCTGACATTGCCATAGGAACTCCTTAACTAAAAAATCACCTTGAATATTACTTGAATACGCACGGTATGTCAAGATGTGACGTTGTGACTGCTCTTTCCCGGTCATCCGGCGCGACTGGCAGATCTGCCGGGCAAGGGCGTTTTTCATGACCGATACGGGGGCCTTTGCACCCGTCCACAGTTCGAAGGCGATGACTCCCTGGTAAAGGAGCATTCCGAGGCCGGTAAGTATTCGGGCGCCCCGGTCTTTCGCGGCCTTCAGCAATGCGGTCTCGGGCGGATTGTAGACGAGATCGTAAACAAGATGATGCGGCCGGATCAATTCCTTGCCGAACGGGAGCGGATCGTTCTTTTTCAAACCCAGCGGCGTGGCGTTGATCACGCAGCGCGCCTCTTCCGCAACGGCGGCGAGAAGGCGGGCGGATAACGCTTCCGCGACGATGCCGGTCTTTCGCCGTATGTCGCGCGCGAGCGCGGCTGCCTTCCCGGCATCGACGTCGTACAAGGCGATCTTCTCCGCATGCGCGAGGGCGAGACAGAAACCCAAGGCCCGCGCGGCGCCGCCCGCGCCGATGATCAGCACGGTTTTGCCTTTGGGGTCGAACCTCGCCTCGTCGCGGAGGGACCGGATAAATCCCCGGCCGTCCGTGTTGTGGCCGATCAGGCGCCCGTCCCGCACTTCGACGGTGTTTACCGCTCCGATCAGACGGGCCTCTTCCGAGAGCTGGTCCAGACCGGCGACGATTTTCTCCTTGTGGGGCACCGTGATGTTCAACCCGCAAAGACCCAGGGGAACCACGGCTTTCACCGCATCCCTGAGCCGGGAGGGATGAACGCTAAAGGGAACATAACAGGCATCCATGCCGAGCTTCTTGAAGGCCGCGTTATGCATGCCGGGCGAAAAGCTATGCTCCACGGGATAACCGAAAATTCCGTATAATTTAGTTGTGCCTGAAATCACGCTTTCTGTCCCTCCCTTCCCTTTTCAGCAATGCGACGAGGTCCTTGATGCCTCCCACCGGGACCATCTTCACACCGAAACGAGCACTCAGTTGTTCGAGGCTCATTCCGTCGAGGAACACGCCCTCGTCTTCTTTGAGCGCTTCAGCGGGAACGACTACGAGATCTCCCAACCGTTTGCCCTTCAGGGCCGCGGCGATATCGTCCCCGGTCAGCAGACCGGCTACCGTTACCGAGGGACCGAAAAATTGGTTTCGAACGGCGAGCACACGCAGCGAAAGGCCCCGGATTTTCCTGAGTCCTGCCACTGCGTCCTTGAGGATTCCGCCGAAGGAAACGCCGGTTACCAGAGTAACGCGGAGCGGATCGATCGCCGCCGGTATCCGGGTTCGCCGCGCACTTTGCAGGAAATCGGAGACCATCCCAACGCCGTTCTCTATCTGGGGAAAGTCCTCATAAAAGGAGGCGGGCGGCGCGGGAATTCCCGCCTTGATGTAGAACTCGTCGGACGCGAACACGATTCGCGCGCCGGTCTTCTTTTTCAATTCTTCTCCGAATCGTGTGACGGCATCGATGACCGCGCGCGCCTCGCTGCGGGTAAACGCCCTGAGGGGGTACAGCCCTTTTCGGAAAGAGGTCAATCCCACGGGAACCACGGCTACGGAGAGCACGGACGGAAAAAGCCCCGACAGATCGTCGAGGGTCCTCTGGAGAAACGGCCCGTCGTTGACACCCGGAGACAACACGACTTGCGCATGCATTTTGATGCCGCCGGCCGCCAGCCGCCTCATGCTCGCCAGGATATCGGGCGCTTTTTTGTTACCCACGATGAAGGACCGGAGGGCGGGATCGGTCGCATGTACGGAAATGTAGAGGGGGGACAGGCGCTGACGGAATATGCGCCGCCAATCAGATTCGGAAAGGGCGCCGAGGGTTATATAGTTCCCATACAGGAACGACGCCCGGAAATCATCGTCCTTCACATACAGGCTCTTCCGGCACTCCGAAGGCATCTGATCGACGAAGCAGAAGATGCACTTGTTTCGGCAGCGTTTGACCGGAAAGGGGGCGAAGGACAGCCCCAGCGTGTCATCGGGGTCCTTGCGGAAAGAGACGGTCCTGGCCCTCCCCCCGGGAGTGATCAGTTTGAGGGTGACTCGTTCCTCGGCCACGAGAAAACGGTAATCGATAACGTCATGCACCTCTTCGCCGTTGATGGAGACGATGCAGTCTCCCTTTTTTACGCCCCGGCGCGCGGCGATGCTTCCCGGGGTGATGTCCATGATCCCGATCAATCAGTTGGCCCTCTTGGAGGCGAACATGAATTCGATATAGCCGGCGATCTGCGTCCTGGCCTCGTCGGAGACCTGTCTGAATTTTCTCAGAAGCAAGATCTCGTCAACGGCGAGGATCTTCTCGAGGTAATTGATCTGCTCTTCCGAAAGCGGGAACTTGCGCTTGCCGCGCCTGAATCTGGCCTGGGACGGCGAGAGGAAAAAACCCTTGACCTCGGCGGGCACTTTCTCCTGGTGCGCGGCCAGGATCAGGACCGACCTGTCGATATTCAGCTTGCCCGCGATCAGCATAAGCGTTGTATCCTTGGGTATGTGTCCTTTATTGATCGTGACCCTCAGGAGTTCAGGGCTGATCCCGAGGACCTTCGACGCGTCCTTCAGGTTCTTAAAGCCCTTTTTTTCCAGAGCCTGTCTGATCATTTCCGATATTTTCATTGAGCCCTCCCGGAGATTTTTTTACTCTCGATTATGTCCCACGATCTTCGTCCCCCGCGCGACATACTGGATGCCCGAGGCCAGTGTAAAGGCGGCGGTGGTCCCGTGCAGGACGGCCATCAATCCCAAACCAGCGCCGAAATTCGTCAACACCAGGGACAGCGTCACCGTGACAAGCTGCAGGACGGTTGTCGCCTTCCCGATGAGGGATGGCCGGGCCGTGAACTGATGCCCCGTAAAAAAGATCGCGACGCTGCCGAGCACGAGGATGATGTCCCTGCTCACGACGATGATGACCAGCCATATGGGGAGCATGTCCTTGATTGCGAGCGTTACAAAGGCGGAAATGATCAACAGTTTGTCCGCCATCGGGTCGAGAAATGCCCCGAGCTCCGTGATCTTGTTGGTGAGCCGGGCAATCATGCCGTCGAGGGCATCGGTTACGCAGGCGGCGATGAACACCGCGAGCGCCGCCCCGTAGTAGCCGTAGATCATCAGATTGATGAAAAACGGAATGAGGATGATCCTGAGCAGCGTGATGTAGTTCGGGAGGTTCATCGGCTCCTCCGGCGCATCGCGAGGCGACCGGTCGGCAGATATATTAAACAAGTTTATTTGTGATGTCAACCTTTATCTTTTTGTTACCATTTGTTTTTGTCTCATGGGAGCGAACTACGGGGGGACATCTAACGAAACAACCACATCCATATTCTGATCGAAGTTAAATGGATTATAGAACGGTTTATTTTAATATTATCCTAAGGTCAGGGGTCCTAGGTACTAAACGGGGAATGCGATCCCGGACAAGCGGCCGCATGCTGCAAGATACTTTTCCTGGACAGCCGGGTCCGCGGCAGCGGGGTTAAAGCTCCGGAGTTGTTGATGATGGAAATATCTTCCTGAGACCAGGGCTTCCTTGTCCTGGCTCACCGCCAACCGCACCTGCGTCCTCGACCCCTCCTCGATGCTGTCGGGTGCTCCCGGCCCTCCCATCCTCGTGGCCGCCCAGCCGGGATCCACTACATTGGACAATACATCGTGCCATTTGCGGGCAACGGTAAGAGCAAGAATGACGTTGTGCAGCTTCGAATCGGCGTAGGCTCTCGATGCATCCCACGGCCGGCTGCTCCAGGTCAGGTCGTTCAAACTGGCGTCGCCGCTTCGATGCAGGCCCGAAGTCGTATAGACCAAGCGCTTCGGCCTCCTGATCAGGCAGGTCAGGATATAGGGGGCCAGGGAGTTCACCGCAAAGACCTGCGGCAGGCCGTCGACGGTACGGATGCCGTGGGGATCGAGATAGATGCCGGCATTATGGATCACGGCATCGAACGAACCCTGCTCGTTCACTTGGTCCGCAATGGACTTCGTTTCCGCAATGCTCGCAAGATCGCCGAAAACCGCGGTCAATGCGCCCGGGACTTTGGAAAGCGCCTCATCTGCCCGATCCCGATTTCGTCCGTGCACCACGACCTGGTGGCCCTGTGCCACCAGCATTCGCGCCTCCATGATGCCGAGACCGTCGGCAGAACCGGTAATGAATATTCTCGCCATGGAGTTTTCCCGAAAAACCTGGCCCTCTTGCCACTAAAACGAACAAACGCCGGTTGCGGGATCGCACGCTGCGGCACTTGTCTTCGGTGAGATGAAATAGCCGTTTCCTGCTTCACGCTTTTGGATCAGTTGCTTGTTCAAGAGCGAGTCGATCACGGTCTTCAGCCCGTCATTGCCGAGGTCGAATGTCATCTGGATCTCGATCGGAGCCACGGAACCATACCTGATTATAAATGCCATAAGGGACCCTTCATCGGCCGGAACCGGATCGTTCCTGGATTTCTCCGCCCGACAAATGCCCGATCAGCGCCTTGAACTCTTCATACCGCTTGTACCCGCGAATCACCATTTCCTTCTCCCCATATTTCAGTAAAAAAGAAGGAAAGCCGCGCGCCCCGTATTTGGCCGTAATCGCAAGGTCCTGCTCAAAGGCCTTTTGCGCCGGACCATGGGTAAAGTCGTCGAGGAAACGGGCAATATCGAGCCCTACTTCCGATGCCAGTTCCAGCAGGATTTCTGTTCTGTTCGTTTGCCTGGCTTCGGCAGCCGACGCTTCCCTAATACGCCGGAGGAACTTGTTTGCGAGCGCCTGGTCCTGCATTTGTGCGGCCTTATAGGCGATATTCTGCGGGTACGTGGAGGGGTGCTCCCGGGAAAAGAGCTTGAAGCCCTCGCTCCTTACCGGCATGCCGTGACGTTCGGACGCATCCACCCAATGCTTGGCAATGTTTCTGTTCGATCGGTCCGGGTCGCCGCCGATGTCATTGTAACTATCGTAGAACGACGTGATGTCCTGGACCAACCCGCCCATGATGTAGCTTATCTTTATTTGTTCGCCGAACCTGGTCTCGAGCTTCCGGAGCACCGGTTCGCTGCCCCAGCACCAAGTACATACAGGATCGGTAAATTCGGTGATCTCGATCATCTTGTCAATTGATGTACTCATAGTGGATCATACCCCGGAGATGAGCCCCGGAGCCTCTTATGCAGCGCTGAGACGACCAAACGCCTGCCGTTGTTGATAAATACAGTATAATACTCCCCCTGATTTTAACAGTTGCGGAGTGAACCTTGCACATGAACATGGACGTAACCCGTTTATCGGGTTGACGGGATGGTTAAAAGCTGTCCGCCGTCGCAGTAAGTTGTCTAGGTTGGCAACGTCCCTACTTGCTTCATGGTTAGATTTATCACAACTGGTTCTTTTATTTTTGAATTGAAAAGCGAACGGCATTTTAAACCTGCACCTTGCAGTAATTGATTTTCTTTCCTTCGGCCTTGAACTTGTCCTCGTACTCCGTAGTCACATTTTTTGCATCAAATTCTGTACTGTGGAGGTCCTCCGTGGATTTCAGAAGCATCATCCCGCTGTCTTCAAATTCACTCTTCGCAAAAACAAAAAGGCCATCGTTATCGGTCTTAAATTCAATGCAGCATCCCTCTTTTAGAATCTGCCGGTAGCCGTTTAGATATCTGCTGTGGGTCAGCCTTCGTTTGGCATGGCGGCCCTTTGGCCAGGGATCGCAGAAGTTCAGGTAAATACCTGTCAGTTCATCCTCCTCGAAATATTCATTCACATAGTTGACATACTCTTTGACAAAAACAATGTTATCCAGTCCTACACTTGTGGCTTTCTCCAATGCCCGCAGTATGATGCTGCCTCTGCCTTCGACCGCGATATAATTCCGGTCGGGATTCTGTTCCGCCAGTGTCATGATGAACTGTCCCCTGCCGCAGCCGAACTCGGCAAAAATCTCGTTCCCGTTTTCAAAAACCTGCTGCCACTTTCCCTTTCTGTCCCTGGGATCCTCAATTAAATATTGATGATGCTCAGCAAGTCTTTCCTCTACATTCTTTACTTTTCTTTGTCGCATTGCAATATCTTCATCTTTTGTGTATATTCTTCTGAATTTATGATTTCGGTCTGGTTTTTTTAACCACTGCAACCACTGGGTCGAACCCACTTCTTTGTTCACGCAATCAATTTATAATACCAAATTCTAGTGAAATTGGGTAATACTATTCCCTTTTGGGCAATTGAGAGAGACGCGCAATAATTAATATCATCATGCAGGTTAGCAGGAAACGTCAATTCCAGAAAGCGTGAGATTGATCGCTGGGAAATTAACAAATTCGACGCGAAGTGTTGATTTTGGGAGGAATTGGAATTTAACAAGTTCAGGATGCTAATCGCGCTGAATGTTATGAGTGGAAAGTGTCAACGGAGAATCCCCTTTCCTTTACTACTGGGTTGCTCACCTCTTCTAGTCCGCGTGAGGATATCGACTGCCGCTTTGAGCTGCACGTCAACCGGACTCTCCATTTGGGTTAAATCAGGAAACAAGTCCTCCGTTCAAACATGATACAATGGAAATACAATACGCAGCTGATCAACACAAGCTGACATCAAAGGAGGTGCGTCATGGCAATACGTACTGCAGAAGCGCGATGGGAAGGAAATTTGAAAAAAGGCAAAGGCACCATAAAACTCGGGAGTGGCGTTTTCGTAGGAAACTATTCTTTTGGATCACGGTTCGAAAAAGCGGCGGGCACTAATCCCGAGGAGCTGATCGGCGCTGCGCATGCGGGGTGCTTCAGCATGGCGCTTTCTATGATCCTGGAACTGGCAGGGTTCACGGCAGACAGTATCCAGACCACGGCACGGGTTTCCATCGACAAGGTGGGCGACGGGTTTAAAATTACCACTATCGAACTGGAGACTGAAGGTAGAGTTCCCGGCATCGATGAAAAAACGTTCAGTGAAAAAGCTGAAGCCGCCAAGAAAGGTTGCCCTGTGTCCATGGCACTTACGGGTGTTGACATCACCCTGAAATCCAGGCTAGCGAAAATGGCGATGTGAAGTGCGATATTCAGTCACGCATCACAAGAAGTGAGGCTCATATTGTTCTACCCAGTTCGGCATATGAATAAAATATAAGGAAGTAAATAGGGCGTGGGGACTTCCGAGGTTGAGAAACTTGCTTCCGAATGCAGCAGATCAACGTCCTTTTCATGGACTGCTATTCATTGCCATTATCGCTTCACTCCTAGCAATGTGGGCTCTCATAGGGTATATAGAAGTGATACTCCCCCGACGGGAGTCGGGGGCTTCTTTAATGTTACAAACGATAGAGCTGTTTTGCGCCTACGGGCGGCCACTCCATCGCCAGACATGAGTCTGGTGTTTTATGTGGCTCAATAACGCCTCTAAAGTCTAGGGCCATGGTAGCATCCGCGGGACGTTGATGCTTACGTTGCACGGCCGCGATCAATAATAGCTTCAAAGACACTGTTTATCTCACCCGGCGCATGCCCTTCGCATACCCGCTCGCCATATAATCTGTGGTGTGCATGATCGCGAAAACGGCCTTTCCGGTTCAGGACAATTCCGTCCCGGGATGTCATGTCGATACCAAAATGAGTAATTTAATTTGGGTGGCACTTTTCCGTTTATGATAGCGGTTCAACGACGCGCAATAATCAGAAGTTTGAGTGAAGTGTTGATTTTGAGAGGATTTGGAATTCCACACGTTCAGGATGGATGGTACGCTGAAGGTTGCAATTGGTATTTGTCATCATTCAGCCTACAAGGTCGCGTAATGGCGTGCGCAAGACCAAGATACTCGATCTAGATATAATTCTTGTATATTACAGCTATTTATAGTAACGTCTTCAATATTTTATTTAGTAGGAGAGAAGTTGAATTATCCAGATTTTATCTTGATAGGATTTGCAGCGACATGCGGCGGGTTCGTGAATGCGATTGCAGGCGGCGGAACGCTCATCACTTTTCCCATGCTGACTGCGTTGGGCGTACCACCGGTGATCGCGAACGTGACGAACACGGTTGCGCTCTGTCCGGGTTACATAGGGGGAACGTTTGCCCAGAGGACTGACCTTCGCGGACAAGGGAAACGCATGTGGATGCTACTTCCAACGGGTATCCTCGGCGGCATCACCGGAGGGGTCTTACTCCTTTCCACGAGCGATACGACGTTTCGGGTACTCATTCCATATCTCATCCTGACGGCAGTCATCCTGCTTGCCTTTCAAGACCGACTGCGAACCGCTGTTATGGCGCGCATGAGTGGAAGCGGCCGCACCCATCCGCACGAAGCCTGGGCCATTCCGTTGATCTTTTTTTCTGCGATCTACGGAGGATATTTTGGAGCCGGGCTCGGAGTGATGATGTTGGCAGTTCTGGGGCTCGTGCTCGATGATTCGCTCACGCGACTGAACGCCCTAAAGCAATCGCTCTCATTCGTTATCAATCTAGCAGCAGCCTTTTTCTTCCTCTTCTCCGGCAGGGTTTTGTGGTCTGCTGCCGCGGTCATGACCGTAGGCTCACTCGCGGGCGGAATACTCGGGGGTAGAGCGGCGAGCAGGATCAAGCCGACTGTCCTACGCTGGATAGTCATCACGATAGGATTGATCGTTGCGATTGTCTATTTTGTACGGTAGGAAACTTACAATTTCGATAATCTAAACGGCTGTGACCTTCAGGATGAATAAAGTGCAAATTTCTGAATCGAGGTCGGAGGGAATATATATCAAGCCGCATTCATCAGAGAGGGCGTCACCTTAGAACACATAATAAAAAAACCCGCCTGAGAGATTATCCCCGGCGGGTTTTCATATTGCATCTTTGTTTAATTCTAGAGCAACGGCCATTAATGATACAAATGCGGTTGCACCGGTAATCGGTACTTAGTTACTTATTTTCACAGCGCCCGTTCGGGCCACAGCAATGTGCTCATAGTCTCGGTCGGGAAAGCCCAGCCGAGATCCCCTGCTTGTGCTGATTTATTTTCCCGTTGTCGTGGTAGTAGGCTGGCTGATTTCACCGCCACCACCGCCACCGCCACCGCCAGTCGTGGTTCCACCGCCAGTGCCGTTGTGCGTCTCGACCTCAGTTTCCGCAGAGTGGATTTCGGTCTCAGTACTTGTCGATAGGCCGCCGTGAGTTTCAATCTCGGTTTCCAACTCACCCATGACCCTCGTCAGCGCATCGCCCGTCGTTTCGCCAGCTACGGAATCCCTTCTGTTTTTCTACAATCGTGAGAAATAGCGGCGCATGCCGTCGAGTGCTTTTTCTCCGTAACGGAGCCGTCCGACTTGGGCAGCGTTGAGGTTATGTCGTCGCCAATCTGGAAGGTGTCGGAAATCGACTTGTTTGAATCATCTATCGCCGTGGATGTCAACCCGGAACTCAACCCGGCAGCTGTTGTCTCTGCTTTCTTACTTGCAAGCTCAGTCAGCGGCGTCACTGCTACGACTTTCGTAGCCCCCGCCGATACGTTCGTTACCATAGCCCTAAGTTCGGTCTTAAGCCCAACGCCGGGAACGCCGGTCGCTTCATCGGTGAAAGTCCCTCCGGTCACCAGCACTTCCACCGCGCCGGTACCGTTGAATGCAGACGACAATGTAACATTGAAATTCCCGCTAGCATCAGTCGTTCCCGTACCGATCGCCGCGGACGTGTCAACGACCCCGTTTTTTATGGCAAATACTTTCACGTCAGCGTTCTTGAGCGGCCCCTTTGATGCCATACCTGAGAGCTGAGCCTGTGGTGAAGAGCTGTCACTGCTCCCCGAACTGCAAGCTGCGAGCGTAATCACAGCCAGACCTAATACCAGTCCGATCAATCCTTTAATTTTCATAGTTCCCTCCTTGGATAGATAATATAGAGCAAAGCACGTGCCAGACCATGCTCAAGCTTCATGCATGTGCAATTAACGTTATTAAACAGAATGTTATTAACGATTCAATATTGTGGAGGGCAAGTGATCTGTGTATTCTGGGCGGTCCAATTTGAACAGCCCCGGGCAATTTGCTCGTTTTAAAACCAGAACCTGCAAGAGGACTTTCAAAACCGTAAGAAGTAGGTGATAAGTGCCACGACATCGTGGACAGAAATAAAGGTCACGACATCGTGGACTCGCAACTTTG
>CAVUHW010000012.1:0-153151 GCA_963741205.1 Nitrospirota bacterium
CAACATTTGGTGCCCGGCATGAGCTAGATCAATGCCGGCTTTTGACCGCAGAGGTTGATTGTTCGTCGCGGTAAAGCCGCGAGTTCATAAACGAATGAGCCACATAACCGATGCCTATTCGGGCGGGGGCGCGGGCGTTCTCCGGGGCCAGGCTACGTCGTCGCGGTCCACGGCTCGGTCGTCGATATCGCCTTCCGGCGGGTGCGCTGCCGGCGATCACCGACGCCGTAGCGATCGATTGGGATCTCGGCCCGCCGCTGGTCGCAGAAGTGCAGCAGCACCTGGGTCCGGCAATGGTGCGGGTGGTGGCGCTCGGCGGCACCGCCGGGCTCCGGCGCGGGACGGGGGTGCGCGCCCTCGGCGCACCGATCCGCGCGCCGGTTGGCGACGCGGTGCTCGGGCGGCTGCTCAACGCGATCGGCGAGCCGGTGGACCGTGGCCGCTGATCTGCCTGCCGATATCGAGCGCGCGCCGATCCACGCGCCGGCGCCGGCGCTCGACCGCCAGAGCGGTGCGCGCGAGATCTTTCACACCGGGATCAAGGTTATCGACCTGCTGGCGCCGCTGGTCACCGGCGGCAAGGCCGCGATGTTCGGCGGCGCCGGGGTCGGCAAGACCGTGCTGATCATGGAGCTGATCCGCACCACGGTCGAGCGCCATTCCGGCATCTCGGTGTTCGCCGGCATTGGCGAGCGCTCGCGTGAGGGGCACGAGCTGCTGCTCGAACTCGGGCAGTCCGGCGTGCTTAAGCGCACCGCGCTGGTCTTCGGCCAGATGAACGAGCCGCCCGGCGCGCGCTGGCGGGCCGGGCTCACCGCGCTCGCCATCGCCGAGCATTTCCGCGACGCGGCGCACGAGAATGTGCTGCTGCTGATCGACAATGTTTACCGCCTCGTGCAGGCCGGCGGCGAGGTATCCGGGTTGCTCGGCCATCTGCCCTCGCGGGTCGGCTACCAGCCGACACTGGCCAGTGAGATCGCCGAGTTCGAGGAGCGCATCGCCTCGGTCGCCGGGGCGGCCATCACCTCGATCCAGGCGGTCTATGTCCCGGCCGACGATTTCACCGACCCGGCAGTCGCCGAGATCTTCAGCCATCTCGATTCCTCGATCGTACTGTCGCGCAACATGGCGAGCGAGGGCATGTATCCGGCGGTCGATCCGCTCGCCTCGACATCGAGCCTGCTCGATCCGCGGCTCGTCGGCGAAGCGCATTACCGTACCGCGCAGGACGTCCGCAAAACCATCGCCCATTACCGTGAGCTGCAGGAGATCATCGCGCTGCTCGGCATCGAGGAGCTGAGCGCGACGGATCGCACTGCGGTAAAACGCGCCCGCCATTTGATGCGCTTTCTGACGCAGCCTTTCATGGTGACCGTCGCTTTCACGGGCAAGCCCGGCCGCACGGTCGAACTCGAAGCGACGCTTGCCGGCTGCCGGGCGATCCTCGACGGCGAGGCCGATGATTGGGCCGAGGGCTCGCTTTACATGGTCGGCGATCTGGAGGAGGCGCGGCAGAAGGAAGCCCAGGCCGCAAGGCGAGCGTGTCGTGAGACTCACCGTCACCACGCCGCTGGCGATCGTGGTCGAGGCCGACGATGTCGCGCATCTGCGGGCAGAGGACGAAACCGGCGCGTTCGGCATTCTGCCCGGTCATGCCGATTTCCTGACCGCGCTCGCGGTATCGGTGGCGAGCTGGCGCGACGATCGCGGCGCCGAGCATCATGTCGCCGTGCGCGGCGGCATGCTCGAAGTGCGCGGCGGCGAGAGCGATCGCGATAGCCTCGCCGCGAGGCTGTTAGCGGCGACGACCTGCACCAACTCGAGATCCGAGGTGCTCGCCCGCTTCCGCCGGCAGCTCGCCGAGGAGCAGGCCGCGCGTACCGATGCGCAACGCCTCTACCTTGCCGCGATCCGCCAGATCGTCCGCTTTCTGCGCGCCGAGAGCGGCGCCGGCAATGCCTGGCGGCCGCCGCACGGTCCGCCCGAGGCATTCGAACCATGACGCCGGCGCCGCGCGAAGAACGGCCCGATCATCCCGAGCGTCTCGACGAGGCGGTCCGGTTGCGGCGCGGGCGGCGCGAGCGCTGGCAGCGCGAAGGAGAGCGGTCGATCGGGCAGAACCTGGCGATGATCGGCGCGCTCGGCTGGACGATCGTCACACCGACGTTGATCGGCATCTTCGCCGGCCGCTGGCTCGACCGCGCCTTCGGTTCGGGGATTTTTTGGACACTGGGCTTGCTCGTCGCCGGCCTGGCTCTCGGCTGCATGCTGGCGTGGAAGAGGATACACCGCGAATGACGATGCCCACTTTTGCCCCGGCCTTGCAGCCGCCACTGCTCTCCTTGCCGGGCTCGCCTTCGGCTTGGCTTATTTTGCCGTGCTGCGACGGACGGTCGATCTCTATGCCGCTGGCGCACGGCCGCCTCGTACCGGCGGTTCTCACCGTCGGCCGCCTCGCTACAGCGATCTTATTTCTCGGCTTTGCGGCGAGGATCGGGGCGCTGCCGCTGCTGGTGGCGTTTCTGGGCTTTTTGTTAGCGCGCGTCGCTTGCGTTGCGCGCCGCGCGAAGGGCAGCGTGATGGCGTCGTCTCCGCTCGCCAGTGCAATCCTGTTCCATCTCGGCCCCGTCGCCATTACTCGGCCGGTGGTGACGACCTGGGCGATCATGGCAGTGTTGGCACTGGGTTCCTGGGTTGTGACGCGCCGGCTCGCACTGCATCCCGACCGGCGCCAGGCGGTGCTGGAGACTGATCGTCACCGGCATTATGGGCCAAATCGAGGAGGTCATCCGCAAGGACGCGCGCCCATTCCTGCCGATCCTTGGAACGCTGTTCATCTTTCTCGTTGCCGCCAATCTGTCCGGCGTACTGCCGGGCGTGGAAGCGCCGACCGGAAAGTTGGAAACTCCGGCGGCGCTCGCGCTGATCGTCTTCGTCTCAGTGCACTTCTTCGGCGTGCGCGCTCGCGGCCCGCTTGGCTATCTCGCGAGCTTCGCCCAGCCGAAGCTGATCATGCTGCCGCTCAACATCATCTCCGAGGTAACGCGCACCTTCTCGCTGATGGTCCGGCTGTTCGGCAATGTGATGAGCGGCGAGTTCATAATCGCGCTGGTCGTGGCGCTCGCCGGGTTGTTTGTGCCGATCCCGCTGATGGCCCTCGAAATCCTCGTCGGCCTGGTGCAGGCCTACATCTTCACCATTCTCGCCACGGTGTTTATCGGTGCCGCGGTCGACACGGTCGAGCAAGGCTGAGGGGGCTTCCATGGATATAAAGCTCATCAGCACCATCGCTGCCGCGCTTGCCGTGTCGATCGGCTCGATCGGCCCGGCGCTGGCCGAAGGCCGCTCGGTCGCCGCGGCGATGGACGCCATCGCCCGGCAGCCGGAGGCGGCGGGCACGATCTCGCGCACCCTCTTCGTCGGTCTCGCGATGATCGAGACGATGGCGATCTACTGCCTGGTCGTGGCCCTGATGCTGCTCTTCGCCAATCCCTATGCCGGGTGACCATGCATTTCGACTGGTCCACCTTCGCGCTGCAGACGGTCAATTTCGCGGTTCTCGTCTGGTTGCTGCACCGGTTCCTGTACCGGCCGGTGTTGCGCATGGTCGACACGCGCCGCGCTGAGATCGAAAGCAATATGCCGAGGCGCGCGCGGCCGAGGCGCAAGCGAAGGACAGGCTCACCGCGGTCGAGGCAGAGCGCGCCGGCATCGCGGCCGAACGGGCAGCGGCGCTGAAGGAAGCAGCGGCTCAGGCGGAGGAGGCGGCGGCGGCGCGCCGCGCCCAGGCGGAGCACGAGGCGGCCGCGCTTCTCGAGGACGCGCGCAAGACCCTGGCTGCTGAACGCGAACGCGCTGGCCGAGGCGCGCCGCGCCGCGCTCGATCTCGGAGCCGAAATCGCCGGGCGGCTGCTCGCCGAAGATGCCGATGAAACTGCGTGCGGAAGCATGGATCGAGCGCATCGAGCAATATCTGGCGGCGCTGCCAGCGGCCGGAAGTCGATGCCCTTGCGCAGCAGCTTGCCGACAGCGTTCCTCTCATGGTCGTGACGGCGTCGGCGCTGCCGGCCGAAACCGAGGAGACCTGGCGTTCGCGGCTCCAGCAAACTCTGTGCGACCGACAGCCGTCGATTTCGCCGTTGACCCGAACTCGTCGCCGGCGCGGAGCTGCATTTTCCGAATGCGGTTCTGCGCTTCTCCTGGCAAAGCGCGCTGGCCGCGATGCGCGCGGAGATCGAGGCCGATGCCAACGCTCGCTGACGATCTGCAGGGCTGGCTCGGCCAAAGCCGCGAGCGGATCGTCAAACTGGCGCTCGAACCTCGGCTCGAGCATGTCGGCCGGGTCGCCCAGATCGGCGACGGGGTGGCGACCGTCACTCGGGCTGCCGGAGACGCGGCTCGACGAGCTGCTGGTGTTCGAGGGTGGGGTGCGCGGTCTCGCGGTCGATCTCGGCGAGGCAGGCGATCGGCTGCGTGCTGCTCGGCGACACCGCCGGAATTGCCGCCGGAAGCATCGTGCACGGGACGGGCGAGGTGGCGCGCGTCCCGGTCGGCGACGCGCTACTCGGTCGCGTGGTGGACGCGCTCGGCCCGCCGCTCGACGGCGGCGCACCGGTTGCCGCCGAGACGCTGGCTCCGGTCGAGCAGCCGGCGCCGGCGATCGTCGACCGGGCACTGGTGACGCGTCCACTGGCGACCGGGCTTCTCGTGGTCGACGCGATGATCCCGCTCGGCCGCGGCCAACGCGAACTGATCATCGGCGACCGCGGCACCGGCAAGACCGCGATCGCCGTTGATGCGATCATCAACCAGCGTTCGAGCGACGTGATCTGCGTCTATGCCGCGATCGGGCAGAAAGCATCATCGGTCGCGCAGGTCATCGAGGCGGTGCGCCGATACGGCGCCCCGGAACGCTGCATCTTCGTCATCGGCGAGGCCGATGCGGCACCGGGCTTGCAATGGCTGACGCCCTACAGCGCCTGCACGATGGCCGAGCATTTCATGGCGCGCGGCCGTGATGTGCTGTTGGTCATCGACGACCTCACGAAGCATGCCGCCGCGTACCGCCAGATCTCGCTGCTGCTGCGCCGGCCGCCGGGCCGCGAGGCTTATCCGGGCGACATCTTCTACATTCATTCGCGCCTGCTGGAGCGGGCGGCAAAGCTCGCGCCCGAGCGGGGCGGTGGCTCGCTGACGGCATTGCCGATCGCGGAGACCCAGGCCGGCAACATCAGCGCCTATATCCCGACCAATCTGATCTCGATCACCGATGGGCAGATCTATCTCGACCCGCGGCTCTTCTACGAGGACCAGAAGCCGGCGGTCGATGTCGGCAAGAGCGTGTCGCGTGTCGGCGGCAAGACGCAGGCGCCAGTGCTGCAGGCGCTCTCGGAAAGTCTGCGCCTCGAATATGCGCAGTTCCTCGAGCTCGAAGTATTTACCCGTTTTGGCACGATGGTCGACGAGCGCACCCGCAAGGTCATTGAGCATGGGCGGCGCATTCGTGCAGTGCTGCGCCAGCCCCAGTTCGCGCCGCTCGACATTCGGCGAACAGGTCGCGCTGCTGATCGCGGTATCGGAGGGTGTGCTCGACGATGTCCCGCTGGACCGGGTGGATGCGTTCCGCGCCGGCCTCGGCGCCTGGCTTGCCCAGCATTGTCCGCGAGGCAGCTGGCGTTCGACGATCGGGCGGCGAGGCTTTCGGATGAGCTTGCGCGAACGCCTGACGACGCACTCAAGGCGCTGGCGCGTGCCGTCGCAATGCCAATGACGGCCGACCGGTCATGACCCGCCTCGCCGAATCGAGGCCCATATCGCCACCATGGGCGAGCTGCTCGACATCGTCGGCGCCATGCGCTCGCTTGCCAGCATGCGCGTGCAGGAGGCGCATCGCTCGCTTCCGGACATCCGGCGGTATGCGGAGACGATGGCGGCAGGCGATCGGCGCTGCTCTGCTCCTGCTGCCCGAAGGGAGCGCCGGCAGCCGAACGGCAACCGGCCGCCGGGCGCTTATCTTGTGCACGGCCGAACACGGTTTTGTCGGCGGCTTCAACGAGCGCATCCTCGATGCCGCGCGAAGCGTGCTCGATCCGGAGGACGCGCTCTTCATCCTCGGCAGCCGAGGCGCCGCGCTGGCGCAAGAACGGGGCCGGCCGGCGGCCTGGGCCCATCCGATGGCGACGCGTCCCGAAGGCGTGCCCGAGACGATCCGGCATCTGACAGCCGAGCTTTATCGGCTGGATCGGCCGCGGCGAGGTCGCCCGCGTCGAAGTGATCTTTGCGCGCCACCGGCAGGGCGGCCGGCTAGGAGATCGAGCAGCGCCTTTTGTTCCCGGTTGATCTGACGCATTTGCGCTGGCCCGGCCGGGGACTGCCGCCGCTGCACAACCTGCCGCCTGAGGTGCTGCTGGAAAGGCTGATCGCCGATTACGTCTTTGGCTGATGACCGAAGCGGCGGTCGAATCGCTTGCCAGCGAAAATGCGGCACGTTTTGCCGCGATGGGGGCGGCCCATGACAATGTGTCGAAGAAACTTGAGCAACTGCGCCAGGATGCGCGGCAAGCCCGCCAGAGCGAAATCACCACCGAGCTGCTCGACCTGGTGACCGGCGCGGAGGCACAGCACGATGCCGATCCACGCCACCGCGAGGCCCAACGAACGCAAGTGTGGCTCGCCGACGCGCCATGCTGGAGGTTGCGCTATGTCAATGGCGACAGGGGCAGCGCGATCAATACTGAGACGTCGGCATAGGCGCTATCCGGGAGGGGACGGCTGATGTTTGCGCTCAGCTACCTGATCCTTGTCCTCATCGCCGCGCTGCCGCTCGCGATGACCGTTTTGCAGAATCGCGGCAACCCGCCTTCGCTCGCCTTTATCCACCGCATCTACCGGGACTTGGCCTATATCGCGGTCGTCGTCGTTGCGAATAATCGCGATCGAGACGATCTTCGCGATTGCGTTGCAGAACTACTGGTTCGGCGAGCTGGGCCAGCAATACCGTTATTGGCTGGCGCTCGGACTGCGCGTGGCGATTTTCGCCACGGTCTTTGTTTTCGGTGGATTGTTCATTGCGTTCAATCTGCGGTCGGGGTGCCGACCAGTGGCGATCGTGCCGCGGAGCGCGCCGTGGTTTGGCGGCTTCATCCTATCGGCGCTGGTCGCATTCGGCGCCACCAGTCTGTGGACGCCGCTATTGGCCTTCCTCGGGGCGGCGCCGTCGGGCGTCACCGACCCGGTCTTCGGCAAGGATCTGTCCTTCTACCTTCTCGCCCTGCCGCTTTATGAGGAGGTCATTTATCTCGTCATCACGATCCTTGTCCTGACGATCGCCGCTTGGGCCGGTATCGGCTTCCTGTTCTATCCGCGTCCGGGACAGCCCTGGCGGTACCACAGCCGTTACCCCGCCCTGATGGACGAGCGCTCACCCGATGGGCAGGAGGCGAGCGAGGCGCGTTTATTCGCCGCCGGCCGGATCGCCTGGGAAGGCTGGTTTCGCCAGGGGATGGTGCTGGGCGCCTTGTTCTGCCTCAGTTTCGGCCTCGCCCGGTTTTTCGCCCGATACCACCTCGTCATCGGCGGGCATTCGGCCGTCGTCGCCGGCGCCTCCTTTATCGACATCCATTTCTGGCTGCCGGCCTATGCCGTGATCATCGCCGGCTGGGTCGCAGCCGCCATCCTTTTGGCGGCGGCCGCCTGCGTACCGCGCTTGCGTCGCTGGCTGTTCGCCGCGCCGTCGCATTGGGTGGCGCCGTGTGCGGTTTTTGCTGCGCTCTACCTCGCGGCGGCGATCATCCCGACTGCGGTCGAGCATCTCTATGTCGGGCCCAACCAGATTACCCTCGAGCAGCCCTATCTCGTCCGCAGCATCGCCGGCACGCGGCAAGCTTATGGGCTCGCTGGGCCGAACGTCGAAGAACAGGAATTCGCGGTTTCGGCAACTCCGCTCGGCCGTGACGATCTCGATAAGAACGCGGCAACGCTGCGGGATGCGCGCATCTGGGACTGGCGCGCGCTCGAACCCCAGCTGCAGCAGATCCAGGGCCTGCGCCCCTATTACACCTTTGCCGGCGTCGACATCGACCGCTACCGGATCGACGGCGTCGAACGCCAAGTGATGATCACGGCACGTGAACTCAACGTCGAGAGGCTGCCGGCGGCGGCCCAGGTCTGGGTCAACCTCGCGCTCAAATACACGCATGGCTACGGCGCGGTAGCAGTTCCGGTCAATGAGATGGACAGCCGCGGCAACCCGGTGCTGTGGGCGCACGACATCCCGATCCAGGCCAAGGGCGATCTCGCGGTGACTCATGGCGAAATCTACTACGGCATGCTGACCCGCGACCGGGTCTACGTCCACACCACCGAAAAGGAGTTCGATTTCCCGCAGGGCGACGCGAACGCCGAGACCGTTTATGGCGGCCAGGGCGGTATCCTGCTGTCGAATTTATGGCGCAAGCTCGTCATCGCCCATGAATTCGACGGTCTGCGGCTGTTCATCTCCGGGTACTTTACCGAGCAGAGCCGGGTTCTGATCCGTCGCAACATCGTCGAACGAGTCGAGCGGCTGGCGCCGTTTCTCATCTTTGATCGCGACCCGTACATCGTCGCCGACGGCGACCATTACTCCTACATCATCGATGGCTACACCAGTTCCGAGAACTATCCTTACAGCGAGGCCTATCATGGCTCGCTCTCCGGTTTTCACGGGCGCAACTACCTGCGCAATTCGGTAAAGGCCGTGGTCGACGCCTATAACGGGACGGTGACGTTCTACGTCTTTGGAGCCGACGATCCGATCATCAAGGCGTACCAGAACATGCTCCCGGGTCTGTTTCGCGAGCGCAGCGAGATGCCCGCGAACCTCCAGCGCCACATCCGCTACCCCGAGGATCTGTTTACCGTCCAGGCGGAAATGTACGGCACCTACCACATGACCAATCCCGCGACCTTCTACAATCGGGAGGATCGATGGGAGGTGCCGCACGAGCTCTATCGCGACCGCGAGATCGAGCTGCAGCCGTATTACGTGATGGCTCAGCTGCCGCGCGCCGAAAATCCGGAATTCATCCTGATGCTGCCGCTGTCGGTGGCGGGCAAGAACCAGATGGCCGGATGGCTCGCCGGCCGATCGGATGGCGCCGATTACGGCAAGCTCGTCGCGTACCGCTTTCCCAAGGGGCGGTTCGTCGATGGTCCGGCGCAAATCGAGTCGCGGATCCATTCAGACAGCCGGTTTTCGGGCAATTTGAGCCTGTGGGATCAGCACGGCTCCCGCGTGATCCGCGGCAATCTGATCATCCTGCCGCTCAACGACAATCAATTGGTGGCGATCGAGCCCGTCTATATCGAGGCGGAGCAGACCAAGATCCCGACGCTCGCGCGCGTCGTTTTCGGACAATTGCTGCCCGACGACCGCAAGATCGAGTGGGCGGGCACCCTTAGCGAAGCGGAGGCCCTTCTGGTCGGGATCCGCGCGGAACAGCCAGCCGGACCAGCATCGGCGGCAACCGATCTCGATCGGCTCGAACGTGCTCGCGCCGTGTTTCGCGATATGCGGCAGGAATACGCCGCGGGCAATTTCGTCCGCTATGGCGAGTTGCTGCAACAACTCGAAAAGATCCTGCTGCCTCCCTGAGGCCGACGTGCGCCCGCAGGCCGGCCCAACGACACGCGCAGGAAAGCGGACGCGCGGGGCGAGACCTTCTGGGCCCAAGTCAAGGCGGAAATCGGGGTGAGGTTAACCAAATTTGTCAAAGTAGACTTCAATGTCCTCATCGAATGCGGCGGCTTTCTGCGCCTGCGCTGCGCCGAGTGCACCCTGGGTCGCGCTGGTCGGGTAGCCGGTCGGGTGTCGGCGGGATCAGGGAATTTTTATTATCATCACGCGATGAGCATCTCGAATATGATTACCGACTATCCTCAGCCGTTCACGCATGGTACAAAACAGGAACATATGGCTGTTTCTGGGGGTTTGGACGATGGCGCGGAACAAGGTTCAGTTTCAAAAGGGCCTCAGTGAGACCCAGTTTGCCGTCCTTTACGGAACAGAGGCTCAGTGCCGGGAGGCGGTGATGCGCTGGCGCTGGCCATCCGGCTTCATCTGTCCGATGTGCGGCGGCAAGCAGCACAGCGTCGTCAAGACCCGCGCGCTTTATCAGTGCACCGCCTGCCGACGACAGACATCCTTGATCGCCGGAACGATTTTCGCCGCGACCAAGGTGGCGCTGACGATCTGGTTTCGCGCCATGTACCACCTCACCCAGAGCAAAGGCGGCATCTCCAGCATCGAGTTGGGCCGCCGGCTTGGCGTCACCCAGACCACTTCCTGGAAGATCAAGCACAAGCTCATGCAGGTCATGATGGAGCGGGACGCTACAAAGCGCCTGACGGGGCGGATCGAGATCGACGACGCCTATCTCGGCGGCGAACGCAACGGCGGCAAGCGTGGCCGCGGTTCGCCCGGCAAGATGCCGTTCGTGGCGGCAGTCGAAACCACACCGCAGGGCAAGCCAATCCGGTTGAAATTGCGCCGGGTAAAGGGTTTCCGCCGCGCCGAAATCGCGACCTTGGCGACGCGCAATTTCGATCCCGCCAGCACCGTTGTCAGTGACGGACTGCGCTGCTTCACCGGTGTCGGCAGCGCCGGCTGCGTCCATCAGCCGATTATCACCGGGTCCGGCCGCAGGGCCGCGCTGAACCCCGCGTTCAAGTGGGTCAACACCACCCTCGGCAACATCAAGAGCGCCATCACTGGCACCTACCGCGCCGTCCGCGACAAGCATGTACCCCGCTACCTTGCCGAATTCGAATACCGCTTCAACCGCCGATACGATCTCGCCGCCATGATGCCACGGCTCGGCTACGTCGCAGTCCGAACCCCGCCGATGCCATACCGCCTCCTCAAAATGGCGGAGGTTCTAATAGAATTCAAGCGCGCCATTCTCCGCGGGCCGCGGCGACGTGGCGGCGGCAGGAACAGGAAGGCCCCGATGCATCAACTGGCCTGCCCCTGCTGCCCGGCGAGCCAGAACCGCAGCCGCCCTGCTGTTGCCGTGCTGCTTACTTGTCGTTGAACCGATGCCCGCGCATGCGCAGGCGCCCTCCCCGGCGGCCGCATCGGCCCCCGAGGCGCCGTCCGCCCCGACGGCGATGGCGGTGCCGGCAATGGCGGGTCCGCTCGTGGCCAACCCGAACCCGATGAGCTTTGACGGCGGGCCGCTCGGCAAGGTCTATTTCACCGGCGCAATCAGCGGCATCGGGCTGTTCCAGAGCGATCCGGGATCCGCCAATCAGCGACCACCACAACCACGTCGATTTGAGCAGCGCCCAGATCCAGCTGCAGAACACCGAAGGGTTGTTTCAGTTTTTCGTTCAGGCCGGCGCCTACTCGTTCCCGGCGCTCGGCGCGCCGTATTTGCATGTCCGGAAGGCGACCGGCGAATCTTCGGCCCGCTGCCGGTCGCCTACGCCAAGCTCGCGCCGAGCGATACGTTCTCGATCCAGGCCGGCAAGCTGCCGACCCTGATCGGCGCCGAATACAGTTTCACCCACCAGAACATGAACATCGAGCGCGGTCTGTTGTGGAACCAGGAGCCGATCGTAAGCCGCGGCGTTCAGGCGAATTTGACGCTCGGGGCGCTCGCCTTGTCGGCCTCGCTGAATGACGGCTTTTATTCGGACAGCTACAACTGGCTGACCGGCTCCGCCGCCTGGACCATCGACAAGCAGAATACCCTTACCGTTGTTGGCGGCGGCAATTTCGACAAAACCAACAAGAACGTCGTTTCCGAAATCGCCGCTGCTCTATAATAACAGCGATATCTTCAACGTCATCTATACCTACAACAATGCGCCATGGACGATCACGCCGTATTTCCAATACACCAACGTTCCGGGGAATGCCGTTCTTAGGTACCCCGAAAGACGCGTCGACCTACGGCGGTGCGATCCTGGCCAATTACTCGATCAACGACAATGTCAACCTGGCCGGCCGCTGGGAATATATCGGTTCGACCGGCGGCGCCGCCTCGCCCAGCCTGCTCTACGGCCCGGGCAGTTCGGCGATGTCGTTCACGATGACCCCGACCTGGCAGGACGGCATCTACTTCCTGCGCGGCGATGTCTCGGTGGTCAAGGCCTTCGACACGACGGCGGGGTTGGCCTTCGGTCAGACCGGCAAGGCCGACGATCCAGGCGCGCTTCGTGCTCGAAACCGGCATAATGTTCTAGCCGACGGTCTTGGCCGATAATCGGCCGGCCTTTGGCACGGTTCCTGCGCGAATTCATGCAGCGGAGACCGAAGTGGCCCGTAGGCGAGGGTGAGGCGGCGAAAGCCGCGATCCATTCTGGCGCGAGTCACAGGTTTCCCAAGCAGTCGCGGTGCGACAGTTCATCTGCTCGGCGGCGCTTCGGGGCAGGTGCCGGTGAGGATGTTGTAAATCTCGGCGTCGGTCTTGGCGGCGCGCAGCTGTGCGGCCGCCTCGCGGTCCCGCAGCCGGCGCGACACGCAGGCAAGCGCGGCCAGATGATCGTTGCCGGCCTGGTCCGGGATCAGCAGCAGAAACACCAGATCGACCGGCCGCTCATCGATGGCGGTAAAGTCGATCGGCCGCTCCAGCCGGGCAAACAGCCCGAAGAAATGGTGCAAGCCGGCAATGCGGGCATGCGGCACGGCGATCCCTTGGCCAACCCCGGTCGAGCCGAGCGCCTCGCGGGCCTGCAGCGCATCGAGAATTGCTTGCATATCGATCGCCAACAGCTTTGCGGCGCGCTGCGACAGCTCGCGCAGAAGCTGCGGCTTGTCGCCGATCCGGAGGGCGGCGATCACACGGTCGGGGGCGATCAGGTCGGTGATGTTCACCAGCGTCGCGCCTTTCTGTGAATGATTGCTGGAGGCGCGGTCAATCCGGAGCCCGCATCCGGTAGCCGACACCCTGCTCGGTCAGGATGTATTGAGGCTGCTCCGGGATTGCTTCGATCTTTTGGCGCAGCGCGCGGATGTAGATGCGCAGGTATTGGATCTGCCCCTCGCCGCCCCAGACCTCGCGCAGGATGAACCGATGCGTCAGCACCTTGCCCGCATGCGCGACAAACAGGCGGAGCAGATCGTATTCCCGCGGCGACAGCTTCACCTCGGCGCCCGCGCTGCGTGACGATGCGGCGCACGAGATCGACCATAAGCTCGCCGCAGCGGAATACCGGCCGCTCGCCCTCCTCCTGCAGCCGATGGCGTAGCGCGGCGCGGATGCGGGCGAGCAGCTCATCGATCCCGAAGGGTTTGGTGACGTAGTCGTCGGCACCGAGATCGAGCGCCTTCACCTTGCCGGTTTCGTCGGTCCGGCTCGATAGGACGATAATCGGCACGGTGGAGCCCTGACCGCGCACGCGCTCGATGATGTCGAGCCCGTTGATGTCCGGGAGGCCAAGATCGAGGACGAGGATGTCGATCGGACCGCGGCGAAGATCCTCCAGCGCGGCCGTGCCATTCTCCGCCTCGGTGACAAGGTAGCCCTGCGCCGTCAGACTCGTCCGCAGGAAGCGGCGGATCGCGGGTTCGTCGTCGACGACCAGAACCTTGAGTGGAGCGGCCTTTACCATCATGCGGCGATGTCCTGGGATGCTTCCTGTCCGGCCGGGACCGGAAAGGTGATCGTGAAGATGGCGCCGCGTCGGTCCTCGCGGTTGCCGGCGACGATCGTCCCGCCCATCGCCTCGACAAACCCCCGGCAGATGGCGAGGCCAAGACCGGTCCCGGTCCCGGCCCGCCGGCTATCGATAGCCTGCACGCGGTAGAACTTGTCGAAGATCCGGTCCAGATCGCCGGGTGGAATACCCTGACCCTCGTCGATCACCTGGAGTTCCACCTCGTCGCCATCCCGCCGCGCCACGAGGCGGACCTCGGTGTGAGGGGGCGCGTATTTCGCGGCGTTGTCCAATAGGTTGAACAGCACCTGCTCGAAGAGGACGGGGTCGAGCTTCAGCATCGGCAGGTCGCCGCCGAGATCGACCGTCACGTGGTGCTTGGCCAACACCTTCCCGGCCCGCTCCAGAGCGCTCCCGACGATGTCGCCGACATCGATCAAATCGGTACGCGGCTGCAACGCGCCCGCCTCGATGCGTGTCATATCGAGCAGGTTCGCGATAAAGCGGTTGAGGCGTTCCGATTCCTCCTGGATCGTCCCGATCAGCTCGTCCTGCGCCGCCTCGTCGAGCGTGTGACGGTAGTTCCTCAGGCTCGTCGCGGAGCCCAGGATGGACGCGAGCGGCGTCCGCAAATCGTGCGAGAGGGATGTCAGAAGGTCTGGCGGTGCCTCACTGGTTCGGCCGTGGCTCCGTTTCCACATCCCGCTCATCGAACCGGACATGCGGATTTACCGCATCCGGCTCTCGGACAAGACGTCACGCCTTCACCCACGACGGGCCGCGACCAAGCCGGGTCAGGCGTACGAGCCCGAAGTGCTCGTAGAGGTGCGAGAGTGGATAGGCTCCGCCCTTGCGTCGCCAGACTTTGTGCTTGAAGCGCAACCACCGGCGCAACCGCATAGCTGTGTAGTTGTCGAGCACCCGATACGCTTTGCGGATGGTGCCAACGCTAAAGTAATTGGCCCATCCGCGCAGCGCGTGGTTCAACTGCGCCACCAGCCTTGTGGTCTCTTGCCAAGTAGCCGCTCGGACGGTCAGCGCGTGGACTCTGTCGACCATGCGCTTGAGGCTCTTCTTTGACGGTCGGTAGCCCAGCCGGGCCTTGCCCGTCTCCGGAGAGTACATCCGCCCGAACGTATAGCCCAGGAAGTCAAACTCCCCGTCCGGAACGCTGCAGACCCGTGTCTTGTCCTCGTTCACCGTCAGCTTCAGCTTGCCCATGATCTCGCGCAGGTGGTGCAGCGCCGCGTCGGCGTTGCCCCTCCGGCACAGGATCACGAGGTCATCGGCATAGGTGACGAGGCGAGTGCCAAGGCTGTCGCTCAAGGCCGAGCTTCTTCCACCCCAACACGAACCGGCGCATGTAGATGTTCGCCAGCAATGGTGAGAGGGGTGAGCCCTGCGGGATGCCGCGCCGCTTGTCGCGCGCCTCCGTCGTCCGCGTCTTCCGGCCTCGTTTGTCGGTTTCTTCGACGGGGCAGTCCAGCCACATCTTGATCAGATGCAGCACGCGCCGATCGACGATCCGGCGCGCCACCGACTTCAAGAGGTCGGAATGCGGAATGCTCCCGAAGTAGTCCGCGAGGTCGGCGTCTACGACTTCCGGATGGCCACGAAACAGCAGCTCCTCCACCTCCACGGCGGCCTGTTGGGCATTACGCCCAGCGCGGTAGGCGTAGATTTCCGGTGGGAGGTCGGCTTCGAAGATCGGCTCCAGCACCAGCATCGCTGCCGTCATGCAGACCCGATCCCGCACGGTCGAGATGCCCAGCGGCCTGAGTTTGCCGTTGGCCTTCGGTATGAACACGCGTCTGATCGGCTCCGGTCGGTACGTCTCCTCCCTGAGCGCAAGCGCCAGTTCGGCCAGCCACCGCTCGACCCCATACGCCTCGATGTCCGCAAAGTCCTGGCCGTCCACCCCCGGTGCGCCCTTGTTCGAGCGGCACTGGGCATAGGCATGCGCCAGAATATCTTCGCGGCCGATCTTGTCGTACAGGGCGTAGAAGCGATAACCGGCTTCCGCCTTCGCTTTCGCGTGCAACGCCATCTGCAGCTTCTGAACACGTTTCGGAGTTGTTAGGTTGCCCAATCTCCCGGTCCCGCGCCACTTGTTGCGTTTGTCTTGAACTGAGGCCCCTTCCCTCCACCGGCATTACCCGGCTTCAGCGGTACTACGGGCCTCTCCGCCACCCCACCGCGCCCGGCCTGTCCCTCACGGGCGTCCGGTTGATCATCCCTGATCACGCAATGGGGCTTCCCGTGTTGCGTGCGCTTTCCTTGTGTACATGCTGCCGCCAGTACCCCGGTGCAGCGGCTGGGCGTAGTCCTCGCTCATCTCACCCAGCCGTATCAGCCTTCCCCGATACGGCGGTCGGGTCGGCCTGCACATCGGCCTTTTCGGGGCTTGCTCGGCGTTCACTCGCGTTGCGGCCTGCACACTCGCGCGGTCACCAATTGTGGCCGCTATCCGAAGGCTTCAGACATTTCGTCGCCTCCATGCCTGCTCCGGTTGCTTCCGGCTGGAGCGATATCGCCGGGTGGGCCTCGCACCCACTGGAAAGCGCCGCCTTTTCACGGCGCACGCCGAGCGCAGCCGCTCGGTCTCCACCGACAGCCGCGCCTGCTCGACATCCTTGGCCAGGGATACCCGCTCGATGGCAAGCGCGGCCTGGTCGGCGAGGGCATCGAGCAGACGGCGCTGATCGGGCGTCAGCAGCGGGCCCTGGCGGTCGTTGTCGAGCCCGATCACCCCAACCGGGCCGCGCCCGGTACGCATCGGCAGAAACAGGCGCTTCGCGCCGGGCAGGGTGTCCGCGCCGCGACCCGCCGGCTCGATTGTTCTGCCAGGCCCATTTCGCCGCCGCGAGATCGGCCGTCGTCCAGAGTGTCCTCCGGCGGATAGCCGGCCCGCACCGCAATGCTCTCGTCTTCCGGCAGAAGCAGGACGACGCTGCACCTTCAGCATCGAGCGCGATCTGGAAGGCGGTCGCCCACAGCAGGTCGTCGAGATCGACCGCGCCGGCGAGCTTGCGGGCGAACAGGTAGAGCTCCTCGGTCGTCTTCGCGCGCTGGCGCGCGGTGAACGCCTGGGCGCGGACGCGCGCCGTCAGATTGCTGGCGATGACCGCCACCACGGCGAAGAAGAACAGCGCGACGACGTTCTCCGGGTCGGCGATCGTGAAGGTGTAGAGCGGCGGCAGAAAGAAGAAGTTGTAGGCCAGCACGCTCGCCAGGCACGCCAACAGCGATGGCCATAACCCGTAGGTGACCGCGCTCGCCAGCACCGCCGTCAGGAAGACGAGGGCGATATTGGAAATGCCGAGAAACTGCTGCAGCCCGAGCCCGAGTGCCGAGCGCCACGCGCGACCAAGCCGAGGCTGCCCGCAGTAAGGCATTCGATGTCGATCGGCTCCTGGCTCGGCGCGGTTGCCACGCCGCGCGTCCGGCTCGCGCGCCGGCGGTTCCGGCTCGCGCTGCTCGGCGATGACATGAACGCTGATGTCGCCGGCTGCGCGGATCAGCTGATGCGTCGACCGACCCGCGCAACGGCATGCCGACCAGCGCAGGGCGGCGCGACTTGGCGATGACCACATGGGTGAAATTGTTCGCCTGGGCGTAATCGATGACGGCCGTCGGCCACGTCGGTTCCGGGGACGGTCAGAGCCTCGCCGCCGAGCCGTTCGCGCGAGGCGCAGGCATTCGGCGATCCGGTCGCGTTCGGCTTCCGCGAGCCGCTGCGATGCCGAGGTCTCGACGTGGATGGCGGCCCACGGCGCCCGCAGGCGGTCGGCGAGGCGCCGGGCGTAGCGCACGACCGATGCGGAACTCGGCTCCTCGTTGACGCCGACCAGCACGCGCTCGCCGGCGGCCCAGGGGCCCGAGATGGCGTGCGCGCGCATGTAGCGACCATCTGCTGCGTCGACGCGCTGTGCGGTGCGGCGCAGCGCCAGTTCGCGCAGCGCGGTCAGATTGCCCGGCCGGAAATAGTGGCCGGACCGCCCGCTCCGCCTGCTGCGGCACGTAGACCTTGCCTTCCTTGAGCCGTTGGATCAGGTCGTCGGGCGTCAGGTCGACCAGCTCGATCTCGTCGGCCCGGTCGATGATCGAATCCGGAACGGTTTCGCGCACGCGAATGCGGGTGATCTTGGCAACGATGTCGTTGAGGCTTTCGACGTGCTGGATGTTGAGCGTCGCGTAGACATCGATGCCGGCGCTCGAGCAGCTCCTCGACATCCATGTAGCGCTTCGGATGGCGGCTGCCGGGTGCGTTGGTGTGGGCAAGCTCGTCGACCAGCACCAGCTGCCGGCCGGCGCTCGAGAATGGCATCGAGGTCCATCTCCTCGAGCCACGTGGCCCTTGTATTCGACCACGCCGGCGCGGAATGATCTCCAGGCCTTCGAGCAGCGCCTTGGTCTCCTCCCGACCATGGGTCTCGACGACGCCGACGACAACGTCGAGTCCCCTCGCGGCGCTTTGCCTGGGCTGTCATCAGCATCTCGAAGGTCTTGCCGACCCCCGGCGCGGCGCCCAGGAAGATCTTGAGACGGCCGCGGCCCTCCTGCGCCGCTTGCTGCAGCAGCGCATCGGGCGAGGGGCGGTGGTCATGTTCCGATCGGTCGCTCATCACATTTTCCGTCCGGACGCCGCAGGACGCTGCAGACGTCGACGATGCTCGGTGCGCTTTTGCACCTCCAGGCGATAGCCGACCCGTGTTCCGTGAGGATATAGCGGGGATGGGCGGGATCGGCTTCGAGCTTGCGTCGCAGTTCGTCGGATGGCGAGCCGCAAGTATTGTGACCCGGTCGACGCACTGCTCGCCCCAAACCGCGCGCAGAAGCTCTTCGTGGGTGAGTACCTTGCCGGCGTTCTCGGCGAGACTCCGCAAGACTGCGTAAGGCTTTGCCGGCAGATGCACGTCCTGGCCGCGCGAGCGAACGCGGCGGTGCAACAAGTCGATTTCGAGCTCGCCGGTCACGAGCTGCGCAGGCTTTCCCTGCTCTCGCGCCCTGCCGGCGCAGCGCATTCCTGACGCGCGCCAACAGCTCCTTGGTCCCGAAGGGTTTGTGGATGTAGTCATCGGCGCCGCTGTCCAGAGCGTCGACGGTCGCGTCCTCGTCGCCGCGGCACGGACAGCGCCAGAATCGGGACCGAGGAGATGCTCGCGCACCATGCGGATGGCCTCGCGTTCCGCCGCCTGCGGCTGCATCGATATCCAGGATCAGACAGATCGAATTGGTACTTTGCGATGCACCCAGCGCGCCGCAGGCCGGCTCGATGTCCTGGACGCGATAACCTGCTGCCGCTGAGCCCGCGGCGGAGCAGGCGCCGGACCGCCGGATCCTCGTCGATGATCGAGCATGCTTGGAGCCCTCGTGCCATCGAGCTCTGCCCTTCAACGTCCGAGCGGCAGAGACGGCGCTTCTCACTCCTTCCTGCATCAGGCTGCGAGAGCGCGCGCATTGCCGCTATTTGCCGGCGCTCGCGTCGAGCGCCAGGTTGAGCTTCAGCACATTGACGCGCGGCTCGCCGATGACGCCGAGGAAGCGGCCCTCGGTGTTGGCGTCGACCAGTTGCCGCACCTGGTCTTCCGACAAGCCGCGGGCCTTGGCGACGCGCGGCACCTGGAACAGCGCGCCGGCCGGGGTGATGTCGGGGTCGAGGCCGCTCGCCGAGGTCGTCACCAGATCGACCGGCACCGGCGTCGACGGGTTCTCGGCCTGCAGCTTCTCGGCGTCTTCCTTGACCCGGTCGATCAGCGCCTTGACGGTCGGGCCGGCATTGGAGCCGGCTCGAATTGGCGGCGTTGTAGGGCGCCGGCACCGTCTTCGTCGGATCGTTCGGGTCGGTGTCGGTGGTCGCCGACGGCCGGCCGTGGAAGTACTTGTCGTCGGCGAAGTTCTGGCCGATCAGCGCGGAGCCGATGACCTTGCCGTCCTTCTCGATCAGGCTGCCATTGGCCTGATGCGGAAAGACCAGCTGGGCGATGCCGGTCATGCCGAGCGGATAGATCGAGGCCGGTGATGACCGTCATGGCGACGATCATCACGATGGCGGGGCGGATTTCTTTCAACATGGGAGGATGTCCTCAGAGGCTCAGGCCAGGCCGATGGCGGTGACGGCGAGATCGATCAGCTTGATGCCGATGAACGGCACGATGATCCCGCCGATGCCGTAGACCAGGAGGTTGCGGCGCAGGATGCTGGCGGCGCCGACCGGGCGGTAGGCGACGCCGCGCAACGCCAGCGGGATCAGCGCGATGATGATCAGCGCGTTGAAGATGATCGCCGACAGGATCGCGCTCTGCGGCGTCGCCAGATGCATGACGTTGAGCGCCTGCAGCCCGGTGCCTCGGGATAGAAGGCGACGAAGATCGCCGGGATGATCGCGAAGTACTTCGCGACGTCGTTGGCGATCGAGAAGGTGGTCAGCGCGCCGCGGGTCATCAGCAGCTGCTTGCCGATCTCGACGATCTCGATCAGCTTCGTCGGGTCGCTGTCGAGGTCGACCATGTTGCCGGCCTCGCGCGCCGCCATCGTGCCGGTGTTCATCGCGACGCCGACATCGGCCTGCGCCAGCGCCGGCGCGTCGTTGGTGCCGTCGCCGCACATCGCGACGAGCTTGCCCTGCGCCTGCTCGTCGCGGATCAGCTTGAGCTTGTGCCTCGGGCGTCGCCTGCGCCAGGAAGTCGTCGACCCCGGATTCGGCGGCGATCGCCGCCGCGGTCATCGGGTTGTCGCCGGTGATCATGACGGTGCGGATGCCCATCTTGCGCAGCGCCGCAAAGCGCTCGCGGATGCCGCCCTTGACGATGTCCTTCAGGTGGATGACGCCGAGCAGCCGGCCGTCCTTGGCGACGGCGAGCGGCGTGCCGCCCGACTTGGCGATGCCCTCGGCGATGCGTCTGCAAGCTCGCGCACCGCGGGGTTCTGCACCACCGCGACCGCGACGTTGCCGCGGCGTCGCCGGAGCGGTAGCCGGCCGCCATCGACATAGGCGAGCACCGCATCGACGGCGCCCTTGCGGATCGACGAGCCTTCGACGATCGATGCCGCTGATCCGGGTCTGCGCCGAGAACGGGATGAAATGGGCGTTGAGCGGCGCCATGTCGCGGCCGCGGATGCCGTATTTCTCCTTGGCCAGCACGACGATCGAACGGCCTTCCGGCGTCTCGTCGGACAGCGAGGCGAGCTGCGCCGCATCGGCGAGCTCGCGCTCGTCGACGCCGGGCAGCGGCAGGAACTCGGTCGCCTGGCGGTTGCCGAGCGTGATCGTGCCGGTCTTGTCGAGCAGCAGCGTGTCGACATCGCCCGCCGCCTCGACCGCGCGGCCCGACATCGCCAGCACGTTGAACCGCACCAGCCGGTCCATGCCGGCGATGCCGATCGCCGACAGCAACGCGCCGATCGTCGTCGGGATCAGGGTCACGAACAGCGCCACCAGCACCAGCACGCTGAGGCTGCCGCCGGCATAGGAGGCAAAGCTCGGGATCGTCGCGACGGCGAAGACGAAGATGATCGTCATGCCGGCCGAGCAGGATGTTGAGCGCGATCTCGTTCGGCGTCTTCTGCCGCTCGGCGCCTTCGACCAGCGCGATCATGCGGTCGAGAAAGGTCGAGCCCGGCGCCGCGGTGATGCGCACCTTGATCCAGTCGGAGATGACCTCGGTGCCGCCGGTCACGGCCGAGCGGTCGCCGCCGCTCTCGCGGATGACCGGCGCGCTTTCGCCGGTGATCGCCGCCTCGTTGACCGAGGCGACGCCCTCGATGACCTCGCCGTCCGACGGGATGATGTCGCCGGCCTCGACCAGCACGACATCGCCCGGCTTCAGCGAGGTGCCCGGCGACCTGCCGCGATTGCGCGCCTTGACCGGACAGCAGCTTGGCCATCGTCTCGGTCTTGGACTTGCGCAAGGTCGCCGCCTGCGCCTTGCCGCGCCCCTCGGCCACCGCCTCGGCGAAATTGGCGAAGAGCACGGTGAACCAGAGCCAGAGATTGATCTGGAACGAGAAGCCGTAGCCGCCGGCGCCGGTCACGAGGTCGCGCAGGAACAGGATCGTCGTCAGCGTCGGCGACGACCTCGACCGCGAACATGACCGGGTTGCGCACCATCAGGCGCGGGTCGAGCTTGCGGAACGCCTGGCCGATCGCCGGCCCGAGGATCGCCGGGTCGGTCATCGTCGCGACCGGCATCCGCTTGCGCATGTGTGGAGTGAGTTCCATCGATGGTCATCGAGCGTGCCCCTCGAGGCTTGCTTGCGGTTGATCAGTAAAGGGTGCCGGCGTGCATCGCGAAGTGCTCGACCAGCGGGCCGAGCGCGAGCGCCGGGAAGTAGGTCAGGCCGCCGACGATCAGGATCACGCCGACCAGCAGGCCGACGAACAGCGGCTGATGCGTCGGGAAGGTGCCGGCCGAGGCCGGCACGATCTTCTTGGCGGCGAGCGAGCCGGCGACCGCCAGCATCGGCACGATCATCAGGAACCGGCCGATCAGCATCGCGAAGCCGATCGTCACGTTGTAGAAGAGCGTGTTGGCGGAGATGCCGGCGAAGGCGCTGCCGTTGTTGCCGGTGCCCGAGGTGTAGGCGTAGAGGATCTCGCTGAAGCCGTGCGGGCCCTGGTTGGCCGGGCCGGCGAGGCCGGCGGGCAGCACCGTCGCGATCGCGGTGAAGCCGAGGATCGACAGCGGCAGGATCAGGATGGCGAGCATCGCCATCTTGACCTCCTTCGCCTCGATCTTCTTGCCGAGATATTCCGGCGTGCGGCCGACCATCAGCCCGGCGATGAACACCGCGAGGATCGCGAACAGCAGCATGCCGTAGAGGCCCGAGCCGACGCCGCCGAAGATGATCTCGCCGAGCATGATGTTGACCAGCGGCACCGCGCCGCCGAGCGGCATGTAGCTGTCATGCATGTGTTGACCGCGCCGCACGAGGCATCGGTCGTGATCGTGGTGAACAGCGCCGAATTGGCGATGCCGAAGCGGACCTCCTTGCCTTCCATGTTGCCGCCGGCCTGCAGCGCGCTCGGCGCCTGGTCGACATGCAGCGCGGCAAAGGCGGGATTGCCCGGCGCCTCGGCCCAATAGGCGACGGCCACGCCGGCCAGGAACAGCACGCCCATCACGGCGAAGATCGCCCAGCCCTGGCGCTGGTCGCCGACCATGCGGCCGAACACGTTGGTCAGCGCCGCGCCGATCGACGAAGATCGGCACGATCTGCGACGAGGTTGGTGATCGCGTTCGGGTTCTCGAACGGATGGGCGGAGTTGGCGTTGAAGAAGCCGCCGCCATTGGTGCCGAGCATGCTTGATGACTTCCTGCGAGGCGACCGGCCCCTGCGCGATCACCTGCTTGGCGCCTTCGAGCGTCGTCGCCTCGGTATAGGCGCCGAGGTTCTGCGGCATGCCCTGCCAGACGAAGAACCAGCGCCGACGACGATCGAGATCGGCAGCAGCACGTAGAGCGTGCAGCGGGTCAGATCGACCCAGAAATTGCCGACCGTCTGCGCCGAGCGCCGGGCGAAGCCGCGGATCAGCGCGATCGCGAGCGCGATGCCGGTCGCCGCCGACACGAAATTGTGCACCGTCAGCCCGGCCATCTGCGTCGAGATAGCTCATCGTCGTCTCGCCGCACGTAGGACTGCCAGTTGGTATTGGTGATGAAGCTGACCGCGGTGTTGAAGGCGAGGCTCTGCTCGACCGCCGACATGGCCCTGCGGATTGAACGGCAGCACGTCCTGAAGCCGCTGCAGCGCATAGAGCGACACGAAGCCGGCGAGGCTGAACAGCAGCATCGCGACCGCATAGGTCACCCAGTGCTGCTCCTGCTTCTCGTCGACGCCGCAGAGCCAATAGATGCCGCGCTCGACCGGACCGCAGCACCGGCGACAGAAAGGTGCGCTCGCCGGTGAAGACCTGCGTCATGTAGCCGCCGAACGGCTTCACCAGAGCGTGACGATCGCGCAGTAGATCGCGATCTGGATCCAGCCATTCGCTGTCATGATAAGGTGCTCCTCAGAACCGCCGGGTCAGAACTTTTCCGGGCGGATCAGCGCGTAGACGAGATAGACCAAGAGGCCGAGCGTGACGGCCGCGGCCAGGCCGTAATCGATGATCATCGATGTCTCCTCAGATCCGGTCGCAGCCGACCGTGTACAGGATCGCCACGACAAAGAAGCCGCAGCCAACCACGAGCAAAACCGCGTCGAGCATCAAACAATCTCCATTCGTCAGCGCTCGTGCCGGGTGGCACGAAGTGCATCCCCGCTCAAGAACCAAGAGTTGGGCGTACGGTCTCGCCGCAAGGGCGCGTCGGATCTCCACAGGCGCCTGCGTCCTGCCTCGCCGCCAAGATCGCGAGATCCGCATAAAAGTTCGAGACGGATCTGCCGGTCCCGTTCATTAACATCCGACATAGATCGGTACCCTCGCGCGCGGACCCCATCAGCCGGCGCTCCGCGAACAAGCCGCCGCCGAAAATGTGCACGGTCTCGGCGGGAAACTCTCCCCGCTCTGGAAATACTACTCTTCAGCATAACAATTCGAGATAAAAATTCTGTCCCTTGATATATAAAAATCATAAAAATTTGAGCGGAGAATGTATATAAACGCAGGCCATTTTGGTCTCCCCCGCAGTCGATTCCAGGCCCGATTGCAATGGCCACGAGCACTTATCGCCGGCAATTAAGCGCGTTCGCGAGGGGAAACCTTGATCTATATCAACCGGGAGTGTTGCAAGCCAGTCGGGGCCGACCAGACGGATGGCTACGCCATGATTGCGTCGAGGACGCGCATCAGGACCCCGATAGCCAGAAAAGCCGCCATCTCGTCCCAGGCGGTCAACATCGCGGCGCCATGCCTTTGATCCCGAAACCACGCCGCCGCTCCGGCAAAAAAGCTATGCCAAAAACAGAAAAACGAGAGGGTTGCGAGCAGGGGATGGCCGAGATGCGTCGCCAGCGCCACCGAGACGGGTATTATGATCAGGAGCTTGAAGGCGAAAATTCGAATCCGCAGGCGCGACCCGGGGTCGAGCGCGTCAAAAGAAGTCGAAATAGAGCCGAGACATTTTTCCCACATATTGCACTCTCGGGCCGAGCGTTTTTCAGCTCTTCGACGCCTGAGAAACGTGGAAGGCCGAGGCGATGGCGGCAACGAACCGCGACGCGCGGGTCTTCCCCAATTTCTCCGGCAGAAGGAGACGAGGGCCGAGCGTCCCAGCGATCGCCACAGCGCCGCAGACGATCCCTTATTCCGGCGAATTTGGGCGCGCTCGCCGGTCGGCAGAGCCGATGCGGCCATCCCTCCTCCTGATTCACGACCACGTAGACCCCATCGACGAAGAACTCGATCAAGGCCGGCGCCCATGCGCATTCCCGTTTGGCGTATTCGAGCGCCTCGGACAGGTCATCGAACCGGGCCACCGATTGCTCCGGCAGGCCTTTGATCGACCAGGTTCCAGCCTGATCGCGGTGAATTTGAAGGCGCAATTCCATGATTTGATGCTCGCGGGCTAGCGCCCGTTAATGATGGGAAATCTCCGTCGAGGGCTCGACATGAACCCTGGCGGCGTCGCCATCCGCCTCGTACAATGCGAAGCGCAACGCGTCCTTGCAGCTGAGAAAGACGCCTCCGAGCAGACCGTGAGCTTCAGAGGCTACCCAGCGCCCACGCTGATCACGCCGGATCGTGAACTCGCGCAGCACACGCTGCCCTGGCGGCAGGTCGAAATAGGACATCAACGCACCCGACTTAGTGGATGGCTCCGTGCGGCAGCGAAAGCAGCAACCGCACCGCCAGCGCGCCGATCATGATCAGCACCAGGACGGAAAAGGTTGCCCCGATTTCACGAACAGTCCGCATCCGGGCTTTCGCCTGCTGCGAGGCATCCCTCTCGGACCGCGTCTCGCCTATTCGTTCGCCTCGAGACCTGGCGAAATCCATGACGGCCATGTGGCATTCACTCCGCTTCGACACCAGTTCGGTGACGCGACAGAAAAGACCCTTCATCGATAAAAATTCGAGCCGTCTCGGAAGACTGGATTATAAAAAAGCCATAGAAGACCGCCGACTCGACTAGCGAAAGGCTGCCGATTTGTGCTTAAGCGGCGCGCCTTTCCGGTCCCATCTGCGAACAGAGGCGGTCGCGATCGAATTTCGTTGCGGCAGCACCTCCTGGGGACGGAAGATCAGCTCCAACGGGCCGGGATCCGGGGAATGTCGGTTTAAATGAATTTCCTTGTCAGGTAAGCCTCACGGCCAATCGTAGCTCGGATTACCCACCCCATCGGGGGAATGCGGGTTTCAAGCGCCTGACATATCCCGGCTCGCTCTATTGTTGCCCGGACAGAGGGAGCGGCCGATGACACTCGACCGAGATCGCGTCCTGCGGGGCGGCGAGACGACAGAATCGCAACCCGCAAATGCGGCGATTGCGCCCGGGCATCCAGGCACTCCCCCGACCTGGACGAGCAGCGCCAAGGACATGGTCGGCTGCGCCTCGGCCCGGCGCGGCTGTGGTTCACGCTCGGCTTCGGCATCGTCAACGAGGTCTATTACCCGCGCGTCGACATTCCGCAGATCCGCGATCTCGGGTTTATCGTCGCCGGCCCCGACGGTTTCTGGTCCGAGGTCAAGCGCAACGAGAACTATACGCTGCGGCTGTGGCGCCCGGGCGTGCCGGCGGTCGAGATCGTGCACGAGCACCCGCGCTATACGCTGCGGCTGCGCATCACCCCCGATCCGCGGCGCGACGTGCTCGTCATCGAGTGCCGGCTGGAGCCGTCCGGCGAGGCCGGGGGCGACGGCGATCTCGGCCTCTATGTGCTGGTCGCGCCGCATCTCGGCGCCACCGGCTACGACAATATCGCCGACGGTCGAGCGCTACCGCACGCGCCGCGTGCTGTGGGCCGAGCAGGGACCGTTCGGCATGGCGCTCGCCGCGGTCGACGAGCATCAGCGCGACGCCTTCGGCCGCGCCAGCGCCGGCTATGTCGGCAGCAGCGACGGCTGGCAGGATTTCGCGCGCAACGGCGCGATGACCTGGCAGTACCGCCACGGCCGGGCCGGGCAATGTCGCGCTGATCGGCGAGTTGCCGCGCCGCGCGTCTTGGCGCTCGGCTTTGGCAGCAGCGCCGAATCGGCCGCGACGCTGGCGATCTCGAGCCTCATCCAGCCGTTCGACAATGTGTTGCAGCAGCAGATCGCCGAATGGGAGCCTGGCAGGCGCGCTGCGCCGAGCACGGCGCGCCGACCGCTCGATGTGCCGGCCGCGATCCGCGAGCAGGCTCGTCGTTTCGGCGATCGTGCTCCGCGCGCATCTCGACAAGACCTATCCCGGCGCGATGGTCGCCAGCCTCAGCGTGCCGTGGGGCGACACCGGCAACGAGCGCGGCGGCTATCACCTGGTCTGGCCGCGCGATCTCGTCGAATGCGCCGGCGCGCTGCTGGCGCTCGGCGCCGAAGCCGAGGCGCGCGACACGCTGCGCTATCTGATCGCGACGCAAAACGAGGATGGCCACTGGAACCAGAACCAGTGGCTCGGCGGCACGCCGTATTGGCAGGGGCTTCAGCTCGACGAGACGGCGTTTCCGGTGCTGCTCGCCGCCGCGCTCGACGAGCGCGACGCGCTGCGCGGCATCGAGGTCGAGGACATGGTGCGCCGGGCGCTCGGCTACATCGCGCGCACCGGGCCGTCGACGCGGCAGGACCGCTGGGAGGAGAACGAGGGCATCAATGCCTTCACCTCGGCCGTGTGCATCGCGGCGCTGGTCGCCGGCGCGGCGTTGCTGCCGCCGCCCGAAGCAGGATTGGGCGCTGGCGCTCGCCGATTTCTGGAATGCGCAGATCGAGGCGTGGATCACGGTCAGCGGCACCGAGCTGGCGCAGCAATACGGCATTCCGCGGCTATTATCTCCGCGTCGCGCCGCCGGGCATCGTGACCGAGGCCGGAGCAAGCAGCGCGATCGTGCCGATCCGCAACCGTGCCGACGACGGCGGGCTGCGCGGCGACGCAGCAGATCGGCACCGAATTCCTGCAGCTCGTGCGCTTTGGGTTGCGCGGCGCCGACGATCCGCTGATCCGCGGCGTCGCTGCGCACTCGCCGACGCGCTGCTGCGCAGCCGACACCCGAACGGGCCCGGTGTGGCACCGCTACCGCGGCGACGGCTACGGCGAGCACGCGGACGGCCGCGCCTTCGACGGCACCGGCATCGGCCGCGGCTGGCCGCTGTTGACCGGCGAGCGCGGCCATTACGAGCTGTGCGCCGGCAACGACCCGCTGCCCTATCCTCGAGGCGATGGCGGCGATGGCCAGCCCGGGCGGGATGATCCCCGAGCAGGTGTGGGACGCCGAGCCGATCCCGGCGCCGGTTCTGTTCCCGGGCCGGCCAAGCGGGTCGGCGATGCCGCTCGCCTGGGCCCATGCCGAATTCGTCAAGCTCTTGGTGTCGCGCAGATCGGCCGCCCGTTCGATCGGCCGCGCGCGGTCTGGCAGCGCTATCGCGGGCGGCGGCCGAGCGCGCAGCACGCGTTCTGGTGGCCGCACGCCCCGATCGGCGCGATGCGGCCGGCGCATGCCTGGCGATCGCCCTGCCGAGGCCGGCCGTCGTGCATTGGGGCCGTGACGGCTGGCGAGCGATAGCGAGGACCCGACCGGCGACACCGGGCTGGGCTTCCATGTCGCCGTGCTCGACACAGAAAGCCTACTACCAGGTGCCCGGATCGATTTTACCTGGCGCTGGCAGGACACTGGCGAATGGCACGGCTGCGATTATACAGTTACCGCAGCTGCTCGGCTCAACGCATCCGAAGGTGGCGCCCAGGGCGCTGATGCCGGTTGAAACGGGTTGAATCGCCAACGCGATTTCGCCACCCGGCGCGCTATCGGCGCGATCAATTCGCTAACGGGCGTTCGGGCACAGCGTGATTGCGGATTTTCAGTTCATCGCTTTGCCGAAGCGGCGACCGTACCAAGCCCGCGAGCGACGGGCGCCGGCACTGGATGGGACAGGAAAGAACGAGCCACTCTGTGTCGCCGCTGCTGGGAATTGCGCGCATTGATGTTCGGCCTCCGAGGCGTGGCGGCTGCGCCCCACGAGCATCAGATGAGTTGCGCGGTCCATAAGATAGGGGTTTCTCGTGTAGGTTTCCTCCAGGCCGCGAGGTGACCGGTGAGCATATACGCGAAACAGGGCCGGAGAGCGTAGTGACGGCGCCTTTGGTCTCGAGAAATCGGGAGAGCTAATGATATATGAAATATCACCGCACCGAGCGCGACGCGGCCGCGGGCCGGCGGCGATGCGAAGCCATGGTCACTGAGCTCCTGCACGCTCTGAAAGGCGAGGAATGAGGCGAGCGTCCGCTTGGAGAGCGGGCGATAAAGCCCGATCACCGCACCGAGCAGAGCGGGCGACGTCGTCGCCAGCCCGTGCGGGGCGGCACCGAGTAACGGGATCAGGGCGGCGTCGTCATAAACACCATCGCAGTGGGTACCGACGGCGGCGACACAACATCGTTTGTAAATACAGTGATGGTTGCGGGAAGCTCGGCCGCCCGCAGCGCGGCGACGGCCGCCACAATCGTAAAATCTATACGCAAACTATACGCACCGACTGCCCACGCGATATCAACTCTTTATCCGGGGCCGCCCATTTCGCCGCCGTCATCGGTGTCACGTCGATACCGATTGGAACAGAGGTCGGCAGAGATGCAGCCCGATTTTGGAAGGTCGAGCCATATTCCGGATATTTCCTCACGGGTTGCGTATCGCGGCATCGCCCGAGCATCCGGTCATCGAGACGATCGAGCAGATCGCCGAGCGGGTCGCCGGGGGGATGGTAGCTGTGGCGCCGCTGTTTTGGTTGACGCTCCTCCTCGCGTTCGTGGCGGTAGCGTTCGGAATTATTCCCACCCAATAAGTGGAGATCGCGAGCGGCAGCGCCCGACCAGCCGGGTCGAGCATAACCGGCTGATCTGTCTCTTGGTACGTCTCGCTCAACGCGCGACCAACCGATATGCTCAACTGCAGCAATGCGGGAGCTCTCTGATGTTTCCCTCAATCGTCGTGGACTTGCCGCCGGCCGGCGCTTTCGCGCCCGGCTGGCACTCCGCCAGCGGGCGATCTCCGGCGAGGAAGCACGCCGATGAGCGTCGTCGGCTGGGGACAGATCGGCCTGTTGGCGCTGCTCATCGGTCTTCTGGTGAGACCGTTGGGCGGGTACCTGGCTCGCGTCTATGCCGGCGAGCGCACGGTGTTGCAGCCGATCCTCGGACCGGTCGAAAGGGCGCTGTACCGATTGGCGGGAGTCGACGCCTCGGCCGAGCAGAAATGGTCCGAGTATGCCGTCGCCCTCCTCCTCTTCCACGCCGTCGGGATCGTGGCGCTCTATCTTCTGCTGCGCCTCCAAGATCTGCTAACGCTCAATCCGCAACTCCTTTCAGGGACTTCACCGGACCTGGCGCTCGACACCGCGGTCAGCTTCGCCAGCAATACAAGCTGGCAATCCTATGGCGGCGAGACCACGCTGTCTTATCTCGCCCAGATGGCCGGGATCACGGTTCAGAGCTTTCTCTCCGCGGCAGCGGGCATGGCCGTCGCCGTGGCATTGATCCGCGGTTTTGCACGCCGCACCACCGGCACGATCGGCAATTTCTGGGTGGACCTCACCCGCGGCACGCTCTACGTGCTGTTGCCGATCTGCATCGTCGCGGCCCTGTTCTTCGTGGAGGAGGGCGTGCCGCAGACCTTGGGCGACTACGTCCAGGCGGAAACCGTGGAGGCGGGGAAGCAACTCATAGCGCGCGGCCCGGTCGCGAGCCAGGAGGCCATCAAGCTGATGAGCGGCGATGGCGGCGGTTTCTTCAACGTCAATTCGGCGCACCCGTTCGAAAATCCGACGCCGCTGACGAACCTCGTCGAAATGGGGCTGATCCTGTTGATTGGGGCGGCCTTGACCAACACCTTCGGCCGCATGGTCGGCAGCGAACGGCAAGGCTGGGTCTTGCTCGCGACGATGGCGTTGCTGTTCGGGCTCGGAATTGCCGGCCTGTACGCGCTGGAGACGCGCGGCAACCCGGCGCTCGCCGCGGCCTCGGTCGACCAGGCACCCGGCCCCTTGCAGCCCGGCGGCAACATGGAGGGAAAGGAGGTACGCTTCGGCATCGCCGGCTCGGCGCTCTATCGCCGAGGTTTCGACGGCGTCATCGGACGGCGCGGTTGATGCGATGCACGACAGTTTCCTGCCGCTTGAGCGGCGCCATCCTGCTCGCCAACATGATGGTCGACGAGGTGATCGTCGGCGCGCCCGGCTCGGGCTTATGGGGAATGCTGCTGTTCGCCCTCGTCACCGTATTCGTCGCCGGCTTGATGATCGGCCGGACGCCGGAATACATCGGCAAGAAGATCGAGGCGCGCGAGATCAAGATGGCAATGCTGGCGCTGCTCGTGGCGCCAGCTCTGATCCTCGGCCTGACCGCATTGGCGAGCGTCGTTCCTGCGGGGCTGGCCGGGCCGGGCAATTCCGGACCGCACGGCTTCTCCGAGATTCTTTACGCCTATACCTCGGCGGCGGCCACCAATGGCAGCGCCTTTGCCGGGTTGAGCGCGAATACGCCGTTCTACAATCTGACGCTGGCGCTGGCGATGTTCGCCGGCCGGTTCTTCGTCATCGTGCCGGTGCTGGCGATTGCCGGCTCGCTCGCGGCCAAACGTTCCGATGCCGCGCTCCGCCGGCACCCTGCCGACGGACGGCCTTCAATTCGTTCTGCTGCTTGCCGGGACGATCTTGATCGTCGGCGCTCTCAGCTTCTTTCCGGCACTGTCGCTCGGTCCGCTGGTCGAGCATTTCGCTATGCAGGCGCGGGTCACCTACTGACCAATGGTCAAGCCGCGTTGAGCGCAGATTTGGGCTGTCAGCGCGATCTCGTATCGACGACCAGGTCGGCGGCAGCCGATCCGAGATCATGGTGATGAGAATAACGTCGCAGCATCTTGAGTAAGGTCGATTTTGGCACAGGCGTCCCCAATCGGAGCTTCGCCAGAACCTTAGGATTGACCTTCAGTGCCTGACTGACCTCGGTATCGCTCGCATAATGCTGGGAAACCATGTCCGCCCATTGCCGGCAAACAAACCAGGCGCGATCCTTCTTCTTGCTCATCTGACGCCCTCATCCTCGCTATATCGCCGATGGTTTCCCAGCGCGACCTATCTGCTTCGGCGCGCCGAATTTTTACCGTCCCCGCTCGCGTCGCTACGCCGCCTGCGTAATACCACGCCCGGGCGGTCGCTCATTCTGAACCGCGCTGTCCTGAATGCGGGCGCAGACGCCGTAATCGCGAAGACACTCGACCGCGATCTCGGCCTCGTCGCGCGGCACTCCGCGAACCCAAGCTCCATGCGTCAAGCTGCGTTGAACCTTGAGGCCCAAGGCCTCGGCGGCTGCTTGCGCATTGGCAGGAATAGCAATATCGACGAGATCGGCCATGTGGATCTCCCCGTCTCGAATGTTGTCACCAAACTCCGGCACGGCGCCGCGCCGACAGCAATTTCTTCGCCCGCGCCCGATCGTGCCGTGAGCGGTAGATCGAGATAACGGCGTAAAAAAACCATTCAAATCGGCGCATCGATTCGTAAACCCATGGCGACCTGATCGGCTCAAGGTCAAATCGTCGAGTTGGACGACTTTAAAATCATCCTTCTCGGGGGGACGATCACCCAGACCAGCAACAGCAAAGAAGGCACGGTCATCGAGGTCATCCAAAAACCCCTCGACTACTGGGGCAAACCCAAGCGTACGGACAGGACCGGCGGCCGGTTTCTCGTGCTCTCCCCCGCATACCTTAATGCGATGATCTTTGCCCCGGGCAGGGAGATCACCGTTGCGGCCGAGGTGGAAGGTACCCGCAGCAAGGCGCTGGGAGAGATGGAATACAGCTACCCGGTCGTCGCGCCAGGGAACTGAAGCTCTGGGAGCGCGAGCGTCAGTCCTGGGACAAGCCGCAATGGATCGATCCTCTCTATGATCCTTACAGCCCTGCCCGACAGGAATGGTGACGAGAGTCGCGAGCCAAGCGAGGCTGCCATGATCGAAAAAACCAAACCGATTATTCCCCGCCCTGCTACTGCTTGTCTTGGGATTGTGGTTTGCCGGCTGCGCGCCGACATTCCCGCGGGAGATCACGGACAGGGTAGACAGGCACGTATCATTCAAGGAACTGCAGGCCGATCCCGAAAAATTCAAGGGCGTGTGGCTGATGCTCGGGGGTGTCATCGTTTCCTCCCGCAACGCGAACGAAGGAACGTATCTCGAGATTTTGCAGAAGCCGTTGGAAAGCGACGGCAGGCCGGAAGATACTGATGCAACGGAAGGGCGTTTTCTGGTCCTGACCGAGGGGTATCTCGATTCAGCCGTATACCACCGCGGGAGGATAATCACCGTTGTCGGCGAGGTCGCCGGCCTGAAGACGATGCCGCTCGATCAAACCATGTATCAGTTTCCGCTTCTCGCGGCCAAGGCCCTCAACCTGTGGAAGCCGTCAAACGGCCCTCAATTCTTTTTCGGCGTCAGCGTTTTTCACCGGATCTAGCGCGTGAAACCCGGGGACGATGAATTGGCGAAACGGAGAAGGGGCGATAGAGCGTCGGCGGGAAGGGAGCTTCCGTTGTTCCACTTCTTCGTTTCTCCGCTTCACCCCCTCGCCGAGTCGGTTCAACTCCCCGCCGCTTCTGCGAAGAGAGGTCCCTCATGAAACGAAGTTCTCAGCTCTTGTTCTATGTTCTCCTTGCCCTGATATTCGTCAGCATGTTCAGGATCTTTTCGGAACCCCCGAGCGAAGACATTCCCTACAGCACGTTCAAGCAGCTTCTGGCCGATAAAAAGGTGAAGGACCTCGTCATTACGCGGGACCACATCCGGGGAACCCGCCTTCCTGACAAGGGGGGTGAAAAAGAACGGCCGTTCATGGTCGTCCGCGTTGAAGACAACGACCTGGTAAAACATATCGATGCCGCCGGCATTTCCTACAAGGGCGAGGTCAGCGAAAACTGGCTCAGGGATTTTTTGCTCACCTGGATCCTTCCGCTCGTGGTCCTCATCCTGATCTGGAGCTTTGTCTTCCGGCGCATGGGACAGGGCGGGCCGGGAGAAACGTTCATGAGCTTCGGCAAGTCGCGCGCCAAGATATACGGCGAGAGCGACGTCAAGGTCACCTTCAACGATGTGGCCGGCGTGGACGAGGCAAAGGAAGAGCTCATGGAGATCATCGAGTTCCTCCGCCACCCTGACAAGTTCACCAAGCTCGGCGGCCGGATTCCCAAGGGCGTCCTGCTCGTCGGGCCGCCGGGCACGGGAAAGACGCTCCTGTCAAAGGCCGTGGCCGGCGAGGCCAAGGTCCCGTTCTTTTCCATGTCCGGTTCGGAATTTGTCGAGATGTTCGTCGGCGTCGGCGCCTCCCGAGTTCGCGACCTGTTCCAGCAGGCCGTGCAGAAAGCGCCCTGCATCATTTTCATCGACGAGCTCGACGCCCTCGGCCGCGCGCGGGGCATGGGGATGGCGGGCGCGCACGAGGAGCGGGAGCAGACCCTGAACCAGCTCCTGGCTGAGATGGACGGTTTCGATCCCCGGAAGGGCGTGATCATCATGGCGGCCACCAACCGGCCGGAAATCCTCGACCCGGCGCTGCTCCGGCCCGGCCGCTTCGACCGGCACGTCCTGGTGGACCGGCCGAACATCAAGGACCGCGAGGACATCCTCCGGATCCACATCCGGGGCGTCAAGCTCTCGAAGGACGTTGATATCGCCGTGCTTGCGGCGCGCACGCCCGGGTTCGTCGGGGCCGATCTCGCGAACATTGTGAACGAGGCGGCCCTTCTGGCCGCGCGCAAGAACAAAACGGAGGTGGACATGACGGACTTCGAGGCGGCCATCGACCGTATCGTTGCCGGCCTTGAAAAAAAGCGGCGGGTCATGAACAAGAAGGAAAAGGAGATCGTGGCGTACCACGAGTGCGGCCACACTATCGTGGCCGAGCTTTTGCCTACGACGGACCCGGTGCACCGCGTGTCGATCGTGCAGCGCGGCATCGCGGCCCTGGGCTATACGCTCCAGCTCCCGACCGAAGACCGGTACCTGATGACCAAGGCCGAACTCAAAGACAAGCTCTGCGTGATGCTTGGGGGCCGCGTAGCCGAGGAACTCACCTTCAACGAGGCCTCGACGGGAGCTCAGAACGACCTTCAGCGCGCCGCCATCATCGCCCGCAGCATGGTGACCGAATACGGCATGACCGAGAAGTTCGGTCCCCTCACCTTCGAAAAGGAGCGCAGGCCCATGTTCCTCGACATCGGCCTGCCCCAGGGCGCCAAGGAATACAGCGAGGAAACGGCCCGGGAGATCGACCAGGAGGTAAAAAGTCTGATCGACGCGGCATACAAAAAAGTCCAGGAGATGCTTCAGGCGAACCAGGACAAGCTTAAACTTCTCGCGGCTGTTCTTCTGGAAAAGGAGACCGTCGAGGGTGAGGACATCAGGAAAATCCTGGGGCTTCCGGAAAAGAAGGAGCAGGGATAAAGCAGCCTCAAGGTCATGACCAAAGCCGGCAGGAAAAAGGCGCTCACGATTCTTGAGAGCGCCTTTTATAGAGAATTGGAATCAATGAATGTTTAATGCTGGTATTTTCACGGGCGCGGCTACTCGCGTTCACTGCAGTTCTTTGTTGATTGTGCTATCTCCATCCAATTGCCAAAAATCTATTTTTGGAAGTACTGTCGAACTCTAGCTGCAATCTGACGATCGGTCATCTTGTCAACTGTCTCAATGCCGGCTATGCGACCACTCAACTTGGCGCTCTCGATTCGTTTTACCAGCTCGCCCTTTGCCTCGCCGGGACCGAAAATCAGAATTAATTCCGCATTGCGAAGATGCGAAACTACCTCATCGTAGTATTTGTCGAGATGTTCCGTGAGGCCTCTCTCCTGCGCATCATCTGCTGGAACAAGTTGGGCTGGATAGGAAGTTGTTGAGCGTACGCCCTCAAAACGGCCGAGTTGTTTTTCCACATGTGAAATTATCTCTTTTACTTCCTCCCCTTTGTCTGTAACAGACACGATAATAGCCTTCCTACGGTCGATCCACAAACCCTTTGTCGTTTTCATAGGTTTCTCCCTGAGATATGATGTCCGCCCGTTGTTTTAAGTATACACCAGCAATCGTTCTTGGAAGCATCGCTTCCGCTGATTTATTCGCACTGGCGTTTTTGCATGCCTGGTTCATGCTTTTACCAGCCGGAGTTATTCGCCCTTGAATCAAGTCCGATTTATTATTCTTGAGAGGCAAAGGCCCCAATGAATCGGGGATTTCGCGAAGAGCCGTCACCTCTCGGTGAGGCAGGTAATGGGATGTCTCATATCATCTCAGCGGACACGCATTTTGACTCGATAAAGGAAATCAAGAGAGAGTGCGCCCGGAACTGTATGCGCGCTCCAGGACCGGCTGAATCGCGAAGAAAAAGGATTGAGCTATACCGACCTTCTCTTGATGTGGATCAAGGAGCACGTGCGAAGGAATCAAAACGGGTCGCGTAACGGCAAGACCCCGGAGCTTTCCCCCTGATTTCCTCGACGGTCAGAGATTGATCGGAGTTTTGTCAATTCAAAGTAACCCATTAGACGAATTGACTGTATGGGAGTGGTTGTTTATTTTACCTAACGTTGTTGTCTGCTGAGCCTACAATCATGCAGCAGTGCCCAATATATCGGAGGGCAGTATACTACTTGAAGCAGTCCCCATTGCTTCCTTCATGACCTTAAGGGCCGTTATTAAGCTATGTGTTTACTATCTCTGATCTTATCCGGCAAGGGGGCCAGGTTGCGTACGATGCCAAGCCAGGAAAACAGCACAAGGAGGTAATAGGTGATGTCGACCTCCCACCAGTAGAATCCCGCACGGGCGGTTATGGGAAAATGGTGATGATTGTTATGCCAGCCCTCGCCCAGCGTTAAGACGGCCGTCCAGATGTTATTGCGGCTGTCATTCGGCATGTCGTACCTTCGCGAGCCGTACATGTGATCGATGGAGTTGATCGAAAATGTCGCGTGGCTGCACACAACGGTGGAGATGAAAAACCCCCATACGAGCAGTTGAAGACCGTTGGTATTCAGGTCCGGCTTATACAGGGAAAGGAGATGCCCGATGACCAGGATGATACCTGCTTCCACAATGGGAATTGCATAGGAGACATTTTCGAGAAAAATCAGTTCCGGATACTTTAACCAATCCTTCACGTACTCCACGCGGATTCTTTTGTTCTCAGCCGCCAGTATCCAGCCGATATGACTCCAGACAAAACCTTGTATCCTGGGAGAATGAAGGTCCTTCTCCGTGTCCGCGTAGATATGGTGATGACGATGGATGGCGGCCCACCATAACGGCCCGTTCTGCATGGCAGAGCAGCCCCAGAACGCGAACAGAAACTGAAAGAACCTGTTCGTGGCGAAAGCGTGGTGGGAAAAATATCGGTGATAGAATGCCGTGATCGCGAACATGCGGAGAAGGTAATACAGAGCGGCGAAGAGGACGGCAAACGCGCTCCACCCGACCCATAGGACCCCGAGAGGAGCGACATGGAACAGGACAAAGGGCATATTGTCCCTCCAGTATATCCCTTTTTTCCCCTGATCGCTTTGTTCGGGCAGGATGAAGAGGCGATTGGTCCATTGACGAATGCGGACGATCCACGTATCAAGTACTCTTCCCATAACAGGACTCTTCGCACCAACACGGGGAAAACCGTATGAATTTATTACATTGCTTCAAGTATATAACGTCGCTCGTCATTTTTCAACGAAGAAAAACCTTTATTGAAGAGGGGAATTCCGGGGTAGCTGCTGCTGATTTCAGGTTGATAGTGTATGAGCCCCTAATCGCGGACACTACAACACTTTAGGATGAACTAGGCTTGAGCCAGGCTATCTCCCGTGCACGAGTTGTGAGAGGCCACGGTTGGCGGTGCTAGCTCTCGTCACACTTTACACAGCGTGTGCATGTCGGGTCCTCCGAAAGCCGGTGAATATCGATTTCCTCGCTGCATACAAAGCAGTTTCCGTACTCGCCGGCTTCAATACGGCGAAATGCACCCTCAATTTTACCGAGTTGACGCTGACGCTGCCTGACTGCTTTCTCAACCACAAGCTGTTCTTGCATGGCACCCATGCGGGAAAGCCGGCCTGAACCGGCTTGATCCGGCTCCACGGCCTCTTTCGATGATTCTTCAAGCATCTGAAGCTCCGATCTAAGAATAAGAAGCTTTTCTCTGAACTGTTCGATCTGTGTTTCATTCATTCGCGTCTCCGACATTTCTCGTTTGTCTCCAAGGGAACCGGCGGGGTAGCATTTTCGCTGCGTTCAGCATACCGAGTTTTTCAGGAACTCCTTTAGATCGCCCCCGATATCCTCCCTGACCAAAGCGTATTTTATGACCGCCTTCAGGTAGTTTAACGGATCACCGGTAGTCAGCCATTCTCCGTTATCCACCTCTTTGGCCAGAAAGATCCCCCCACGCTCAACATACTGACGGATTGCATCGACGATCCAGAGTTCATTGTTTTTACCAAGTGGAATGTCTCTCAGAATATCGATAATATCCTGATTCAAAATCATCCGCCCGAAATCAGCCAAGTGAGACGGGGCCTCTTCTATGGATGGTTTTTCTATAATATTTTCTATTTCCGAAGAGTTGGGACGAAGCTTTACAATGCCGTAGCGGTTCACCATCTCTCGCTCGACTTTTTGCACCCCGATCATCAAGTGGCCATGCCTCTGATAATCCTCTATCATCTGTTTGGTGAAGGATACATTCGAGCGGACAAGATCATCGCCCCAAACGTATATAAACGTTTCGTTTTCTACCAGGCTTGCTGCAGACAGCACCGGCGTACCATTCCCATAAGGCCCCTTTTGCCTGATATAGACGAAATTGGCCATCTCGGATATTCGCCGTATCTCCTCGAGCTGTTCCAGCTTTCCCGCTTCCTTTAATTCATTTGCCAGTGCCCAGTTATGGTCGAAGTGGTCTTCCAGAGATTTCTTATCCCATTTTGTGACAAGGATAATGTCCTGTATCCCGGCCTCCACCAATTCTTCTACGACCAGCTGAATAATCGGCTTGTCCACGATCGGCAACATCTCTTTGGGCATGGTCTTTGTTGCCGGAAGAAATCTCGTCCCGGCGCCGGCCACGGCAACAATCGCTTTCTTAATCTTTGGAACAGGCCTCATATTGCCCCCTTATTGTTAAAGTATTCCTCTTCGCTTTATCTGGGCCGGTACCCTCATCTCGACCGCGTGCTCCTGACGATCGTCAACCAGGGAAATAGTCTGGCCGCTCTGCAGGGCGCCATCGACGGTCGCGCTCGCCTCCCTGTTGTCGCGTGTTTGCAGCACGGTGATATGGTAGATTGTTTCCCGGTACCTGTAGTGCATTGTAAACGAATCCCACTCCCAGGGCAGGCACGGCTCAAAGCGCAACTTGTCTGTTTCAAGCCGCAGCCCCAGAAGTGACTCCAGGATAAGCCGGTACATCCATCCGGCCGATCCCGTGTACCAGGACCATCCGCCCCTCCCGATGTGCGCAGGGGCCGCATAGACGTCGGCGGAGGCAACGTATGGTTCTCCTTTGTAGATCGCGATCTCTTCAGGCGAGCTCGCATGGTTTATCGGATTGATCATCGCCAGAAGCTCCCATGCGCGGCTTCTGTCTCCCAATGCGGCAAAGGCCATCGCAGTCCAGACCGCGGCATGTGTATACTGCCCGCCGTTCTCCCTTACGCCGGGAACGTATCCTTTGATATAACCGGGATTCAGATCCGATTTGTCGAACGGCGGGTCCAGGAGCTGGATCAGGTTGTGTTCCCGTCGAACAAGAAGCTTATCCACCGCTTCCATTGCCAAGCGGGAGCGTTCGGCATCCCCGGCGCCGGAGAGAACAGACCAGCTTTGGGCAATGGAATCGATACGGCATTCGGGATTGTTTGCCGAACCCAGCGGAGAACCGTCGTCAAAAAAAGCTCGCCGGTACCACTCGCCGTCCCAGCCGTGCTCCTCGATATTCCCGCGCAAACGATCGGCTTCTTCCTGGCAGCGCCCTTCGAATGATGGATCGCCATGCAGACGCGCGATCTCCGAAAATCGTACAAGCACTTCATACAGGAAAAACCCGAGCCAGACGCTTTCACCCTTGCCCTGCCTGCCCACCAGGTTCATGCCGTCGTTCCAATCACCCGAGCCCATAAGCGGCAGGCCGTGCTCGCCGCGGGTAAGGCCCCTCAGAATGGCCCGCACACAGTGATCGTACAGACTTGCCGTTTCTTCAGACGCATGGGGAAGATCGTAATACGAGTCCTCGTCCGGGTTTATTGGACGGCCTTCGATGAAACGGACGGTTTCATCCAGCACCCCGGTGTCTCCGGTTGCGAGAACGTAGCGGCACGCGGCCAGGGGCAGCCAGAGAAGATCGTCTGAACAGCGTGTTCGCACGCCCCGCCCCGTCGGGGGATGCCACCAATGCTGGACATCTCCCTCCTTGAACTGATGGGCCGCGCAGAGGAGGAGGTGCTCGCGCACGAGCCGAGGCTCGGAGAGGATGAGCGCCATCACGTCCTGCAGCTGGTCGCGGAAACCGAATGCGCCGCCGGACTGGTAGTATCCGCTCCGCGCCCAGAGACGGCACGCCAGGGTCTGGTAGAGGAGCCAGCCGTTGGCCAGCATGTTGACGGATTGGTCGGGCGTTTCCACCTGCACCGCGCCGAGGGTGCGGTTCCAATACTCCCAGACTTTTTCCAGCGTCCCGCGCGCGGCAGCGGATCCCCGGAAGCGGCGCACCAGGTTGCCTGCGTCATCGGAGTTTCTTCCTGCGCCGAGCCTGAAGATAATCTCCCGCTCTTGCCCGTCCGCCAGATCGAAGGAAACCTGGATAGCGGCGCACGGGTCCAGACCGGCGCCGATCCTTCCGGAAAGCCGCACACGGGTCATCGCAGCCGGTCTTTGAAGCGTGCCGTTTCGCCCGAGGAACTCGGTCCGGTCGCCGGTCACGGTCCGGGTCGCCTCGCCCGTATCAAAGAACGCGGTCCGGTCGATGAACTCCGAGTTATACGGGTTCCGCGCAAAGAGCGCGCCTGTTTTGGGGTCTATTTCGGTGATCACTTGCATTGACGTTTTCGGCCGAAGATCCCCAGTACCCATTCCACGTAACCGGTGGCTGAGAGCCGGCGCATTCGGCCTGATCTGTTTTTCACCTTCAATACCGTAAATTTGATCGATGCATCCATGGCAACGTAAACCCAGACCTCCGAGCTGACCCCGTCCTCCCTGTGCTCAAAGACGCTGTAACCGAAGCCGTGGCGGGTGACATAATGCAGCGCCCCGCAGCCCGGCAGCGGGAGGGGGGACCAGAAATGGCCGCTCTCTTCATCGCGGAGATAATAAGCTTCTCCGCCGGAATCGCTTATGGGATCGTTGTTCCAGGGAGTGAGGCGGAACTCGTGGGCATTTTCGCTCCAGGTGTAGGCAGCTCCGCTCTCCGAAATAATTGTCCCGAAAAGCGGGTTTGCGATCACATTCACCCATGGCGCCGGAGTCTTCTGCCGCGTGGCGGTCGCAATCACGTACTCGCGGCCGTCAGGCGTGAATCCTCCGAGTCCGTTGAAGAAGATCAGGTCGCGGCGGGGCAGCTCGGCGGCCGTCGGGGTCTTCGGCGCGATGGGTTCGGATCGGCGTGAGGCGCGGGACCGGCACATCCGCCAGGCGGCGACGGTGGATCTGGTCCCACAGCGTCCCCCGGCTGTCGGTGAGGATGGCGCGAGCGACCGTTTGCAGCAGAATGCGGTCCTCTTCCGATATCTGCTCCGCGAGCCTCAAAAAGATGCCGCCCGGTCGATCGGTCACGTTGGCTTCAATGCCTGCGGCAATCAACCCCATGATTTGTTCTTGGAGCAGTTGCCGATAACCTGCTTGATCTTCGTTCCAGATCACCAGGTCCACCGCCAGCCCTTTTAAGTGCCAGTATGCGTGGGCCTGCACGAGTTGGCGCACCAGGTCGATGTTCGCCGGATCTGCGATCTTCACCAGCACGATCGGCAAATCGCCGGAAATGGAATAGCCCCACAGTCCGGATTGCCCGCGGCGGTTCTTGATGAGAACGCTCGCGTCGGCGCGCAGAGAGGAATTGGCATAGATGACGTTGCCGGCAAGGTGTCCATAGAGTTGCGCGTCGGCCTCCGTGGCATTGAGCTGTTGCAGGACCACCTGTCCGTGTGTCCACGCCAGGTCGAAGACGCGGTCCGCGAGGCGCCGATCCTGGTATTTCCCGACAAGGCTTAACGCGACGTCGCGGGTTTCGCAGGCGCCGGAGACGATATCGATCGCCGCCGATTCTTCCGGATCGAGCGTGATCCGATGCCGGATCGAGACAATCGGATCGAGCACGGAGCCCTGGCTGCCCGAGAGCGCCGCGGGTCCTCTCATCGCTTGCGGATCGGCGGCCGTGTTTCCGCGGCCGATGAACCGCATCCGGTCGGTCTCGCAGGAAACTTCCACGGTGTCCGTCCCGTGCACTGCCATCAGGTGAAACATCCAGGGCACCGGCTCATTGAGAGAGCGGGGCCGGCGGGTGCAGAGGATCGCCTGGCGCTGGGGGAGGATCTCCGTCTGGACGAAGAGGTTGCCGAACGCCGGATGCAACGCGTCCGCGGCAGGCGATGCAAGAACGACTTCCGCGTAACTCGTGATCTCAATCTCTCTGCGTGCTCTGCAGCGGTTGGTGATCGTGATCCTGCGCAGCTCAATATCATCCTCGGGAGAGACGGCGATCTCGGTATGGGTATCGATAGTCATGGTCCCGGCGGCGGAACTCCGCTCGCGCGCCCGAGAAGATCGCTTCGTAGGTGTCCGGCCGTTTGAGCGTCGGCTGATAGGCGGTCGACCAAAACTCCCCGCTCGCCGCGTCGCGGATGTAGCAGAACGTCCCCCAATTGTCGCAGGTGCTGTCCTCGCGCCAGCGTGTCACCGCGATGTCCTTCCATCGGCTGTAGCCGCCGCCCGCGTTCGTGACCATCACGTGGTATCTGCCGTTCGACAGAAGCTGCACCTCCGGTATCGGGGTGTCGGGGGTGCCGAAAACCCGGACCGGCATTTCCGGGCCGACGGAAGTCGGCCGCAGGTCGGAGAGCTCGGCGGCGCGCGAAAAGAACGCCGTCGCCTTCGGAACCCGTTCCTGGAGCAACAGCGTGGTCGCCTGGAACTGCGGATCCGACTCGAATCGCTTCTGCATCGGACGGTCCAGGAGCAGATAGGCCAGTGAGAGGAGGCTCATGCCCTCGTGATGTGCCAGGAAAGCCCGGACCACGGCACTCGATTGGCCGCGTCGTTGACGGGAAGGGGTATAGTCGATGGCTTCAAAGAAACCGTATTTCCCGATCGTACCCCTCGGCGGCGAGGCGCTGCAGATTCCGGCACGCCTCCTCGGGCGCCACCATCAACGCGAGCACCGAGGCGTACGGCGCGACGACCAGATCGTCCGCGAGGCCGCGTTTGAGCCCCAGACCAGGAACACCGAACGCGCGGTACTGGTAGTTGAGACGAATGTCGACCATGTTGTAGCAGGATTCCGACATGCCCCATGGTATGCCGAGCTGCCCCCCATACTGGATCTGCCTCTTGACGGCCGCCTTGCAGGTCCGGTCGAGCAGCGTGTTTTCGTACGTCGGCATCACCAGGAGCGGCATGAGGTACTCGAACATCGAACCGCTCCACGAAAGGAGGACCGGCTCTCCACCGGCGGTAGTGAGCAGGCGCCCCAGGGCAAACCAGCTTTCCTGCGGCAGCTGCCCTTGCGCAATCCCTACGAAACTGCAGAGCCTTGCTTCCGAAGCCAGCAGGTCGTAGTAACTCGTGTCCCGCCTGCGGCTGTCAACGTTGTACCCGATGGCCAGTAAATGGCTTGACCTGTCGAACAGGAAGTCATACTCCATGCGGCTGAGTTCTCCGGATTGCAACACAAGCTTTTCTATGGCCGTGATCCTCTCTGCGGCAGTATCGTTTTCTCTTTTCGCCAAATCGCGCAAAGTCGGGATATCATCAATACTGCAGATCGGACAACGGGGCGAGGAGGGTCAGCTCGTCAAGCGCGGCCCTGCATTGCCCGGTAAAAGCGCGCGCCCACCGTCCTGCCTGATTCTCCGAAGGATACCGGAATTATCGATCCGGGAAAGCAGGTCCTCCGCGGACGTTGTCAATTGAGCAAGGCAGGACCTCGCAGCCGTGAGCGTAGTGGCGGGGAATTGTACGCGGACTCCAGGTCGTTCTGAAGTTGAGCAAGGACTTCGGCGAGCTCAGTCGAGCCGCCGTTGGATCGTCTTCCAACCTGACGAACCTGAATCAAAAAGCCGTGACCGCTGGCAGCGGTCGCGAAGAATTTTGCAAGCTTTCCTGTTTGAGATTTCCTTTGCGTCCCTTGCGCCTTCGCGGTAAACCGTCTCTCCATTTTGACCAGAACGTGATTCTTCAGCTTTCAAAACGTCCATGAGGACCTGCAGGGTATCGGAGAGCCCGCTGAACAATCTCGCATGAACGATCTTGTGATCGGGAAGTGCGAGCAGACCCTGCCGCAAGGTGAGCAGATTAGCCGCAAGGTTCCCGCTGTCCACCGTAGATACATACTTGGGCTGCAGCGGCTTCAGAGACTGCGTGTCATACCAGTTGTAGAAGTGGCCCCGGTGCCGATCCAGGGCTTCCATTGTTCGCAATGCATTCTCCGTGCGCTCGATGAGTTGTCCGGCAGGAATATAGCCGAAGTCGTATGCGGACAGATTCGCAAGCAGCGCAAGTCCCATGTTGGTCGGCGACGTGCGATGCGCGACCATAGCAGCGCGATACTCCTGATAGTTATCAGGCGGCAGCCAGTTGTCCTCCGGGCCGACGAATGTCTCGAAGAAGCGCCCAGGTTTTTCGGGAAAGCTTTCGGAGAAAAAGGAGCTGGCGCGCGTCAATCGTGCTTCACGGTGCGTAAGCGGCCGGCTGATCCACCACGCGATGACGGGTGAAGCAAACCAGAGCACCAGGAGAGGCCCGGCCGCTCCCAACGCAGCCGGATTCGAAAGCGCCAGATAGACCACCACGGCGACCGCGAGAAAGGGGGCGAACCACATCGTCAGACAAGCAGCGGCGAGGCCCGTTCGGCCCTTCCGGTCCGGGTCGCCTGACGGACTCCATTCGAGAAGCCGCTTGTGCGTGACGAGCATTCTTCCTATCGTGCGCACGACCGCATCCAGACTGAAAAACGCCTCGTAGGGGAGGCACGCAAGCGTAAACAGATCGTGGGCAAAGCGCCTGCCAATGGACCGCCCTGCAGCAGCGAGATGCTGCCGGAGAAGCACCTCGCGCGGTTTTTGAAGCAGATCCAGGATAGAGGAAATAAAAGAAGGGATCAGAATAATCCCGATCACTGACACGGTCCAGAACCAGGGCGAAGACAAGATCGTCCAACCGAGCAATAAGAGGAGCGTCATTGCCGAAGGCACGAGACTGCGCCGAAGGTTGTCGAGGAGCTTCCATTGGGACAGCAACGAGAGAGGATTCTTCCGGCGCTGCCGGTCACGCGCAGACCCGGGGCCAGGGACAACCGCCCGCAGCCAGGACAGAAGCTGCCAATCCCCGCGAATCCACCGGTGGCGGCGGCTCACGTCCGCGCTGTAGCGGGGAGGATATTCTTCGTACACCATTACATCGCTCAACAGTCCGGCTCGAGCATAACACCCTTCGATAAGATCGTGGCTCAGGATCCGGTTCTCGGGGAAGCGTCCGCTCCAGCGTCCGCTCGAACGCGTCGACATCGTAGATCCCCTTGCCGATAAAGGAGCCTTCAAGAAAGAGGTCCTGGTAGACATCCGAGACAGCGCGCGTATAGGGGTCAATGCCCGGGTCGCTCCCCTCCATGCGCGCATACCGCGACCGGTTTGTGCCCGGCAAACTCACCGCCACCCGAGGCTGAAGGATGCCGTACCCCGCGACAACACGCTGCTTGCCTTCGTCGTATTGCGGACGATTCAGCGGATGCGCCATGGCTGCCACGAGCTGCCGGGCCGAATCGCGCGGCAGCTGGGTATCCGTGTCCAGGGTAATCACATACTTCACGTTGAGCAGCACTGCAATATTGCCGACGACGAGGGAGAACCGGTCACGCGAGCCGCTGCGAAGAAGTGAATTCAGTGCCGCAAGCTTTCCCCGCTTGCGCTCGTAACCCATCCAGACGCCCTCCAAGGGATTCCATTGGCGAGGGCGGTGAAAAAGGAAGAACGTATCGCTCTTTGCCTTTCCGTACTTCTCATTCAGCTCTTCGATTCTTTGCCGGGCGAGCAGCAAGAGCGGTTCGTCCTCCGGCAGTATTTCTTCCGATGCGTCCGGAAAATCAGTCAGCAGTCCGAAGTGCAGGTTTTCATCGCGATTTGCCAGAAACCTGACTTCCAACGCCTCGACCAGATTCTCGATGTCGGGAGCGCTCGTGAGGAATGTCGGGATCACCACCAGGGCGAGAGATTCCTCCGGAATTCCTTCGGAGAAGTCCATTCGCGGCAGCGGATGCGGCGCCACCAGCAATGTGGCCAGCCAGTTCACCAACGCCACCGCCAGCTGGCTTCCGCCCAGCAGCGAAAGGAACCCCATCAGCGCGAGCAGCCAATCCGGGTACCCGCCTGCATGCGCCTTTGCCAGCAGGCTCCCTGTGAAAATCACCGTCATCAGTGTGATCGAGCCCAGATAGAGGAACAAAGGAAACCTGCTACTCGCCCTTCGAAGGGACTCTATGACAGATAGCCGGACCCCTGCCAGGTGTTCAAGCTGCGCCAGTCCCTTGTCGATCAGGTAGTAGCCCACATGAGCCGAGCGCTCGTCTCCGCTTTGAGTGTCGTCTTTACGGGCCGCGCTCGCGCGCGCAATCCGGACCGCGTTGGCTGCCACCTCCCCTTCAGATAGCCGGCCGCTCTTCGCAATCTTTTCCACCACGTGACGGTAACGGTCACGAGTAGAAAAATCCATTTTTCTGTATGTACCGCGGGGGTCCTCACGCAGGGTCTGCTCGACAACGCTCATCGTCTCGACGAACTTGCGCCAGTCCATCCCTCCCAGAAATCGGAGGCTGCCGATGCTGTTGCTGATGGAAACCTGGTCCGCGGCCTGTTGTTGGCTCTCCGACTGCACCAACTGCTCGATCGTCAGACCGGACTCGGAAAGTCGATGCTCGATCCAGGTGAGCGGCAATGCCAGAGCGGGGCTCTGTCCCTTCAACCGGCGGGCAAATTCCGCAACAAACGAGCTCACCATCGGGGGGTTCGACCGCGCCATGTCCGCAGTCACCAGGATCAGGCTCTTCGGATCCTTCTCGGCAATCTCGGTCATCTGTTCCGCCCATTGGGCGGCGCTGTTTCGTTCGATCATGTTGGCGGCGATCCGGGCCCCGACGCGTCGGAGATTCTCGATCAACGCCAGGCGCAGCATGATGGGGATCGCCCACAATTCTCCCAGCTTCAGGACGGTGACTGACTGGTAGGCCGCAATAAAACTGCTGAGGCTTTCCGGGTCCACCCGCCCGTCGCCGTGCGAGATCGTTTCCAGGGCGATGTCATAAACGCGCGGAAGCCCGGCAGAGGGTCCATTGAGCAGGCGGGGCAGCTCCCGGCTGTAACCCTTTGGCAAGTGTCTCCTTGCCGTCCGGATCTGTTCTTCGATCAGATAGAAGTTATCGAGCAGCCATTCGGCTGCCGGCATGATCCTGCGCTCCGTCTTGACCGCTTCTACCAGCAGGCTGCGGGTCCCGGCCAGGATGGCTTCATTCTCAGCCAACCGCGCCAGAAGCCGGTCACGAGCGCGTCCCGGGTGGAGCGTGTGCAGGCCCGCAAGGGTCTTGCCATGCTGCTCCATCTGGTCGCTGCTGAACAATTCCGATCGCAGTGGCGGCTCGTAAACGGCGAACTTTGCTTCCCGGCCTTTTTTCGGAAAGCGCGCCAGCACATTGGGCAGGTTCCCGAGAATGGTTTTGTTGCTCAACTTCACTGGCTGATACTCTCCTTAAAATACAAACCTTATAAAACCACGGGTCAGCTGCGGGACACACGTATAAGGCAGACGCATGCTTTTTATCTGTGCTTCCAACTTCCCCCGGCGCTTAGGGTGCCTAGCGTGAGAGGGGGGATGCGGCGAAACCGCCTGTGGTTAATGACATCTTGGTTCCGGCTTATCCCGTTAGTATATCAAGAATGTTATCAGGTCGTTATCCAATATTCATTCGTCACGTATTTGTCGATATCAGAGGTTTGACCGCTGGCCTTCGCTTCTTGAAAACCCGGATCTCGACGTCCACATCCAAAGCAAGCCGGTCAAGGGCCTCCACCTTGGCCTTGGTCTTCAGATCGATATTCCAGAAATAGGGCGTCATTGCCAGAAGGTCCATGATCGCCGAGCTCTCTGTAAGCTCAAGCGGATAATTGATCCTCGTTTCACTGGAAAGAGAAAAGAGTTGTTCGGCCTCTTCGCTGATTGTTGATGGCGCATGCTCCCTGGCATTCGGATAAATGACCTCCCGCAGGCCGTTGAGGTGCCTTGGGCCGGGGCTTACGATCAAGAGCCCCCCTGTCTCCCTAAGCACCCTCGAGAATTCTGGAAAGTCAGCAGGCGAAAATACATTCAGAATCAAATCAAGGGAGGATTGTGCGAAGGGGAGGTCGATGATGCTGGCAACAAACCAGTCCATCGTCCTGTCCCGTTGGGCGGCTTGGCGGACGGCAAATTTAGAAATATCCACTCCGTAGTATTCAACAGGGATCCGGGTCCTGGGTCTCTGCATCAGGAACTCCTTGAGGCGTTTGAGATAAAAACCCTCGCCGCAGCCAGCGTCAAGAATGTTGAAAGCGCGTTCACTCCCGGTGCCGGGGAGATCGCCCGCAACAGCTTCATTGATGCCGTTCGAAATTCTGTCGTACAGTCCCAGGTCCAGAAACCGCCTCCTGCTCCGGATCATTTCCTTGCCGTCGCCAGGTTCTTTGGAATTCTTCTTGTGAGAAAGCAGAACATTGACATACCCCTCGCGGGCAGCATCGAAGGTGTGGTTATTGGAGCATTGGTAGCCGTCGGAGGAGTTAAGCAGCGGATTCCGGCACACGGGGCATTGCAGGATGATGGTCATAGGATCACGTCAGCTCCTGTTTTTGTCTGTAACTCTGTCTGTGGTTCATGTTTCTCCTTCAGTGTAAAGCAACAAACTCCGCGTTGTTATGCTGGCTGAAAAAAAACAGGCCCTGACATGATCAGGGCCTGCAAAGGTCTATGCCTTAGACATAATGGCTGACAGTTGAAAATCAAGTGACCTGCCCCTTGCAACGTGGGTTATACTTGGGAACCCGGTTCCCAAATACAGAGCCACAACCAAGGAGGCAGGTCATGAAACATTCTATCATTTTTGTCGGACTCGATGTACACAAAGATTCGATCGATATCGCCATGGCCGATGACGGCAGAAACGGCGAGATCAGGTTCTACGGCACCATCGGCGGCGATCTGGCATCGCTGGACAAAGCGATCCGGAAATTCCGCCGTTCAGGCGTTGAGCTTCGCTTCGTATATGAAGCGGGACCCTGCGGCTATGAGATCTACCGGCACCTGACCGCACAGGGATTCCACTGCGATGTTATCGCGCCTTCGATGACACCGAAGAAGAGCGGCGACCGAATCAAAACCGACCGGCGGGATGCCCTGACTCTTGCCCGGCTCTACCGGGCGGGCGAATTGACACCGGTTTATGTCCCCCGCGAGGACGATGAGGCCATGCGTGACCTGGTTCGGGGCCGGGAGGATGCTGTAAACGCAACCCGGAAGGCCCGGCAACGCTTGAGTGCTTTCATTCTTCGTCATGGATTCCGGTATTCGGGCGCAAAAGCTTGGAGCGTAGCCCATCTGCGTTGGCTTGCGGACATCAAAATGCCGCATCCGGCCCAGCAGATCACGCTACAGGAGTATATCCACAGCATCGAAGAGTGCTCGGAGCGTGTAGATCGCCTGACCGAGCAGATATTGAAACTGATCCCGACATGGCGCATGGAGCCGGTAGTAAATGCCCTGCAAGCCCTACGGGGCGTGGCACCCATCGTTGCATCGACCATGGTGGTCGAGATCGGAGACCTCAGGCGGTTTGAGAATCCCCGGCAGCTCATGGCCTATCTGGGCTGGTTCCATCGGAGAACTCCAGCGGCCAGACCACAAAGCGGGGTGGGATCACCAAAACGGGCAACGGACATGCCCGGCGTGCGCTGATCGAGGCAGCCCAGGCATATAGTTTCCCGGCCAGGGTCAGCAGAGCGCTCCGAAAACGTCAAGAGGGCCTGCCGCGCGAGATCAAGGAAATATCCTGGAAAGCCCAAGTGCGGCTCTGCGGACGATTCCGCAAGCTCATGGCCAAGGGGAAGAACAGAAACCGAACCGTAACCGCGATCGCACGAGAGCTTTCCGGTTTCATGTGGGCCATTGCCAAGGAAGTGCCCATGCCGGCATAATGCCAGGAATAACTTTCAAAGAACAAGACGGCTATTAAGGAGAGCAACCAAGACCAAATACAACTATCCAGGGTATCATCAGAGACGCGACCACGATCAGGAGAACTCTCGTTTAAACTATGGAATAAGGCTCATGCCGAACTTCCGCTTTTAGAGCGAGACAGCTCCGCGATGAAGACAAGTCATGCGGTCAAACCCGCGAATATCAGAGTGATCAATCGTCGCCGACAGGTCCCGTCTCTGATTATGCCCTGGAGCAATAACTGATATCATCCCTTTTGCATAAAGGGGCGGGGAAACTGTTTTGTCCTTGACAACTGTCAACCATATCAGTTTAGAGCTTTACAACGTTGGCTGCTTTGGGACCCTTGGGTGAGTCGACAACGTCGAACTGAACCTGCTGGCCTTCAGTCAACGACTTAAAGCCGCTGTCCTGAATGTCGCCAAAATGAACGAACACATCGCCGCCATTTTCACGGGTAATGAATCCAAAGCCTTTGGAATCATTGAACCACTTTACTGAACCTGTCTCCATGGTAAGCTACCTCCTTCTTGTGAAATTGAAGCGACGGAAAAGGACAAAAAAAATACCGCAAAGTCAATCAGTCTTTGCGGTCTCCCTACAAGAACATCCGGAACTTCTATATAAGATAATGCTCCTTCTGCGCCGGAATGTCAATGGTTATTATTGTTCAAGCGGTAATAGCCTGCCAGTATTCCACGGGTCCTGACTGAAAACGGGCCAGAATGATTGACAAGCAAGAAGTAAAAAAGGGCCAATTTCTTAGGAAATTGGCCCTTTTTATGGCTATGGCTCCCGGAGCAGGACTCGAACCTGCGACATGGTGGTTAACAGCCACCCGCTCTACCGACTGAGCTATCCGGGAATGTGAGGTGTATTTTTTATAACTATTTATACCCCCGACCATAAGGTTAAGCCCGCTTCTGCGGGACTCTTCCGACTGGGAACCTACCGGGGAATACGTTATTACAGCGCGTGGTGTGTTCGTTCAGGCTGGTATAAATACCATATATAACCTGATATGTCAAACAGTTCTTTAGAGAAACCGAGGCAACTACGTAACCATTCGGCAATTACGCTGATGTGACCAGCCTGATCCACACCCTACCGCTCCTGCCCCTTCTTCAGCTCCATGATGACAAGTTTGGCGATAGCCTTCAAGGTGTCGAACACGCCAGTGCCGTCTGCGGCGCAGGCCTCGAAATCCGGAACATTGCTCGTGGTTGAGGGCCCTGCGCATCTCATCGACCGGCACCACGTTCGGCAGGTCTCTCTTGTTGTATTGGATGATATAGGGTACCTTGTCGAGGTCGTACCCTTGCTCGGAAAGATTGAGGCGCAGGTTTTCGACGCTCTCGATATTGGCTTCCATGCGTTCAATCTGAGAGTCGGCAACGAACACGATGCCGTCCACACCCTTCAGGATGAGTTTGCGGCTTGCGTCGTAGAATACCTGGCCGGGAACGGTGTAGAGATGGAACCGCGTCTTGAATCCGCGGATCTCCCCAAGGGCGAGCGGCAGAAAGTCAAAAAACAGCGTGCGTTCGGTCTCCGTGGCAAGCGAGATCATCTTGCCCTTGCTGTCGGGGTTCGTCTTTTTGTAGATCCACTGCAGATTGGTCGTCTTGCCGCAGAGGCCCGGGCCGTAGAAGACGATCTTGCAGTTGATTTCTCGCGACGAATAATTGATAAAGGACATGGGGCCGAACTTCCTCTCTTGCGCGCGTATCAGGGAATGCTGCGAGGCTGGGCTATCCGAAAAGCTTGTCGATATCTTCGTCGGTTATCTCGGCAAAGGGGGACTCGCTGCCCTTTCCGGGCCCCTTTTCCGTTTCCACTTTCTGCAGCAGGTTGTTGAAAATGCTGCCGAGCGCCTCGGCGCTCTTTTTCACCCGGAGCCGCACGAGACCCAGCGATGAGCGCTGGTCGAATATAACCACCAGGATCACCCGCTGGCCGATGATGGAGATATGGATGTTGTCCCGCGCGCCTTCGTGGAAAAGGATGGAGAACTCCTTCTCGCCCAGGAGCTTGGCCATGCCGCCGGTTGCGGCGATGTTTCCCGCGGTAAGTGACGCCAGGGATGTCGTATCGAGGTTTTCCGTTTCGCCGGTCGCGGCGATGAGCTGGCCGTTCTTATCCACGAGGAAGACGACCTTCGCATTCGCCTGCTGCAGGAGACGCTGGAGTTCCGTGTCTATCTGCTTAAACTCTTCGTCATACATGACCAAGTCGGAACCCAGCATGTTTTCATCTCCCCATTCAAAATGTGCCGCATCTGCCCGCCGGCAACGTGCGGTCCGAGCTATTAAACCATACTAACCATGAGATTTCAAGACTTTTTTTGTTCCCGACCTGAACATAAAAATAGCCGGGGGTGCGTCTCCCCGGCTCGTGATGATGTCTGCCAGTATCGAAAACCGGCTAGCTCTTGGACATCTCCTGGAGCTTCTTGAGGCTCTCCCAGTCATCGTCCACGTACTTCTGGAACTGCGCCAGGAGCGCCTCGTTGCCCGGGGCAAAAAGGTGCTTGAACCTGCCCTGGGGCTTGAGCCACTCGGCAACGGGCTTCTTCCGGTCCTTGGGGTCGTAGTTGATCGTCCACTTGCCGCCTTCCACCTCGTACAGCGGCCAGTAGCAGGTATCGACCGCGAGGCGGGACAGCAGGATCGAATCGTTCGTCTGGGACCGCCAGCCGCGGTTGCAGGGGGACACGACGCCCATGTACGCGGGGCCGTTCGTGGCCAGCGCCTTCTTGACCTTGGTTATGAGGTCTTTCCAGTTGTGGGGCGACGCCTGCGCGGCATAGGCCACGTTGTGCGCGGCCATGATGCGCGTAAGGTCCTTGCGGCGCTGCGATTTGCCGGGCACCTTGGAGCCCACCGGTTGGGTGGTCGTGTCCGCGCCGAAAGGCGTTGCGCTCGAGCGCTGGATGCCGGTGTTCATGTACGCGCCGTTGTCGTAGCAGATGTAGAGCAGCTGGTGGCCGCGCTCCATGGCGCCCGAAAGCGCCTGGAACCCGATGTCATAGGTGCCGCCGTCGCCGCCGAAGGCGATGAACTTCATCTCCTTCTTGAGTTTGCCCTGCTTCCGGAGCGACCGGTACATGGTCTCGATGCCCGAGGCCGTTGCCGCGGCGTTCTCGAAGGCGCTGTGCATCCACGGCACTTTCCAGGCCGTGTACGGGAACAGGCAGGTCGAGACCTCGAGGCAGCCCGTTGCGTTCGCGATCACGACCGGTTCGTCGATGGCCATCAGGACCTGGCGTACGATGGTCGGCGCGCCGCAGCCGGAGCACATCCGGTGCCCGCCCGTTAGACGCTCCTGCTTGTGCGTGAGTGATTTCAGGGTCAAGGGTTTTTCCTGTGTCGTGCTCATGGTATTCTCCTTGGATATAACCACGGAGTCACGGAGATACTGGAAATCTATTATCCGAATGCTTGTCAGCTTGCCTCTGCGTCCTCTGTGGTTAAGGGTGTCTATTAATTTCTGACCGTGATATATTCCTTCATCATGCTTCACCTTGCCGGTCTTTGCGACCTCGATGGTCTCATCGAGCACCTCATCCACAGTGAGCGGCATCAGGTCCCTGCCGCCGAGTCCGTAGATCTTGTTGAACATGAGCGGCCCCTGGCGATAGGGGTACACGGCGGGCGCGATCTCCATAAAGAGCGGGCCGTAGCCGCCGTAGGAATCCGCCCGGTCCATGACACAGACGGCCTTGGCGTTCTTGAGCGCAGCGCCGACTTCCTCGTACGGAAAGGGCCGGAACACGCGGGGCTTCAAGAGCCCTGCCTTCACGCCCTTGTCGCGGTAGCGGTCAACTTCGTCCTTGATCGTTCCGGCGGCGGAGTTGAGCGCAACGAGAACGATCTCGGCGTCTTCGAGGCGGTAGGATTCGAACAGATCGTATTTGCGGCCAAAGCATTTGGCAAACTCGTCCGAAACATCCTGGATGACCTTTTTCGCGTTCACCATGGCCTCGTGCTGCGCCCGCTTGTGCTCCATGTAATAATCCGGCAGGACCAGGGCGCCGATGCTCTTGGGGTTATCGATGTCCAGGAGCGGGTCGATCGCGATATAGTCGCCGATAAACTTTTTCACCTCGTCATCGGGAAGGAACTGCATGCTCTCGATCGAATGGCTGATGATGAACCCGTCCATGTTGACCGCGATCGGCAGCCGCACGTCCCTGTGCTCGGCGATCCGGTATGCCATGATCGTGTTGTCATAGGCCTCCTGGGCGTTCTCGCAGAATAGCTGGATCCAGCCGCAGTCGCGCATGCCCATGCCGTCGGAGTGGTCGCCGTGGATATTGAGCGGGGCCGAAAGCGCCCGGTTCACGAGCGCCATCAGGATCGGCAGGCGGTAGCCCGAGGCGATGTGCAGCATCTCCCACATGAGGGCAAGGCCCTGAGCGCTCGTGGCCGTCGCCACTCTGCCGCCGGCTGCCGAGGCGCCGATGCAGGCGCTCATGGCGCTGTGTTCGCTTTCGACCAGGATCGTCTCGGTGTCCACCTTGCCGTTCGAAACGAAAGAGGTAAAGGATTCCATGATGCCCGTGGACGGCGTGATGGGATACGCCGGCATGACATCGGGGTTCAACTGGCGGAGCGCCTCTGCAACAGCCTGATTGCCGGTGACCGCCACGGTCTTTGTCGTCGTTACTGCCATGTTATTTGCCCTCCTCTTCCATGACGATGGCCTTGTTGCCCTTCTTGCCCGGGCACTCCATGGCGCAGACGCCGCAGCCCTTGCAGTGGTCGTAATCGAAGCCTGATCATTTTCTCGTCCTTTACCATGACCGCAGTATCCGGGCAGTAGACCCAGCAGAAGAGGCACTGGATGCAGTTCTCCTCGATCCACCGCGGCTTGAGCGAACGCCACGAGCCCGTTTTATATTCATTCGCATTCCCGGCCTTCAAGCACCGTGCCGGCATGCGGCAGCTCTTTCCAGTTCATCTGTTTCATCCTTCGCTTTACCTCCTCGTACCCGCGCTTTACCGCGGCGAGATTGCCGTCGATGATCTTCTGCGCGAACTTTTTCCCGAAGCTGCCCTTCACGTCCTCCAGCAGCACGTCCATGCCCACGATGCCGGTGGCGCGGTTCACCGCGCCGAGCATGCAGGAGTTCGGCATGGTCCTGCCGATGGTCTCGATCGCGATCTTCGAGGCGTCCACGGTGAACACCTTCTGGGAGGGCTTCGCCTTCAGCTTCTCCCGCACTTCCTTCGGGTCCTTGCCCGTGTTGACGACGAAGACGGCGTCGTCTTTTGCGCCCTCGGCAACATTGATCGCGTCGAGGAGCGTGGCGTCCACCACCGCCACGACGCCGGGGTTCAGCACCGGGCAGTGCATGCGGAGCGTCTTTTCGCTGATGCGGTTGTAAGCGCGCAGCGGCGCGCCTGCGCGCTCGGGCCCGTATTCCGGGAAAGCCTGCACATTGCGGCCGCCGGACAGACATGCGTCCGCGAGCACCTTGGCCGCCGTGACGGTCCCCTGACCGCCCCTGCCGTGCCATCTGATCTCAATCATTTCTGCCATACTAACCTCCCATCAAAGAGCTCATTGGAAATTGAAGATTGGAAATTTGAAATTGCAAATTGTATAGGCTGTAAACACCGCGCCGAAGGCGCACCACAAATTTACAATCACCAATTTTTCAGTCTGCAATGAGTACCGCTTTGCGGGACTCACATCTCCCTCCGCCCTTCGAGCGCCCGCTGGACGGTGTTTTCATCGGCGTACTCGATGTCGCCTCCCACGGGAAGGCCGTAGGCGATGCGGCTCACGCTGATGCCCAGGGGCTTGATCAGCTTCGAAAGATAGAGGGCCGTGGTTTCGCCCTTGACCGTCGGGTTCGTCGCGATGATGACTTCCTTGACCGCGCCGGACCTGAGCCGCTCCATGAGGCCGTCGATCCTGAGGTCTCCGGGGCCGACGCCGTCCAGGGGCGAGATGGCGCCCAGGAGCGCATGATAGCGGCCGCGGAAGATGCCGGTCTTTTCGAGGATCAGGATGTTGCTCGGCTCTTCAACCACGCAGATCCGTGTAGCGGTCCCGTCTTCTCATCGCGGCAGATGCCGCAGGGCTCGTCCTCGGTGATGTTGTTGCAAACGGTGCAGTACCGGCTGTTGTTCTTGAGGTCCAGGATGGCCTGCGGCGATCCCCGCTGCCTCGTCCTGCGACATGCCGAGCACGGCAAAGGCAAGGCGCTCGGCGCTCTTTCTGCCGATGCCGGGCAGCTTCATGAAGGCCTCGACCATCCTGCCGAGCGCCTTGCCCGAAACTTCCGCTGCCTGCGCGCCGGCCTTCTCCCTGTTTCGGCTGTTCGAGGAAGTCCGGGACGATTGCTCCTGTTCCTTCACTGCCGTCCTGTCCTGTTCACCTTGAATCATAACTCATGGCTCTTAGCTCACAGCCATTGCGCAGAGCTATCAACCATGCGCAATCAGCATGATCCGCAATCTAAAACATCCCCGGGGGAAGCCCCATGCCGGCGGTGAGCTTGCCCATTTCTTCCTTCATCAGGTCCTGCGATTTTCTGAGCGCTTCGTTCACCGCGGCAGTGACCAGGTCCTGGAGCATTTCGATGTCCTTCGGGTCGACCACCGAGGGGTCGATCTTGATGGAAAGGACTTCCTGCCGGCCGTTTGCAACGACGGTCACCATGCCGCCGCCGGAAGAGGCCTCAACGGTTTTTCCCCCGGCTTCTTCCTGGAGCTTTTTCACCCGCTCCTGCATCTGCTGGGCCTGTTTCATGATGTTGCTGAGCATGTTTTTTGACATGGAATGTCCTGGACAAACGAGATTATAAAGCTGCTAAGAAGGCTTATATTAAAAGATATTTTGCGGTTTTGCAACAAAAAATGCGGGGTTTATGGAATATATAAAAAAATCAAATGATTCCCGACGGGCACATCGGGACGTATTTATGTTCTTCCGGGCAATTATGACTCCAGCTGAGCCAGCAGTCATAGAGAGGTTTTCTTAAATGACCTGTCATGTTTCAGGGTTGTCGGCTTCGATCACCTCGCCGTCAAACAATTTGGCGACATCCTGGGCTAATGCATCATGTTCGTCAGGCTTGGTTTTTCTGGGGCTTTTCGGTTTTGATACCGGTTTCGTGGATGCTTCAATGGCCTGCACCTGAACTGATACCTTTTTACCCAGCACTTCCCCCGCAACCTGTTCAATTACGCTGCAATTTTCGGGTTTCTTTACCTGGCCTGCCTGAAAATCGCCTTTCACTCCGATCACCAGCGTCGTATCTGAAGTCTCAAGAAGCCTGCTCTGGTCGAGAAACGGGGCAAGGCTCGGCTTAACTGATTTCAGCACGGTCATGACCCTGATCCAGAGATCATGCACTCCGCCGCCAGCGGCTGCCGGTCGGGAAACAGCGGCTGCCGATGCCCGTCCGGCCGGTGCATAGGGTGCAGGCCCTTCGCTCACCCGGTGCGCTGAGTGAGTTGCGGCATTAAGAGAAGCCGCCGGCGATTTGCCCGATGCAAGCCGCGCCTCGAGCTCCTTCATGCGGCCGAGGACGTCGGCGAGGGGCTTGAGCGGCGCGAGGCTGCAAGCCTTGATCAGCCCGATCTCGAGCGTGAAACGCTGGTGCGGCGACCAGCGCATCTCGTCGAGCGTCTTGGACAGGCTGTCGAAGAGCATGAGCAGCTGTTCGGCATCCGCACTCGCCGCCTGCTGCCTGATGGCCTCGATGTCTGCTGCGGGAAGCTCGATGATGTGGGCAGGGTCTGCCGCGATCTTGACGACCATGAGGTTCCGCAGGTGCTCGACGACGCCGGACAGGAACTGGCGCATGTCCTGCCCCTGCTCCAGCAGGGCGTCGACCGACTTCAGGAGGCCGGCGGCGTCGCGCGCAAGCAGGCCGGCGGCGAATTGCAACAGCCTCTCCTGGGCAACGGCCCCGAGGGTCGCCTGAAGGTCGTCGTCCTTTATTTCCATGCCGCTGTACGACACGGCCTGGTCCAAAAGGCTCTGGGAATCGCGCATACTGCCTTCCGCGGCGCGCGCGATCATGGCGAGCCCCCGGTCGGTTATCGTGATGCCCTCGGCAGCGGCGATCGTGCGGAGACGATCCGATGATATCATGGAGGGCAACGCGCTTGAAGCCGTAGCGCTGGCAGCGGGAATGGATCGTCGCGGGGATCTTTTGCGGCTCCGTGGTGGCGAAGATGAAGATAACGTGCGGCGGCGGTTCTTCGAGGGTCTTTAAGAGCGCGTTGAAGGCCTCGTTCGTCAGCATGTGGACTTCGTCGATGACGTAGACCTTGTTCTTGCCGCCCACGGGCGCGTACTTGACGGCCTCGCGCAGCTCGCGGATATGCTCGATGCCGCGGTTCGACGCGCCGTCGATCTCGATGACGTCAACCGACGTGCCGGCCGCGGTCTCGAGACAGGAATCGCATTTGCCGCACGGCGTCGGCGTCGGCCCCTCTGCGCAGTTCAGCGCCTTTGCGAGGATGCGCGCCGTCGTCGTTTTTCCCACGCCGCGCGGGCCGGAGAACAGGAAGGCATGGGCCAGCCTGTCCCGAGGTGATCGCATTCTGGAGCGTCCGGGTGATGTGCCCCTGGCCGACCACGTCCTCGAATACCTGGGGCCTCCATTTTCGCGCCAGGACCTGATAACTCATGAAACCCTCACGGAGAGAACCCGGTTAGCCATGGATGAACACTGATCAACACGGATGCAAATTCCTCTTTTGAGCTCCGCTTTCACCATACACAGGCGGCGTTGCCTTGATCCGTGTAAATCCTTGTCTACCGTGGCAACAAAGTTTTCGCAATACAAAAAGGCTCATAAACCCGGGCACCCCTGCGGCACACCCGGAACCCGCTTACCGCTGCTTCCTTCCGGACCTGACGGGGTTCACGGGACCGCGGTTGCGCAGGACCCGGGCTCATGAGCGCGTTACTATTTCGGATTTGTCGATTGCGGATTTCGGATTTTCCATTCCGCATTCCGCATTCCGCAATCCGCATTAAAATATGGCGGAGAGGGTGGGATTTGAACCCACGTTAGGTTTCCCTAAACACGCTTTCCAAGCGTGCGCCTTCAGCCGCTCGGCCACCTCTCCGTTTACTGCAATTCAGGAGTGCAGAGTTAAGAGTTCGGATCACAGTCTCGTATCTTTAACCGCCGAACTCCTGAACTCAGAACTCCGAACTCTGCTATTATGTACATGGCGGAGAGGCCGGGATTTGAACCCGGGGTGGAGTTACCCCCACAACAGTTTTCGAGACTGCCGCCTTCAGCCACTCGGCCACCTCTCCCTTAACTTCAGTTCGGAGTCGAGAGTTCTGGAGTAAACGGAGCGTACCCTTCACTCCGAAACTCCGAACTCGATACTCCAAACTATTTAGCTCTCAGCTTTTCAAAAAACTTCTGGAGCACTTCCCGGCACTCTGCTTCGAGCACGCCTGGCGTGATGCGATACGTATGGTTCAGCCTCCCGTCCCGTACCACGTCATACACCGAGCCGAGCGCGCCTGCCTTGGGGTCCCTGCAGCCGTAGACCAGTCTGCCGACCCTCGCCAGCACCAGCGCCCCCGCGCACATGAGGCAGGGCTCCAGGGTCACATAGACCGTTGCGTCCGAAAGCCGCCACCTGCCGAGCCGTGCCGATGCTTCGCGGATGACCAGCAACTCGGCGTGAGCAGCTGGGTCCTGCCATGTCTCCCGCATGTTGCGGGCCGCGGCAACGACCTCATCGCCGATGACGAGCACCGCACCGACCGGCGTCTCGCCGATGGCAGCGGCCTTTTCCGCCTCCGCCAGGGCCAGGCGCATAAAGTCTATATCGGTCAGCGGCTGCATAGCAAGAGGTTCTCTTCTCCACTCTGTCTTTGTTACGAAATTGCCCCTTGCGTCTTGTGTGTCCGAATGTTGGCGCGCCCAAGAGGATTCGAACCTCTGGCCTACGGATTCGTAGTCCGTTGCTCTATCCAGCTGAGCTATGGGCGCATAATAAAGCGCACCGATGCGCAGAAAGCGCATCGGTGCATGAACGGATATAACGTATAACCCGGAACTCCCGGCCGCCAGCGCTACTTGGACACTCCGCCGACGAGCGTGATCGCGATCTTTTCGTGCGGAAACGGATGGATTTCGGGATGCATCGAGTATACCCAGCCCTTCCACTCTTCTTTTCCCGGCTCCTGGACGACGATCTGAGCGGCGGGGTTGTTCGGCTTGTCTGACGCAGAGGTGATTTCCTTGTCGCCCATCTTGAAATCCGGGAGGAACGCAAGAACCTTCACCTTCATGTTCGTGTTCGGTATGGCCAGATCAGAGCCGATTGCCACGACATACTCCTTCGCGCTCTTTCCGGTCTTATCCTGGATATTAAGCTTCACGGCGGTCCACTTTGCCGCAATCTCTTTCGGCACGGTGACCGTGCGTTCTACCTTCGGCACATTTTGCATGCTGCGGCGGCATGCCGCCTTCCATTGCCGGATGTCCAGGCAGGCATCTGAGGCTTCTCCTCCTTCTTTTTGCATGCCCCGAACGAAACTGCAAGAACGACAACTATAGCCACTGCAACCATCTTCTTCAACATTGTGTTACCCTCCTTGGTATGTATGCCGACTGGTAATAAAATAATTACTCACTGCCCTACCGGGCATCCTGCCCTGCGTTTCCAACAATGGCGGAGAGGCCGGGATTCGAACCCGGGGTGGAGTTACCCCCACAACTGCTTAGCAGGCAGCTGCCTTCAGCCGCTCGGCCACCTCTCCCTTTACTACAGTACACAGTACGGAATTCGTAGTACAGATATGAAACGGGAACTACGCAATGTACGGATGTTGTATGCTCTGAATTCTTCTTTATACATGGCGGAGAGAGAGGGATTCGAACCCCCGGAGCTTTCGCTCAACGGTTTTCAAGACCGCCGCCTTAAACCGCTCGGCCATCTCTCCGGTTTTACCGATTGTTTAAACCGTTCCAACCGCCTAACGGGTCCTCTGCGTTATTCTTTCCGCCCCGCCCATGTACGGCCGGAGCACTTCGGGGATGACCACGCTCCCGTCTGCCTGCTGATAGTTCTCCAGGATGGCCACCACGGTCCGGCCGACCGCGAGGCCAGAGCCGTTCAGGGTATGCACAAGCTCCGTTTTTTTGCCGCCTTTTGACTTGTAGCGGATATTGCCGCGACGCGCCTGGAAATCCTCGAAGTTGGAGCAGGATGAAATCTCGCGGTACTTGTTCTGGGCCGGCAGCCAGACCTCGATATCATACGTTTTTGCCGCGGAAAATCCCAGGTCTCCGGCGCACAGTACGATCACCCGGTACGCAAGACCAAGCCTTCTGAGCACTTCCTCGGCATTGCGGGTAAGCTTTTCGAGCTCATCGTACGAAGTATCGGGCTGCGCGAATTTGACGAGCTCCACCTTGTTGAACTGGTGCTGCCGGATGAGTCCCCGCGTGTCCTTGCCGTACGATCCCGCCTCGCGCCGGAAGCAGGGCGTATAGGCGGTGTACAGCACCGGCAGGATCTCTTCCGGCAGGATCTCGTCCCGATGGATGTTGGTCACCGGAACTTCCGCCGTGGGGATCAGATAGTAGGCGCCGTTCTCCACCCGGAAGAGCTCTTCCTCGAACTTCGGCAGCTGGCCCGTCGCGGTCATGCTCGTTTTATTCACCATGAACGGCGGCAGAACTTCCAGGTAACCGTGTTCCGTCGTATGCAGGTCGAGCATGAAGTTGATCAGCGCCCGTTCCAGCCGTGCGCCCATGCCTTTGTAAAGAGCGAAACGGGCCCCCGTGATCTTGGCGGCCCTGTCAAAATCGATGATATCGAGATATTCGGCCAGGTCCCAGTGCGGTTTCGGCTCGAACGGAAAAGACGGGCGGCTCGCCGCCCTGAGGAGACCACCGCCGGATCTCCACATTGTCGTTCTCGTCTTTGCCGTCGGGAACCGAAGCATGCGGCAGGTTCGGAATCGTGAGCAGGATGTTCCGCTGGGATTCTTCCACCTCGCGGGCGCCGCTCTCGAGAGCGGTGATCGTATCTCCGGCCGCGCGCATCTCGGCAACCTTGTCGTCCGCGGTCTGTCCGGCCTTCTTGAGCCGGCCGATCTCCTAGAGACGCCTCGTTGCGCCGGCGCCGCAGGACTTCAATCTCCTGCTGGACCGTGCGACGCTTCGCGTCCAGCGCGAGAAATTCCGACAAGTCCAGGCTTATGCCGCGACGGGCCAGCCCGGCCTTCACTTCCTCCGCATTTTCCCTTACAAACCGCAAATCAAGCATTTAAAGTATCATTCTCCTCTTCCATTGTCAATAACTTTTCTTGGCAATCCTGTTCTCGAGCGCCCTGATTTTGATCTGGATGGCCTCGGGATTGGGGTAGAGGGACTCGATCTCTTTATAAATCGCAAGCGCCTCCTTCAGCCTGTCGCCTAACTCAAGGCATTCGGCAAGGGCAAACTTCGCTTTAATCGTGAGCTCCTTATCCTCATTGTGCTCAAGGGCCTTTCGGTAAAACTGCTCGGACAGGTCGAGCTCGCCTTTCGAAAAAGCCGCTGTTCCGAGCCGGAAGTACGCCAGTCGGGACTGCGGACCGTTCGGGAACTCGGCCAATTGCTGCAACCAGATCTCCCTCGCCTCTTGTATCTTGCCGGTGCGAAAGAGACACTCGGCAACGCTGTAGAGACTCTTTTCCCGGACGTCGCGGTTCGAGTATGCCGTTGCTTTTCGGTATTCCTCGATGGCCCTCCCATAATCGTTGTACCCGAGTTCGTAGATCTGTGCGATGTACCACTGCGCGTGGGGAGCCATGTCGCGCCGCGGATAGGTCTTGAGCAAAAGCCGCAGTGTCTGGAGCGCCTTTTCGGTTTCGCCAAGGTATAAAAACTGCGTGACTCCGGCCCAGTAGAGCGCTTCGTCCGCTTTAGGGCTTGAGGGATGCTCTTTGACGAGCTCAAAATATTGGGCTGACCGCAGCCTGATAATCTCCGGCATTCCAGCGCTTGGTCGCCGCTTCGTATTCGTTGCTCGCTGCCTTGTCGTACACGTCACACCCGGCCAGCAGGACCCCGATGAGAAGCGCTATGAACGCCGTCTTTTTCATGTCGCACTCGCTGTCCTGGCCGGCGGGCGGCTCGGAGACGCCCTTTTCCGCGGCTGATTCCTTCTCATCCTCGCGCTCTGCCACTTTGGCGAAGCTCACGACCTTGTCTCTCTCCTCGATATCGAAGAGTCTGACGCCCTGCGTGTTCCGGCCCTGTATGGAAATGTCCTTGGACCGGATGCGCAGAACCTTGCCGTTCGATGTGATCAGGATGAGCTCGTCCTCCCCGGACACCTGGGCCATGCCGATGACCCGGCCGTTCTTCTCGGTGATCTTGATGGTAATGATTCCCTTGCCGCCCCTGCCCTGGCTGCGGTAATCCTCCAGCGTGCTCCGTTTGCCGTAGCCGTTTTCGGTCACCGTGAGGATCGTGGAATCGTCGCGCACGATCTCCATGCCCACGACCTCATTGCCCTCATCGAGCCTGATGCCGATCACGCCCTTGCCCGTGCGGCCGATCTCGCGCACGTCGGCCTCGCCAAATCGGATCGAGAGGCCGTCGCGGGTGCCGAGGAACACGTCCCGGTCTCCGTCGGTGATCTCGGCGGAGATGAGCTCGTCGCCCTCTTCGAGGGTGATGGCGATAATGCCGGACGGCCGCGGATGGCTGTAGGATTCGAGTTCCGTTTTTTTGATGATTCCCTGCTTGGTCGCCATCAGAATGAAATGGCCCGGAGTAAATTCCCGCACGGGGAGCGCGGCAGTGACCCGCTCATCCTGACTGATCTGGATCAGGTTCACAATGGCCTTGCCCTTGGACTGCCTGCTTGCCTCCGGGATCTGGTGGACCTTGAGCCAGTAGACCCTGCCTTTGTTCGTGAAGAAGAGGATGTAGCTGTGCGTCGTAGCGGTAAAAAGCCGTTCGACGAAATCCTCTTCCTTGGTCTCCATGCCGAGCTTGCCCTTGCCGCCGCGCCTCTGCGCCCGGTACGCAGTGAGGGGAATTCGCTTGATATAACCGGCGTGGGAGATGGTGATCACCATCTCCTCGTCCTTGATCAGGTCCTCGATGTCGAGCTCCGAAGTCTGTGCGACGATCTCGGTCCTGCGCGGATCCCCGTACTCCGCTTTCAGCGCCAGCAGTTCGTCCCGGATGATCTTCATCACCAGGGCGTCCGATGCGAGGATCTCGTTCAGACGCGCGATCTCCTTCAGCACCTCTTCGTACTCGGCGATGATCTTGTCGCGCTCGAGGCCCGTGAGGCGCTGGAGCCGCATGTCGAGGATGGCCTGGGCCTGGATCTCCGAGAGCTTGAACTCGCGGACCAGGCCGGTCTTGGCCTCCTCGGGGTTTGCCGATGCCTTGATGAGCGCGATCACCGCGTCGAGGTTTTCAAGGGCGATCTTGAGGCCCAGGAGGATGTGGGCGCGCTCTTCCGCCTTCCTGAGGTCGTACTTGGTCCTTCTGATCACCACTTCCCTGCGGTGCTGGATGAAGTTCGACAGGAGCTTCCTGAGGTTCAGGACCCGCGGCTGGTTGTTCACCAGGGCCAGCATGATCACGCCGAAGGTGGACTGCATGGCCGTGTGCTTGAAGAGCTGGTTCAGGATCAGGTTCGCGATCTCGCCCTTCTTGAGGTCGATCGCGATGCGCATGCCCTCGCGGTCCGATTCGTCACGGATCTCGGAGATGCCCGTGATCTTCTTCTCCTGTACCAGTTCGGCGATCCGCTCAAGGAGCCGGGCCTTGTTGACCTGGTAGGGCAGCTCGGTCACGATGATGCTCTCGCGGTCTCCCTTGCCCTCCTCGATCGTCGGCCCGGGCCCGCATCTGGATGATGCCCCGGCCCGTCATGTAGGCCTGCTTGATCCCTTCGTACCCGTGGATGAAGCCGGCCGTGGGGAAATCCGGCCCCTTGATCGCGGTCATGAGCTCGGGGATCGTGATCTCGGGTTTGTCGATCATCATCACGATGCCGTCCACGACCTCGGACAGATTGTGCGGCGGGATGTTCGTCGCCATGCCCACGGCAATGCCGGCCGAGCCGTTGATCAGGAGATTCGGCACGCGCGTCGGAAGCACCGACGGCTCGACCGTGGTATCGTCGAAGTTCGGGACGAAGTCGACGGTCTCCTTGTCGATGTCGGCGAGCAGCTCCTCCGCCAATTTCGTGAGCCTCGCTTCCGTATAACGGTAGGCCGCAGCCGGATCGCCGTCCACACTGCCAAAGTTTCCCTGGCCGTCCACGAGCGGATAGCGCATGTTGAAGTCCTGCGCCATCCTGACCATGGTGTCGTAGACCGCGCTGTCGCCGTGGGGATGGTACTTCTTCAGGACCTCGCCGACCACGCCCGCGCTCTTGGAGTACTTCTTGTTGTGCAGCAGCCCCTCGCGGAACATGGCATACAGGATCCGCCGGTGCACCGGCTTCAAGCCCGTCGCGCACGTCCGGAAGCGCCCGCCCCACGATCACGCTCATGGAGTAATCGAGGTAGGCGGTCTTCATCTCCTGCTCGATGTTGATCTGTGATTTTAATTCAAGAGGTTCCATGTTTTCCCGCATATCCGTAATTCGAATTTCTAAATCCTGATGAGCTTCGAATTTCGGACTTCGAAATTCGTGCTTGTTTTGCTACACGTCCAGGTTCTTCACTTCCAGCGCATGCCGCTGGATGAAAGCCCTCCTGGGCTCCACGGCGTCGCCCATGAGGATCGTGAAGATCTCGTCGGCCTTGACCGAGTCTTCGACGGTCACCTGAAGGAAAGTCCGCTTTTCCGGGTCCATGGTCGTCTGCCAGAGCTGATCGGGGTTCATCTCGCCCAAGCCCTTGTACCGCTGGATCGCGAGGCCCTTCTTGCCGAGCTCAAGCACATAGTGCACGAGCTTGCCCGTATGGGTAAACGTTCTTTCCTCGCCTTTTTCCCGGATCTTGTAGACCGGGCCGTCCAGGCCCAGCATGGCCGGCGACAGGCTCTGGAGCTCCCGGAACTCCGGCGTGGTGACGAAGTTCTCGTCAAACACGATGCTCGAAACGATCGCGTCCCATTTCGTGTCGAACCGGAGCTTCAGGCCTCGTGCTCTTCGTCCTTCTCAATGGCCCAGTCGATCACGGTCTTGGGGTGGTATTGCTTGAGATAGTTCTCGATGGACGGCGGCAATGGCTTTGAGCTTCTCTCCGTCTTTGAGCGCAGCCTTGCTGAAGGTCTTATCGAGAAGGACCGCCCGGAGCACCACGGTGTCGAGCCGCTTCCGCTTGAACTTGTCCAGGTTTTTCTCGAACTGAGACGAGCTTCTTCAGGGTCGAGGTGAGCCGCTCCCCCGTAAGGTAGGCATCCTGTTCCGGAGAAAAGAGCTCCATGTCCTCCGCGGCAAGGTCCAGGAGAAAGTCCTCCATGCGCGAATCGTCCTTGATGTACCGCTCGGTCTTTCCGCGCTTGATCTTGAAGAGCGGCGGCTGGGCGATGTAGAGATAGCCGCGCTCGATGATCTGCGGCATCTGGCGGTAAAAGAACGTCAGGAGCAGCGTCCGGATGTGCGAGCCGTCCACGTCCGCGTCGGTCATGATCACGATCTTGTGGTACCGGACCTTGGCGATATCGAACTCCTCGGAGCCGATGCCGGCGCCCAGGGCGGTGATCAGGACCTTGATCTCGTCGGAGGAGAGCATCTTGTCGAAGCGCGCCTTCTCGACGTTCAGGATCTTGCCCTTCAAGGGCAGGATGGCCTGGTTCTTCCGGTCGCGGCCCTGCTTGGCGGAGCCGCCGGCGGAATCTCCCTCGACGATGAAGAGCTCCGAAAACGCCGGGTCCTTCTCCTGGCAGTCCGCAAGCTTGCCCGGAAGCGATGTCGAATCGAGCACGCCCTTCCTGCGTGTCAGCTCCCGCGCCTTCCTGGCCGCCTCGCGGGCCCGCGCCGCGTTCATTCCCTTTTCCGCAATCTTGCGCGCGACAAGGGGGTTCTCCTCAAGATAGGCGCCGAGGGTTTCGTTCATCATGGCCTCGACGATGCCCTTGACCTCGCTGTTGCCGAGCTTGGTCTTGGTCTGGCCCTCGAACTGCGGGTTCTGCAGGCGCACGCTCACTACCGCGGTGAGTCCTTCGCGCACGTCGTCGCCCGAGAGCGCCTCGGCGCCGTTTTTGAGGAGCCCGCTTGAAACCGCGTAGCTATTCACCGTGCGCGTCAGAGCCGCTTTGAACCCGACCAGGTGCGTGCCCCCTTCCTGGGTGTTGATGTTGTTCGCGAAGGAAAAGACCTGCTCCACGTAGCTGTCGTTGTACTGGAAGGCGATCTCGACGAAGATGCCTGTCACGCTCTTTCGCGAGATAAATGGGGCTCGGATGAAGGGGGGTCTTGTTCTTGTTCAGATACTCGATGAAGGAAACGATGCCGCCTTCGTAGAAGAAGGTCTGTTTCTTGCCGGCGCGCTCGTCGGCAATCGAAATCTTGAGGCCGCGGTTCAGGAAGGCGAGCTCCCGGAGCCGCTGGGACAGGATGTCGTAGCTGTACTCGCGGTCCTCGAAGATCTGGAAGTCGGGCTTGAAGGTGATCTTGGTCCCGGTTGTGGTCGGTCGTGCCGGTCACGGCCAGGGGCGCCTGGGGGCCGCCGCGCTCGTACCGCTGCTGGAACACCTTGCCGTTCTGCTTGATCTCGAGCTCGAGCCACTCGGAAAGCGCGTTCACCACGGACACGCCCACGCCATGGAGCCCGCCCGAGACCTTGTACACGTCGCTGTCGAACTTGCCGCCTGCGTGGAGCACGGTCAGGGCCACCTCGGCGGCGGACCGCTTCTGCATGCGTGTGCATCTCCGTGGGGATGCCGCGGCCGTCGTCGATCACCGTGATGCTGTTGTCCACGTGGATGATGACGTCGATGTTCTTGCAGAAGCCCGCCATGGCCTCGTCCACGCTGTTGTCCACGATCTCGTAGACGAGGTGATGGAGCCCGACGCTGCCGGTGCTGCCGATGTACATGGCAGGCCGCTTGCGCACCGCCTCCAGGCCTTCGAGCACCTTTATGCTGTCTGCAGTATATTCCATCCACTCCTCGCAAAAAGAGGGATTTGTCCGCAGCGCGCGGAAATCCCTCAACCAAGAACAAATGACAAATTCCAAATCTCAAACAAGCTCCAAATTCCAAATTGTAAATTCCCAACGGCGCTGTTCTTTGGTTATTGGTTCATTGTAATTTATTGGTGATTTGGTACTTGGAATTCAGTGCTTCCCCTACACCCTCATGGGCATGACGACGCACTTGTAGTGCTCGTTCGCCGTCCTCGGTGATGAGGCAGGGGCTCAAGGGGTCGCTCAGCTCGAGCGCGACGTTCTCCCGGTCCATGGCCGTGAGCACATCCATGAGGTAGCGGGAGTTGAACCCGATGGCGATGTCCTCGCCCTGGTAGTCCACGCCGAGCTCTTCGTTCGCTTCTCCGACTTCCGGGTTGTTCGTGGAGAGAACCAGCCGGTCCTTTTCGAGCTGCAGCTTTCACGGCGTTCGTCTTTTCCTTTGACAGGATCGAGACCCGCTTGACCGCATGGGTGAGCACTTCTTTGGAGACCGTCACTTTCTTCGTGCTCTTCGTGGGCAGAACCTGGAGATAGTTGGGGTAATTGCCGTCGATGAGCTTCGACACCATGACGAGCCCGTCCCGTTTGAAGAGCGCATGGTTCTTGCTGAAACCCGAGCCGAAGCTCGGTCTGGGGCGCATCTTCCTCGAGGAGCCGCCGCAGCTCCATCATGGCCTTCTTGGGGATGATGATGCTCTCTTCCTTGTGCTTGGCATCGACCACGCGGTCGATCATGGAAAGCCGGTGGCCGTCGGTGCCGACCATGCGGATCTTGAGGCCTTGCTTGGCCTGGGTCATGTGCACGAACAGGCCGTTCAGCACGTACCGCGCGTCGTTTTCTCCGACGGAGTAGAGGGTCTTCCTGATCATGTCCCGGAGGGTCGTCGCCGTCAATGGCGATCATGCCCTCCTCCGCCACATCGGGAAGCGCGGGATACTCGTCCTTGGGCAGGCCCACCAGCTTGAACTGCGAATGGCCCGACAGGATCTTGACCCAGTTGCCGTCCTCAACATTGATCTGAACGTCCTCTGCCGGAAGCTCCCGGACGATCTCGTACATCTTCTTTGCGGATACGGTGACCGCCCCGGGTTTCTCGACCTCCGCGGCATAGCGGCCGCGCAGCCCGATCTCAAGATCCGTGGCGATGATCTCGATGACTCTTGCCTTCGGCGGTGAGGAGCATGTTCGAGAGGATGGGCATGGTGTTCTTTTTTTCCACGACGCCCTGGATTCTCTGCAACCCTTTCAGGATTTCCTCTTTCTTGATTGTCAGTTTCATCTAGGGAAGCCTCCTGTCACATCCAAGAATAATATCAGAATACCGTTCAAATAGCAATAAAAATGTTTCGCCATTTTACCCTTTATGTTTCAATGCTTTATCTGCCTAATCAACATCTCTATTCTGGCCCTGAGTTCGGGGTCTTTTTCTTTCTTTTCCTCGATCACTTTGACTGCGTGGATCACGGTGCTGTGGTCCTTGCCGCCGAAGAAATTTCCGATCTCCGGGAGCGAGGAGTTGGCCAGAGTGCGGCAGAGATACATCGCCACCTGCCGGGGAAGCACCACGGCCTTCGTGCGGCGCTTTGACTTCAAGTCGGAAATCTTGACGCCGAAGGATTCGGCCACGACCTTTTGAACAAGCTCGTTCGTGATGATTCTTTCCCTGCTGTCGAGCAGGTATTTCAGCTCGTTCTTGGCGAGCTCCTGGGTGATCTCCGTATTCGTGAGCGACGAGACCGCGCCGAGCTTGACGAGCCCTCCTTCGAGCTCCCGGATATTGTTCTTCATCATGGATGCCAGAAATTCCGCGACATCGTCGGGCAGCCGGATACCCCAGAAATCCGCTTTTTTCTTGAGGATCGCGATCCTCGTCTCCAGGTCCGGCGCCTGGATGTCCGAGATCAAGCCCGATTCGAACCGGGAACGGAGACGTTCTTCAATGTCCGGGATCTCCTTGGGCTGGCGGTCGCTGGTAAGCACGATCTGTTTCTGCGCCTCGTAGAGGGCGTTGAAGGTATGGAAAAACTCTTCCTGCGTCCGCTCCTTGCCGGCAATGAACTGGATGTCATCGATGAGCAGGATATCCATGTTCCGGTATTTCTGCCGGAACTCCTCCATCCGCTGGTGGCTCATGCGGTTGATCAGTTCGTTCGTGAACTGCTCTGACGAAAGGTAGGCGACCTTGGTCCGCGGCGATCTGCTCTGGATGTGGTGGCCGATGGCGTTCACGAGGTGGGTCTTGCCCAGACCCACGCCGCTGTAGATGAAAAGGGGATTATAGGCCCTGCCGGGCGCATCGGCCACGGCCTTGGCCGCCGCATGCGCGAATTGGTTGCTCGGCCCGACAACAAAGGTGCTGAAGGTGTATTTCTTCTCAAAGAGGCCGATCTTTTCCTCACGGCCCTCTTTTTTCTCTTCCTTCGCCTGGCGAACTGCTTTTTTCGCCTGCTGGGGCTGGACAAAAAAGTCAATTTCCATGTCTTCTCTCTTCGTGACTTCCTTGATAACATCGGTTAGCGTTCCCCAGTGGTGCTCTTTGATCCAGTCGCGGTGAAATTTGCTCGGCACTTCTATTAAAAGCTTGTTGCCGTCAATGGACAGGAGTTTCGACTGGCTGAACCAGGTGTCGTAACCCTGCTTAGACATTCGGTTTTCAATCAGCAGCAGTATCTCTTCCCAAACTCTTTCCTGATCCATAGATACCCCGAAAATACCCGGAAAAACAGCCCTGGTTACAAACATGCTTATCCACAGGTGTGAATAACGATATTATTATAATATTTTCGAGATGTTATGCTTGCATTAGGAGGTTGGTTGTCCGCTTTTTAATGCCGTATTTATTGCGTATTTTTAACTGTCTCTGAAATGAGCGGGCTTAGCACACATCTTGCAAATTTTGACATTCTCCGAAGTCCGATAATACCAGCGAGGCGAAACTATACCAGAACAGCGTACTTTCTGGCAAGGTATTTTTACGGCAGAACGCGAAGCAATGATACGCTCGGCTGTCGACCACGCCGGTGATAGTTAAGAGGCGGCAATCATGGAAAACTGCACTCTCCGATGCTGGGCTGCATTTGTTTCTCGCAGCAATCATGGCAGAACATTTGTCGCAGAATTCGTCCGTTGAGGATCAATCCGTAATTTCGTTTAAAAAATTGCTTGACTTCGCAACTATGCGCAGGTAGAATAGAACATTTGTTTCTAGACCCACCAAAAAAATAACATTTTATTACACTATCGGAGGTGTCTTACTATGTCAGCAGATATCAAGTTTGATCAGGTGCTTGATGCAAAGGGCCTAAGCTGTCCGCTTCCCATCTTAAAGACCAAAAAAGCCGTAGAATCGCTGACCAAGGGCCAAGTGCTTAAGGTCGAGTCGACCGATCCGGGGTCGAAGAACGACATGGCAGCCTGGGCAAAAAGAACGGGAAATGAAATCGTAAAGATGGAGGAGGGTGCCGGGACGTTCACCTTCTACATTAAGAAAACGGCATAATAAGAGGAGCATACGATGGCTAATAAAAAAATGACGATCATTGCTTCAAAGGGTTCGCTGGACATGGCCTATCCTCCCCTCATCCTCGCAACCACGGCAGCAGCCATGGATGTTGACGTAACGATATTTTTCACGTTCTTCGGGCTTGACATCATAAAAAAGGGCAATGCTGACAAGCTCAAAATTTCACCCATCGGCAATCCGGCCATGCCGATGCCCGTGCCGATCCCGACGCTCGTCGGATCGCTTCCCGGCATGGAGGCCATGGCAACCGCAATGATGAAGTCCAAGTTCAGCAAGCACGGCGTCGCGACCATCGGCCAGCTGCTCGATCTCGCCAGGAAAGCGGCGTAAAGATGATCGCCTGCCAGATGACCATGGATGTCATGGGCGTCAAGCAGTCGGACATGATCGACGGCGTGGAGTTCGCGGGCGCCGCAGCATGGCTGGATATCGCTGCTGACGCGCGACATCAATCTGTTCATATAAATAACCGTCGTTTCAGGAATTGTTATCGAAAACCGGTCCCCTCAACAGGACCGGTTTTTTTATTTCGGCTCTCTGGACATTTCCTGTCGTTTATGTTAAAACCTGTTTCATGATCATTCCTGCCGACCTCAAATACGACGAGAAAGGCCTCATCCCCGCGGTGATCCAGGACTGGACAAACCGGCGAGGTCCTCATGGTCGCCTACATGAACGCCGAGTCCCTCAAGCGGACCGTCGAGACGGGGCTCACCTGGTTCTGGAGCCGGTCCCGTCAGAAGTTCTGGCAAAAGGGCGAGACCTCCGGCCACGTCCAGCGGGTAAAGGACATTCTCTACGACTGCGATCAGGATACGCTGCTCATCAAGGTGGAACAGACCGGTCCCGCCTGCCATACCGGATCGCGATGCTGCTTCTTCAGAAGTTTTTCCGGGAGCGCCGGGGAGAAGAAATCGTGAGCCTCGATCCCAACTGCATCTTCTGCAAGATCATCGAAAAAAAGGTCCCCTCAAAAATCGTGTACGAGGACGAGCTCGTGACCGCCTTCGAAGACGCGAACCCGCAGGCCCCCGTCCACACCCTGGTCGTGCCCAAAAAACACATTCCCGACATTCACAGCATGACCGAGGCGGACCGGGAGCTCGTCGGGCACCTCTTTTTCACGGCGCGGAAGGTCGCGGAAAACAAGGGCCTTGACTCGAAAGGCTACCGCATGGTGATCAACAACGGCCGCGACGCCGGCCAGACCGTGTTCCATATCCACCTTCATCTTCTTTCCGGACGCCGGTTCTCCTGGCCTCCGGGATAATAACAACGTCCTGTGAGTAGTTGATGAACAACCTGTGCAGAACTCAGGGAAGCCGGTTATCAACAATACTGTCCGCAGAGATTCACAGACAACGACATCACTTTTTCTTTTCTTTTTTATTTTCCCTTTCAATCGGTTTGTCGATGTTCCAACATATCCACAGCGCCTACTACTACAACTACTATTTTATTAATATATATTAATAATAGATTCTTACTGCCGGCACCTGTCGATAACCGTCGGCATGATACGCCGTTCGATTCAGGATTAACACCGGCATAAAAATATTTTATTAGATATGCGAGGATAAGCATGGTATTCTTAATATCGTCAAAACTGACTCACCGGGTCATTCCCGAGGGTTGAATCGGGAATACGTTTTTTACGTTCTGAATAATCCGTATCCCTGATAGAATCATTCGGGGATGACGGCAGAGGAACTATCATCACGGCACCAACAAGGAGGCGCACGATGGAAAACAAAGAGTTTGTTTTTATTCTGACCCATTCGTATGATGCGATCGAACGTTCGGCGGCGGCGCTGCAGCTTGCAACCAACATGGTGGCCTTCGATGCAAAGATCGATTTCTTTCTGATGAACGAAGGAGTCCATCTCGCGCGCAAGGGATTCGCCGAATCCGTATCGTGGCAGCACGGTTTTTCGCCTGTCGCTGAACTCATGAAAAGCCTGGTCGAGGATTTCGACTGTAAGTTCTACATCTGCGCATCCTGCGTGAAACCCTACGGACTAGAAGGCGCGGAGTTCATCAAGAATTCGGAAGTGAAACCCGGTTCCTTTCTCGGCGAGATGTTGATGAAGCGGCAGGGGCTCCTAACGTTCGCGTAGGTTTCAAATCAGCGGAATGATATGCTTTTATTGATTGTCAGATGGCCATCAATATCCGTGTTCCGTAGTTACAATATGCCGTAAGATAATGTTCAAAATGGTGCAATCCTGCCATGAAAAACATCGCGAATTTCCTGTTTGAGGCGGGCATGCTGAAGCGCACGCCGAGGAGCGGTTTTCAGTTTCTCGGTTCCGGCGCGGAGTCCGTGGCGGAGCATATCTTCCGGACCACGTATATCGCTTATGCCCTCGGAAAACTGGCGTCGGGCGTCGATGTAGACCGCATGATCAAGATGTGCCTGTTCCACGATCTGCCGGAGGCGCGGACGGGCGACCTCAACTACGTGAACAAAAAATATGTTGAGGCGAACGAGAAAAAAGCGGTGGAAGACCTCGCGCAGACGCTGCCGTTCGGAAGCGAGATCCGCGAATTGATTCTTGAATTCATCGAGGGAAACACGGAAGAGGCAAAACTGGCACGAGATGCGGACCAGCTCGAGATGATCCTCGCGCTGAAGGAGTACAAGGACCTCGGAAACAAATACGCGGACGAGTGGCTGGAGTTTTCACTCAAGCGGCTGCAGACGGATGCCGCGCGCGATCTGGCAAAGACCATTCTTGAAACCGATTCATCGCTGTGGTGGTTCAGCGACAAGGGTGATTGGTGGGTCAGCGGCGGCAAGCGTTGAGAGCCTGTAATAGGCGGATCCGGTTGTTGTCCGCTCGTTGATGTCGATGCGGTAAATGCGGCTTCCTGCCCTTTGGTAGTGTTCAATAAGCGGCGCTGTCCGCTCCTCGTATATTCTGAGTTTTTTTTCGATCAACGCCTGTTCATCGTCCGCGCGCCCGACCCTGTCCCCTCCGGTATTTTCCCCGATCCTCTGGAGAACTGACTCAACGGAACAGTCAAGAACCACGAGCGAGTGGACCGTGGCGATCGATGCGACGTCCTTTGCCTGGCCTTCGTGGCGCGGAATGCCGTTCAGGACCAGCACATCGCCGGGACGGAAGCGGGAGCGTTCAAGGAACAGACGGATGATCTTCTTCGCGAGAACAAAGTGCTCGTTCTCGAGAAGCAAGCCACGATCAAGCACTCCGATGATGAATTCCCGCTCCTCTCGCGTATAGGAAGAGGCGCCGATGCCCGATGCAATGGAGCGGAGTTCGGAGCCGAAGTCCAGATGATGGGTCCTTCTGCCGAGAAAACCGCGCGATGCGAGAATATCGCCGAGCGGGCTTTTTCCTGAACCGGTCGGCCCGAGGAGCAGGATGGCATCGATGGGGTAGGTGTATTGAGTTGTCATGCTTCATGACTCCTGGGTTCCCGCTGGAGCCCGCCCCGGCATGATTTAAGCAGCGGGGGCGACAGACGGCTTTTTTCATCGTTTTCTCTTTTTAAGGCTTTCGAGGCTCTTCTTTGATGCGATGGTGAGCCTGTCTTCGGGAATCTCGTCGATTGCGAACCAGCCGATCTCGTCGCATTTGTGCGGCTCCCGGATGCGGGGAGTGCCGCTCGCGATCCCGCACAGGAACGAGGGCGAAACCCAGTGCTGCTGTTCCTCCGGGATGAGGTGGTTTACGACATCGAGGAGTTCCAGAACCACGATCTCGATGCCGTACTCTTCCCTGACCTCGCGCGCGAGCGCATGTTCGAGGGTCTCTCCGAACTCGACGCCGCCTCCGGGAAATTCCCATCTTCCCGATTCGTTCTTCGCCTCCTTGCCTCGTTTGGCGAGAAAGACACGGCCCCCGGAGTCGAAGATCACGGCGCCGACGCCCACGCCGATATAATCGATACCTTTTTTCATTGGTTGTCCCGGTAACACCCAGAGTAACCACGGGTCCTGACAGAGTCAGGACACACAGAGAAACACAGTTAAAGAAGTTCAAACGAAGTTGTACGTTACCGTGTGTTCCGCGCTTCGCGGAACCTGTGGTTCCAATCCGACGCTCGGTTCTGTCGCAATCTACCAAAAATGCGGGACAAAGTCAAAACCCTGTTTCCACATGGTTTTTTGCTTGACATTGTTTCGTTTTGGCTTATAATACCCCCCTGTTAATAATATCCATACGAAGGAGTAAGCTACGATGTCGGAAACAACAGCACAAAAAAGCAATCTCAAACAGAAGCGGGCGCAGGGCTTCCGCAAGCGGATGCAATCGCCGACGGGACGGGAAGTCCTCAACCGCCGCAGGGCCAAGGGAAGAAAGCGTCTCGCCGTATAGCACCCCGCGGGATGTGACCCATGCCGTACGCATACCGGAAAAGCGAGCGAATAAGAAAAAATACGGAATTTGTCTCTACGATGAAAGGAAAAAGACTGTCATTCGACGGTCTTTCTCTTTTTTATACGAATAACGATACGGGTAATTTCAGGGTGGGGATCTCCGTCAGCAAAAAGCTGGCAAATGCGGTCAAGAGAAACAGGTTGAGGCGGCGGATACGGAACAGCGTCATGAAGGCGCTCGCGGGACATTCGCTGGGGTATGATCTGGTCTTCGTGGCGCGCCGGGAGATCACCACGGCGGGGTATGAGAAAATCATGAAGACCGTAGAGGCCGTTCTTCGAAGAACGGCCCTTCAGAGCCCCGCGCAACGCGGGGAAGGCACAAGACCGTGAACCGCTTTTTCATCGCCGTCATCCGCCGATACCGGCGTTATATTTCCCCGTTCCTGCCGCAAGCCTGCCGGTTCACTCCCACGTGTTCCGAATACGCCATCGAGGCCTTTGAGAAGAAGAGCGCGATGCGGGCGCTCTGGATGACTGCCCTGAGGATCGCGAAGTGCCACCCCTTTCATCCCGGCGGATACGACCCTGTACGTTAATCCGGAGGATTCATGGAAACTCGAAGATTTATTTTAGCACTCTCTCTGTCCCTGCTCGTATTTCTCGTCTATGTGAAGTATTTCGCGCCCAAACCTCCGGTCCAGACTCCGGAACAGGGGGCCGTCAAACAGGAAGCCGCAGAGCACAGGGAGGAAGAGGCAACGCGCCCTCCCGTTCGCCCCGAGGCCGTTGCGTCAAGGATTGAGGAAGCCGCCAAAGGGAAAGAGATCGTCATTGAAACGGACCTCGTAAAGGCCACGGTCAATACGGCCGGCGGCGTCATCACCCGCTGGGAGCTCAAGAACTACCGCGAGGCCGACAAGACCGAGGTTGGACTGGGTGCGCTGTACAAGCGGTTCACGGGACAGGCGAAAAAGGAAGAGAAGCCGAAGAAGGAACTGGGCAATGTGCAGCTCGTGCCGTTCTACGAAGGACTGGACCGGAAGGACCTTGTTTCACCGCTTACCCTCGCGCCCCTCGACAAGACCCTTTACAAGCTCTCACAGGTCGAGTACCGAGCGGACCGTGATGCGCTCCTTTTAGGCAAGGACAAGCCCACAGAGACCCTGGTGCTTACTTACGCGGGTCCTGCCGGCCTCTCGATCGAAAAAAAGTTTACCTTTTATAATAACGACTACAAGGTCGATATAGCCGTTACGACCAGGGGCCTGGACGGATATACCCTCTCGCTCGGGACGGATTTCGGCATCGCCGACAAGGTGAGCAAGGACGCCAGCGGCCGCGTGGGCCTCGTCGCCCTTGTGGACGGCAAAACAATCACCGACAAGCTGGACAGCATCAAGGGAGAAGTGCAGCATGCCGGCTCCGTGGAATGGTTCAGCCAGGAGGACAAGTATTTCACGGCGACGCTCCTCTACGGATCGAACGGCATCATTACAGCCAGAAGGACCGCCGAGCCGAAGGAGATCGGCGACCTTTTGACCACGAACCTCACCGTGAAGGAGAAGCCCGAGGCCCACACCTTTACACTCTATGCAGGTCCGAAGAGCTTCACGCTTCTGCAGGCCCATGGCCACGGCCTGGAACAGATGGTCGACTACGGGTGGTTCGGCATTCTCGCGAAGCCTATGTTCTGGCTCCTCCGGCAGTTTTATACGATCACGCAGAATTACGGTATCGCGATCATCCTGCTCACGATCGTGGTGAGGATACTCCTGTTCTATCCCTCGCTCAAGAGCGCCACGGCCATGGAGGAAATGAAAAAGATCCAGCCGCAGCTCATGGCGATCCGCGAGAAATACAAAAAAGACCCCGCCCGAGTAAACCAGGAGATGATGAAGCTCTACAAGGAGCACAAGGTGAACCCCCTGGGAGGGTGTCTGCCCATGCTTCTGCAGCTGCCGTTTTTCGTCGCGCTCTACAACGTGCTGTCCGTGTCCATCGAGCTCAGGCAGTCGCCCTTCATCTCCTTCTGGATCAAGGACCTGTCCGTCTATGATCCCTTCTACATCCTGCCCGTGCTCATGGGCGTCTCCATGATCTTCACCATGAAGATGACCTCGACGACGGCGGACCCGCAGCAGGCCAAGATCATGATGTTCATGAATATCGCGTTTATATTCCTCTTCGCCTGGCTCCCGGCCGGCCTCTTGCTCTATATCACGCTCAGTAACGTGCTCTCGATCGTCCAGCAGCTGTACGTTCGCCGGATCCTCGGTCTCAAGACGGACTCCGCGGCCCTCTCCGCGTAGTTTGACCCTCCTCTGCCTGCTCCCGGCCTCTTGCGGGAGCGGGCGTTTCGACTTCATCGGTATTCGATTTAGGAATGAAAAGAATCTGATTCTTCTCAGAATGGAGAGGATATTTCTTGCTAGTCGCCACGCGCGCGAAGAAGGCAAAGATTATTGGGATTTAAACCGATAGGGAATGATTACTTTGCATCCCCTCGCGCACTTTGCGAGAGAGACGCTTTTGTTCGCTGATTTGTCTGGGTTATGAGACGCGGGGATTGCCGACGCCGATCTCATCGCTCAGCACAGGCTCCAGGTTCAGAAACGCCTCGACGACCTTGGGGTCGAATTGCGTTCCCGCGAGTGAGCGGATATGCTCCCGTATCCGTTCTCCTGGCCATGCGGGATGATACCTTCGTTCCGAATTAAGCGCGTCCCAGATGTCGGCAAGAGAGAAGATGCGGGCCGCAAGCGGGATCTGCTCTCCTTTGAGACCGCGCGGATACCCAGCTCCGTCCCATCGCTCATGATGGCAGTAGGGTATATCCAGTGCTGGCCTGAGGTAGGAGATGGGGTACAACATTTCGAAGGCGGAGACCGGATGGCGGCGCATGATCTGCCATTCTTCCTCCGTCAGCGGCCCGCTCTTGAGCAGGATGCTGTCCGGAATGCTCATCTTCCCGATATCGTGCAAAAGCGCCCCCCTGCGCACGTGCACCAGTTCGGCCTCCTCCATGCCCATGGCGCGGGCGAGGAGCAGCGTCATCTCCACGGCCCGCTTGGTATGGCCTTCCGTCTCCCGGTCCCTGAGCTCGAGCGCCCGGGCCCAGCCTTCAATCGTGGTATCGTAGGCGAGGATGAGCTCGACATTGGACCGCTGCAGGTCGCTGAAGAGCGCGGCATTGTCGATGGCGATGGCCGCCTGCGCGGCAAGGGAACCGAGAAAGTTCATCCATTCTTCATCGACCTTGAGGGGCGACCGATGGAGGATGTCCAGCACGCCCTTCACCTGTCCCTTCGCGATCAGCGGGATGGCATAGTAGGCGGTAAATCCTTCGCCCTCGATGAGCGGCATCCGCTTGAAGTCGTCGTCCGCTCTCGGCGAGGTTGGGAATGCCGATGCTCCGGCGCTCAAGCGCCGCGCGGCCGGCGATTCCTTCGCCCAGGCGCAGACGGGAGTGACGGATGCCGGGGTTGCGGAACCCCCGCATGGCCGCGTATTCGAGCGTCTGCGTATGGCGGTCCAGGAGGAGCACGGCCGCGGCGTCGATGTTGAGCTGCGTCATGACGAGAGTGAGGAACTCCTGGAGAGTAACGCTGAGATCGAGGCTCGAGTTGATGATCAGGTCGATGGCGTGAAGGGTTGCCAGGTGTTCAAGTCGGTATCGGGCCTGATCTTCCGCTTTTTTGCGGGCGGTAATGTCCTCTCCCGAACTGAGCGTTGCGACCACCTGCCCCTGATCGTCCCTGAGAAGTGTGTTGTGCCAGGCAATGATTCGTTCCCTGCCGCCTTTGGTGACGACAGGATTTTCATAATATTCAACCGGCTCGAGCTCCCCGGATATGAACTGGGTAAAAACCGCGCGCACTTCGCTTTTCATCCGTTCAGGGACGAAATGATCAAACCAGTTCTTGCCGATGATCTCTTTTTCGCGGTATCCGAGGATTTCGGCGCCTTTCCTGTTGATGAGGATGACGGCGCCGCTCCGGTCAAGGACGCGGATCATCACCCCGGCCACATCCAGGTATTGTTCGGCGCGCTCTTTCTCCTTCCGGTGCGCCTCTTCGGCGGCCATGCGCCGGGAAACGTCCCGGAAGATGCCCTGAACAATTTTTTTTCCGCCGACGGTGACGACGCTGGCGCTTATTTCCACCGGGATGTTCCGGCCGTCGCGATGCATGATGCAAAAGTTATCGCCCATGGCATGTCCCGCACCGAGAGATTCCTGGAGCAGCATCCTGCACCGGTCGGCATCCTTTTGAGGATGGAGCTCCGTGACATGTCTGCCGATGAGCCGGGACGCCTCCAGGCCCGTCAGTTCTTCGATTTTTTGGTTAACCTCAAGGATGTCGCCGGTTTCCGCGTCAGCGATGACAATCCCGTCATTCGCATGCTGCACGAGCATCTGGTATTTTTGCTCGGTATCGCACAGCGCCGCTTCCGCCCGTTCGCGGTTCACGAATTCGCGGCGGAGGACCAACCAGAGGGCCAGCGCGCTCGCCGCGACGAAAACCCAGCCCTTATATGTCTGGATCACGGTGAGCTTGTGCGGATCGGATACCAGCATTTCTACGATCCGGTCCGACAGCGCGATCCAGAGGCTTCCAATGGCAAGATAAAGCAGAATGATCCGCAAAACAGGATGCCGTATGAGCTGTTTCATGATACCTCGGCAAGAATAAAAGGACGACCCTGACCATCAATATCTAATTCTATTGTACCACCGTACAGGGGAAAATAACCCTTTCCCGTTTAAACGATGCCTACGAGCTCGAGGTCGAACGTCAGCTCTTTTCCCGCCAGAGGGTGGTTCGCGTCGAGCGTTATGTTCGTATCGGTCACTGCCATAACCGTGACCAGCATAGTCTGATCATCTGTCTGGGTGAGCTCGAGGCGCTGGCCGACGCGGGGGTCCACGCCGGGCGGGAGCTGACCGCGTTCCATGGTCACGATCCTGTCGTTCCTGCGCGGCCCGTAGGCCTGGTCAACGGGGATCGTCGTAGTCCTGGACTCCCCGGTATTCATGCCGGCCACGGCCTGTTCGAAGCCGGAAATAACCTGTCCCTTCCCGATCGTAAACTGGAGCGGATGCCGGTTCCTTGAGGTATCGAAGATGGTGCCGTCCGGCAGCTTTCCTGTGTAGTGTACCTTTACAGTATCGCCGTGCTTCGCCTGTGTCATGGTAGTCTCCTTTTTATAATATCAGCCTAAAGTCTTATGCCGAAATGTCCGTTTTACCGCTGAAGTCAGGTATTGGAACAAAGCAGTTTACCCCTTCTCCGAGGTTCCCGCAACTTTTTTATTCGTCATGGGGCGTCTGTGGGCCTCCTTTCGAGCGGGCCGTCTTGACTTTGCCCCGGCCTTGGGATATTGTACCGAAGCAACCGTTGCAATTAATCGGACGATTTACCCAAAGCATAATGCCCTTGCGAGGATCGAATGAGCGATACCAAAAAAGAGAAACCCTTACCCAAGCCGCCGCATACGGCATTCGGAAGAAAAAAACCGGCGGAACATGAGGAAGGAGACACGCTTCTGGCCGACCGTCTGGCTGCAGCCATGGCGGAAGGAAAGATCGAGGAATTTCTGAAGCAGGAGATGCCCGATAATGAATACGCCAGGAACCTGACATCCATGATGATGGGGATGACGGGGATGTTGCCGATAGGCGGCGCAGAGACGGCGCCTCAGCCCAGCCCCCCGAGAACAAAGGAGAGACCGCGGCGCATGAAGCCGCCGTATCCGCGGAAGCGTTGCCCGAGGGGGTAAGGGAGGCCGTTCAGGGCGGCGATGTAAAAGGGCTCACGGACCTTTTGCGCCGGGAACACCGGAAACGGATGCCCGATGCGAAGACTGAGCCGGCGGAAGAAACTGCCGCCCAACGGATGCCGGCTCAGCCGATGATTGATAAGGAGTTGATCGACGCATTGATCAAGATCGCGGGAGAAAATAGCGTTACCCTCGACTGGATGATCCTGCGGGCGATCAGGCTCTATGTTCAGGATTACGAGAAGACGGGCAGGCTGTAGGGACCTCCGAACAAGCGAAAGAAAGCACCATGACCCTGAAGCCGCTTACCGGGAGGTTCGATTCGTTGATGGCGGAAAACAGAAAAATCATGAAAGCGCTCAAAAGCAAACCCACGCTCGTCATGATAGTGTTGTCGGCAATAATGCTCTTCGGCCCAGGGTGCGTATCTGAACCGGGCATAGACAAGGGGAAATTCTCGGAATTAAACCGGATGGCGCAGGACCTGAAGACCGCTATTACATCGGGACGGCCCTGTGACGTGCCGGAAACATTGATGCAAAGACTTGCTTCCGGGACGGCGGCCTTGCGAAACAAGACGGCCTCACAGGATGAGAGCTTCGTGCTCGAAGCTTACACGCGCCTTTTGACGACTTATAAGGACGGTTTGCTGCTTTGTCAATACCAGAACCAGATGTCTCAATTTCCATTCGTCCCCAAGGGACGCATCTATGTGTTCCAGGAACTCGATCCGCTTGTTCAAAAATATGATTTGCCGACAGAGAGCCATGTGTATAAACCCACCGGAGTGCATTGGAGGAGTATTGCCGGGGACTCGGGTAAGGTGATCTGGGAAAGCGCAGCGTTCCAGATAAAGAACATAGAAAACATGGTGAATTACAATTGATGTTATTACGTGAGCGTTTCGTATCGCCCTGCGCGCTCTGCTACCTGACTTTTTTCAAGCCCCTCGTTTATGCGCCCCAACCCGATGCCGGCAGGCGTCAGGACATTTGATCAGCGGATGTCCTGTTCATGAGCTCAGAAATTCCGTCACCGATCTCTTGATCTCCAGATGATGCACCGGAATGTTCGGCACGTCCTTGTTCCCCGGTATTGCGAGGATATGGATAAAGGCGGGACCTTTATGCCGATGCTTCATTATCTCGGTAATTTCCTTTTCCGCAGCAACTTTCACCGTCTCCCTGAACCCGAACCCCCGCGCCACCGATTCAAGATCGACGCATGACCCCGTCAGCGTCGGTTGATTTCCCGTAGATCCGTAAGCGCCGTTGTCGATCGCGATGATGGTAAGATTTTGCGGCGCAAAGAGGCGGCGGTCGCGAGCGTGCCGGGATTCATGAGAAGGCTCCCGTCGCCGTCGATCACGAAGACTTCCTTTGATGACGCAAGGGCGATGCCAAGACCGATGGGCGTGGCCATGCCCATGCTGCCGAGCATGTAGAAGTTCGAGGGCTGGTGCTTCAGTGCATAGAGCTCTTTGGACGGCCATCCGAGATTGCTCACAACAACCTTTCCTTCAAGGTACGGTGCGATGATCTTGATGATATCGTACCGGGTGAAGACGGCACGTGATGCGGCGATGCATGATTTGACGATGCACGATGACCTGCATCTCCAGTATCCTTTAATTCCGCACTCCGCATTCTCGCACTCCGCAATCGGACCCCTCCCACACCGCCGGGCTCAGCAGGAATGCATGAATCCTGTTCCGGTCCGAAGACTTTCCTGAAGCATACGGTCCACCGCGCTGAAATCGCTGCTGCTGTTGATCTCCGAACTGGCAATCCCGGCGCCCGCGAGGATTGCGGGAAGACGCTGTCCCATCGGGAACTGCGCCTCGATCTTCTCTTGATAGACCCCTCTTCGGCTAACGAACAGGGCAAGGGGCAGCTCATAGAAATGCGGTAAGCGAGAGGAGCGCGTTGATCATGTTCCCGATGCCGGAGCTCTGGACGAACATGGCAGGCCGCCTGCCCGAAAGGGCCGCGCCCGCGCAGATGCCGACGCCTTCTTCCTCGCGCGTCAGGGGCACGTGAACGAAAGTTCCGGCCGACCATCTCCAGGAGGGTCTTGATCTTCTCGCAGGGCAGCGAGGCGGTGAAATCCACCGCATGCTTCTTGAGAAGGCTTATGAGTTCTTCTTCAGGACGCGGCACAAAAGCTCCTCGATCTCTTTCCCGGTGACGTTCTTTGAGATGAACTGCGGTGCGACTGCATGGGTCTTCCTTGTCCTTTCTCAACCGCGCTTCGCCGCCGCCGGTGATGTTCAGGAGAACGGTGTCGTTCCTGCTGATCGCGCCGGTTTTGACCGCGTCTTCGAGCGCGGCAACGGCCACGCCCGGCAGCGGGGACGATGTCGATGCCCTCGGTCCTGAGAAACGTTTCCATGGCCGGCGTAGACCGCATCGTTCTCGATGCCGTACATCTTTCCGCCGGTTGCGGTGAGCGCATCGTACACGCCGCCTTTGACCGAATAGGCGGGATAGCGGGTCGAGAGGACCCGCGTCGTGATCTGCGAGATCAGCTCCGGCCTGAGGTCGCCGGGATCAAGCGTCCGGCTGCTTCTTGCTCCCAGGCATGGAGCATCGGCGCGAACGGCAAGTTCTGCCCCAGATGCAGGACGGGCAGCCGAGAGCCGAACCTTCCGTCCCGGAGGAACCGCTCGGCCATTTCCCAGGCGCCGACGGCGCCGGTCCCGCTGCCCACGGCCTGGACGTAATGGTCCGGCAGTTGTCCGATCTTCGACACTGCTTCGAGCATGACAATGCCGAGACCGTCGCGCTTGGCGATATTCTTCACGCCGCCTTCGAAGGGGAAACCCAGTGGCCATGGCGATCCTTTTCGCCACATCGATGGAATCGGCATAATCGCCGTCGCCCACCGCGAGGGTCGGGCACCGTGGATGAGCGCTTCGAGGTACCACATCTCGCCGAGGCACATCGCGGCACGACGATGACCGACGGGAAAGCCCGTGAGCGCGGAAAGATGGGCGAAGGCCCGCGCCGTGTTTCCGGCGGAGGCGACGATCAGTCCTTCGATGCCGTTCTCCCGGGCGTTCTGGAGCACGATCGCGGCCTCGAATTCCTTGAAGGTGCAGGTTTCGAGCAGCGCCCCTTTCTCCGGCCAGTAGCCGTTGAAGGCAATGTAGAGATTCTCGAGCCCGATGCTCCCTGCGAGGCCGCTGCGAACTGGTAGACAACGGGACCGGGCTGGAGGGATGTCGGGCTCGTGGACCGGAAGCCAGTTGAACCGCCAGACGCCGCCCGACCCGCGCGCTCTCGACAAAGCGGGTGTCGTGATAATCGGTCACCAGAAGCGCGTCCTTGCAGTGTTCGCAGAAGGCGCAGTAGGTGTGTTCGAGTGATCTTGCCGCAGTTCGCTGCATCGAATGGAAAAATGGCTCATGACTTTTACACTAAGATCACCCGTCACCACGGCCCTGCTCCCACGGAGGGGAGCAGGATGTAGCCCCTCGCCTTGATGGGAGGCGTTCGGTGAGCGTGAACGTTCCTGGTCGAATGTTTCTATAATCAAATCCGCTCACCAGCTCCATGATGTCCGTGATCCGGATCTGGTTCTTGTGTCCCTGCATGGCCTCGTTCACCTTGGCGTAGCAGGCGGGACAGGCGAGGATCAGCCGGTCGGCCTTCTTCGCCACCGCCTCATCGATCGTCAGCCTGCCCATGGCGATCGCGTTCTCATGAAACACCTTTCGTGCCGCGCCGCCGGAGCCGCAGCAGCGCGAGTCCAGGCCGTGGCGCTGGAACTCGAGGAGCTTGATCCCCGGGATGCTTCTAAGCACCTCTGCGCGGCTCTTCGATCACGCCCACGCCCCGGCTGAGATAGCACGGGTCGTGGTAGATCACGGATTCGCGCAGTTCCTTGTTCAACCGCAGCTTGCCGTGCTTGATGGCGTCCGAGACATATTGCGTGATATGCCGTGATCGTGAACGGGCAGCGCCTTGCCGTAGAACAGGGGCCAGTCCCGGATCATGATGTTCACGCAGCAGGGACAGGAGCAGACCAGCGTCTTTACCCCGCTTCGCCTGATAGCCGTCCACGAGCCTCGTGACGAGGTCCTTCAAGAGATCGTGCTGTCCCGTGATGAAGAGCGGAAAGCCGCAGCAGACCTCCTCCTCGGGCGGCAGCATGGTGAATGGTTCGCCGATGGCGTTCGAGGACGAGCACGTCGCCCCGCACCATGGGCTGCGCCTCGTAGGCGCCGGTGCATCCGGCGTAGTAGGCGATGTCCGCGCGCTCGGCGACCTTCACGTTCTCCGGGAACCAGGGCTTGTACCGGTCCGCGGCCGGCTTGTCATAGGGGTTGCCGGATTTTGCGATGGCCTTGCGGCAGGTCCGCCTGAACGCCGATGGGGCCGAGGCCCGCGCTTCACCATTTCTTTCCTGAGCATGGGCCAGAGCCGCTGCGTAAAGATGCCCACCGGGCAGTTCTGCCCGCAGGCGCCGCAGGTGGTGCATTCATACACCGCCTTGGTGAAGTCCTCGAGCATCTTGCGGTCCGCTTCGCGCGGGGCCGAAGAGCCTGGCCTTGAGACCGTCGGTTGCGCGGATGAACTCGCGGAACATGCGGATCTTCTCCGGCGGCGAGACCGCGGGTCTGCCGGTCACGTCCTGCACCGGGCAGTGCTTCAGGCACTCGCCGCATTGGGTGCAGGCGTCGATCTCGAGGATCTGACGGGGCGAGAGCTCTTCGGTGAATGAACGTTTATTCTTCATGGATCACCAGGCGAAGCGCCTGCTCCCGCTTCCTCGCCTCCATCATCACCAGCGGGGCGGTGAAGATGTGGGTCGGAAGAAAGGGGACCAGGACCAGGACGAGGGAAAAGTGCAGCAGGAACAGCAGGCTCTCCGGCGCCGCGGCCGGATGAAAGCGCAGGATGCCGAGGGCGAACAGTTTCACATCCACGAGATCGGGCTTGTACCAGACGCTGCATGATCACGCCGAGGGAACTGATCAGGAGCACCAGGTGACGAGGAACACTGTTTGCGGGAGCCGCATATTTTTCGTGCCTGGTGAGCAGCCGGATGACAAGGATATATGCCGCGGCAAAGGGCAGAACGTATCCGGCGATCAACCCCGGCGTCTGCAGCCACCAGACCCAGAGCGGGACGGGATCCAGGAAGTACCGCAGGTGCCGCAGGATGACGAACAGGAAGGAGGCGTGAAAGGCCCATTCGCCGATCCAGAGCGCGGGGTTCACGTTCAGGACCCTGCCGAGAAGCAACACATCCACGGCCGTGAGGACGCATGCTTTCAGCGCTGATCGCGGGCCTGTCGGCTCGCGAAGCCGCTGCGCCGCTCTCCACCACACCAGGAAATGCGCGAAAAACCGCAACCAGAAGGCCGCGTACACGCAGTATGCGGCTACGATGAGAAATTTACCCATGCATTATCGCCGTTTGCCGTTGCTGCCACTATTGTACCATATCGGGCAGATAACCCCTTGCAACCTGATCGAGCCGGGGTCCGAGCGGTCAGCGGCATGAGTACGAGATGGTCGACTTCCTTATTTGGGACTGTCTTTTTTTACGAAAATGATGCTCGCGTCCTTTGCGACATTGAGTCCCGCCTCGACCTCGAGCGCCTTCAGGATGCCGGACGGCACGGTGCAGGCGACATGCTTCAGATGTATGGCCGCGGACCGGTAAACGGGATTGCTCGTGAACCCGGTCAGCGGTGCGAACCGGTCGAGGACCGAGATGTCTTCGAGCATCTTCTTCACCATCTCGCAGTCGGTATCCAGGGAGATGGCGATCTTCCCGCCGGCGACCTTTTCAGCCCTGATGGTGACGGAAAAGCCGCATGCCCCCGAGTTGACAATGACCTTTGTCATGATGGCCTTTCATTCCAGCATCCTTATCGCCCCAGATAGACGATGAGTCACGATACTATAAATTCCCGCTTCTGCGTGAATTCGATCCAGCCCTGCGCGTACATTTATCCCAGGGCCGATGAACCTTTATCCGCATTCCGACTCACGCCTTGATCTCAACCGTGCTCCCCTTCTTTGCGAGGTACTCCTTCAAATTCGGGAACTTGTCCTTCATGTGCGGAATATGCATCGCCATCATGAATTCCCTTTCGAAGGCCGGGTCCGTGGCGATCTCGACGAATTCGACCCAGCGCGCCCGCTCATTCGCCTCTATGCGCTTGCCCCGGTTCAGGAGCGCCATGCGCGAACCGTCGCCGGCCGCGTTGCCCACGGCGTAGATCTTGTCGAGGGGCAGTCGGGGAACATGCCGAGCGTCAGCGATGCCTCGCGGTCGATGTGGCTCCCGAAGGCGCCGGCAAGGATAACGCGGTCGAGCTGTGGTGATGCCGAGCTTCTTCATCATGAGCTTCGCGCCCGTGTAGAGCGCGCCCTTGGCGAGCTGGAGCGCGCGCACGTCGCCCTGGGTGATGGTGATGTCCTGGCCGATGGAGGTCTCCGTTGCCCAGGCGAGGACATACTCGGGCTTGCCGTCGGCGTCCTTCCTGACCCGCGGCGTGCCCAGGTCCATCACGAACCTGCCGCTCTTGTCGATGATGCCGGCCTTGAACATCTCGGCGACCACCTGGATGATGCCCGAACCGCAGAGGCCCTTCGCATCCACCTTCTGGATATGCGTGTGCCAGTCCGCCTTGCCGATGACCTTGTAGCGCGGTTCCTTCGTCGCGGGGTCGATCTCCACGGTCTCGATGGCGCCGGGGGCCGCCCGCATGCCGAACTTGATCTGGGCGCCCTCGAAGGCCGGTCCGGTGGCGCAGGACGTGGAGCAGACCTTGTCCCGGTTGCCCATGAGCAGTTCGCCGTTCGTGCCGATGTCGATGATCAGCACCTTCTCGTCCTGGTTATAGGGTTCCTCGGCGATCAGGACGCCCACGTTGTCGGCGCCCACGAAGCCCGCCTCGATGGGCAGCACATGGATGTAGGCGGCGGGATTGATCTGGAGGCCCAGGTCGCGCGCCTTGATGTCGAGCGAGCTCTGGACCGCGGGGATGAAGGGCGACCGGCCGATGTACTCGGGGTTCAGGCCCAGGAAGATGTGGTGCATGGCCGTGTTGAACACGATCGTGAGGTCGTCGATGACATATCCGGGGTTCGGCCCGTCCTTGTTGATGTCGCGTCACAACGCGCTCGATGATCTCGTTCAGGCCCTGGATGATCGCTTTCTGCATGGTCTCCAGGCCCACGCCGGGATTGCTCATGGCATAGGTGATGCGGGACATCACGTCCTCGCCGTAGGGCACCTGGGGGTTCATCATGGACTCGGTGTTCACCACCTTGCCGGTGTTCAGGTCCGTCAGGTAGCCCACGCAGGTCGTCGTGCCGATGTCCACGGCAAGCCCGTAGCTCTCCTCGACGAACCCCGGCTCCGCCTTGATGATCTCCTTGTCCATCCAGACGGTGACCGTGGCCTTCCATCCGCCTTTGCGAATCACGTCCTGGAGGTCCTTCAAGACCAGATAATCGAAGGTGAGGCCCTTGAGCCCGTAGTCGTCCTCAAGGAACTTCAGGACCCGTTCCCAGTCCCCGGTCGTCATGTCGTGGAGCGTGGGAGGGGTGAGCTCGACGTTGTATTTTTTCACGGCCGGATCGAGCTTGATCGTGAGCTCTTTGGCCGCCTTCCGGACGACCTGCTTGCCCGCGCGGGAACGCTCGGGCACGAAGACCTTGATGTCGCCCCGGATCTCGCTCTGGCAGGACAGTCTGATGCCGGGCCCGTCCTGGGGCTTGATGTGCTTCATCTCGTCGGGCGACGGCACGGCAGGGGAGAGTGGGCCATGCCCGAATCGATGTTGTCCTTCTCGAAATAGCCTTCTTCGATCCTTACCTTGCACTTTCCGCAGACTTTTTTATTGCCGCAGAGCGCTTCGATATCAACGCCCAGGGCCTGGGCGGCCTCGAGGATGGTCTTGCCTTCCTCGATCTCGCCGCGCCTGCCCGCAGGCTGAAATATGACCTTGTGTTTCTTAATCATGCAATTCCTCCTAATACTAAATCATGAGAATTCACCACAGAGCACGAGGTAGCGAAAATGAGCGAACTCAGAAGTAAGACACCTTTCTAGATTCGCGCCTCGATTCCGGGCTGATGTCTCCGTGATCTCCGCGTCTCCTGCTTCGCGATCTTTTTCGCGTTTCTCTTCTCCCATAGGGGCAGATGTTGATGCACAGCCCGCAGTTGGGTTTGCCGTCCGTGGCCCGCTTGGCCTTCTTATGACTCCTGCAGGCGTCGAGCCTCACGAGCTCCACAAAGGGAAGGGACCGGGACCATTCCGCGCCCGTGATCGCCTTCGACGGACAGTAGTCCACGCAGAGCGAGCAACTCGCCGCACAGACTGTGTTCGATCGGCGCGTCCGGCTCGAAGCGGCGCGTCGGTCAGCACCGTGCCAGGGACAGCCGCGGGCCGTAGTCGGGGCTGATGAGGAGCCCGTTCTTCCCGATCCAGCCCAGCCCCGCGGAGGTGGCCGCCATCTTGTGGTTGAACAGCGAGTAGAGCTTCGAAATGAACGTGCCCTTCTTCCGGTCCGAGTCCGGCGGGATGGCCAGCGTGCGGTACCCCCGGGATTTCAGGAACCGCACGGCGCGCTTCTGGAGCTTCATGAGGAGGCTCAAGCGTGTCCTCATTCAGCCTGCGGTCCACGCCGATGGACACGGCCTGCTCCAGATGGGCGATCTCGCCGCTCATATGGCCCCGGAGACCGGCAAACCCGACGACGTCGGCGCCGTGGTCCAGCAGCTCTTTCCTGAGCGAGGTTCTTCATTTCGCTTTTCTTCGCTTCGACCTCATCCTTCATCTTCTTGAGCGAGGCGATCATATTGATGGCGTCCTTCAAGGCGTTGGTCGCGTCCTTGGCATAGCCGTCGGCGCCGTACTTGTCGGCCACGTCCTGGGACACGGGCGCGCCGCCGATCATGATCTTGACATTGGGGTTCTTTTTCCGGAGGTCGTCGATCACCTTCTTCATGCCCGTCATGGTCGTCGTCATCATGGCCGAGAGGCAGACGAGGTCCGAGTCGGTCCGGAGCTGCTCGTGCCACGAACTTGTCGAGGGGCACGTCGCGGCCCAGGTCGTAGACCGTGAAGCCCGCCACGTCGAACATCATCTTCACGATGTTCTTGCCGATGTCGTGCACGTCGCCTTCCACGGTCCCGATCACGACCGAACCCTTGACGCCAAGGTCGAGCTGCGTCACATGGGGCTTCAGGATGTCCAGGCCCGCATAGAGCGCGTCAGCGCACATGAGGAGCTCCGGCACGAAGTACTCCTGGGCCTCGAACATGCGCCCCACCTCGACCATGCCGGAGACGAGGCCGTTGAAGATGGCGTCGTTCGGCGTCCATTCCCACGCTCAGGACCTCGTTGGCGGCCTCCTTGGCCGTGTCCTCGTCGTAGGAGATCACGGCGTTCCGCAGTTTCTGCCAATAGCTCTTTCTTCTTCTCTTCCGTTGCCATGGGATTACCTCCTGTAATTTCTGACTTCATCCATCATCGCCTTGAAATTTTCGGCCGGCACCGTGGGCCAGATGTCGCACCCGGGCCAGACCGCGCTCACGCCGTCGTCCATGCATTTCTTGACGGTCTGGCGCACGAGGTCCGGCGTTCCCGCCACCAGCACATTGTAGGGGTCGTAGTTCCCGAAGACGAGCGCCTTGGGGCCGAGCTTCTTGCGCGTCTCGGCGACGTCGTTCTTCTGGTCCACGCTGATCGCCTTCGCGCCGCTCTCGGCCATGAAGGGAACGATGTCGTTCGTCTTGCCGCAGATGTGGATCGCGCTCGGCACGGTGATCTTCTCGAAGATCTTCTTGAGGTAGGGCAGGATGAGGCTCTTGAACACGCGGGGGCAGAGCACGTCGGAAGTCGCGCCCATCTCCCTGACGGTGATGTAGTCCACGCCGGCCTTCTGGTACTCCCCTGCCACCTGGATGATCACGTCCGTCAGCTGGTCGAGCAATTTCCCGATCTTGTCCGGCTTCTTGAAGGACAGCTTCAGGAGGTCGTTCAGCTCCATGATCTGGCCCGCGAGCGTGAAGGGACCGAGCACGTAGGAGCCCACGGCCGCCTCGCCGCCGATGTCCTTCTTGATCAGCTTGATCGCCTCGACCATGAGCGGCACCCTGCCCCGCTTGGTGAGGTCGGACGGGATGGAGAGCTCCATCTCGGCCTCGTTGTGGATCAGCTTTTTCTTGATCGTGGGGTACAGCAGGTCCTCGGAATGGGCATACACATTGATCTCGCACCCCATGGCCTCGGCCTCGATGCAGAGGTCGAAGGGCGCGACCGCGCATTCGAACCCGAACAGCTTGTACGTAGTAGCCGCCGCCGCGGCCATCATCTTTGCGTCAAGGTGCGTTGCCGCGAATTCTGGTTCAGCGATTTCAGCCCCTCGGTGGTCACGTTGCCCATGCCGCTGAAGCACGGCGGCCGGTCCACTTCCTCGCCGGCGAACATCTTCAGCACCCGTTCTCTTGAATTCATTGTTGTCATGCAATCTCCTTCCTGATACGAAAATAAAATTTATTGTAAATTGCAGATTGAAAGTTGGAATTACATTTTCAGAGATTCAGTTTTGTAAAATTCAATTTCGAATACTCCGCTATTCAATCGGCGTCTGTCAGCGCCTACTTTCTCGCTGCTCCCGAGGTCAATTTTCCCAGGAAATCCGAAAAATACTTCTTGATCGGCAGATTGGGATTGTCCGATATCTTATGCGTCTCGTCATACACCAGCGTGGAAAGCAGGACATGCGCCGCCGCCACTGCCGGGATGATCCGCGGCATCGTTACGATGGGGCCGCAGAAATTGAAATCGCTCCACAGCGCCGAAGCCATGCCCTGGACCACGGCGTCCATGGCCTTGAACCCGTCGAGGCTCCAGATGGTCTTCGCCTCCTTCCACATGTGCGTGCCGTTCGAGTAGGCGCCGCCGCAGGGGAGCCCCAGCTTCTCCTTGATCATCCGGTTGGCGACGAGCGAGAACGACGTGGCGGGCAGGTTCATGACCGAGGTGTCGACGATGACGGTTTCGAAGCTGTCGGCGCCCTGGCGAGGATGTTCTCCAGGGACTTGAGCCGGCCGGCGGGCGACTGGTCCTGTCGTCGAAGGCCTGTACCACGACGTGCTTGATCCCGAGGTCTTTGAGCTTCTGGACCTGGCCCTTGATGTCCTTGTCCCAGGGGGTGATGCTGTTGTACAGGAACTTGTCCTGCAGTCCCAGCTTGGCGACATATTCCGTTGCCTGCGCGCGTTTTTCCGCGACCCACATGTCGATGCCGAAGGGCATGGTCGGTCGTCTCGCGGTAAAAGTCGATGTAGATCTTCGCCTCTTCCGGCGAGTTGGCGACCATGGCCACCATGGACGGGATGCCGGTGGAGGCCGAAAGCTGCTCCATCGTTTTGATGAGTTCCGCGGCCTTCGCGCGGTCGAAATTCCCTTTCCGGTCGGTCACGATCCGGTCCTTGTTGTGGAACATGGACGCGATCTGAAGCGGCGGATTTTCGCCCGGCTGCCCGCCGACCTTGATCCCGCCAGAGTTGAATGTCTTTTGATCTTTTTTAAATTGAAACATTTACCGTCCTCGCATTATGCCGCCATTCCGGACTTGATCGGGGAATGACCGATAAGAATAGTCTGAGCAAGAGAGTAACGAATTATGAGTCCAAAAAAACGGGGGAGCCATTCGAAACGCTCCCCCGTCGATAGTTCATGGTTAGAACACGCCGTGGTCGAACTTGGGCTGCGGCAGGTACTCCCACTTCTCGCCCTTGCGGAACTTGGCTTCGATATCGAGGCACTTCAGGGCATACTCGAAGGCGTAGGGGATGCCGGGTCCGCCGGGCACGAAGCCGCCGAGGATCATGCCGACCGAGGCGGCCTCGAAGATCTCGCCCGTGGTCGCGCCCGCGTTGATCGCGGGATCACATGGATGATGCAGCGCGGCGAGCAATAGGCGACGCCGCCGGACATGAACATCAGCTCCTTGTACTTGCGGGAAAGGGCGCCGTCGCCGAAGATGCTCGCGTAGAAATCGGCGAAGGTCCTGCCCGGTTCGGGCGTGACGGTGTTGATGATCTGGAACATGCGGGGAACGAAACCGCACTGCTTCTTCATGTAGTCGTTCACTTCTTCCAACGTCATTTTCTTGTCAGCCATTTTTGTTCCCTCCCCTTGCCCGGATGCGCTCTGCGCCCGGGAAAACAGTTTTTTCAACTCCTCCAAAATACCCACTGAATCGACCTCCTTTCACGAAACCGAACCGTATCACCTCCTTCGTAACCACAGGCGGCTGCGCCGCACACGGTAAAGATTAAAACCAGCCCCGACGAAAGCGTTCTGCCCGAGTTATTATTATCGTGTTCATCCGCATGCACCCAGCGATTACGAGTGGCACGTAACCTGCTCTTGCGAAAGCGCGGCCATAAACGAGTGCGGGGTGTGAGTCACGCGAAGCGGGACCCGTGGTTGCAATCACAGTTTCCACTCCAGCGCCACGTCGTGGAACTTCCGGAGATTCTCGTAGGGAATCGTCGGCGGGATGTCGCACCCGGGCACCAGGATGAACCCGCCGTCCTTGCCGGCGACCTCGATGACCTCGCGGCAGGCCTTCTCCACCCCCGCGACGTCCTGGTTGAGCAACACGTGCACCGGCGCGACGTTGCCCCCGAAGCTCATCTTCCCCTGCAGCGCCTCCTTGGCCTTGGCGATGTCCACCTTCTGGTCGAAGAAGATCGTGCTCGCCCCCGTGAGCGGGAACAGATCCAGCCGGTCGCTGGTGTTCCCGCAGATGTGCAGGATCGAGTGCACGCCCTTGCCCTTGGCCCAGCCGGTGAGCTTCTTCAGGCCCGGCACCGCGAAGCGCTCCATCTGCTTCTTGTTGATCAGATCTCCCGAGGCGGTCGGGTCAGCGATGCTGATGCACTCGAGGCCGTCCTTTACCAGCGGCTCGTAGAGGTGGATCAGCAGGTCGGCGCAGAAATCGACCATCTTCTCGACGAACGCCGGCTTCTTGAAGGTCGCCTTCATGAACTGCTCCTCGCCGACGAAGCGCGCCGCAAGGGTGAACGGCCCCCAGCAGGTCATCGTCACGAGGTAGGTGTCGCCGATCTTCTCCCGGACGCGCCGGGTCGCCTCGAGCACCGTCTGGACGACCGGCTCGCGGTGGACGTCGGCGATGTCGAGCTTCGCCAGGTCCTCCTCGGAGTTGACGAAGTGGGTGGTCATGTCGGGAGCGCCCATCTCGCGGTACTTGATCCCGACCCCGAAGGCCTTGCCGAGCGCCGAGGCGTGGAAGTTGTTGAAGCCCGAGCCGACGTAGACGACGTCGCTTCGGATTCGCGCCGCCTCCGCCACGCACATATCGGTCATCTTCTGCGGATCGTGGGCGAGCGCCTCGAAGGTCGTCCCGAAGTCCTTGATCGACCACATCCCCGCGCCGAAGAGGGTCACGGGAATCCGGTCGCCCTTGCCGCCCTCAAATGCCTTGAGTATCACTTCCTTCGGTTTCATAGCATCTCCCTTCATGAATAAAGTAGAATCAAACCTTCAGCCCGCTTGGGGCCGCCATCATTTAATGTAGCACAAATAGAGTTCCTGCGTGTATGGGCTGACAGCAACGGTCCTAATGGGCTTCAGACTGCGATACTGTGGATCGTGTGCTTGAACTCTTCGAGATCAACGGGCGTCTCGACGGACGGCACATCCGCATCGACTGCCGCCCCCCACGACGAGCGTGGGCGTGCCCGGCGACACGGCCTTGATGATCTCCACCGCGTCCTCGGCGGACAGGCCGAAGGGCTCCGAATCGATGATGACGAAATCATATTTCCCGAACAGGACCTTTTGAACGGCGAGGGAGGGATGCTCGACGATTTCCACGTTGTAGCCTTCCTCGCGAAGGACACAGTAGAGGCTCTTGACCAGAATGGGATTGGAGGAACAGAGAATGATGTTCTTCATGGCAGGGATTTAACTGCATTTGCGATGCCAGGCAGTTGAGACGGTCGGTTCCGGCGCAGAAAGAGCAGGTGTGAATTGTTATTCGGGCAGTACCTGAAGATCGCGGTCCGGAGAACTTGTTTCCAGGCAGGATGGATTCTCCGGAATTTCAGATAGTTTCCGTCTCTTTTATATATGAGCAGTTCCGGCAGGGCATCAGGGCAGTCGGGACAAGACCCGGCACCGGCAGGCGCGGCGATTAAGGACATGAATAAGAAACGTGCGGCGTCTGATGAAAAATGCCCCATGATGCGGGGCATTTTTCCTCACGATATCGGAGGAAATGCATAGTCAGGGGCCGGCATGGCTCGCGGGCTGGTTCCCCTCAATACGAATCAGTCCCTCGAGTGGCACTTGTTGCAGAGTTCCTTCTGGTAGGTGGCAAACCGGGAGCTCGGCCGGTCATAAAAGGCCCTCTGCGTCTGGGCCGCCGTTCGTCCCTGAGCATATCGCGCGGGCGAGCCATTATCGGTACCCGGGTAAAGGCCTTTATAAACGAGGAAAGTCGAGCTCATGTTCCATCTTGTGACCAGAGTCCCAGCCTGATGCATGCGCCCGGTGACAGGTGAGACACATCACCGTGGAATTGGAGTCGGGCCCCTGGAGATAGCTGCCATCGGTTTTTGCGTGCTGCGCGAGGATAGTTCTGTCATCGGTCCCTTCCTCGAACGGCACCAGGGACGTGTATGAAGTTTCGCTCCTGCCATTGATGTCTCCGGATTTGACGTATGTGTTGTAATTGGAAATAATCTTCGTGGTAAATCTGGCCTGAGCTCCGGCATGATGTACGTTCCCTGTTTGACGGTTTGTATGGCAATTCGTGCACCATTCCGCCATGCCCTTGCCGTAGGCGACCCTCGTATCCGTTTGAGCCTCAGGCCTGTTGTAGTCGCGCGGGGCAACCGCAACGGGCGGATCAACCGTGAAAATCATTCCGGGGACCGAACTTGTTTTATACCCGATGCCGCCGAGCATGCGATAGGCGCTTGCCGCAGCCGGATCTTTTACGATTTTGCCGTGTGGATCATGGCAACTCGTGCAGGAAAGCCGGTCCGAGGGATAGAGACCGCTCGGCGCCGTTAAATTTGTTCTGTCGGCCTCATATCCGTAGTCAAGTGCAACGATATTATGTCCGTGACGTTCTCCAAGGCTCCTTTCCGTTTGTCCCAAAAAAGTCCAGGAGTAGGTCACCTTTAAATAGCCGAAGTCTCCGCCGGGCGTTAATTGAGAGGGCGGCGCACCTGCCCTGAGATCCTCGGTACTGGTCGCTACGTAAGAACCCGTTGGGATCCTGGTCCCCACCGGCGCCTGATGGCAGCGTAGGCAGGTAGAGCTTGCGTCAGACCGCTTTCAGGGAAGCGTTCTTATCTGCTATATGACACTCAAGGCACTCGCTGCTACTGCCCGTATGAAATGGGTCGCCGGGCTGAGATATGCTTCGCCGGGGCTGCACCAACAAATCATGACAAGACAGGTCATGATAGCAATCTCAAATACTTTAAAGCCTTTTCCCATGCCGAGCCTCTTCATCGCTCCGTGTAGCAGGCCGGCCCTGCGCGGGGCTGCCATGCATCCCGGCGAGACCAACCCACAAAAATTAACACCTAGAATATAACACATTTCATCATGGTTTTCCCGAACAATTGAAATGATACTATCATACCGCCAGGGTTATTGCAAACGCCGGGCTGGCGGGGGTCATCAGCCGAGTTTCTCCCCTTCGCACTCTCGGTGAACTTTTTATTAGAGTACCTGAGAAGGAATCAGAGAAGACCGATCAGCGGATGCGGGCCTGCCCTGCACAAATAAAAAAGGGAGGAACCTTTCGTTCCTCCCTTTTTGTTCTTTGTTCCGAAGCCGCGATTAATGCGCGGATGCCGAAGCCTTTTCCGCCCTCAGCTTTGCCGCCTCATCCTTGATTTTCTGGAGTGTCTCCTTCATCGGCGCCCAGCCGTACCAGTGCATGTAATCGGGGTTCATGTGGAAGGCCCCCTCGAAGGCCCGCATCCGGTACTCGAGGAACATTACATAGAGGTCCTGCTCAACGGAGCTCTTTGCCTCGTAGAACTGCAGAAGATCGGGGGCCGTGGTCCAGTCCGCCGGCTTCGAGAGCACGCCGTCCTTGTACAGGCCCTGCACCACCCTGATCGCCTCGGCCATGACCTTGTCCGCTTCCTTCACCACGAGGTCCGCCTCGTCGAGCTGTTTTTTCGCATAGCCGGCGCCGTGGCACTTGGCGCAGATCGAGATCATCTTGTCTCGCTCCTTCTGGAACTCTTCCTTGGTAAGCCGGGCGACCCTGCCCGCCTTCACGAGGTCGAGCCGGGCCGTGGGATTGCCCTTGTCGTCGAGCACGCCCAGGGCCTGCAGGATCGAGACGCGGTCGTTCAGCCAGTCTTTGTCGTCCTCAGGCAGACGGAGGGCAAGAAAGCCCCATGAGGTGATCACGTTGTGGTCGCCGCCGCTCATATGGCAGGTCTGGCAGGTGGGCGCGCGTTTGCTGTCCTTGCCTTCGATCTGCCAGATGGTGCCGTGCTTGGACGTCGACCACATCTCCCACTGGGGATGGTCGAAGCCCATGTGGCAGGTCTGGCAGGCGCGCGGGTCCTGGGCCTCGGACTTCTTGAAAGAATGCCTGGTGTGGCATGAGTCGCATTGGGCATGGCCGTAGCGGATCTGCGATTTTTCCGTGTCGGACTTGGCGCCGATCTTGTGGCAGCTCGAGCAGCCTTTGTATCCCTCGCCGGCAACGGCCCTGGGCTGGTGGCCCATCATGGGCATGGAGCTCGAAGCTATCCAGGCGAGGTTGTGCTTGCCCGCCTTGAACTGGTCCGCCTGCTTGTTGTGGCAGCGGGCGCAGGTTTCCGGCGTCGGCATCTGCGCGAGTTTCGCGTCGTCCATCTTCATGTGGGCCGAGCCGTGGCAGGCCGAGCAGTCGATGCCTTTTTTCCCCATCTTTCCCTCGAGGTGCTGCTGTACGATGCCGGGCGTCACCTTCTTGTGACACTCGACGCAGGCGCTCTGTTTCGGCGCAGCCGACGCTGCCATGCCGAAGAGCAGAACAATACCGAATACGAACAAAATCCTGAGCTGCTTCATGCTGTGTTTCCTCCTTTTGGTTTTATGATTTCAATCAAGGCACATAGGGATCAATTCGCGGCGCTTGCATGTCGCAAGCAGCATTAACAGTGTAGCGCGTTTTTTACCGAACTGCGGGACGGGATGATTTGCATGAACCGTCATACTCTATAGGAAGGCGGACAAAACAGGTATGATACGGATCATATTCCTGAGGGTTGGTGTTCTGGTTTGGACGGGGGATATTTTTTATATTACATTTTTCCGGTGATGCAGTACAATGTGCATTGAGGCGCCATGGGTGGTGTTGGCGATATCATCACTGAGGGGCCGGGGAAGGTATGAAAACGACTGTCGTGTGCGGATTATTGGGTTCAGGAAAGACGACCTTCATCAGGAATTATGTCCGGGGCTTGACCGGCAGGGTTGTGGTATTGGTCAACGATTTCGGCGCCGCAGGCATCGACGGCGAGATCTTCAGCGCCGGAGGGATCGAGGCAATAGAACTTCCGAGCGGGTGCGTTTGCTGCACGCTCAGGTTTGATCTCATCACGACAATCAGAAAGATCTCACAGGAGTTCGCGCCGGAACATCTCGTGATCGAACCAAGCGGCGTGGCCTCGCCTTCATCCGTGCTCGAAGCGCTCGAAGACGCCGGCGCGGGCCCGGCGAGCGTGGTCGGCATCGTCGATGCCGCGGAGTTTACCGAGCTCCAGGATTCCGGCATGTACGGCAGCTTTTTCGAGGACCAGCTCAAAAGCTCCGACGTGGTTCTCGTGAACAAAACAGACATTGCTGAAGAAGAGAAGATCAGCGAAACCATCCGCCGCATCGAGTCCATCAATCCAAGGGCGATCGTATTGCGCACCGTAAATGCCAAGACGCAGAAGGAATCGCTCCCTCTCCCTGCCGGGGAGAGGTGCCGGGGTGAGGGGTCCGGCGTTACGACGCGGGCAGGATGATCACTTTCATTTCGAGACACTGTCATTCAGGGTGAATCAGGGTGCGAAGCTTGCCGGCTTATCAGGCTTTTTTCATGATCTGGCAGCAGGACGATACGGCAACGTAGTGAGGGCAAAAGCGTTGATACAATCGGAAGAGGGCCCTTATCGTTTCGACGTTGTTTTTGAGAGGGTTGACAAGATTCGATTCGACAACGATATCGGGGAAAGCAGGGTCGTGGTTATCGGCGAGGGGCTGAATAAACCGGCTATCGAAAGCGCTCTGCGGGAGGATGGCGTGAGGAGCCGGGAGAAGCAAGCAGCGCTAGCCGGCCGAGGGTCGCCGCTAATCTCTGCCTTTCAGAAAATGCCCATAATGAAGCGTCTGGTCCACGATATGGGATTTTATCCTGCTGATTTGCTGTTCTCCCTGATCAGATAACGGATACATCCCGGCGCCGGTAATATCGCCGATAAACAGCACGCCGACGAGCCTTTCACCATCAGGGCTGAATACCACCTTTCGATAGGTTGATCCGGTGGCCCTCACGTGCACTTCATAATCGCTGCCTTGGTATGAACAATGCCCATTGAGACAAAAGGCATATCAGCAACCTGAGTGGCATTCATGATCCCGAAGGTGCCGGCATAGGCAGTCTTTGCGCCTGTCATGTTATAGCCGGCGCATCTGCCCATCTCGACCGCGTTTGTCCAAAGTGCGGTCATTATCCTGTCTCCTGTCACAGGATCAAACGTGACAGCCACATCGCCGGCGGCAAAGGTATGAGGATTATTACAGGTCGTATATCTGTCCACCACGATGCCCTTGTCTGTTGCTATCCCGCTTCCGGACAGGAAATTGATATTCGGCCTCACCCCTTTTCCTATACATACCATCTGGCAAGGCATCTCGGACCCGTCGTCAAGGGAAACTCCTGTAACGCCGCTCTTATCTGAAATAATACTCTTGGCGCTGCGTGCCGGTTATTATCTTCAGCCCTGCCTTATCAAGGGCATGACGGATCAATCCGGCATCTTCGGGTTCCATAAGCTGAGAAAGGACCTCAGGAGAGTAAACCACCAGGGTGACCTTTACTCCCAGTTCCAGAAGGGCAAATGCGGCCTTGAGATTGAGAAGTCCTCCTCCCAGCATTACTGCATGGTCAGTGCTTTCAGCCCTCTTTGCCATGGCCCTGGCATCGCTCAATTTCCGAAGGGCAAATACGCCGTATGCATCTGTTCCTTTTATCTCCGGCGGAATATAGGGGCTGCTGCCGGTCGCAAAAAGAAGCTTGTCATAGGATAACTGGTCTTTGCCGCTTATACTCACCGATCTCCGCGAGGTATCCACTGAATCAACTGTTGCTCCCGTGCGGATCTCGATGCCTTGAGCCGTATAGGGTCCGTTGCCAGAAAGTCCTATGCCCTCTGCCTTCTTTTTACCGGTCACGACATAGGGTATCATTGGCCTGAAATAAGGCATATCCGGCTCTTCCGACAACACGGTGATAATGCCTTTCGGGTCCTTCTCCCTTATAGCCTGGGCCGCTGCCATCCCGGCAGCGCTGCCGCCTATGATCAGGTAATCCGGATAGTCCCTTTTCATATTACTCCCCTTCGCTGGCAATCATCTTGGAAGCAGCATCTTTTCTGACATCTTTCGAGAATGTCTCTACGGTCCGGTAAACCAGCGCCTTCGTCGGACATGAACTGACGCAGGCCGGGGTCTCCCTGTCCGGACACCTGTCGCACCGGTATGACTTGTGGGTCTCCAGGTGACGGCCGATGACCCCGTACGGGCAGACCATGACGCAGGTCCAGCATCCTATGCATTTATCGGTGTCTGTGATAACGACCCCATCTTTGTTTCGGCTTATTGCCCCGCTTATGCAGGCATGCATGCAGGGCGCGTCCTCGCAGTGGCGGCATAAGATCGGCACGTTCACGTCGGGTGACACCCATTCCACATAGAGTCTACGTTTGGGAGCGGGCTTCTCCTGCAGGGCGCCATAAAGGTTCCCGCTTTTGGAATGCGCGACTGCACAGGAGATCTCGCAGGTTTTGCATGCGGTGCATTTGCTCGTATTTACAAATATCTCTTTTGGCTCATGCATGGCATACTCCTTATGATAGTGTGTAACCACAGGCGAACTTCGTCGCACGCGGTAAAAAGTTTAGAACTTTTATTTATATCCGTGTTCATCGTGTGTTCTGCGAAGCAGAACCCGATGGTATCACAGCCCCAGACCTTTCCGGCGCTCATCGATTGCACCCAAAAGTTTATCAGCCGCGGACGTGGGGTCCAGGTCAACAATAAAATACCCGCCGGTAAGCCCCTTCACCTTGTCCGTAAGGATTTCAGTGACCGCCGGGCTGCCGAGAACGGGCAGCATGACCCCGACATGGGTGGGCAGTCCGGCGGCTACTGCATATACGCCGATGGACACGGCTTTTTCGGATACCGCCTCGGGCGCAGACGCAACAACGGGCAGTTTGTCGGTATCCACGCCGAGGTAATTGGCAAGTGCAACGACGATCGCCACGGCGCGCGAGTTGTCAACGCAGGACCCCAGATGCAGCACCGGGGGAAGCGGGCCGCCCAGCCCGTTTGCTTCTCCTATGGCTGTAAGAACAGCCTTCAGTCCGTCTCCGCACAGCTGGCTGTATTGGCCGGGTCCATGAAACCGTGTCTCATCAGCGCGCCGGCGCCGCATCCCGTAGCCACGACGAGAACGTTTTCCTTGAGCAGTTTCTCGGCCATGATCTTGAAGTTCCTGTCCTGCGGAACCTTGACGTTATTGCATCCGGCAAACAGGCACACGCCCCTGATGTTGCCGTTTTTGATATTATCGACGAGCGGCTTCAGGGGGTCTTTGGCATCGACTTTTGCAAGCGCCGCGACTATCGATTCAGTCGAGAAGCCTGCCACGACGTTGCTTTCGACGTTCGGAATGTCAACCGGTTTGCCTTTTCTTTTCTTGAAGCCTGCGATGGCCGCCCTCACAACCTCTTTGGCCTTTTCAGCAGCAGCCTCTTCCGTAAATTCGATGTGCTCGGCGCCGGTAATCTTGCAGATGTCCATGGTCGTTATAACTTTCGAGCCCATGCATTCCGCAACGGTCACGAGAGAAGGCATGATGCATTGATAGTCAACGACGATCGCATCGACGGCGCCGGTCAGAAGGGCCATCTCCTGGCTTACCGAATGCGTGCAGGAAGGAATGGCATGCCGTTCCAGGAGTTCATTTCCCGTACAGCATATGCCCACGACATTTACGCCTTTGGCCCCGGCGGCAACAGCTTCCTGCTTCATATCTGCGGCAACTGTTACGATCATTTCAGAAAGCACAGGGTTATGCCCGTGGGCGGCGATATTGACCATGTCCGCCTTCAGCGTTCCCATATTGGCTTTTGATACCACGGGAGTGGGCGTTCCGAACAGGATATCCGCAAGGTCGGTGCCCATATAGCATCCGGCAAGGTCTGCAACTCCGCACCTGATGCCGGCGAGAAGCAGATTCACTGCGTCGGCATCTACCCCGTACAGCGTTCGATGCATGATCTCCGAAACCTCTGAGTCTATTCCCTTCGGCACGGCCCCTATCGCGGAGAGGGCCTTTACGCGGCCCGCGGTCACCACCGTGGCTGCCCATAGTACCGGGGTATCCTTCTCGCCAAAGTCAGCCAGGGCGGCAGATGCCACATCCTTTGCGATCTCCATATCCTTTCTTCCTTCAACAGGAAGGCCGAGCCGGGTTGCAACTGCCTTCAGCTTTGCCGGGTCCTTTATTTTGTAATCAGGCGCCTGGCCCTTGGCCATCTTCATCATGGTGTGCGCAAGGTGTTTGGCGTGCCCGGAGTGGGCGGCTGTGCCCGCGGCAATGGCCCTGTCCAGCCACCGGGCAACCATGACATCGGCAGTACAGCCGCATATGCCCGTCTTCGGCTCCTCCCCGAAAGGATTTATCCTGCAAGGCCCCTGGAGGCAATTGCGGCAGCAAAGCCCCGTATCACCATAGCCGCATTGAGGGGTCATGGCCTCGTACCGGTCCCATACCGTTGTTATCCCCTTCTCCTTCGCCTTCGCGATCATCTGCTGGACAGCAGGATCAAGGCTCTTGCTCTCAAATGACTTGTCGGCTGACATGACGACCTCCTTTTTATTTATCAGATAGATCTGGCATATAAAAATGTTTTTAGTTAAGGGATGCTGGTATGAAAAGCAGCGTGATACAACCGATATATCCACTCTTGAACAATTAGACAACGATCCCGGGAGCGGCTATCGGTCGATCATCGGAAAGATGAAATCCCTGGTTGGACGAAACCTCTTGCTAAGAACAGGAGGTTAATATGACTTGTGTAAATGGTAGCAGATTATAGCAGTTTTGTCGACTGCAAAGAGAGATTCGCGGTTCGACGAATACTTGATAACTAGTCCTTAGGTTTTATGAAAGTGCATACGGTTATTTTCTCATGTCGACCTCCTGTAATTATCTGCAAAACGAGGTTCCCTGCATCTGCAACATTGCCGGGGGCTCGCACTCGATCACAATCCCTTCACCGGTGGCAGGATGGATAAAGCTCAGTTCAGCAGCATGAAGATGATAGCCCGGATCGCCAGGCACTGCGCGCTGATCCTGCAGGGGTATTCCACCGATGCCGTACAACGGGTCGCCCACGAGCGGGTGACCTGCTGCCGCAAGATGGATCCGGATCTGGTGAGGCCGGCCCGTGGCAATGCGCACATCACACAGGAAAGAATCTGTGCGCCGTTCGAGGACGCTTACCTGTGAAAGGGAGGGCTTGCCGTGCGGCGCTGCAGCATGGATTGAACCGAGCAGGGCGTGCGGCACCCGGCCGATGGGCGCGGTAATCGTGATCTCATCCCATGCCGGAACCCCGCCAGCAAGCGCGCGGTAGCGCTTCCCAACCTTTTTTCCCGACCATTGCCGCATCAGGGCAGCCCGGGTCTTCTGGTTTCGCGCGCAAAGCACGACCCCTGATGTCCACCGTCCCAAGCGATGAACAGGAGCGGCATCAGTCGCGTAGGCGCGGACCAGGTGCAAGAGCGTTGCGGTCAGAAAGTTTGCGCCCGGAAGCGTGGGCAAACCGGCCGGCTTGGCCACTGCAAGGAGGTCGTCGTCTTCGTACAGGACCGAAAAAGTGCGGGGAGCATCCGGTTCGATCCAGGGAGGCCGCTGCCAGACCAGGACGGATCCTTTGCGCAGTACGGACTCGGTATTCGCGGGCAGGGAATCGATGAACACCTGTCCCGCTGCGATACGCTCCGTCCATTCCTGGGCGGTAGAGTGGCGGTAGCGTTGGCTCAGATAAGCCAACACCGTCCGCCCGTCTGCATCAGGGCCGAGCTGTTCGCGGTATTCACAGCCTTTGTTAAGGATCGTCTTCATGGTCGCGCATTCACCTTGTTACAAACAGCCGGGTATAGGCAGCGAGCAAAACTGCCAAACCAGTCCAAGCCATCTTTCATAACTCGTGCGCCAGTTACAAATCAAAAAATATTTAGAACAACGAGGCGTTATGATCAGCACGGTCATGGCGCGAAGACTTTCATCTTGATCGCCTCGATATCCGCTTTCCTTATGTATTTCTGAATGTTCTTGTATATCGAGTGATATCCATACCCGCCGTGCATCAGCTCATCGATCGCTTCGTTCTTCAACCATCCCTGGAACACGATCAGGTACATCGCGCTGATGAGGCCCGTGCGGTCCGAACCATGCCAGCAGTGGATCAGGATGGGACCGTCGGAAATGCTGATGATCCTGAGCGATTCAATCACGTTATTGTCCGTGATCTCGCCCGTCTCCATTGCGACACGATAAAGCTTCAGTCTGGTCCCTCGTGCATCGTTGTCGTCAAAATGATGGTTGCGAAGGTTCAGAACGCTCCTAATTCCCAGCTGCTCAATCTGCCGGAATCCCTTCCTGTCCGGCTGGGTCGAGCGCTAGACCTTGTCGTCAAGCCGATAAAAATTTCCCGGGGCATCGGATGATACGGGCGCAGCCCACTTCTCCGGTCGGGTCTGCTGTTCTGTTGCCGAAAGTACTGCGGCGGAGAAAAGGATTATGAGATATGGAGAAATGCTTCAATATGGCTTTGTTCATTATTCGTCGCTCCTTTCGCCGGGATGAGCCGGGGATTGTGCTCCCGACAATAACCTTCAGGATGTTTTATATGGTAAGAGTCGATCTTGCCCCGCACGTGCGATCGCTCATCATCGGTCAGCGGTCCGTATCCCCGGCCATAGGGCCAGCCATAGGCCCAGCGGTACCACATGGGGAAAGCAGGGTGGCCGCCGACGCGCACACCGAGATACATTGTTTCGGCCAGGACTTTGTGGCCCGTTCGTTCCTGCACGCATTCTCGCAGCCTTTCATCCGCTTTCCTGCGTTCATCGGCTGTTCCGCCCTGTCAGTAACTGGTGTCATGCTCCAGACAGCAGTCGCACAAGCGGTCTCTTAACGGGCCGTTTATGAACAGGCTGCATACATCGCTCGTGAAGTCTTTCAGGTCTACGGTGGCAGCCGATGAGCATGCCGCAGGGAAAAGGGAGACCAGGAAAACAATCATGAAAAATCGTGCATTATGTGTGCGTTGGGTTCGTTGTATCATGGCCTCGGTCAGTATGTTGCCATGCTTGCAGCTGATTTTATGCCGATCGCCGCCGGGAAATCCGCCAGGAGCATATCGGGAGCACACTGGGTTGATGTGGCTTCCGACGAGAGAATGCCGAAAAATCGCTGATGCCCGTTCTCGGGTCATGTGGCTAAATACGTCCTGAATAATAATCATTCGTTTCGCATTGTGAGATCAACGAATGCGATTTGCAGTTGACAGGGGTCTATAGGATGTCCCCAAGATGCACATTCAAGATTCATCTCACTCAGGCTTGATGTTCTGGTTCATCCGGAAGAAGTTCGTCGGGTCGTACTTTTTCTTGAGCGCGACGAGCCTGACGTACTTCGCCGGGCCGTACGCGGCCCTGACCCTGTCCTCCCCTTCTTCTCCCAGGAAGTTCACGTAAACTCCGCCGGTCGAAAAGGGCCTCATCGCGGCCTCAAAATCCCTGGTCCACTGGATGTGTTTCTCCGATTCCCGGGGCTCCGCCCACTTGGTGACGATGTTGAGCGCGCACAAGGCATCGCGGTGGCTGAAGGCCATCTCGTCTTCACCTGTTTTTTGCACCGCTCCTCCCATGTGCTGGAGATGCACCTGTGACAGGGGCGATGTAATGGCCGCGGAACAGCGCGCAAGCATATCAATCGCCTCGTCGCTGAGACTTTTCAGATGGGATGATTTCCAGTAATTAAGTTGATACGGCGGCGCGCCGGGATCGAGCATGGACTGCAGTTCGACATAGGGCATTTGCCTTATCGCATCCAGAAGCGGCGGGCCGAACTGCCGGAGCGGCTTCAGAACCTTGTCCCCCTTTTCCATGGGGCCGGTGTAACATACATGAATAGCCGTCACGGGTCCGCCGTTAAGAAGTTTGTAGAGGGCCGGATTCGGTGAGGCTGCCATATAGGCGAACATCGTGGTAAGTTCATCGGGAATGGTAGCAATATAGTCGCGATAGAACCTCAGGACCTCGCGGCATTTTGAGGCGGGATAATAAACGCTGCCTGCCAGGACAGCGGGACCGACCTCATGAAGCCGGTAGACAAATTCGGTCACAATGCCGAAGTTTCCTCCCCCGCCCCGAACACCCCAGAAGAGGTCCTGGTTTTTTTCGGCGCTTGCGGTCACAAGCCGCCCTTCGGCGGTGACCATGTTGACGGAAAGGAGGTTGTCGCAGGTAACGCCGAACTTCCGCATGAGCCAGCCGATGCCGCCGCCCAGAGTCAGCCCGGCAATTCCCGTACGCGAGACGATCCCGCCCGTAGTAGCGAGAGCATAGGCCTGTGTCGCGCGGTCTAATTCTCCCCAGGTCAGTCCTGCCTGGGCACGGACAATACGGGATGCGGCATTCACCTCGATCCCCTTCATTCTCGAGAGGTCGATTACGATCCCGCCATCACAGACCGAGTTTCCGGCAACATTGTGCCCGCCGCTGCGAACGGCCGCGAGCAGACCGTGGGTCTTCGCAAACTGAACCGACTTGATCACGTCGCCGGCGTCCGCACAATAGGCGATCATCGCGGGATGCCTGTCTATCATGCCGTTCCATACCCTGCGGCCCGTGTCGTAGCCTGCGTCACCGGGCAGGACCAGCTCCCCCTGCAGGGCGTTTCCGAATTCTCGCACGATTTTTTCTGAAGGGATTGTGGCCATGGGATGAAGAATGCTCTGCAGCGTCAGGAACTGATGCCGTATTTCTTCAATTTCAGGTAGAGGGTCTTGCGGTCGATGCCCAGAAGCTGGCTCGCCTTTGACTGGTTGCCGCCAGCTTCCTTGAGGACCCGGAGGATGTAGTTCTTTTCCATCTCTTCGAGGGAAGGGTTGACGCTCATGTCCGCGACCGCGTCGTAGGAGGAGATGGAGAGGTCTTCGGCCCCGATGGTGCCGGATTCGCAGACGATCACCGCCCGTTCGATCACGTTCTCAAGCTCCCGCACGTTTCCCGGCCAGCGGTATGCCGAGAGGAGTTCCAGGGCCTCGGCGGTGAAGTCCGTGATGGGCTTGGCCAGCTTCTTCGCGTACTTCGCGAGGAAATGGCGCGCAAGCTCGGCGATGTCCTCCCTCCGCTCCCGGAGCGGCGGGATGGCGATGTTGATCACGTTCAGCCGGTAGTAGAGGTCTTCGCGGAAGGCCCCGGTCTTGATCACGGCCGAGAGGTCCTTGTTCGTGGCGGCGATCACGCGCACGTCCACGCGGAGGTTCTTGTTGCCTCCCACGCGCCGGAACTCGCCGGAATCGAGGAACCTGAGGAGCTTCGCCTGCAGCCCGATGGGCATCTCGCCGATCTCGTCCAGAAAGAGCGTACCCTTGTCGGCGACCTCCACGAGGCCGTGCTTGGTCTGAAAGGCGCTGGTAAATGCGCCTTTCTCGTGGCCGAAGATCTCGGACTCGATGAGGTTTTCCGAGAGCGCCGCGCAGTTCAGGGCGATGATGGGCATGTCCTTCCGTTTGCTGTAATGCCAGACCGTGTTCGCGACGAGCTCCTTGCCGGTCCCGCTCTCGCCCTGGATGAAGACCGGCGAGTCCGTGGGCCCCACCTTCTGGATGAGCGCGAGGATCTCCTGGACCTGCCTGCTCCTGCCGATGAATTCGAAGGGCGATTCCTGCCTGACCAGCTCCTGTTCGAGGAGCTTGCTCTTGACGGAAAGCCTGCTGAACTCATAGGCCCGGTCGACGACGATCACGAGCTCGTCGAGCTTGTAGGGCTTGGTGAGGTAGTCGAAGGCGCCGTTTTTCATGGCCTCCACGGCGGTCTCCACCGTTGCCTTGCCCGTGAGCACGATGATCGCGGGGGCCCCCGAGTCCTCCTTCAGCTTCTTCATGAGCGAGATCCCGTCCACCCCGGGCATGACGACGTCCAGGAGGATCACGTCGAAGGAGCGGTCGCGCAGAAGCCGCAGGGCCTCGCTCCCGTCGGGGGCGACTTCGACGGCGTATCCCTTGCGGGTCAGTTCTTTTTTCAGGAGCCTTCTGAAGGGCTCTTCGTCGTCCACGACGAGAATGTTGATCATAGATATCGACACTGACCACTCCGAAATGACAGATATCGGATCTGACAGGCTAACTACGGATAACTCGATTATTCAACGGGACCTTTACTGATCGAATGCGTTTGCAAGCTCTGTCATTCGGTATTGTATCTCGTAAACGCTGGATTCAGTCAGTGATGACGTGTCGGTTTTTACTCCCTGCACGCGATCGACGGAAGCGTGATCGTGAAGGTCGCGCCCTTGCCGGGCTCGCTCTGCGACGTCGATGGCGCCGCGGTGCTCTTCCACGATCTTGTGGCAGATCGTAAGGCCGAGGCCGGTGCCTTCGCCGACGGGTTTCGTCGTGAAGAAGGGATCGAAGATCTTGCCGATCAGGTCGGCGGGGATCCCCGTCCCCCGTGTCCTTGACGGACAGCCGGATCCGGTTCGGGCATCCGGCAAGTCCCGGTCCCTGCAGCGCGTCGTCCTGGTCGGTCTTGATGAAGATGCTCCCTCCCTCGGGCGTGAAGTAGATGGCGTTCAGGAGGAGGTTCATCAAAAGCTGCCTGAGGCTCCCCGCGTCGGCATAGATCTTGGGGACCTCCCGGTTCAGGTCCAGCGAGAGGGTGTGCTTGAGCCGCGCGGTCCGGTGCTTAAGCAGGAGGAGCACTTCCTTGATGAGCTCGTTGATATCGATTTCGCGGAACGTGCCTGCCGAGGGCCGGGCGAACTCGAGCAGGCTTTTCAAGATCCCCTTGCACCGGAAGATCTCGCTGTGGATCGTCTTCAAGATATTCCGGGAAATCCTCGAACTCACTGATCCCGGTCAGGGCCGCATCGTCCGCCCGGTCGAGGAGTGCCTCGGAGTAGCCGGCGATGATACCGAGCGGGTTGTTGATCTCATGGGCGATGCCGGCGACGAGCGTGCCCAGGGAGGCGAGCTTGTCCGTGCGGATGAGCTGCTGCTCGATGCGTTTCTGGGCCGTCACGTCCTTCAGGTAGTGGACGATGGCGTAGAGCCTGCCGTCTTCATCGATAAGCGGATAGGCCCAGAAATGGAAGATGCCGCCGCTGCCGTTTTTCAGCTCTTGAAACGACGGCCTCTTGCACGACAGGGTCTCCGAGCACAGGCATCCTCCGGTTACGGTGATGCCGATTTTGTCGAGGAGCTCCGCGCAGAGCTTGTTCGCGATCTCCGTCTTGGAATAGCCCGTCCGGGACAGGAGTGCATGGTTCGCGCGGATCACCCGCTGCCTGCCGTCCTCGATCCAGACCATGTCGGTGATCGCATCGAAGGTCCGCTCCCACTCTTTCTTCTCCGTCGAGATCTCCTCGAAGAGAAGCGCGTTCTCAAGGGCCACGGCGATGTGCTTGGCCACGGGGAGCAGGATCTCAAGGTCCTTTTCCGAATACTCCGACGGCCCGGCGCTGTCGAAGTTAAAGACGCCCAGCATGCGGTCATGGAACAGGGGAATGCTGATGGTCGAACGAATGCCCTCAGCAAGGAGCTTCCTGTCCAGCGGGAAGGGTGTTTCCCGGAGATCGCCGCTGATCCAGGGTTTGTTGTTCCGGACCACCCAGCCGGCGCTCGTGCCCTCGATCGGCGCCCTGACCCCCTTTTTCATCACCGTCTTCATTTCCGTGTCCAGGGCGAAGATCAGGAGGTTGTCGTCCTTTTCGTTATACAGGAGCAGGCTCGCCCTGCTGTAGTCGATGATCTTCCGGAGTTCGGACACGACCATGCGGAAGATGGTCCCGATACTGAGGCTGGAGTTTATGATGCTGCTTAGCTCGTTGATCAGCTCGCCCTGCGCGGTTGCGTCCCGCTGGAGGCCGGAAGCGGTATCGACGCCCGCAGCCTTCTGGACGACGGCGTCTTTGACCACGATAATCATCCGGTCGGGCCGCTGGCCGCTGTTGGGAATGACAGCGATCTGCGACGCGAGCGGGCTGCTGTTCTTGCGGAAACAGAAGGCGCGCAGGGATGCTGAAGACCCGCCTTCCGCGGCCGCGTCGAATACAGCGTGGGTACCCGCGTCTTCGCGCTCCCGAAGGATGCTGTCGAGGGTTATGAAATTTTCGAGTTTCCGGCCGATGACATCGGCGCGTCGGCATTCGAAGAAGGCGGGCACCATGTCGTTGCAGGAAAGAATGGTCCACTGCGAGTTGACGACGAAGGCCGGCATGGAAAGGACATCGAGCGTTCTGAGCACTTCTGCGCTGTCCTTATCGATCATGATTTTCATACAGTGTTATAATAACATACCGTGGATACCCCATCAACAGCAAAAGGGATAGCGATTGCGGATTGCGGCATCGCTTGACATGGGCTGCGGCTCAGACTAATATTGGCCAATATCATTTGCAGGGAGCTGAGGCTTGAAAATCAGGATCGGACATCTTTCCACCTTTTACCATACGGCAATACTCTTGATGGCCAAGGGCGACACGGACGCGCGGCTGGGCGCGGGGATCGAGTGGAGGCTCATGGGAACGGGGCCGGCGATCATGAAGGCCTTCGAGCAGGGGGAGCTCGACCTGGCATATATCGGGCTTCCGCCGGCGATCATCGGCATGGACCGGGGAATCGACGTCGTTTGCGTTGCCGGCGGCCACGTGGAAGGCACGGTCATGGCCGGGAAGTCGCCGTGGAAAGGTCATCCCGATGTGGGGGACCTGGGGACCGTGTTGCGGCAGTTCCGGGGCCTGAAGATAGGCGTGCCCGGCAAAGGGTCCATCCATGATGTCATTCTGAAGGCCTGCATCGAACAGGAAGGTCTTACAGGGGAAATAGAGATTATGAACTATCCCTGGGCGGACCTGGTACTCGAAGCGGTGGTGCACGACGAGGTATCCGCGGCAATCGGCACGCCGGCCCTTGCCGTCGCCATCAAGAGATTCGCAGGGGGTAAGGTGCTTTGGCCGGCTGCCGGATTCTGGCCGAACAACCCAAGCTACGGGATCGTGGCGGACAGGGGTTTTCTGGCGCGGGAGACGAAAGCGGTGGAGCGGTTTCTTCGGCTTCATGAAGAAGCGACGGCGTTTATCAGGGGCCGGACGCGTGAGGCGGCAAGGCAAATAGCAGAGTTCGTCGCGGTCGTAGATGAGGATTTCGTGCTGGACACGCTCATGGTCTCGCCGAAGTACTGCGCCCAGCTTACGGAAGATTATATTGTTGCGACGATGAGGTTCGTGCCGGTTTTAAAGAAGATGGGATATATCAAGTCGGACGTCACCCGCGAAAGGATATTTTCTCCCGGACTCATCCGGAAAGTCCATCCCGGGAAGGACCATTACAGCGACGGGATCGCTTCTCCGCTTCAAAGCTAATCGGTCTTATAATCAACGTTGATCGTCATTTTTCTTTGATCTCGCCGTTTGCCGCTTTCCACGCGGCAATGCCGCCTTCAATGTAACGGGCCTGCATCTTCTTGTCCAGGAGTCGGTCGAGCACCTTATTGCTGACCGACCCGCCGCGGACGCAGTAGATCACGACGTCTTTATCAGGCGGGAGTTCCCTGCTCCACTCGTCAACTTTGTCCGGATCCCGCCACACAGCGCCGGGGAGCGTATCCTTGTCCGCGTCGTAATCCGATTTACGCCGGACATCGAGAAGCATGATGTCCTTGCGTGAGGCTATCTGTACTTTCAAGTCTTCCGGTTTGATCGTTCGTTCCACGGCGTCCTCCCCTCTTTGCTAATCAACGTGATAATCAACGACCGCCCTTCGCTCCCGCGCCTTGGCGATGAACTCGGCGACCTTCAGGTGTTCGGGGTGCTTCTGATAGAGCTCGAGGTCCTGTGCTGTATTGAACTCGGAATACAGCACAACATCGTACGAGGCGTCGGAAGGAATGTCGTTGATGCCGACCTCGATATGACGGATTTGCGGGATTTTCGTTTTCAGGGCTTCGAGATCGTGCTTCATTTTTTTTACATTCTGAAGCCGGCTTCCGCATTCGGAAACCTCCTTCAGCTTCCACATCACGATATGTTTGATCATCTTGCCTCTCCTCTCGAGGGACGCTGCTTGGATTGATTCGTGAGATTTATTTCAGTTGCTCTCCGATACGATTCTTTGTATTATAAAACCGTTTAACGGCATAGGGGCGCCGGGCATTCGGGTTTTTCCAATCATACACGGATAGCGTACAAAGCACAAGAGGGACAGGGCCGGATGATAAGACGAATACTGCTCGTGTTTTCCTGTTTGGTCTTCATGGCCGGTTGTGCATCAAAGAAGACGCATGTGGAAAATACACCGGATGCCTCGCGTCCTGCGGCCAGGCCAGGGCAGAAGCCTTATACCGTCTTGGGTAAACGGTACGAGCCCCTCGCCTCCCATGAGGGCTTCGTGCAGAACGGAGTCGCCAGCTGGTACGGAAAGGATTTTCACGGGAAGAAAACGAGCAGCGGCGAGGTGTACGATATGAACGCCATGACCGCCGCCCACAAGACGCTTCCTCTCGGCGTCTACGTGAACGTGAGAAATGCCGAGAACGGCCGCGAAGCCGTTCTGCGCATCAATGACCGGGGACCCTTTGTGAAGGACCGGGTTATCGATCTGTCTTACGCCGCAGCGAAAAAGCTGGGCGTTGACATGGCCGGGACCGCGCGGGTCAGGATCGAGGCATTAGGATACCGTGAAAGCGGCTCGGAGCAGTACAGGTCGGTCGACAGCTACGACGCCGGCATGTATACGGTCCAGGTCGGCTCGTTTAAGGACCAGGGCAATGCAGAACGGCTGTCTTCGCTCATGCTAAGGCAGTCCGGATTTTCCAGGGTTAGCAAGGCGATTGTGAACGGCGAGGTCTTCTACCGCGTATTTGCGGGGAAATACACCTCTTTGAGGGCGGCTGAGAAGGCGGAGGCGGAATTTATCGAGAACGGCTATCCGGGGAGTTTTACGGTGGCACTGGAGTAAGGACCACATAAGGACTGAGTCATAGTAAGAGCGCATAAAAAAGGAGTCAACATGAAACCGTTGACTCCTTTGTCATTAATACGGTTCCCATCCGGAGGTTCCGGATGGGAACCAATCAGTGCCGTGCTCTCATCATGGTACCGTAAGCGTCGTGGTGCCGCTGATGCCGACGCCAACACCTTTCTTCACGCTGGCCTTTATAGTAGCGGTGCCGGTGCTCACACCTTTCGCAAGTCCCTTATTCTTTTTAGGAACATTGATGATCGTCGCGACGGCAGTATTTGAAGAGGTCCAGGTCAGATTCACGGAGGTGGTCAAATCCTGCGTGAGTCCACCGCTAAAGGTGCCGGTTGCCTTGAACTGCAGGGTCTTCCCGACGGCAACACTGCGGGTTGGCCGGTGTTATTGCAATACCCGTCAGCGCAGCCGATGATACGGTGAGCGCGGTCGTTCCAGTTTAGACACCCCGGCAATAGTAACGGTGGCGCTAATGGTGGTCGAGCCGGCCCTGATGGGTGTCACCAGGCCATTGGAACCGGAAGCGTTACTGATGGACGCAATGGTCTTATTTGAAGACTTCCAGGTCACCTGGGTGGTCAGGTCCTGAGGATGTATGATACCATCCGAAAAGGTTCCCGTTGCCGTGAATTGCTGGGATGCCCCGAGGAAAATTGTTGCAGTGCCGGGCGTGATCGTGATGGATGTCAGGGTAGCATTTGTTACGGTGAGAGTCACCGGAATGGCGTTTACTGTTCCCAATGCCGCTGTTATGCTGGTTGTCCCGGCCCCGACAGATGTCGCCAGCCCCCTGGTGCTACCTGCATTGCTGATTGTCGCAACCGGGCCGTTTGATGAATTCCAGGCCACGAATGCGGTGATATCCTGGGAAGTGCCGTCGGAATAGGTTCCGGTCGCGGTAAACTGCAGTGTAGTTCCCTGGGCGATTGTAGGACGTGACGGACGTGATCGTGATGGATGCCAGCGTTGCCGAAGTTACGGTGAGCTTCGAAGTTCCCGAAATGCCTCCGAACGACGCCGTAATGGTCGTCTGACCCGGGGCAACGGGGGTGGCCAGTCCGTTGGAACCCGATGCATTGCTGACCGAGGCAACCGCCGTATCCGATGAGCTCCAGGTCACCAGAGGCGTCAGGTCCTGCACGGAACCATCCGAAAAATTCCCGCTCGCCGAAAACTGCTGGGTCAGCCCCATCGGGATGCTCGGATCGGTCGGCGCAACATCAATCGAAACCAGCACTGCCGAATCCACCGTAAGATCGGTGCTGCCAGAAACGCCACTCAGTAAAGCGGAGATCGTAGTCAGTCCCGCTCCAACGGAGGTAGCCAGTCCCTGGGAGCCGGTGTATTGCTGACTGTGGCAACAGCGGTATTCGACGAACTCCAGACCACATCCGCAGTCAGGTCCTCCGTGGTATTGTCCGAGAAAGTCCCCGTGGCAATGAACTGCTGGGGGGTCCCCAAGGCAATAGTCGGAATAGCAGGAGTAATGTCGATGGCTTGCAAGAGTTGCCGATGTCACGGTAAGAGTGGTGCTGCCGGATATCTCCCAACAGCGTTGCGGTAATGGTGGTCGAACCGGCTGCTACGGACGAGGCCAGGCCATTGGAGCCGGCGGCATTGCTGACAGCGGCAACGGCGGCATTTGACGAGCTCCAGGTCGCTTGCGTTGTCAGGTCCTGGACGGTATTGTCCGAGAAGGTTCCTGTTGCCGTAAACTGCTGGCTCCTGCCGAGCGCTAGACTCGGGTTGGGCGGCGTTACCCCGATCGATACCAGTGTGGCCGAGGTTACCGTAAGCGTGGTACTGCCTGAGATGGTTCCCGACGTTGCCGTGACAATGAGCCGAACCAGCAGCGGCGGATGTGGCCAGGCCATTTGAACCGGCGGTGTTGCTGACAGAGGCAACGGCGGTATCTGACGAACTCCAGGTAACGGAGGCGGTAACGTCTTGTCTGGTATTGTCCGAAAAGATCCCGGTTGCCGTAAACTGCTTCGTCGTGCCAGAGCGCGATACTCGGGTTGGTCGGCGTTACCTCGATCGATACCAGTGCGGCCGAGGTTACCGTAAGTGTGGTTTGGCCTGAGACAGTTCCCGTTGTTGCCGTGATAAGGGCCGAACCAGGGGCGACGGATGTGGCCAGGCCGTTTGAGCCGGCAGTGTTGCTGACGGCGGCAACAGCGGCATCTGACGAAGTCCAGGTGACGGAGGTGGTAAGGTCTTGTCTGGTATTGTCCGAAAAAATGCCGGTGGCCGTCAACTGCTTCGTCGTACCAAACGCGATACTCGGGTTGGCCGGAGTTACCTCGATCGAGTCCAGTGTGGCCGATGTTACCGTAAGAGTGGCCCTGCCGGAGATAGCTCCCGACGTTGCCCTGATAAGGGTTGAACCAACGGCGAGGGATGTGGACAGGCCGTTGGAGCCGGCGGCGTTGCTGACATCGGCAATGGTGGCATCTGCCGCACTCCAGGTGACGGAGGCGGTAAGGTCTTGTCTGGTATTATCCGAAAAAATCCCGGTGGCCGTCAACTGCTGTGTCGTGCCAAGCGCGATACTCGGGTTGGCTGGAGTTACCTCGATAGCGGCAAGACCTGTTGGAGAACTGCCACCGCCACCACAGCTAACCAGCAAACTCAATAACAGAACCCCGCACATCAGGCGGACAAACATATTCAATGAAATTTTCATAGCAAGCCTCCTCTTTTTTTCTGAGCGCCCCATTACCGCCAACCGTACTTAGGAACGATTATAAGCATTTTTTCGACGCATGTCAACAAAAAAATGTCAAAACATAAAAAAATGTTCAACAGGGAGCGGTGAGACTGCTTGGAAGCAATCAGCAGACTTCGACGCGAGAACCGCCTTCTCAGCATTCCATTTCGCCCGGGCCGGCCTACTGCCCATTTGTTCAAAAAATGAATTTTTTTGTTGATTGCTTCGGCGAATTATGAAATAATTTAGTCTAATTTGTCACACTGCAGTATCTTTATATACCGTCGCAATTACAATTGTTGTCCTGGAAACGCGTGTTGGTGAGAATTATTCTCAAAGAGAAAATGATGAAATCAGTAAGATGGAGTAGTCTGACCGTCATGTTATCCCTGGGTATGGGGATATTGGTGTTTCTGGTTTATTCAAGCACTGCGCTGGCCCAGACTACCTCCCGTTATACTAAAGAAGAGTGTAGGCGGTGTCATGCCAAGCGAGTGATTGACATTGCAGTAGCTGGAGGGGGACACAGCAGCGTCCCCTGCTTAGACTGCCATGCCGGTCATCCGCCGGAAGTGCCGAAGGCAATTGCACCGTGCAGTAACTGCCATTTGAAGAGAAAGAATGAACATTTCGGAGCCACAGGCTGCCTTACCTGTCACATGAATCCGCACAGACCCCTGGATATGTCATTCAAGGGCGCGAAAACAGACGACTGTCTCCCCTGCCACTTTTTGCAGGGTTCGCAACTCAGTGAAAATTTAAGCAAGCATTCCGCCCTCGAATGCTCAACCTGTCATGATGTCCACCGCAAATTCCCGCAGTGCACCCAGTGCCACAAACCGCACTCGGGAAAGATTGTCGGCAACTGCAGGCTATGCCACAACAATGCCCACATGCCAAAGCTTGCGGCCTTTCCTGACGCCGTGCCTTCAAACGACTGCAGCTCGTGCCACAAGAAGGCAGCCGACCTCATCAGCGCCACTACGTCAAGGCACAAGTCCTTCGCGTGCGCGCGCTGCCACCAGGGCAAGCACAATATGATACCGGCCTGCCAGGACTGCCACGGGACGCCTCATCCCGAGGCCTTTATGGTAAAGTTCCCTGAATGCGGAGATTGCCACTACATCGCTCATGATTTGAATAACTGGCCTGCGACGGCGTCTTCGAATTAAAAGGAACAAACGTCGAAGAAGAAACAGGCTATTACCATCACCAAACTCCGAAGGGCCTGTGATTTCACAGGTCCCTTTCTTTGAAACCTGTACTATCCAGGCAGTTGGATTCTATTGTGCTTGACACCCTCTTGACCCCCTCCCGAACTGTACGCCTAACGCGAACTGCACAATTACTGCACAATAAACAGAAAAGGAGTCAGCCAATGTTGGCTAACCCCTTGATTTACATGGTGGGAGATGCTGGGTTTGAACCAGCGACCCCTGCCGTGTGAAGGCGTCCTATAAGGCCAGAGAAATTTTCCGGCCTTTTCCTTTTCTTGCTTTTATTTACGTTTAGGATAATTTGCTGAATAAGCCGCTTTCCCTATTTTCCGCCAGATTCCGATCTCTACTTCACAATTCACTTCACAATGATACAAGGCACATAATAATGCCCGGAACAATCTCATAAAATCGAAATGGAGTCACACTTTTTTGCGAGCGTCTCGATTTACATTGCGTGCGACGTTGGGTTCGAACCAGCAATCTTTGTCGTGTGAAGCCGTGTGTGCATGCTGACAAAAGTATTCTCCTTTAGCCCCTCATGTTTGATATTAAGGGAGGGTCTGAACTGATCAATTTTTTCATCTGCCTCCTTGGCTATCCACAAGCATGACACCAGAAAAACGATGTAAATGCAACCGCAGGATAAAAGTATTGTCCATAAAATCCAGCTCATGGCCCTAATACCTCCGCTGTAAGGATTGACTACATCGAAGCTCCTGACGTGTGAAAGTCCTCCTCCGCTACATGGCTAGCGTTTTCCTTTTCATTAAAGACAACAGCGGTATATCTACTTTGAAAATCCAGCAAGAAAAGCAGTCCTTAAAGAAATCACGATTTTTTCAGCCCAATTTTATTTAGTTCTTCTGGTATGGCTTTTGCTAAAATCAGTCTTATGATTTCGCTTTCAGAGCGATTAGAATAAATGCCATCATTATCCTGCAACTTCTTAATCATCCCTTTCAGGTCACCATCTTTGTCCTTGTCATAATAGGCAGAAATTTTTTCTGTTTTCTTAGCCATAAACTATTTTTGAGATAGGAACCTCCGCTATATTGATTTATATTAGACTATATTAGTTCGTTTCGAATTGTACCGTAGTATTCCTTTATAGAGTAGTCTAATCTAAACTGTGGGTTTTTGTCAAGACAAAAAGTAAAATTAGAATAATTTCATGGTTTGTGTTTTCGGGTAAGGCACGCACCAAGATCATTACCAGAAATCTTCTCAGAGCGCGCTATTCAGCACGCAAAACCGCAAAGCCTGCAGGTATCTGTTTCCATGATCTCCGGTTTACTTTCGCAACCAGGCTTGTGCAATCCGGTATTGATCTTTATGTGGTAAAAGAGCTTCTCGGACATAAGACCATTACCATGAAAATGCGGTATGCACACCACTTCCCCGAATCTCTCAGACGTGGTGTCGAGGTTTTGGATACTTGGGGGGGCACAAAAAGGGGCACAGTCAATAAAAAAGAGCTACGGTAAAGACCGTAACTCTTTGATTAACATGGTGGGCGATGCTGGGTTTGAACCAGCGACCCCTGCCGTGTGAAGGCAGTGCTCTCCCGCTGAGCTAATCGCCCGAAGCGATTATTTTTTAACACAGGCAGCGTTGGTTAGTCAAGTTAAATCTGCCATTTCCAAGGAGCCGGGTCGCATCAGGTGGTCCGCCTTATGACTTTCTCTCAGATGTCCTTCCCGAGGATTTTATTGGGAATCCGGTTTTTGAATGTGAGTAAACCATATCCCCGATAGAATCATTCGGGGATGACATGAAAAAACGCTGTAGACAAGACCAACATAATTCTGGTCAATCAATGACCAGCATTGCGCACTTCAAGTACTGCGTCTCGCGCGCCGCGAGCAGGACGGGGTGGTCCCGGGCCTGGGACCGCATCTCCAGGACCCTGGCCTGGCGGCCGGCGGAATAGGCGGCGTCGATCAGCATCTCGCGGAACAGGGCCTCGTCAATGTGGTGCGAGCAGGAGCAGGTCGCGAGAACGCCGCCCGGTTCGAGCAGCCGCATGGCGCGCAGGTTGATCTCCTTGTACCCCTTGAGCGCCTCTCTGACCTTTGCCCTGCTCTTGACGAAGGCCGGCGGGTCGAGGATGATCAAGCCGAAACGTTCCCGCTGTTTCTCAAGAGCGCGAAGTTCGTCGAAGACGTCGGCGTTCACAAACCGCGCCGATAGGTTGTTCCTCTCCGCGTTGGCCGCAGCGAGGGTTACGGCCTTTTCCGATGAATCGATGCCCGATGACCTCCGATGCCCCGTAGCGCGCGGCAGCGAGCGACCATGCGCCCACGTAGCAGAAGCAGTCGAGCGTGCGTCGGCCGCGGCGCATAGTCACGAAGAGCCAGCCGGTTCTCGCGCTGGTCGAAAAAGAACCCCGTCTTCTGCCCTTCGAGCACGTCAACCTGATAGGAGATCCCGGATTCCTCAATGACCACCGGCCCGGTGACGCTGCCGAGGACAACGCGCTTTTCCTGCGTAAGACCTTCAAGCGCGCGCGATCCGGCATCGTTCCTAAGACGATTGCCTCAGGTGAATACTCATCCTTGAGCGCGGCGATGATGTCATCCAGCAGGCGATCGATGCCCGCGGTCAGAGACTGGAGGACGAGCGTATTGGCGTACTTGTCGACAATGAGGCCGGGCAGGCCGTCCCCTTCACTGTAGAGCGCGCGATAGGATTCTCCAAAGCCGAGGGACGTCCCGGAGAGCGCGCGCCGCGGAGATCCTCCGGCGGAGAAAATCCGCGTCGATTTCTTCCTGTTTGCGGGTCAGGATGCGCACGGCGATAAGGGAGCGCGGGTTAATGTAGCCCCGCCCGACGAACCTGCCCGAGGCGTCCAGCACATCTATGACCTCGCCGGGCTCGGCACCCTCGGGTATTTTTTGAATCTCATTGCTGAAGACCCAGGGGTGGCCGCGAAGGACGCGCCGGTCTTCTTTCGGTTTGAGATGGACGGATTTCATAGGGGGGAAAGCGATGCGGCAGAGCGCATGGCGCAAAGCGCAAAGCGTTTAAGACTTTTACGCCATGCGCTTTGCTCTATGCTCTCGCGCCTTTCTTACAGCCTGTTCTCGATGTTCGTGTCGCTCCTTAAGGTCTGAAGCCAGCTTCGGTAGGTGTTTTCCAGCTTCTGCTGAAAGAGCGTATTCATGATCTCGTCTTTCACCTTGTCATAGGGTCTGACCGGCGTACGCACCTCTTCCAGCCGGATGATGTGGTAGCCGCCCGCGCACTGGATCGGGCCGGCGATCTCGCCGGGTTTAAGCGTCCGGGCCGCCTCTTCGATCTCGGGCAGCATGGAATCCCTCTGCATGAACCCGAGGTCCCCGTCCTGCGGGTCCGTGACCGGGGAGTTGCGGCGGATCAGGCGCATGAAATCCTCCCCCTTCCTTGCCTGTTCACAGACCTCGGCGGCCTTCGCCTTCACTGCGGCAGCCTCGGCAGGCGTCGCGTTGTCCGGCAAGGGGAATAATATCTGGCGCACCCGGATCTCTTCGGGGAGGGAGTACGTTTTGATGTTGCGCTCGTAGTAGGCGCGGACCTCGGCGTCGTCCACGGCGATGCCGGACCGCACGAACTTGTTGAACATGCGCGAAAGCGTCATCTGCTCGCGAAGCTCCGTTTTATACTGCTCGAGCGTGAGCCCATCCTTGGCGAGTGCCGCCTCGAACTGCTTGACCTCTCCGAAGGAGTTCCGTTTCATGATATCGGCCACGGCATCGGCGAGCTCCTTGTCCGTTACGTCCATGGCGGAGCGTTTTGCAGCCGCCATCTGGAGTTTCCGGTCGATCATGTCCTCGAGCACCTGCCGGTCATCCCCCTTGACGTCGTTCTTCCTGAGCGCCTCCTCCCGCTGGAGGTCGGAGAGGGTAATGATGTCGTTATTCACGACCGCGACAACGCGGTCGACAACCACGGGCCCGGTTGCAAGGCCCTGGCCGGCGATCGAAAGGAGTAAGCCGGTCACGGCTATTCCGGTCAGTATCGTGTTCCTCATGGAAAAGCTCCTTGTGTTCTGACGCCTCTTTTTCTGTTGCCTTTTGGCGGCCGGTTCATTATATTTCATATACCGCATTATGAAAAGACTTCTTACTGCCTTCCTGGTTCTCCTCGCCGCATCATCACCGGCTTTCGCCGTTGACCCGGCGCCTCAGGATGAAATCACCATCGCCGCCGTCGGCGATATCATGCTCGGCGGACGAGCGGAACCGTTCCTCAACGAATTCGGGCCCGACTATCCCTTTGCCGAGGCGCGTGCCGGTCCTGGGAAATGCGGACATCGTGGCAGGTAACCTCGAGTCCACGATATCCACCCGCGGCAAGGCGGTGGAAAACAAGAAGTTCACCCTCCGGGCCGGGCCGGTCGCTGCACGGGCGCTCAAGAGCGCGGGCATTCGCGTCGTAACGCTTGCCAACAATCACTCCTTGGATTTCGGCCCCCTTGCGCTCTGGGACACGATCGCGTCCCTCGAAGACAACGGCATTCTCTACAGCGGGGCCGGCATGAGTCTCGATGACGCGCGCACACCCGCCATCATAAAGATCAAGGGCAGGACGCTGGCCTTCCTCGCCTACTCCCTCACCTTTCCGCTCGAGTTCTTCGCTTCCGCAGGGAGGCCCGGCACGGCGCCGGGGTATGCGGAATTCGTAAAGGCCGACATCGAAAAGGTCAGGCCCCGAGCGGACCTGGTGATCGTTTCCTTCCACTGGGGCGCGGAGCTCTTGACCGCCGCAAAGGACTACCAGATCGAGCTCGGCCGCCATGCCATCGACTGGGGCGCCGACCTCGTGCTCGGCCATCACCCGCACGTGCTGCAGGAGCTCGAGGTGTACAAAGGCCGCCTCATCGCCTACAGTCTCGGCAACTTCGTGTTCGGGTCCGAGAGCGAACGCACGAACACGAGCATGATACTCCTTACGACGTTTCAGGGCAAGACCCTTGTGCGGGTCGAAGCGGTTCCCCTGGATGTCAACAACTACCGCGTAAAGTACCGGCCCCACGTTCTGGACGGCAAGGCCGCCGCCCTGGTGCTGGACAGCGTCAACGCGGCGTCGGCGCGGTTCAAGACGAAGCTGGAGATCGCGAACGGCCGCGGAACGATCGTGCTCCCCGCGCAGGTTGAACAGAGGAAATCCGCGATTGCATCGAGCCCTCTAGCCAACCGATCATTAAACTGCTTTCAGTTTCTGTTTTACGTTAACAACCAAAACTGCAACCTGCCTGACCTACTGCTCCAGGGCCTGGTAATTCACTTCAAACTTCGTCCTCGCCCTCAGTTCCTTGAGCCACTGCTTGTACCGTGCATCGTCCTTGTCCCGGCGCAGTCGCTCGGCAATGTCCTTGGAGGCGTCCGCAAGGCTGATCGGTCCTGCCTTGCGCTTGTCCTCGAGCTTGAAGATATGGTATCCGTAAGGGCTCTTGACGATCCCGCTCAGCCCGCCCTTGGGCAGGCCGAAGACGACGTTGAACTCCCCCGGCATATCGCCCATCGCAAAATAACCGAGGTCCCCTCCCCGCTCCGCCTCCGGCGCCGTAGAGCTTCGCCGCGCCAGGGCGGCAAAGTCGGCGCCCGGCGCCCTGGAGCTGTTCCATTACCTTCCCGGCCTCCTGCTCGGTTGCCACAACTATCTGGCGTACGCGGACCTGTTCCGGCTTCTCGAACTCCAACGGGTTGGCCTTGTAATAGCGCTTCACCTCGGCCTGCGACACGGGCATTCCACGGTTCATATTTCGGGCCAGCAGCCGCTCGATCATCATGTCTTCCCAGATGTCGGACTTCCACTTCTCAAAATCGATCCCGAGGCCGGCAAGAATATCCTTAACGTCCTTTCCCTGCTCGGCGCAAAGCGCTTCGATTCTCTTGTCGATCTCCGGCGGCGCGATCTTGATCCGGATGCGCTGCGCTTCGCGCAGCATCATCGTGCGCTCGATGAGCCGGTTGAGGAAGTCCCGCTTCACTTCGAAGTCCGCTTCCCGGTCGGGCTTGAGCCCGGACCGGGCGAATCTTTCCTGAAATTCGGCGAGCGTTATGGGGTCTCCGTTTACGGTCGCCACGAACCTCACTTCGGCCGAAACCGGGGCCTGCGAAGCCGCGGGCTTTTCTTCAGCTGTTTTTTTGCATGAAAAAAATACTAGCCCCAGCAAAAGCGCCGGGGCTAGGAGATTGGTAAGTCGGGTGTTGTTCATGGGCGGGCCGGTACGATGCAGCGTCCTTTTTTACTTCGGGGCCGGGTGTCGCCGTCATGTTGGACAGGTCCAGCTGCTTTGGGCTGGGACAGCGCGGTCATTGCCTGCTCCAGGGCCTTGTCGTCGATGGATGATCTTGGCCTTGGCCTTGAGGCCTTTCGCATAATCGAGGTAGAGGTCTCTCCGCTTCTCCTGCATCAGCCGCATCTTGAGCTGCGGACCGATCTCCTTCAGGGTGACCTTTTTGCCGGCTGCCGCTTCGATCTTGTCGCGGTTCTTGTTGTAATAATCCTGGATCTCCTGGTCCGTCGGCGCTGCGACCTTGGCCATCTTGTCACCGAGCTCTTTTTTCAGGACGGTGTTGAAGAGCTCGTTCTTGGCGTCCTCCTGGACCCTTCGCTCAAGTTCCTTCTTCAGCATATCCTGCCTCTTTTTGAATTCGGCGTCCTTGTCGAGTCCTTGCCGCTTCGCTTCCTGCAGCACGAGCTCGATACCGATCAGGTCTTCCAGAAATTCCTTCCGCGCCTTGGGATCGGACACCACGGCCTGCTGCATCTGCGGAGCCAGCTCCTCGAGCTGCTTCTTAAAATCCGTCGTCGTGATCGTGCCCCGGTTCACCTTGGCCAGGACCGCACTGTCCGTTGACGTAGCCTTGCTGCAGCCCGCGGCAGACAGGATGAGCGCGAGCATTGATACTCCTACCGTCAGTTTCAATCTGTTCATGTAAAGCATTCCTCCGGTGAGTGAATTTATGTCTTTAGGATGAGAAGTGGTTCGTGATGTGCGAATAGACAAAGGACTTTATAACACACTAGAGCAGTTCCTGCAAGCACTTTTTCACCGATTCCGATGCGGTTCGCAGTGCATCGTCGGGCAGCGCGATCTGGAGCGTATATTCCGGGAATGAGCTTGATCCTGCCCTTGTTCTTCTTCAGAAGCGCCATGACCTTGTCCGGCGAGATCGCGGCTTGACCGGTGAAGGTGATCGTAAGGCTCTCTTTGCCTGCATCGATCCTGGCGACCCCGGCGCGCTTCGCGGCGATCTTGACGCTCATGATCTCGAAAAGGTTCGCGGCGGGTTCGGGCAGCTCGCCGTAGCGGTCGCGAAGCCCATCCGCCACGTCTTTGAGCATTGCTTCGTCCGCGGCAGCCGAGATCTCCTTGTACGCGGCCAGCCGCATGCTCACATCGTTGATATAGTCCTCGGGAATGAACGCGGAAGCGCGCATGTTGATCTGCGTATCGGGTTCCGGCGAGACGCTCCTCCCCGCGGAGCCCGGCCATGGCCTCCTCCATCATCTGCGTGTAGAGGTCGATGCCCACGGCCGCGATGTGGCCCGACTGCTGTTTGCCCAGGAGGTTCCCGGCGCCGCGCGTTTCGAGGTCCTGCGCCGCGATGCGGAACCCCGCGCCGAGTTCGGAGAGCTCCTGGATGGCCCGGAGCCTTTTTCGCGCAATGTCCGAAAGCGTCTCGTCGGCGGGCGCAAGCAGATAGGCATAGGCCTTCTCCCTGCTTCGCCCGACCCGTCCCTTGATCTGATAGAGGTCCGCCAGGCCGAATCGGTCCGCCCGGTTGATGATGATCGTGTTCGCCGCGGGGATGTCGATGCCGGACTCGATGATCGTCGTGGTCACGAGCACGTTCAGTGTGCCGGCTATGAACTTCGTCATCACATCCTCGATCTCATGCTCATGGAGCTGCCCGTGGCCGACGCCGACCTTTGCCTCGGGCACGAGGTTTTGGATGAAATCGGCCATCCTCTCGATGCCCTGAACGCGGTTATGCACGAAAAAGACCTGGCCCCCGCGTCCGATCTCCTTTATGATCGCCTCGCGGATGACGCGTTTGCCGAAGCGCGCCAAAACCACCTGGATGGCCTGCCGGTCGAGGGGAGGCGTCTGGATGATCGAAAGGTCCCGGATGCCGGCGAGCGACATGTGGAGCGTGCGAGGTATTGGCGTTGCAGTGAGAGTCAGCACATCCACAAGCTTTTTAAATTCTTTTATCCGCTCCTTGTGCTTGACGCCGAACTTGTGCTCCTCATCCACCACGAGAAGGCCCAGATTCTTGAAGACCACGTCCTTCTGGAGCAGGCGGTGCGTGCCGATCACGATGTCCACGGTCCCGCTCCGCATGCCCTTGAGCGTTTCCCGCTGCTCGGAGCGGGTGCGGAAGCGCGAGAGCATCTCAACGCGGACCCCGAAGGGGGCGAGCCGCTCGGAAAAGGTGCGCTCGTGCTGGTCCGCCAGAAGCGTCGTAGGCACGAGAACCGCCGCCTGCATTCCGTCCTCTACGGCCTTGAACGCCGCGCGGAGCGCAACCTCCGTTTTTCCGTACCCCACGTCGCCGCACACAAGCCGGTCCATGGGCCGCGGCCGCTGCATGTCGGCGAGAACGTCCCCGATGGCCCTCTGCTGGTCCGGCGTCTCCTCGTAGGGAAAGGAGGCCTCGAACTCGCGGTACAGGTTATCGGGCTGCGTAAAGGGCGCGCGGCTCTGGGCCTCGCGCGCGGCGTAGATTGCGACGAGTTCCTGCGCCATGGCCAGGATGTCCTTCTTGACCTTTTCCTTTGTTTTTGCCCAGGCGGGCGCGCCGAGGCGGTCCAGCTTCGGGGCCGAGCCTTCAACGCCGATGTATTTCTGCACCTTGTCGAGACTGTAGAGCGGGACGTACAGTTTAGCGTCCGGTTCGTACCGGAGGGTAAGGAAGTCGGTCTCGAAACCGTCGACGCTGATGTGCGTGAGGCCCTGGTATTCGCCCACGCCGTAGTCCGTATGCACCACGAAATCGCCGGGTTTGAGCTCCTTGAACGTGGAGAGGAAGGGGGCCACCTTGGAGGGCCTTGCCCCGGCCCGGGGGGGATGCATCTTCCTGCCGAAGATTTCCTCTTCGGTGATCACGACGAGGCCGAGCTCCTGCCACGAAAACCCCTCCGAGAGCCTGCCGGTCGTCGCCATGACCGGCCAAGGCCCGCGGTCCTGATTGGAATCCGAAACCGACACGCCGAGCGCTACACCGAGACCGTATTCCATGAAAAGCTTCTTGAGCCTCAGTGCCCCTTCTTCGGTTCCGCAGACGAGCTCGACGCGGTTGAATTCGCGGAGCCCCTTCAGCTTTTCTACAAGACCTGCCATCGAGCCCTCGGCCGGCTCGCCCGTTCGGCTGTCTTGCTCGAGTGGTTTGGTAAGCCTGACCCCGAGCCAGGATGCGGATTTCGTGTCCAGGCGGTGTCCTGCGCCCGTGCCGAGCAGGCTGATATCCACAACCGGGAATCGCGAGAGCCCGTCCGTGATCGCGTCCTCGTCGAGATACATCTCCCGGACCTCGGGCAGGGCCCTCCCGTCCCGCGTTTCTTCGTTCCTGCCCTCTTCGATCTTCCTGCCCTGTTCGCTCGATCTCTTTTTTTATGTCATCGGGTTCGACGCGGATGAAAAGACTGTCTCCGGGAGCATAGCGGAACAGACTATCCATTTCGTAGAAGAAGGGGGCGAGAAACTCGGCCCCCGGTGGAGCAGTCGAGAAAGGTCTGACGCCTCGGACCGGCCCGACACGTCAGACAGGTTCTGCGGGTCTCCTGACGATGAGCTCCCGAACCGGGAGGACGACGGCTTCTTTGACCTCATGCGTCGAACGCTGGGATTCCGGGTCGAAGGCGCGCAGGGACTCGATGGCGTCGCCGAAGAATTCGATCCGAACCGGGAGGTCATGAAGCGGGGAGAAAAAATCGATGATCCCTCCCCTTCTGCTGAATTCTCCCACGCGCGAGACGAGAGATGCCGGTTCATAACCTGAGGCGACCAGGGAGGCGGCGAGGTCGTCAGGCTCGATGCTGGTTGCCCGCGTTATGGTCTTGACCGAATCCGCGAAGAGTTCCCAGGGCGGGAGCTTCTGCATCAGGGACTGGACCGGCGCCACGTAAACGCCCGGAGAGCCTGAGATCAGACAGTAGAGAAAACGCATGCGTTCGCCCACGGTGCGGCTGTCGGGCGAATCAGCCTCGAAGGGCAGCACTCCCCAGGCAGGGAACATGCGGAGTTCCATCGCGCCCTCCCCTTCGGTGTGTGCGAGGCATTTTTTGAAGGAAGAATTTCAGGTCTTCTATGAGCGCCCCTGCCGCATCCTCGGTAGCCGTAATGACGAGGACCGGCCTTTTCGACTCGTTTTGGAGGCCGAATAAAAAGAGGGCCTTGGAGGCCCCCCACAGTTCGCTCACTTCAATGTTTTTTCTCCCTGTCCCGATATCGCTGAGGATGGGGAGGACGACATCTCGAAGGCTCTTCATAGGCTGCAATACTATAGCACAGCATCATGCCCAATTCAACATGACAGGCCCCGCTTTATACTGTATGGAATCTTTTTTTTGTGTTATATTGTTCAGCGGGAAATACTCCTTGCAGTACACGGTCCTCAGCACACGCTGAGAGCGCGTCCTGCGTCTCTTTATCGCACCGTCAAACCCTTCGCCGTCAGTCTGAACGAAGTGAGCGAGTGAAGATCGGCCAATCGGCCGTGAAGGGCCCGGAAACGGCAAGGAAATGCGAGGTGCTTCGTTTTGTTCAGAAGTGACTGTCAAGGAAAGAGATTTAAGCGGTACCCTGCAATTTATATGAAATCGCGAAAAAAGACGGGAAGTCCAACACGCCGCTGGTATCTTTATGTATTGAAGTGCGGCGACGGCACGCTGTATACCGGCATTACCAATGACCTGAAACGACGCGAGGCGCAGCACAATAGCGGCACTGCCTCACGCTATACGCGCAGCCGGCTCCCGGTGAAAATTATTTATCACGAGCCCTGCCGAAACCAATCATCTGCATTAAAAAAAGAATGCACCGTGAAATCACTCACCCGTAAGGAAAAAGAGGACTATATTACACAACATGCCCGAAAACTTCGAATCATACAGAAGTGAATTTCCGATAACCCGGAAATACATTTACCTCGACCATTCCGGCGTTGCACCCGCGCCACTGAGGGTCAAAAGCGCGATAGAGAAGTTTCTTGCCGAGTCTGCCGAGGGCGGGGCGTTTCATTATCCGTCCTGGACGCAGAGGGTCGGAGAGGTCAGGCGGGCCTGCGCCAGGCTCTTGAATGCGGGGTCTGATGAGATCGCTTTTGTGAAGAGCACGTCGCACGGACTTTCAATCGTTGCGGAAGGTCTCGACTGGAAGGCCGGAGACAATCTCCTTATTTATGAAAAAGAGTTTCCCTCAAACATCTACCCCTGGCTGAACCTTGAAAGAAAGGGCGTTGAAGTAAAGTTCATCCCTTCGCGAAGCGGCAGGATCGCGCTTGATGACATTGAGAACTTGATCGACTCGAAAACCCGGCTTCTTGCCGTTAGTTCGGTTCAATTTATCAACGGGCTCAGAATCGACTTAGAAAGAGTCGGAGAGCTCTGCCGGCGGAGGAACATCCTGCTCTGCGTCGATGCGATCCAAAGCCTCGGCGCCATCCCAATGGATGTGAAAAAGTATCAAATCGACTTCCTCTCGGCCGACGCCCACAAGTGGCTTCTCGGGCCCGAGGGCATCGGCATATTCTATTGCAGGCGAGATCTCGCCGAAAGGCTTCATCCTCCGTTCGTCGGCTGGAAATGCGTTCAGAACGAATTGGAGTTTGAGAAGCCCGTTTTTTGCCTCAAGGCAGATGCCTTGAGGTTCGAGGAAGGATCGATGAATCTTCTGGGGATCATCGGGCTTGGCGCGGCAATCGAGCTGTTGCTCGAGGTGGGCATCGAGAATATCGAAACCCGGGTGCTCGATCTGGGGGACCTTATCATTCGTGAAGCGGAAGGACGGGGTTATACGGTTCTCACACCCAAGCGAAGAGAAGAGCGCGGCGGCAATGTGACCTTTGCTGGAGATTTCGATCCCGTGAAGGTTCGGGACAAGCTTCGGAGTCAGGGGATCATGGTGAATGTTCGCGGCGGGGGGCTTCGCGTGTCCCCGCATTTTTATAATACGGAAGACGAGATTGCGCGCTTTTTTCATGCGCTGTAACGCCCCTGTCGACTTTAATCTCGATGCTGCCGGCCCCGGCGCGCCCCCCGCCCGACAGTTGCCTCTTGCAAAATCAGACGGTATTGGGTAAGATCATAGGCCATAAAATATTTTCTCGGACCAAGGCAGTATTCGCGCGGCTGGAGGTATTTTCATGGAGCTTGATGTACGCGTAGGAAATAAATCACTGGCGATTCCGATCGACGATCCCTTTCGCCTGGACGTCGAAGCTACGGCAGGCAGGATAGAGTCGTTCCTTATCTCTCAATCCATGAGATCGGACGGTTTGGATTTTCGCGGGCTGTTGCCGAAAATGATAAAAGGCATTGCCGGCTGCGAAGGCGGATGTCCTGCTGACGCGAAAAGCCTTGTTTCCCGGGGTTTCAAGAATTTCACACTCGAGTACATAGAAGGCGGCATCCTTCATGCCCAGGCAAAGTCCGAAGACGGGAAGACGGTTTCTCTGAAGATGTTTCCGGACTTTTAAATCCAATTCACCGGCTCTCGCTTCGCGGCTATACTTCACTTTCCCCCCTCTCCCCTTCCCTGTAATCCCCTCCCCTCATGGTCTGGAAAATGAAACGACCACTAGAGGGAGGGGCAAAATATATTGGTCCCGTCATGATGTTGCCGTATACGTCGCCTCAAAGGCATTTCCGCCTGTTTCCTTCGTTATTTTATGGTCCGCCTCAGCGCTCGCATGCTCAAGGATCTTGAACACCGTTTCCACGCTCTGCTCCGCTCCGACCGCCTGGGCCAATGCTTCCACGGTGAATGACTTCCCCGCATTCTTGCGCAGATAGGATAGGACATCGGCCTGGAGCCTGATGACCGCGCCGGCCATCTTCTTTCCCGCTTCGACGCCGGGCTGGTGATAGGCGTTGATGTTCACGAGCGATGCATAGAACCCGACTGCCCTTTCGTAGAGCGCAATAAGCGCGCCGACCGATTGCGCGTCGAGCTTTTCGATCGTGATCGTTACCGATTCACGCCCATTCTCATGGAGGGCGTTGCGCGTGCCCTGGAGGAAGGCATGCAGGTAATCTCCGCTCGTGACGCCCGGCTCCACTTCAAGAGAGACGGAATCGCGGTCCCTCATCACCTCGAGAAACGTGGCGAAGAAATTGTTCACTCCGTCCCGGAGCTGTTGAACATAGGCGTGCTGGTCCGTGGTGCCTTTGTTTCCGTAGACCGAAATGCCCTGGTTCACGATCTTGCCGCTCAGATCTTTTTCTTTTCCCAGGGATTCCATGACAAGCTGCTGGAGATATTTCGGAAAGAGCATCAACCGGTCCCTATAAGGAAGGATCACCATGTCTTTTGCTCCCCTTCCGCTGGTTGCATGGTACCAGGAAAGCGCGAGGATGGCTGCGGGATTGTGATTCGTCTCCTTATTCCGGGTTACTTCATCGCAGGCCCCTGCCCCTTTGAGAAAGTCCTTGATATTTATGCCTTGGAGAGACATGGGAAGAAGACCTACAGCCGAAGTTATTGAGGTTCTCCCACCAACCCAGTCCCACATGGGAAATCTGGCTAGCCAGCCGTCTTTTTTGGCTATTTCATCAAGCACGCTTCCCACTCCTGTAACGGCTACTGCATGTCGTTCAAACGATAATCCTGCTTTCCGGTAAGCAGCGGCAACCTCGAGCATTCCATTCCTGGTCTCGACAGTGCCTCCACTCTTTGAGATGACGATCGTGAGCGTGTCGGCCAGGCCAGGTCCGATCCTGGAAAGCACCCGGTCAATGCCGTCGGGATCCGTATTGTCCAAGAAATAAGGTTCAATCTTGTCTTGAGCCGTGCCGAGCGCGTCAGCGGCGAACTGCGGTCCCAGGGCCGAGCCTCCGATGCCGATGCTGAGAATGCGGGTGAAACGGGCGTGCTTGCGCGGATAGATCTTGCCGGCATGCACGGTGAAGGTGAAATCCGAAATGGCCTGGAGCGTATCTTCGATCTCCTTTCGGATCTCCGCGGATGGAGCAAGCTCCGGTTTCCTGAGCCAGTAGTGCCCGACCATGCGGTTCTCGTCGGGATTGGCGATGGAACCGGCCTCAAGCGCGTCCATGGCCTGATAGGCTTTCCGGATCTCCGGCTCCATGCGAAGGAAATAATCATCGGGGAAATTCATTCTGCTGATATCGAGCGTGATGCCGATGGCGGGGCATTCGCAGAGGTATTTTTTGTACCGGTCCCAGAGAGTTTTGTTGTTCATATCGAGATTTACCTCTTATTCTTCCTTCCCGTAAACCGCCCGGATCCTGCGGCCAAGTTCCCGAAGCGCGTCGGAGAATTTCATTCCCTGCTCCATGAGCTCGCGCACGACCTCGGCCTTGCTCAAGTCCGTCATGACATCATCAGTCTCATCGACGATCTCGCAGGCGTTCTCGCCCTTATCAAGCTGCTGCCGGATGCAAACTTCGAGCTGTTTCGCGGAATATTTTTCCACGATTTTTTTCAGGTCCTGACTCTTCATGGTTGGCTTCCTTGATGGCATTGTAACTGCGAGGGTCTTGAAACAATATCTTCACACGAAGGCACGAAGCGCACAAAGAAAGACTAAAGATAAATATTGTTTTAATTTAAGCCCACGATCAAAGCCTTTCTTCGTGCCTTATGTGGCTTTTCCATGCGAGAAAGACTTACGCAGTGACATGCCGTTATTTTAGCATAAAAAGCAGAGCACTGACCCGTCCGAAAATCGTTTTTTATCACGGCCTCTTTATGGTAATATACGGCCATGCGTGAACAGGACACCATATGCGCCGTATCGACACCGCCGGGAGAGGGCGGCATCGGAATCGTGCGCATTAGCGGCAGGGAAGCGCTTGCCATCGCATCGAAGGTATTCCGGCCGCGTACGAAGAAAGGGCTTGAAACTGAAGGCTCTCATACGCTTCATTACGGCCATGTCATCGATCCCGCAACCGGCGAAACCGTGGACGAGTCTATCGTGAGCGTGATGCGCGCGCCGCGAACGTACACGCGCGAGGACATCGTAGAGATAAACTGCCACGGCGGCATGATGCCGCTCTGGCGCACCATGACACTCCTTATCGCCGGGGGAGCGAGGCAGGCGGACCCGGGTGAATTCACAAAGCGGGCTTTTCTGAACGGCAGGATCGACCTGGCCCAGGCCGAGGCCGTGATGGATATCATCCAGGCCAAGACGGAGCTGAGCCATAGGGCGGCGAATGATCTGCTTCTGGGCGGTCTTTCTTCGGAAATCAACGGGCTCCGGGACAGCCTCATTTCGGTCATCGCTTCAGTCGAGGCAGGGATCGATTTCCCGGAAGAGGATATCGATACCGGGACCGGAATGCCGCTTGCGGAGGATGTCAGCAGGCTGCTTGCCAACGTGGATGGAGTTCTTTCAAGCTACGTACTATGGGAGGATCCTCCGCGATGGGTTCGCCGCCGCCATCGTGGGCAGGCCGAATGTGGGCAAGTCATCGCTGCTGAACGCGCTCTTAAAGCAGAACCGGGCCATTGTGACCGAGGTGCCGGGGACGACCCGGGACGTGCTTGAGGAATATCTGAATATCTCGGGTGTGCCGGTCAGGATCCTGGACACCGCCGGCATCAGGCATGCCCATGACGTGGTGGAGCAGGAGGGGGTCCGCCGCAGCCTTGCCGCCATCGAGGTCGGCGGATATCGTGCTGATCGTTCTGGACGGGTCGCAGCCTCTTACCCCGGAAGACCGGCGCGTGATCGATGAAGCGCGGGACAGGAAGGCGATCGCGGTAATCAACAAATCGGACCTTCCGAGAAAGCTCGAATCGCTCGACTGGCCGGTGGTCCAGATATCCCTGTCATGCAAGAGCGGTGCGGGCATCGACGAGCTGAAGCGGGCCATCGCTGAACCGGTCCTGAAGGGGGCCGCGGGTCCGAGGGAGCATCCCTGGGCCGTGAACCGGCGGCACAAGACCGCGCTGGAGCAGGCGAGGGGAAGCCTCGAAAAGGCGCTCGAGTCGGTAAAGGCCGGCCTTTCTCCGGAATTTATCGCCCTGGACCTCCGCGACGCGCTGGATCATCTGGGCCTCATCGTCGGCGCGACGTATACGGACGATATCCTCGAACGGATATTCAATGATTTTTGCATCGGGAAGTAGGCATTAAAATACGAATATACGTCGCGGCCTATGGTAGCAGCTAAAAGCTGTTGCGTGTTGCGGGGAGACGGGTTGCGGGTTTAAAACGCGCAACGCGCAACCCGCAACGAGAAGATTCGCGTAACCGTATCAAGCTCTGGTATCAATTTCTGGTGAGAGATATCCTATAAAATGTCACCCCAAAAGAAATACGATGTCGTCGTGATCGGCGCGGGGCATGCGGGCTGCGAGGCGGCGCTTGCCGCCTCCCGCATGGGCTGCGACACGCTCATGCTCACCATGAACCTCGACAGTATCGCCCTCATGTCCTGTAATCCGGCGATCGGCGGTCTTGCCAAGGGACACCTGGTGAAAGAGATAGACGCTCTGGGCGGCGAGATGGCGAAGATCATAGACCGTACCGGCATCCAGTTCCGGATTCTGAACCGGAGCAAAGGCCCGGCCGTGCGCGGCACACGCGCCCAGGCGGACAAGCAGCGCTACCGGCTTGCCATGAAGGAATCGGTCGAGCGACAGGGGAGACTCGACGTGAAGCAGGGGCTCGTGGAAAGGATCCTCGTAGAGGACGGAAAGGTTGCCGGCGTCGAGTCGAACATCGGAGTCCAGTATCCTGCGCGAGCGGTGATCGTCACGACAGGGACATTTTTGAAGGGCCTCATCCATATCGGGCTCGTAAATTATCCCTCGGGCAGGGCAGGGGAGTTCCCTTCCGTCGGACTTTCGGATTGCCTTCGTGAACTGGGATTTGAAATAGGAAGACTCAAGACAGGCACTCCGGCCAGACTAAACGGAAGGTCCATTGATTTTTCAAAGATGAAATCCCAGCCCGGAGACGATCCTGCCCCTTTTTTCTCATCAACCGAAAAACAGCATCCTCTCCCACAAATGCCCTGTTTTCTTACATATACCAATGTGAACACTCACCAAATTATACTTAATAATCTGCATCGCTCCCCACTTTACGCCGGAATAATAAAGGGTATCGGGCCCAGGTATTGTCCCTCGATAGAAGACAAGGTCAAGAGGTTCTCTGACCGTGAACGGCATCAGGTCTTTCTCGAGCCGGAAGGTCTCGATACGGAAGAGTATTACGCGAACGGCGTCTCCACGAGCCTTCCTTATGATGTCCAGGCTGAAATGTACCGGACCATCCCGGGGCTTGAAGCAGTCGAGATCATGCGGCCTGCCTATGCCATCGAGTATGACTTTGCGCCGCCCACACAGATCCGGCATACTCTCGAGACAAAGCGGATTCCGGGACTTTATTTCGCGGGCCAGATAAACGGCACGTCCGGATACGAAGAAGCGGCAGCCCAGGGGCTTATGGCGGGAATCAATGCTGCGCTTAAGATACAGAAAAGACCGCCGCTTGTTCTTTCCCGCGCCGACGCGTATATCGGCGTTCTGATCGACGACCTGGTTACCAGGGGCACGGCCGAACCATACCGCATGTTCACGTCGCGCGCCGAATACCGGCTCATCCTCAGGGAAGACAACGCGGACATGCGGCTTAAAGAGAAGGGGAGGGACCTCGGCCTCATATCGGAGGACGAATACCGGCTTTTTCTCGAAAAAAGGGAGAGCGTGGAGCGCGAAGTGCTCCGGCTTAAAAAGACGTGGATGAAACCGGACCCGCTGATCAATGGTGTACTTGCAATGCGCGGGTCCGCGGAACTGTCCGCTGATGCGTCGCTCGACCAGCTCCTCAAGAGGCCGGAGATCGAATACAAAGACATCCTGAAAATGAGCCCTCCGCCGGAGATTCTTTCTCCCGCTGCCGCCGAGCAGGTCGAAATCCAGTCGAAATATGAAGGGTACATCCAGCGCCAACTCCAGCAGGTGGAGCGCTTCTCTTCGCTGGAGCTGAAGAACATTCCCGATGATATGGACTACGACGGTGTTACCGGTCTCGGCAGCGAGGTAAAGCAGAAGCTGAAGCAGGTCCGGCCGATATCGCTTGGCCAGGCATCGAGGATATCGGGCGTGACGCCGGCCGCCATATCTCTCCTCATGGTGTCGCTGGAAAAAAGGAAGAGGGGAAGGGCGTAAGACGTAATGCGGAATTGGCGAATGCGGATTGCGGAATAAAAGCAGGGGCGCAACGCATTATAGGACAGATGGCGCGTCATGACACCAAGAGAGTTGCTGATAACGGGCGCAAAAGAGCTCGGCATCGAACTTACGGTTGAACAGGTTAATTCCTTCTTCATTTATCTGACCGAGCTTAAGAAGTGGAACCGGAAGATCAACCTCACAGCCATCAGAGATGATCGGGATATTATCGTCAAGCATGTGCTTGATTCCCTTACCTACCTGAAGGGCTTCGATCCGACTGGGAGGCCGGTGCTTCTCGACATGGGGTCCGGTGCGGGATTTCCCGCGATTCCAATCAAGATTGCAGGGTCTGAAATATCGGTCACACTGGTGGAGTCGGTCAAGAAGAAAGCCTCCTTTCTCCGGCACATCATCAGGACGTTGCAACTCGCCGGAGCGGAGGTCATCGACAAAAGGACCGAGGAACTTCACGCTTCATCGCTGTCCTCATTCGATGTGGTGACGGCCCGCGCCTTCGCATCAATGGAGGCCGCGCTTGCAGCGGGAGCCCCGTTCTTAAGAACCGGGGGCCTCATGGTCCTGAGCAGGGGACCGGAGGAGACCATAAGCGAGAAGGAGTATCTTAAGTCAGGCGTTACCCTGAAAACAAGAATGAATGTGACGCTCCCGCATTCAGACTATAAGCGGGCGATCTGGGTGTTCTCAAAACAGACAGAGCAACGAATATCGTAAACCCTTCGCATTCAATCTTGCGATGTCCTGTTTATTGTTTCATGATTCGTGACCCATATACCCCTCAAAATATCCATTTAAGTGGGATAACATAGTGGTATATCGTCTTAAAATGGCTATTGAGTGGGTATTTTATATATTTTGGTTGCGGCTGGAGGCCGCGTTATGACTGAAGGCACACTTAAAATTCCGGCAGAATGGCGGGAAATCGCAGACGAGATCGTGGTCCAGGGAGGGCCCGTGCTTGTTATCGGCGCGCCTGGCTCGGGTAAGTCCACGTTCTGCCTCTATCTCTCGGGGCTCGTCTGCCGCCGGGGCGGGAGGGTGGCGTGGGTCGAGGCCGACCCCGGTCAGCCCATTATCGGCCCGCCGGCAGCCATCTCGCTCACGCCTTATACCGAGGCGGCCGACCTCCTCCGGCGGAGAAACCCGATGGTCATGAGCTTCATCGGCAACACCTCGCCGGTCGGGCGTCTCCTCGAAATGATCGCGGGGCTTCAGAAACTGGTCACCCTCGCGCATACGCTCAAACCCGACCTCATCCTTATCAATACCTGCGGACTCGTCAGCGGGGGTGCGGCGCGGGAGCTCAAGTTCCACGAGATCGACATGCTTTCCCCCCGGTATGTCATAGCCCTCCAGAAGGGGACCGAGGTCGAACATCTGCTAACACCCCATTCCCACCGCGCCGGCCTCTTGATCCGACGCCTGCCCGTCTCGCCCGATGCGCGGGTCTCAACGGGGGAGGCAAGACGCGCTGCCCGCGAACAGCGCTTCAGGGAGTATTTCCGCGGCGCCGACTTTCAGGAGATCGCGCTCCACGATGTAGGCATTCACGGCCCGGGCCTCGGCACCGGAGAACGGCTCGGGTTCCGTGACATCAACAAGCTTTCCAAGATTTTCCAGGCCATCGTGGTCCATGCCGAGCTGTGCTTTGACCGGCTTTTTCTTATCGTCGACGGCGAGTTTGCGGAAGACGAGCTCTTTACGGCAAAGGAACAGTACCAGGTGCGGGAGGTCATGGTCATGAAACGGTCGGAGTTTGACCATTTGATCGTCGGCCTGAATGATGAACGAAACCTCTGCCTCGGGCTTGGCATCGTGCGTGCGATCGACCTAAAAGAACTCTCTCTGCGCATAATAACCCCGCTGCGTGATGTCTCCGGTATCCGTCATATCTCACTCGGCTCTCTCAGGGTAAGCCCCGCAGGGGGCGAGCTCGGGCAGGTATAAGAGGATTTCCTTGCCTTTAGCATATCCATTTCGACCCGTCCGGAGATCGCCCTTCCCAAGATAAAAAAACACTCATAATGCCGTGTTCCACGTGGAACATCTTTCCGAAATTTCTGCATCTAATCAGCATATGTGAATATTTTGAAATGCTTTCTCTAGACGTCTTTCCTCGTCCCGCGACCGATAAGATTTAGAAACGGGGTGAGGCCGGCTAGTTCTCGTTCGGTATTCCAAAAGTATCTTTCCTGCGTTGTCATTCCGGGCTTGGACGCGGAATCTATTTTCCCGATGGGTCTCCGCTCCCCGATAGAATCATTTCGAGGCCAAGTTTCATCGCGGGTGCCATCTTTGAAATAGGTATAATTAATAAGCAGAAATATCGCTGCGGGAAAATAGTTTAGAAAAATCGCAACTCTTATGACGCCCATCATACCTGTTTCCCGTTCCTCCCTGTATAATCGGCTCACATTATTCATCGAGCATAAATTTCGTTCCAACGGAGGATACTATGTTTTGTTATCAATGTGAACAGGCGGCAAACGGTAAGGCATGCACCAAGATCGGCGTATGCGGCAAGGATCCGGAATTATCTTCATTGCAGGACCTCTTGATCTATTCCCTGAAAGGCCTTTCGCTCGTCGCGGTTGAAGGCAGGGGCCACGGCGTCAATGACCAGGAAGTGAACCTTTTCCTGACCAAAGGGCTCTTTTCAACGCTCACGAACGTGGACTTCGATCCCAAGCGGTTCGAAACACTTATCAGGAAAAGCGTTATCCTCCGCGAGGGACTGAAGACAAAGGTCACGGCAGCAGGCGGCAGAACGGACTTTGCCCATGGTTGCGCCTCTTTCAATCCGGCAGCGACCATCGAAGAGATGGTAAAACAGGGCCGTGAGGTGCGGGAGCGGGTCCCTGATGCGATGATCAACCCCGATATCCAGTCCCTCCAGGACATTCTGCTCTTCGGCCTCAAGGGCGTTGCCGCTTATGCGGACCATGCGCAGATCCTCGGCAAGACCGACGATACGGTTTACGCGTTCATGGCTGAAGCGCTGGCTGCCATGACCGGCACCGATCTGGGCCTGAACGAATGGATCGCTCTCGTGCTCAAGTGCGGAGAGGTGAACCTGAAGGCCATGGAGATCCTCGATGGCGGCAACACCGGCACCTTCGGCCATCCGGTCCCGACCAAGGTCCCGCTCGGCGCGAAGAAAGGCAAGGCCATCCTCGTTTCCGGCCATGACCTGAAAGACCTTGACATGATTCTGAAGCAGAGCGAAGGCAAGGGAATCAACGTTTATACCCACGGCGAGATGCTGCCGGCCCATGGCTACCCGAGCCTCAAGAAATATTCGCATTTCTATGGCCATTACGGCACAGCCTGGCAGAACCAGCACAAGGAATTCGCGCATTTCCCCGGCGCCATCGTGATGACCACGAACTGCATCCAGAAGCCGCTGGCATCGTACAAGGACAACCTCTTCACCTGCGGCCTCGTGGGCTGGCCCGATGTGAAGCACATCTCCGACGGCAACTTCGCCACCGTGATCGAGAAGGCCCTGGCTCTTCCCGGCTTCACGGCCGACGCGCCGGGCAAGGAAGTTTTCTCGGGATTCGCTCGCAATGCCGTGCTCGGCGTGGCGGACAAGGTGATCGACGCGGTCAAGGAAGGGAACATCCGCCACTTCTTCCTCGTGGGCGGCTGCGACGGCGCGAAGCCGGGCAGGAACTACTACACCGAGTTCGTGGAAAAAGCGCCCAAGGACACGGTCATCATGACCCTGGCCTGCGGCAAGTTCCGGTTCTTTGACAAGAACCTGGGGGATATCGGCGGCATCCCGCGGCTCCTGGACATCGGCCAGTGCAACGACGCATACTCGGCTGTCCAGATCGCGCTTGCGCTTTCCAAGGCCTTCAATATCGGCGTGAACGAGCTGCCGCTCTCGCTGGTGCTTTCGTGGTACGAGCAGAAAGCTGTCGCGATCCTGCTCTCCCTCCTGTCCCTGGGCATCAAGGACATCCGGCTTGGGCCGACGCTCCCGGCCTTCATCACGCCGAACGTGCTGGACGTGCTGGTCAAGAACTTCGGCATCAGGCCGATCGCGGCCACGGCCGAGGAAGACCTTGAGGAGATCCTGGGCCCCTGCTGGTCGAAGACAAAAGCGGAATGTCTGGCAGAAGAAGTAACGGCCTAAAAGGCAAAGGCAAAAGGCACAGGCCATCGGCAAGGGTTACGAAGCCCGTTTCGTCGTTCGGTTATGTGGTTCGTGTTTTTTTACTGTACCGGTCGACGCTCGACGATACGGGCCTCGTTTCCGACTGGCGATTTCTTATCTGATGCGGCTCTCGCCTGCACCCGCGTTTTCAAGAGCAGGGTGTAATCGATACCGCATTCCACAGGGTTCTGCGTCTGGACCCAGGCAACGAAAAAATATCAAACCGCCCCCCCGGCAGGACGGGATCAACCGTCCTGCCTTTTTTCTATTCTGCGAGGCATTGTTCCACGTGGAACATGCCAGTGCGGATTTCCCCGAACAATCCGGGGCAGGCTCCTTGCGGTGCCGCGGCATCGAGGAATGGCCCCGCCATGGTTTATCCGCGTTCATCTGCGTAAATCCGCGTCCCGTAACGTTTCGATTATCCGCCCACCGCTCTTTGTCAATTTTTCCTTCCTTTTATCGCTATCCTATGGTAAATTAGACAGGTTCTGGACCGGTTTTGTCGGAGGGTTTTCGGAAAACATGGGCAGGGTCATCGCAATTGCCAACCAGAAAGGCGGCGTGGGCAAGACCACGACCACCGTGAATATTGCGGCGTCGCTTGCCGCAGCGGAAAAGAAGGTGCTCCTGATCGACTCGGACCCTCAGGGCAACTCTTCGAGCGGCATGGGGATCGACCGGAGCGAGATCACCGGCAAGCACCTATGACCTCTTCACCGGCAAGAAGTCGCTTCAGGAGATAAAGAAGTCCACGCACTTTCCCTGGCTCGACGTGGTCCCGGCAAAGATCGACCTGGTCGGCGTCGAGATAGAGCTCATCCAGATGATCGCCCGCGAGCGGGTGCTCAAGAAGGCGCTCGCGAACTTCAGAAACGACTACGACTACATCCTCATCGACTGCCCGCCGTCCCTCGGCCTCCTTACGGTCAACGCCCTGACCGCGGCGGACGGGGTCATCATCCCGGTGCAGTGCGAGTACTACGCGCTCGAGGGCCTTTCAGCGCTGACGAACACCATCAAGCTCATCAAACAGGAACTGAACCCGGACCTCACCATCGAGGGCGTGCTCCTCACCATGTACGACACGCAGGAACAACCTGGCGGAACAGGTGGCCCAGGAAGTGCGCAAGTACTTCGGGAGCAAGGTGTATACGACCGTCATTCACCGGAACGTGGCGCTCTCCGAGGCGCCGAGCCACGGCAAGCCGGTGCTGTTATACGACATCCGGTCCCGCGGCGCCCAGAACTACCTGGATCTCGCGAAGGAGGTCATCAGCAATGCAAAAGCAGGCGCTCGGTAAGGGTCTCGGCGCGCTGATCCCGGACCTGTCCACGCTCGATGACAAGGAAAAGAAGGCCCTGGGCATCACCGAGATCGAACTGGACAAGATCATCCCGAACGAATACCAGCCCCGGAAGGTTTTTGACGACGGGAAGCTGAGGGAACTGGCCGCATCGATCAAAGAGCAGGGCGTGATCCAGCCCGTCATCGTGCACAAGGCGGGAAGCGGCTACCAGCTCATCGCCGGAGAGCGCCGGTGGCGCGCGTCGCGCATCGCCGGCCTTAAGACCATCCCGGCCCTCGTCAAGGAAGCGAGCAAGCGGGAATTCCTCGAAATGGCGCTGATCGAGAACATCCAGCGCGAGGACCTGAACCCCCTCGAAGCGGCCGAGGCGTACAAAAGGCTCCAGGACGAATTCAAGCTTACGCAGGAGGACCTCGCCAGGAGGGTCGGCAAGGAACGCTCGACCGTCACGAATTTCCTCCGCATACTCCATCTGCCGAAAGAAGTGAAGCAGGACATAGCGTCCGGCTCGCTCAGCATGGGCCATGCCAAGGCGCTCCTGTCGCTCGAACGAGGCCGCGACCAGGTCCAGGCCGCCGCGCTCATCACGAAGAAAGGGCTTTCAGTGCGCGAGGCCGAGGCGTTGGCCTCCCGGCTCAAGGCTCCGCCGAAGGAGAAGAAGGCCCGGCTGAGCCATGAGCTGAAAGCGGTTGAAGAGAAGCTCAGGAAGGCGCTCGGCACGAAGGTGAGCATCACCCCGAAATCGAAGGGCGGCAGGATCGTGATCGAGTACTATTCCGCTGAGGAATTGGACGGGATTCTGGAAAAGCTAAGCTGTGACACGACGCACATACGGGATGCAAGATGAATGATACAAGTGTAAGAAGCCGAAAATCGTCGAGTACGGAACCATCATGAATGACGATTAACGACCGTGCGTCATGTATCACGGATCGCTTAATTTCTAAGGAGGAATCCATGCTGAAGAAGAGTTCGGGCACACCAGAGCAGGCTGAGATAACCGCATTCCTGGGAAAAGGCACGGAGTTCAAGGGGGTCTTGAGCTTTGCGGGGACCATCCGCGTTGACGGCAAGGTTGAAGGGGAGATCGTCTCAAAGGACACGCTCATCGCAGGCGACGGGGCTTTCCTCCAGGGCGAGATCTCCGTCGGGACACTCATCTCGAGCGGAAAGATCGTGGGCAATGTCAACGCCGGCCAGAAGGTGCACCTCCTTGCCCCGGCGAGCATCCAGGGCAACATCAAGACACCGAAGCTCATTATCGAGGAGGGCGTGATCTTCGACGGCAAGAGCGAAATGGTCGGCGAAAAGAAGGCCGCGGAGCAGAAGGTCGTGTCGATCGCGGACCGGTAGAGAACGCTGCCAGAGGCCGCAGCCAAAGGCTGTTACGGGTTGCGGGAATGACATGTTGCGGGTTTAAACTCGCAACTCGCAACCCGCAACTCGACCAAAAGATTCACGCTAACCTGTCAATCCTTGCTTAGAAATAACATACTATGGCCCTTATTCACCTCTTTCGCACCCCGGCCCTCTCGGCCTACCAGACCGCAGGCCTGCTCACGACGGCGCAGCAGAAGGTTTCTCCCGCAATCCGCGGGATCGAGACCGAGTTCTGCTTTAACGTGGCCGCGGACAGCCCGCTCACCGCGGACGAAATGCGCCTGCTCCGCTGGCTCCTTGCCGAGACCTTCGAGCCTGAAAAATTCTCCGACAGCAGTTTCCTCCCTCGATCCCGCAATCCCTCGTCCCTCGTACTCGATTCTCGAAGTCGGCCCCCGCATGAACTTCACGACCGCCTGGTCCACGAACGCGGTCTCGGTCTGCCACGCCTGCGGCCTCAGGAAGATATCGAGGATCGAACGCTCCCGGCGCTATCCTCTTGCTCTCTGACGATCCCTCAGCCGTGAGCCCTGAGCTAAGAGCTCGGTTCCTCTCTCTCGTTCACGACCGCATGACCGAGTGCCCGTACCCTGAACCGCTGTCGACCTTCGAGACCGGGATAAAACCCGAGCCGGTGCGCGTCATCCCGCTCCTGGAAAAGGGGAGGGCCGCGCTTGAAACGATCAACCGCGAGATGGGGCTGGGTCTTGATGATTGGGACCTGGACTACTACACGAACCTCTTCGTAAAGGACATCAAGCGGAATCCGACGAACGTGGAGTGCTTCGACCTCTCGCAGTCGAACAGCGAGCACTCGCGCCACTGGTTCTTCCGGGGCCGGCTCATCGTGGACGGGAAAGAAGTCCCCGAGACCCTGATGAAGATCGTAAAGGAAACCTGGGAGGCGAACCGGAACAACAGCGTCATCGCCTTCAGCGATAATTCGAGCGCAATTACCGGATACGACATCATGACCATCATCCCCGAGGCCGTGGGCATGCCCTCCGCATTCCGCGAGTCGCGCCGGAAATACCATATCATCTTTACCGCCGAGACGCACAACTTCCCGTCGGGCGTCGCGCCCTTCCCCGGGGCCGAGACCGGCACGGGCGGCCGCATCCGCGACGTGCAGGCGACGGGCACGGGCGGCCTCGTCGTCGCGGGCACGGCCGCCTACTGCGTGGGAAACCTGCGCATACCGGGCTACGAACTTCCCTGGGAAGACGCTTCATATTCATATCCGAATAATCTCGCCTCGCCGCTCCAGATCGAGGTCGAGGCCAGCAACGGCGCCTCCGACTATGGCAACAAGTTCGGCGAGCCCCTGATCCAGGGTTTCACGCGCTCCTTCGGCCTGCGGCTGCCCGACGGCGAGCGGCGGGAGTGGATCAAGCCCATCATGTTTTCCGGCGGCATCGGCCAGATGGATTCCCGCCATACGAAAAAAACGGAAGCCGGCAAAGGCATGCTCGTGGTCAAGGTCGGAGGCCCGGCCTACCGCATCGGCATGGGCGGCGGCGCGGCCTCTTCCATGATCCAGGGCGAGAACATCGCGGAGCTCGACTTCAACGCCGTGCAGCGTGGCGACGCCGAGATGGAGCAGAAGCTGAACCGCGTGATCCGCGCCTGCGTCGGAATTGGGCGAGAAGAACCCGATCCAGAGCATCCACGACCAGGGCGCGGGCGGCAACTGCAACGTGGTGAAGGAAATCGTGCACCCCGCGGGCGCGAAGATTGAAATTCGCAGGGTCCAGGTCGGCGACAATACGCTCTCGGTGCTCGAGATCTGGGGGGCCGAGTACCAGGAGCAGAACGCGCTCCTGCTCGCGCCCGGAGCATGAGGCCTTGTTCAGGTCTCTCTGCCTGCGCGAGAAGGTCCCCGTCGCGGTCATCGGCACGGTCACGGGCGACGGCCGCATCGTGCTCTACGACGAGGTTGACCAGTCGACGCCGGAGGACCTGGAGCTTGCCAAGGTACTCGGCGACATGCCGCAGAAGGTCTTCAGGCTCGACAGAAAGAAAAGAGCACTGAAAGCCGCTCGAGCTTCCGAAGGACCTGACCATACGGAAGGCGCTCGACCGCGTCCTGCGCCTTGTCTCGGTCGGTTCCAAGCGCTTCCTTACGAACAAGGTGGACCGTTCGGTCACGGGCTTGATCGCGCGCCAGCAGTGCGCGGGACCGCTCCAGCTCACCGTGTCCGACGTGGCGGTCATTGCCCAGTCCCACTTCGGCCTGACCGGCGCGGCGATCTCGATCGGAGAGCAGCCGGTGAAAGAGCTGATCGATCCCGCTGCCATGGCGAGGATGAGCGTCGGAGAAGCGCTCACGAACATCGTCTGGGCACGGGTCTCCGGTCTCGGGGACATCCGCTGCTCCGCGAACTGGATGTGGGCGCCGAAGCTGCCGGGAGAAGGGGCCCGGCTCTACGACGCGGCAGCAGCCATGCGCGACGTCATGATCGAGTTCGGGATGGCCGTGGACGGAGGCAAGGACAGCCTGTCCATGGCCGCCAGGGTAACGAGTCCCGACGGAAGCGGCGAGACCGTGAAGTCGCCGGGCACGCTGGTGATCTCAGCCTACGTGACCTGCCCGGATATCACGAAGACCGTAACACCGGACCTCAAGGCCCCGGGCAAGAGCAAAATCCTCTTCATCGATCTCGGTCACGGACAGGACCGGCTCGGCGGCTCGGCGCTCGCGCAGGTCTTCGGTCAGGTCGGGGACAAGTCTCCCGACCTCGACGATCCCCAGCTTCTCACCAGGACGTTTAACGCCGTTCAGAACCTCGTAGAAGATGAGCTTATTCTCGCGGGCCATGACCGTTCCGACGGCGGACTCGCGACCACGCTATTGGAAATGGCTTTTTCCGGCAACTGCGGCATCGAAATAGACCTCGGCAAAAAGAACGATGCCGTCGCCGCTCTCTTCTCCGAAGAGCTCGGTGTCGCCATCGAATACCTTCCGGCAGAAGAATCAAGAATCTTCGCCATTCTCGACAGGGCCGCGGTGCCGTATCAGGTGATCGGCAAAACAATGCCGGATAAGAGGATAGTCTTCTCACTCCGGACCCCGAACTCTGAACTGCGAACTGTCCTGGACGAAGACATGCGCGTACTCCGCGACATCTGGGAAGAGACGAGCCATAAGCTTGATCTGATGCAGAGAAACCCCGAGAACATCAAGGAAGAACGGAAGAACATCTACGACCGCAGGGGCCCGTCCTTTGTCATTCCTTTTACGCCGGCGCAGACAAGCGACAATACCTTCTGCAGCGCGTCGAAGCCGAAAGTAGCCGTGATCCGCGAAGAGGGAAGCAACGGCGACCGCGAGATGGTCTCCGCCTTCTTCCTTGCCGGATTCGAGCCCTGGGACGTTACCGTCACCGATCTGCTCGACGGCCGGATCACCCTCGACCGGTTCCGGGGAATCGCTTTTGTCGGAGGGTTCAGCTACGCCGATGTCCTGGATTCGGCCAAGGGCTGGGCCGCGTCCATCCGTTTCAACAAAAAGGTCTGGGACCAGTTCGAGACCTTCTATCACCGCCCGGACACCTTCAGCCTCGGCGTGTGCAACGGCTGCCAGCTCATGGCGCTCTTGGGATGGGTGCCCTGGCGCGGGATCGCCGACCGACCTCCAGCCCCGCTTCATCCACAACAAGTCCGGCCGCTTCGAGTCGCGGTTCTCGACCGTGAAGATCCTGAAAAGTCCCTCCCTCATGCTTCAGGGCATGGAAAATTCCGTGCTCGGCATCTGGGTCGCCCACGGTGAAGGCCTGGCTTATTTCCCGGACGAGCAAACGTTCAGGGAATGCGAGCACGGCCTTGCGCCCTATCCGCTTCGTCGATGACGATTCAAAGATCACCGAAGTCCTATCCCTTCAATCCCAACGGTTCGCCCGCTGGCATTGCCGGCCTCTGCTCTCCCGACGGCCGCCACCTCGCCATGATGCCGCACCCCGAACGATCGGTCCTTGCCTGGCAGTGGGGCTGGCTGCCCGAAGACCTCAAAAAATCGCTCGAAGTTTCGCCGTGGCTCAGGATGTTCCAGAACGCGCGGGAGTGGTGCGAGACCGTCGGGAATGCGCAAGACAACAAAGCCCGATAGAAGGGAGGACATCCCTTTATTGCATATTGACAGAGCCGGAGAGGCTGATTTAGAATACACGGGGATTTTTGTTATCATGCTGATAAGGCCGCTCCCCCAGAGGTTCTTGAGAGCACTCCCTGGTTTCACTCTCCGAATGGATAAGCAGTATCATGCGGTCTTTGCCGCCCAGCGCGCAATCGGCCGTACTTTCCACTCCGGGAAAGACGCAACGTCGCGATGAAAAAGAAGATTATCATATTCCTGGCCCTCTCTCTCCTGCTGGCGTCCGCCGGCGGCACCTATCTCCTCGTAACGATCGAGCGCCGCGCAGCAGACCTTGACCGCCTTATCTTGCTGCATGAGGTGGAGATCCTGCGGGAGCACCTCTTGCTGGACATACGCCGGGTCGAGGGGGACCTGTATTCACAAGGCACACGCCATCCCGAGAGCGTGGATGCCGTCGTGAGCCACGTCGACGAAATGCAGGACACGATCAAGAGCTGCCTTGACTGTCACCATGAACCGTCCGTGTTGGAGCGGCTCTACGACCTGAATCATCAGATCGGCCAATACAGTCAGTCCGTCAGCGCGATCGTGGCCCGGAAGGTGAGGCCCGACCAGCTGCCGGAAGAACAGGAAAAGGCCCACCTCATCGGCGATTCGCTCATCAGCAAAATCAACACCATGATCGTGTTGACGAACAAGAAGCTCAACGAGCGGACGGAGGACTCCCTCCAGCAGCTGCACCGGACAAAAATCATCGTGATCCTGCTCATCATCGCCGGCCCCCTGATGATCGCGATATTGGGTTTTACGGCGATGAACAGTTTTACGAGGCCGATCCGGGTCCTCCTCGAGGCGACGAAAAAACTCAAGGCGGGAAGTTTTGATTACCGGGTCGTCGGTCTCAAGAACGAGTTCGCGGAGCTGGCGGTCGCCTTCGACGATATGGGCTCCGCGCTCAGGGAGCATATGAGGGCGATCGAGGAGAGCGAAAAGCGCTATCGTCTTTTGTTCGACAGCGCGGCCGACGCCATATTCATCCTGGGCGTTGAAGGCGAGAGCGCCTGCAAGATCCTGCAAGCCAACCCCGCGGCGGCGAAGATGCACGGCTATTCCGTCAACGAACTCCTCACCATGAAATGCACCGAGCTCGAAGAGTCCGACGGGGCCAAAGGGATGCCCGCCCAGATCGAGCGGATGTTTAAGGGGGAGTGGGTCCAAACCGAGGTCAATCACCGGAAGAAGGACGGTTCGGTGTTCCCGGTAGAGATCAGCGCCGGCGTATTCGAGGTCGGAGATCACCATTACATCCTTGCGATCGACCGCGACGTCACCGAGAGAAAGCAGGCGGAGGCGGCGTTGCGGCGGGCGCAGCAGATTAAAAGCGCGGGAGAGCTGGCGACGGGTCTGGCGCACGAAATAAAGAACCCTCTGGCCGGCATCAAGGTAACGATGGAGATCCTCGCCGAGGACACGCAGATGTCCGACGAAAACCGGACTGCTCTCACGCGGGTGATCGAGGAGATCAGGCGCATCGAATATTTGATGAAGAGCCTCCTGAACTTCGCAAGGCCGCCCAGGCCGCAATTCGCCAAGACCGACGTGAACGCCGTCCTTGAGACGGTCGCAAGCCTGGCGCTCAAAGACCGCTCATCAGTCCGGGACGGGTCTCACGCGATCCATATCGTCAAGGACCTCCAGCGGGACCTTCCCGAAGGCGCTGGCCGACCCGATGCAGCTTCAGCAGATCCTCATGAACCTCATCCTGAACGCCGCCGACGCCATGCCGCAGGGGGGGACCGTGTCCCTGCAAACACGTTTATGACAGCGCCTCGCATTCCCTCCAGATCAACATAGCCGATACGGGGACGGGAATTGACGAGGCGGCGATGGAAAGCATCTTCAAGCCCTTCTTCACGACGAAGCCGAAGGGGACGGGACTGGGGCTGGCGATTACCAAAGCGGCTGATCGAGGAGAATGGAGGGCAGATCATGATCGAAAACAGGACCGGAGGGGGGGCGCGTGTTCAAGATCAGTCCTGCCCGCCGTCAGGGAAGGGGTTATGCAAACATGACCGACAAAGGAAGAATTTTTCTCGTTGATGACGACGACCTGATCATTACCATGCTCTCCCGGGTGTTGAAAAACGGCGGATACACCGTCCGCACCGCGACAAGCGCGGACGGCGTCGTGAGCAAGATCAAAGCCTGGTCCCCGGACGTCGTCCTCCTCGATATCCGGATCGCGGACCGGAGCGGCATCGACGTCCTGCAGGAGCTGGTGGAGCAGGGATCGACGGCCCAGGTCGTCATGCTGACGGCGGATGATACCGCGGAGACCGCCGTGAAGGCCATGAAGCTTGGCGCCGCGGACTATCTCACGAAGCCTTTTAATGTGGAAGAGGTAAAAATCGTCCTCGGCAACATCGTTGAAAAAGGCAAGTTGAAGCAGGAGGTCGCCTATCTCAGAAAGGTGCAGTCGGAAGTCATCGAGAAGGAGATCGTCGGCGAGTCGCCGGCGGTACAGGAATTAAAGTCGAAAATACAGAAGATGGCGGAGGCCTCGGTGTCAACGGTGCTCATCACCGGGGAGAGCGGGACCGGGAAAGAGTTGTTTGCGCGTTATGCCCACCGCCTGATCCGCGACGAAGGAAAGGCCGGGTTTTCTCCGTTCGTCAAGTTAAACTGCGCGGCCCTCCCCGAGACCCTGCTGGAGAGCGAGCTCTTCGGGTACGAAAAGGGTTCGTTCACCGACGCCAAGTCGGACAAGAAGGGTTTGTTTGAGCAGGCGCAAGGAGGGTCGATCCTGCTCGATGAGATCGGAGACATGAAGCAGAGCCTCCAGGGCAAACTCCTGCGGGTGCTCGAGGAGCGGATGGTACGGCCGATCGGGGGAAGAGAAGAGATCCCCATCGACACGACGGTCATCGCGACGACGAATGTCAATCTTGAAGATGCGGTCGCCAAGGGAGAGTTTCAGAATGGACCTCTTCTACCGGCTGAGCACCTTTCATCTGCACGTGCCCGCGCTCAGGGAGCGCAGGGAGGACATTCCGCTTCTCGTCGACTATTATATTTCGTATTATGCCGCGCGTTTTAAAAAGAAGAGTATAAAAGGCTTTTCACCCGAAGCGCAAGAGCTCATGAAATCCTACAACTGGCCCGGAAACATCCGGGAGCTTCGGAACCTCGTGGAAAGACTCGTGGTGCTCGAAGGTGAGGAAGATGATCCTGCCCCGGCACCTGCCGAACTGGCTGATGGGCCAGTCAGCCGCCGCGGGTCCGGCGCCGGACGGGAAATTTATGCTTCCCAAGGACGGCATATCGCTCGATGAAGTGGAAAAGGACCTGATACGGCAGGCGCTCGACAGGTCGAACCACAACAAGACCCTGGCGGCCAAGCTGCTCCAGATCAGCTATGATACGCTGCGGTACCAGGTGAAAAAGTACGGTCTCGAGTGACACGGAGAGAGCGGACGGATTTTTCCTGCGCTGTCATTGCCGCGAAACTTGTCCTCGAATGATTCTGTCCGGACGAGCGAAAATCCATTGGATAACCATGGACTCCGGTTGAAGAGCGGAATGACGCCAAAAGGAAAAGGACTTTAAGGACGCAACACTAGGCTGTTGCATGCGGCGCGGCAGCAGTATGACGGACCCCGATACGCCTTACGATGGACCTTACTTCTTCGAGGTCGAAGGGCTTTGGGAGGAAATGACCGGCATTGCTGTACAGATCCTCAAACTGCTTCTCGTTAAGGTCCACCGCCGTCATAATGACGATCCTGGTTGAGGGCGAGACTTCCCGCACGATCTTCATGAGGTCGAGACCGTTTGCGTCGGGGAGATTGACATCCAGGAAGCAGATATCATAGGTCGTCCGGTGAATTTCCTTCAATGCGTCTTTCCCGTTCGCAACGGCCGTTACTATCGCACCGTCGTGACTGAGCGTCGCGGAGAGGGAGTATAAAATCAGATTTTCGTCATCCACCAACAGAATTTTAGGCATTATCGTAAGAAGTTAAGAGAACATAATATAATTTTCGACCCAATATAAATTCGTTAAGTTTAATATGCAAGTCTCATACTCACAATCGGAAGATGAATTTTTTCGTAACTCTCCGATATATTGATAAATTGCCAGAGCAGAATATACTTACGCTCGTCAACTGTTGGTGAAATGGCCAGAGATGGGAGGTCATTTCACCATTTTTTCGGCAACACATTACCCTCTCATCCTCTCCTCTGGGGTGCCGAGGTTGCGATGAGATTGTTTTCAATCACCGTCGGGTGCCGAGCGGGTGACGAAACGTAACGTTATCATATTATCCAGCTGCACAAGGGCATATTAGTTGCATTTAAAATGGGAACAACTCGGTCGATATTTCATCCCGTTGCTCTATCTTACCCGGAGTCGTTCCTTATTTATTCGGGAATGACGAGATTATGCGATTTTGTGATCTTTCGCTTTTCGATAGACCGAACCGAGTAATCATCCATAACTATATCATAAGTGAGAGGTCGAGGAATAATAGCGCACAAAGGAACGTTGAGTCGCCCTCCTTGGCATTGGTGTATGACCCTGGCTTACGAAAAAACAGGCATTAGCCGTTTACGATAGGATATTCCGGTCACAATATTCATGAACAGGGGAGGCGTATGCTTCATCAGAAAAAAATTGTCGTGGTAATGCCCGCATATAACGCCTCCAAGACACTTGAGATGACGTATCACGAGATACCGGAAGACATCGTGGACGAGGTGATTCTGGTCGATGATGCGAGCAGGGACGACACTGCCGATCAAAGCCAGGGAACTCGGCATTCATACAATCATCCATCCAGAGAATCGGGGCTACGGCGGCAACCAAAAGACATGTTACCGGGAGGCTTTGTCAAAAGGGGCGGACGTGGTCGTCATGCTCCACCCCGACTACCAGTATTCTCCCCGACTGATTACGGCCATGGCATCTATGGTCGTGTCCGGGCATTACGATGTCGTCCTGGGCTCGCGGATCCTCGGCGGAGAAGTCTCTGAAAGGCGGGATGCCATTCTACAAGTATATTGCGAACCGGTTTCTTACGTTTGTGGAAAACCTGGCGCTCGGCGTGAAACTGTCGGAATACCATACGGGATTTCGGGCATTCAGCCGCACGGTGCTCGAAACGCTTCCTCTCGAAGCGAACTCCGACGACTTCGTCTTCGACAACGAGATGCTCGCCCAGGCCGTGTATTTCGGGTTTCGAATCGGAGAGATAAGCTGTCCGACGAAATATTTCGATGACGCCTCCTCGATCAACTTCAGGAGGAGCGTCA